>JAGWTH010000040.1 GCA_028868995.1 Burkholderiales bacterium | reverse complement strand
TGGCGGGCATCTGAATGGTGTTCGTTCGGCCGGGGCCGGGCATGGCCCTCTTGCAGAAGGAATCCCCGTCCCTTGAAGGCGGGGAGGATGTCAATCGGTTTTCCCCAGGTAGGCGGCCTGGACGCGCTCGTTGCGGGCGATCTCGTCGGGCGTGCCCTCGGCGAGCATCGCCCCTTCGGCCAGCACCATGATGCGGTCGGCCAGGTTGAAGATCACGCGCATGTCGTGCTCGATCAGCACGATGCTCAGCTTGTCGTCGCGGTGCAGCCGGCGGATCAGCCGGGAGATGTCATAGGTCTCCTGGTCGCCCATGCCGGCCGTGGGCTCGTCCAGCAGCAGCAGGCGCGGCCGCAGGGCGATGGACATCATGATCTCGGTGGCGCGCTGGTCGCCGTGCGAGAGCTCGCCCACCAGGCGGTCCGCCTTCTCGGACAGGCCGCCCATCTTCAGCAGTTCCTCCACGCGGGCGCCGATGCGCGCATCGTCGGAGCGTCCCAGCCACGGCCGCAGCCGCAGGCCCGAGGCCACTTCCACCGGCACGCGCAGGTTCTCCCGCACCGTCAGCTCGGGGAAGATCTCCGTGATCTGGAAGGTGCGGGCCATGCCGTGCTCGACCCGCTGCTGCGGCGACCAGGAGGTGATGTCCTTGCCGTCGAACACGATGGTGCCGGCCGAGGGCGGGAAGAAGCCGCTGATCAGGTTGAAGAAGGTCGTCTTGCCGGCGCCGTTGGGGCCGATCACGGCGCGCAGCTCGCCCGGTTCGACGGTCATGGACACGTCGTTGACCGCCACCAGGCTGCCGAAATTGCGCGTGACGTTGCGGACTTGCAGCAGGCTCATGCAGCGGTCCTCCGGCGCAGGATGCCCAGCACGCCACGCGGGAAGAACAGCACCACCAGCACGAAGAAGATTCCGATGAACGACATCCAGTTCTCCGTGTGGCTGGAGAGGTAGTCCTGCAGCACCACGAACACCGCCGCGCCGACCAGCGGCCCCCAGAAGGAGCGCATGCCGCCCAGGACGGCCATGATCACGAAGTTGCCGGACAGGGTCCAGTGCAGCGAGCGCGGGTCGGTGAAGTTGGACAGCAGCGCGTACAGCGAGCCGGCCAGCGCGCAGAACGCGCCGGAGATCACGAACGACAGCCAGATGTGGGTCTCCACCGGGATGCCGAGGAAGCGCGCGCGGCGCTCGTTCTCGCGGATCGCCACCAGCGTGCGCCCCAGGGGCGAGCGCAGCAGCAGGGCCATCAGGCCCACCGCCAGGGCGAACAGCGCCAGCACCAGGTAGTAGAACGCCTTGTCGTTGTGCAGGATGTCGACGGTGAGCGCGCCCAGGTGCAGCGGCTGGCGCTGCCAGCCGGTCAGGCCGTCGTCGCCGCCGGTCACCGAGTTCCAGCGGAAGGTGATGAAGTAGAACACCTGGCCGAAGGCGATGGTGACCATCGCGAAGTAGGTCCCGCGCAGGCTCTTGATCAGCCCGCCGATCGCGGCGGCCGCCACCGCGCCGACGACCACGCCCACCACGATCGCCAGCGGGGTGCTGGGGGTGAGGAACTTGATCGTCATCGCCGCGCCGTAGGCGCCCAGGCCGAAGTAGGCGGCATGGCCGAACGACAGCACGCCGGTGAAGCCGAGGAGGAAGTTGAGCGCCATGGCGGCCAGCCCCAGCACCACGACGCGCGTCGCGAGCTCCGTGTAGCCGCCGACCGCGTTCATCCAGTACGGCATGGTCAGCAGCAGCAGCCAGATCAGGGGCGTGGCCGCCTTCTTGTCGAGTGCCTTCACTGGACCCGTCCTTCCTCGCCCAGCAGGCCGCGCGGCCGCACCAGCAGCACCAGGCCCATCATCACGTACATCACGGCCTCCGTCGCCGAGGGGAAATACACCGTCGTCACGCCCGAGGCCACGCCGATCAGCAGGCCGCCCAGCAGCGTGCCGGGCAGGCTGCCCAGGCCGCCGACGATGATCGCCACGAAGCTGGGCATGATCAGCGAGGTGCCGATGGTGGGCTGCAGGCCCAGCATGCCGGCAGCCAGCACGCCGGCCAGGCCGGCCAGGTAGATGCCCAGCCCGAAGTTGAGGTTGCGCAGGATGCTGACGTTGACGCCGAGCGCGGACACCGTCTCCAGGTCCGAGGTGCCGGCGCGGATGCGCATGCCCAGCCGCGTGCGGTTGAGGATCAGGAACAGGCCCGCCACCACCACCGCCACCAGGCCCACCATGAAGAGGCGGTAGCCGGTGAGGAAGAAGTACTCCGACGACAGCGGCGTCGTGAGCCAGGACGGGATCGGGTAGGGCAGGCTCTGCGCGCCCCAGATGTAGCGCGTGACGTCCTCCAGCACGTAGGCCAGGCCGAACGTGAGCAGCAGGCTGTACAGCGGGTCGCGCCCGTAGAGACGCCGGATCAGCAGGCGCTCCACCACGATGCCGATCACCGCCGTGAGCAGCGGGGCCACCAGCAGCCCGCCCCAGAAGCCCAGCACCGGCATCATCGTGTACGCCAGGTAGGCGCCGATGGCCAGGAAGCCGCCGTGGGCGAAGTTGATGACCCCGCTCAGGTTGAGGATCAGCGACAGCCCGAGCGCCATCAGCGCGTAGAACGCGCCGACGATCAGGCCGTTGAAGACGTTGAACAGCAGGAGCTGCGTCATGCCGTGGTCAGGTCGGCCACGTCATCTTGCAGCCCGACTCCTCGAGGGTGCCGGCCGCGTCCATCCCCTTGACCACGCTGGTCACCTTGAACAGGTCGTCGGGCGCGCTGCCCTTGGCCTGCGCCTGGCCCACGTAGAGGTTGGGGATCAGCTGGTTCTGGCCCGCGCGGAAGAACGCGCCGTCGGGCATCAGGGCGACCTCGGGCGGCAGGTGGAAGTCCTGCAGCGCCTTGGCCATCTTGACCGCCTCGAGCGACTTGGCCTTCCCGGCGGCGAGCGCGCAGGTCCAGGTGGAGGCGAAGCCGAACCAGGTGCGCGCGGTGGGCACGCGGCCGGTCCTCTTCTTGATCTCGGCGACGAACTCGGCGACGTGGGGCACGCCCGGCTGGTTCCAGTACCACTCGAACACCCAGGTGCCGATGCGCGCATCGGGCGGCAGGCCTTCCAGGGCCTCCAGCTCCTGCTGGCCGCCGGCCAGGTGGAAGCGCTTGTCCAGGCCGAACTGCACCGCCTGCTTCAGCGCGTTGATCATGTCGTCGCCCTGCGTGAGGAAGATGATCACGTCGGGCTTGGCGGCCTGGGCCTTGATCAGGTAGGAGGAGAAGTCGGTGGTGCCCAGCGGCGTGAGGTCGCCGCCCACCTTGGTGCCGCCCGCCTTGGCGCAGGCTTTCTCCAGGCCGGCCTGCAGCGTGTGGCCGAAGGCGTAGTCGGGAGTGATGTAGTACCACTTCTTGCCGGCGTTCTTGATCAGCGCCGGCGTCACCGCGTTGGCTTCCATCTGCGTCGTGTTGCAGACGCGGAAGACGTTCCAGTGGCAGCTGGTGCCGGTGACGGCGTCGGTGTGGCCGCCGGGCACGATGTGCAGCACGCCCTTCTCGTTGCTCACCTGCGCCATCGCCAGGGCGAGGGCGGAGTTGACGTTGCCCAGGAGGAAGTCGACCTTGTCGCGGTCGATCAGCTTGCGCGCCTTCTGCACCGCGGTGCCGGCGTCGCCGCTGGTGGAGTCTTCGACCAGCAGTTCGGCCTTGCGCCCGAGGATGCCGCCCTTGGCGTTGATCTGCTCCAGCGCCAGCTGGCAGCCGATGAGTTCGTTCTTGCCCACGGCCGCATAGGTGCCGGTGAGCGGGTTGTCCAGGCCGATCTTCACCGTCTCGGCCGCGCGCGCGGAGATGACGAAGGGCGACGCCACCTGCAGCAGGCTGGCGCCCGCGGCCGCGCGCACGATGGTGCGGCGCCGCATGGTCAGGCGGGATTCGACGCCGGTGGCTTCCTGGTCGGCGGGGGCGAGGGGCTCGTTCTTGCGCATGTTCGACTCCAAGGTAGGTGGTCTCTACAACACGGCTGGGTTGTGTCGGCCTGCAGGCACTTTCAACGCGGGCCCGATGGTCAGGGCTGGTCGAGGACGCGCGTACTAGGGCAAACGCGCATCGCGCGACGGGTCTTGCGAAGAAGGTGTGCAGGGGCCTTCGGAGAAGGTGCCGGAATGTCAGGATAATGTCAGGATCCGGAGCGCCGCTCCGCGACGGCGGGACCCGCGCCTCCCGCCTCCCCGGCTCAGTCGCGGATGCCGCAGCCGCGCAGCACGAAGCGCGTCAGCTCCTCGACCAGCGCCTCGCGCTCGGGCGCCCAGCCCGGCTGCCCGGGCTTGCGCAGCTGCTGCACCTGCAGCGCCGAGTCCGCATAGAACTGCGTCATCGCCCAGATCGCCATCAGCAGCGCGTGCGCGTCCACCGGCTGCATCAGGCCCTTGGCGATCCAGCCGTTGATCGCGGCCACCTTCTCGCGGGTGCGCTTGCGCGCGTCGGGCCAGAACTTCTCGAGGTTGCGGCCGCCGTCGAGGACCTCGCGGGTGAAGATGCGGGAGATCTCCGGCTTGTCGAAGGCAAGTTGGATCTTGGAGCGGATGTAGTCGCCCAGCACCCGGCCCGGGTCGCGGGAGCCGGCATCGAACATGCCGCGCCAGTCCGCCACCACCGACATGAGGAGCTCCTCGTAGAGTTCCTCCTTGCCGCGGATGTAGTAGTGCAGCTGCGGCTTGGTGAGCCCGGCCCGCTGCGCGATGGCCTGGGTGGAGGTGCCCTTGAGGCCGTTGGCGCTGAACTCCGCGATGGCGGCGGCGCGGATGGCCGCCATCACCTGCTCGCGGTTGCGGCGCGGGCTGGGGCGGGGTGCGGCCGGGGCGGACATGGGTGCCGGCATCCTAGCAGCCGGCCCGGCGCGCAAAGCAGAAGGCCGCCCCGGGGGCGGCCTGCCGTCACGCCTGGCGCGGACTACTGGATGTAGTCCGACACCACCTTCCAGCGCCCGTCCTGGATCTGCGACAGGCGCGAGAGGTTGTTGCCCAGGCGTTTGGTCGCCGTGTAGCTGGAGGGCGGGCTGCCGAACATGTCGGTCGGGAAGCTCATGGAGTCCATGGCCTTGATGAAGGAGTCGGTGGTGAGGTTGGGGCCGGCCTTCTGCGCCGCCTGGATGAACTGGTCCATGATCAGGTAGCCGTAGACCGAGAACACGGTGGGGTCCTCGTTGAACTTCGTCTTGTACTTGTTGGCCCAGAAGCGGATCGGCTGCGAGGACTCGTCCAGGTAGGGATGCTGCACGGTCATGGTGGCGTACAGGCCGTCCATGGCCTTGCCGCCCAGCTTGTGGATCAGGTCGGTGTAGGCGGCGCTGGAGCCGATGAACACCGGGTTGAAGCCGGTCTTGCGCGCCTCGGCGATGGTGCCGATGGTCTCGCGGATGATGGTGCCCAGCACCACCATGTCGCAGCCCGAGGCCTTCATCTTCGCCACCTGCGAGGAGAAGTCGGTGGCGCCGCGCTTGAAGGTGGTCTTCTCGGCCAGCGCCATGCCCAGGCTCTTGAGGCCCGCCTCGGCGCCGCGCTCGACCTCCAGGCCGAAGTCGTCGTCCTGGTAGATCGTGCAGACCTTCTTCGCGCCCTTGTCCTTCACCAGCCTGGGCAGCGCCAGGCGCATCTGGTCGTAGTAGGTGGCGGCGAACGAGTACTTCAGGCGGTTGAACGGCTCGTACATCTCGCGTGCCGCCGTGATCGGCAGGAAGTTGACGACGTTCTTCTCGAACTGTACCGGCATCGCGGCCATGTTCTGCGCCGTGCCCAGGTGGCCGGCGATGATGAAGACCTTGTCCTGGTTCACCAGCTTCTGCGCGGCGAGCACGGCCTTCTTGGGGTCGTAGCCGTCATCCTCGACCAGCAGCTTGATCTTGCGGCCGTGGATGCTGCCCTGCTGCTCGTTGAGCTCGTCGATGCGCAGCTGCATGCCGTTGCGCGCCTGCTTGCCGTAGCCGGCCAGCGGGCCGGAGAGGTCCTGGATGGTGCCGACCAGGATCTGGTCCTTGCTCACGCCCTGCTGCTGCGCGAGCGCCGGCAGCGCGATGAGCGCCGCCGCCAGGACGAGGGTGGGTTTCAGGTTCATCGAGCGTCTCCTTGCGTCAGGGAAAGGGGGGATTCCAGGGCTTTCGGTTCAGGCATACATCGCCTCGATCTGCGGCGCGTACTTCTGCTGCACCAGCTTGCGCTTGAGCTTCATGGTGGGCGTCAGCTCCTCGTCCTCGGCGCCGAGCTGGGTCTCCAGCAGGTGGAACTTCTTCACCTGCTCCACCCGCGCAAACTTGCGGTTCACGCGGTCGATCTCGCCCTGGATCAGGGCCCGGACCTCGGGCGCGCGCGTGAGGCTCGCGTAGCTGGAGAAGGGCACGTCGTGGTCCTGCGCGTACTTCTCCACGTTCTCCTGGTCGATCATCACGATCGCCGTGAGGTAGGGGCGCTGGTCGCCGATCACCACGGCGTCGGTGATGTAGGGAGAAAACTTCAGCTCGTTCTCGAACTCGCTGGGCGTGATGTTCTTGCCGCCGGCCGTGATGATGATGTCCTTCATCCGGTCGGTGATGCGGAAGAAGCCGCGCTCGTCCACGCTGCCCACGTCGCCGGTGCGCAGCCAGCCGTCGGCGGTGAAGGCCTCGGCGGTCTTCTCCGGCAGGTTCAGGTAGCCCATGAAGACGTTCGGCCCCTTCACCTGGATCTCGCCGGTGGCGGGGTCGATGCGCACCTGGTTGTAGGCGGCCGCCGGGCCGATGGAGCCGGGCACGATGCGGTCGGCGGGGATGCCGGTGGCCGCGCCGCAGGTCTCGGTCATGCCCCAGACCTCCAGCATGGGCACGCCGAGGGCCAGGTACCACTTCACCAGCTCCGGCGAGATGGGCGCGGCGCCGGTGACCAGGAAGCGCGCGCGGGCGATGCCGATCATCTTGCGCACGTTGGCCAGGACGAGGGCGTCGGCCAGGGCGTACTGCAGCTTCAGCCCGGCGCCCACGGGCCGGCCGGCCAGCACGGCCTCGGCGATGCGGGTGCCCACGCCCAGCGCCCAGGCGTAGGCCGCCTGCTGCAGGCGCGTGGCCTCCTTCAGCGCGATGGTGACGCCGGAGTAGAACTTCTCCCAGACGCGCGGCACGGCGGTGAACACCGTGGGCGCGATCTCGCGCACGTTCTCCGGCACCGTCTCGGGGTTCTCCACGAAATTGAGCTTCGCCCCGGTGTAGAGCGAGAAGTACTCGCCGCCCATGCGCTCGGCGATGTGGCACAGGGGCAGGAAGCACATGCACTCGTCGCTCTCGTCGCGGGCGATCAGCGTGTTGTAGCCGCGCACGGTGTAGACGAGGCCGGCGTGCGAGTGCATCGCCCCCTTGGGCTTGCCGGTGGTTCCCGAGGTGTAGACGAGGATGGCGAGGTCCTCCGGCCGCACCTGGCGCACCCGGTCCATGACGGCCTGCGGATGCTGGGCGTTCCAGGCACGCCCCAGCTGGCGCAGGGCGTCGAGGCTCATCACCATCGGGTCGTCCAGGTCGCGCAGGCCCTCCATGTCGAACACCACGATCCTCTTCAGGCCGGGCAGCCGGTCGCGCACCTCCAGGGCCTTGTCCAGCTGCTCGTCGTCCTCGACGAACAGCACGCTGGTGCGCGAGTCCTCGCACAGGTAGTGCACCTGGCTCGGCGCGTCGGTGGGGTAGATGCCGTTGGCCACGCCGCCGCAGGACAGCACCGCGAGGTCGGCCCACACCCACTCGACCACCGTGTTGGAGAGGATCGACGCCGTGTCATGCGGCGCGAAGCCCAGGGCCAGCAGGCCGCCGGCGAGGTCGGCGACCGCCTGGCCGGTCTGCTCCCAGGTCCAGGAGCGCCAGATGCCCAGGTCCTTCTGGCGCAGCCACACGCCTGGCCCGCGCCGCGCCACCCCGTTCCAGAACATCGCGGGGAGGGTGTCGCCCTCCAGCACGACGCGGGTCTCCGGGCGGATGCGGGAGAGGTTCCAGATCTGCCTCACGGCCTCACCTCCAGGTCTTCTTCTTCTTCCATCGCCGCTCCCCCCGCACCCCGGCTTCCTTCATGCCCAGGTAGAACTCCTTGATGTCCTCCTTCTCGCGCAGGTGGGCGCAGGTGTCCTCCATGACGATGCGGCCGTTCTCCAGCACGTAGCCGTAGTCGGCGGCGTTGAGCGCCATGTTGGCGTTCTGCTCCACCAGCAGGAGGGTGGTGCCGCGCTCGCGGTTGATGCGCACCACGATCTCGAAGATCTCCTTGGTGAGCCTGGGCGACAGGCCCAAGCTGGGCTCGTCCAGCAGGATCAGGTCGGGCGCGGCCATCAGGGCGCGCGAGATCGCCAGCATCTGCTGCTGCCCGCCGGAGAGCAGCCCGGCGTCCTGCGCGCTGCGCTCCTTCAGGATGGGGAAGTAGCGGTACACGGCCTCCAGGTCGCGCGCGATGCCGTCGCGGTCGCGGCGGGAGTAGGCGCCCATGGCCAGGTTGTCGTGCACCGACAGCAGCGGGAACACCTCGCGGCCCTCGGGTACGTGCGACAGGCCCTGCTGGACGATGTAGGCGGGGTCGCGCGCGGTGATGTCCTCGCCCTTGAACTCCACGCTGCCCTTGCGCGGGTCGATGATGCCGGAGATGGTCTTGAGGATGGTGGACTTGCCGGCGCCGTTGGAGCCGAGCACGGTGGCGATCTCGCCGCGGCGCACCTGCAGGCTGACGCCGCGGATCGCCTTGACCGGGCCGTAGGCGCTCTCCACGTTGGACAGCTTCAGCACCGGCTGGTCGCTGATGGCGGGCGGATTGGCGCTCAAGTCGACACCCCTTGCCCGCGGCGCAGCGAAGCCACGTCCTCCACCGAGCCGAGGTAGGCCTCCACCACGCCCGGGTGCTCCTGCACCTCGCGCGGCGTGCCCAGGGCCAGCACCTCGCCCTGGTTCATGGCCAGCACCCGGTCGCTCACCCGGGACACCAGGCTCATGTCGTGCTCCACCATCAGCACCGTCACACCCAGCTCCTGCTGGATGTCCTGGATCCAGAAGGCCATGTCCTCCGTCTCCTCCACGTTCAGGCCGGAGGAGGGCTCGTCCAGCAGCAGCAGTTTCGGCTCGGTGCACAGGGCGCGGGCCAGTTCCACCACCTTGCGCACGCCATAGGGCAGGCCGGCCACCAGGGCGTCGCGGTGGTGCTGCAGTTCCAGCAGGTCGATCACCTGCTCCACCTTCTCCCGCGCTTCGATCTCGGCGGCCCGCGCCTTGCGCGTGAAGAACAGGTCGGCGAGCAGGCCCGTCCTGCGGTGGGTGTGGCGGCCGATCAGCAGGTTGTGCAGCACCGAGGCGTGCTCGAACAGCTCGATGTTCTGGAAGGTGCGGGCGATGCCCAGCGAGGCGATGCGGTGCGGCGGCTGCCCTGTGAGCGGCCTGCCCTCGAATTCGAGGGTCCCGCTGGTGGGGTCGTAGAAGCGGCTGATCAGGTTGAACACCGTGGTCTTGCCGGCGCCGTTGGGCCCGATCAGCGTGAACACCTCGCCGCGCCTCACGTCGAAGCTCACGTCGTTGACCGCCAGCACGCCGCCGAAGCGCACGCTGAGGTTCTTGGCGGAGAGCAGCACGTCGCTCATCGCAGGCGATCGGACTTTTGGAAGGACTTCTGCCGCTTGAACAGGCCCTGGCGGTAGAACGGGAACAGCTGCAGCCAGGTGCGCACCTTCAGCCAGCGGCCGTACAGGCCCAGCGGCTCGAACAGCACGAAGCCGACCAGCACCGCGCCGTACACCACCGCCTTCAGGCCCGGCGCCTGGCCGATGGCGGCGGGCAGCCAGTCCTTCACCGCGCTGATCGCCTGCGGCAGGCCGATCAGGAAGATGGCGCCGAGGAAGGCGCCGTGCAGGGAGCCCAGCCCGCCGATCACCACCATCAGCAGCAGGTCGATCGACTGGACGATGTCGAACTGGTCGGGCGAGAGGAAGCGGATCTGGTGCGCGTAGAGTGCGCCGCCGATGCCGGCCAGCGCCGCCGACAGGGCGAAGCTCAGGGTCTTGTAGCGCGCCAGGTGGATGCCCATGCTCTGCGCCGAGATCTCGGAGTCGCGGATGGCGACGAAGGCGCGGCCGGTGGGCGAGCGCAGCAGGTTCAGGCAGGCCAGCGTGGCCAGCACCGCCAGCACCAGGCACAGGTAGTAGAAGGAGGCGGCGGTGTCGGCGGTCCAGCCGAACATCCTGGCCGGGCCCACGGTCATGCCCGCGTTGCCGCCGGTGACGCTCTCCCAGCGGGCGAACACCTCCGCCACGATGAAGCCGAAGGCCAGCGTGGCGATGCCCAGGTAGATGCCCTTCACGCGCAGTGCCGGCAGGCCCACCACCACGCCGACCGCCGCCGACAGCGCCGCGCCCGCGGCCAGCGCGAACGGGAAGGGCCAGCCCATCCCGGACAGCACCGCCTGGGCGTAGGCGCCGACGCCGAAGAAGGCGGCGTGGCCGATGGAGAACAGGCCGGTGAAGCCCGCCAGCAGCATCAGCCCCAGGCCGACGATGCCGTAGATCAGGATGAAGGTGAGCTGCGACAGCAGGTACTCGGGCAGCAGCGGCGCCGCGACCAGCGCCGCCAGCAGCAGGCCGTACCAGAACACCTGCCCGCCATGCTTGGCCAGCCGGATGTCCTGTTCATAGCTGGTCTTGAAGAGAAATCGCATCAGACCTTCTTCCGCAGCTTCTCGCCGAACAGGCCGTTGGGCATCACGACCAGCATGGCCAGCACCACCACGTAGGCGGCGACGTCCTTGAAGCCCTCGGGCAGGTAGAAGCCGGCGAGCGACTCCACCACGCCGATGACCAGCCCGCCCACGATGGCGCCGGGCAGGCTGCCGAAGCCGCCCACCACCGCCGCCGGGAAGGCCTTCAGGCCGATGAAGCCCATGTTGGCGTGCACGAAGGTGATGGGTGCCAGCAGCAGGCCGGCGACGGCCGCCACGGCGGAGGCCAGCCCCCACACCAGGCTGTTCAGGCGCTTGACCGGGATGCCCATGTAGTACGCCGCCAGCTGGTTCTGCGAGGCCGCCTGCATGGCGATGCCGGCCTTGCTGTAGCGGAACAGGGCATAGAGCAGCGCGCACAGCACCGCGGTGGCCGCGATCACCACCAGCTGTTCCGCGTTGAGCACCAGGCCGCCCAGGTTCCAGACCACGTCCTTGTAGGGCACGTCCAGCGCGTGGGTCTCGGTGCCGATGCCGGGGATCATGGTGATCGCGCCGCGCGCCACGTAGCCGATGCCGATGGTGAGCATCACGATCGAGAAGGCGGGCTGCCCCAGGATGGGGCCGATGACGACGGTTTCCAGCAGCACGCCGAACAGCGCCATGCCCGCGACCGCGCAGGGCACGGCCAGCCAGAAGGGCAGGCCCAGGAAGCCCATGGCCGCCAGGCCGCCGAAGGCGCCCAGCATCATCAGCTCGCCCTGGGCGAAGCTGACCGTCTCGGTCGCCTTGTAGATGAGGACGAAGCCCAGCGCGATCAGGCCGTAGATGCAGCCTTGCGAGATACCGCTGATCACGAGCTGGAGGAATTGCACCCGGCGCCGCCCTTTGCTGTTGTAAGTCTTTTTATAGCGGTGGCCGCCGCCGGCGCGACACAGGGTTCGCCCGCCCCCCGGGTTCGCACGGAGGCGGCGGCCGTGCCGCGCGCACCGCGGCTGCGGTCTAATGCGCCCTTGCCGAGCGCCGCCGTCCGCGTGGAGAAGCAGGAAGCCGTGACGGTCGTCACGCTTGACCGCCCCGAGGTCCGCAATGCGGTCGATGCGGACACGGCCCGCGCGCTGTACGAGGCCTTCGTCGCCTTCGACGAGGACGCCGATGCGCGGGTGGCCGTGTTCCACGGCGCCAACGGTCACTTCTGCGCCGGCTGGGACCTGCAGGCGGGCGCGCGGCTCGCCCGGGGGGCGGGCAGCGCCGGCCTGCTGGCGGACCTGGACTTCGACCCGGCGGACGCCCGCGCGCCCGGGCCCATGGGGCCGTCGCGGCTGCTGCTGGGCAAGCCGGTGATCGCGGCCGTCAGCGGCGCCGCGGTGGCCGGCGGCATGGAGCTGGCGCTGTGGTGCGACCTGCGCGTGCTGGAGGAGGACGCCTATTTCGGCGTCTACTGCCGCCGCTTCGGCGTGCCCCTGATCGACGGCGGCACGGCGCGCCTGCCGCGCCTGGTCGGCCTGGGCCACGCCATGGACCTGATCCTCACCGGCCGCCAGGTGCGCGCCGACGAGGCCCTGCGCATGGGGCTGGCCAACCGCGTGGTGCCGCCGGGCCAGGCGCGCGCGGCGGCGATCGAACTGGCGCGCGAGCTGTGCAGGTTCCCGCAGGAGACGATGCGCGCCGACCGGCTCAATGCCTACGAACAGTGGGGCCTGGGCCTGCCGCAGGCGCTGCACGCCGAGTGGCAGCGCAGCAAGTCACGCATCCCCGACGCCCTGGAAGGCGCCGCCCGCTTCGCGGCGGGCGAGGGGCGGCACGGGAAGTTCTGAGCGTCTTTCCCGTCATCGCCTCGCAGGCGGGATCCGAGGCGTTGAATCGAGCGTCGCAGTGCGCCGCTTGCTGCTACGAGCAGCAGGGCGGCTGGCAAGCCGCGTGCGGACGGGCCGGATCGCGCTGGCATGGCGTCCGGCGCGCAAGCGCGCCGGCAGACCTGCGCTGGCCGGGCGGGCACCCCCCGCTCGACAACTCGCCTGGGGTTGGCCTGCACGCAGGCCAACCCCAGACTCGGACAGTCTCGCGAGTCAGAAACGTACGCGCGGCTCGATACGGTCGCTGCGCTCCCTCTCGTAGCCGCGCTGGGCCGCCCGCCCGGCCAGCGCAGGCGTCATGCCTTCATGCGCGATCCGGCCCGCCCGCACGCGGCTTGCCAGCTTCAGAGCGGTGGTGCATCGGGTCAAGGCAGAGCGTGCCCTGCCCCCCGCCTGGCGTGACGCCGCCCTGTAACCAGCAGCGGCAAGCGGCGCAATGCGCCGCTTGATTGAACGCCTTGGATTCCCGCTTGCCCGGGGATGGCGTCTCCGCGTCACCTCGGGATCGGCTTCGGCTTTCCGTCCTCGTCGATCGCCACGTAGGTCAGCAGCGCCTCGGTCACCTTCACGAACTCGCCCTGGGCGCGGAAGCGCTCGGCGAACACCTCGACGTCCACCGTCACGGAGGTGCGGCCGATGCGGGTGATGGAGGAGTAGAAGCTCAGGATGTCGCCCACCCGCACCGGCTGCTTGAAGATGAATTCCTTCACCGCCACGGTGGCCATGCGGCCGCGGATCAGGCGGGCCGGCAGCACCGAACCGGCCAGGTCGACCTGCGCCATCACCCAGCCGCCGAAGATGTCGCCGTTGCCGTTGGTGTCCGCCGGCATGGGGATCACCTTGAGCACCAGTTCCTTGTCGGACGGCGGGGCGGTGGGCGCGGGATGCGCCGGCTCGGCGCTGGGATTTGCGGACATGGGCACAATCTCGGGCTGACTGGGTCCCGATTGTCCTCCATGCGCCGCGGCGGTGAGCTGAGCTCCTCTTCCATTCCCCTGCCTTCCCCGGGCCCGGCCGTGCCGCGCTCGGACTGGGCGACCTTGCGGCGCCTGTTCCCCTACCTCTGGGACTACCGGTGGCGGGCGCTCGCGGCCCTGGCCTTCATGGTCGGCGCCAAGCTGGCCAACGTCGGCGTGCCGCTGCTGCTGAAGCACCTGGTGGACGCCATGGACGTGAAGCCGGGCGACCCGGCGGCGGTGCTGGTGGTCCCGGCCGGACTGCTGCTCGCCTACGGCCTGCTGCGCCTGTCCACCTCGCTGTTCACCGAACTGCGCGACCTGGTGTTCTCCAAGGCCACCCAGGGCGCGGCCCGCAGCATCGCCCTGCAGACCTTCCGCCACCTGCATGCGCTGTCGCTGCGCTTCCACCTGGAGCGCCAGACCGGCGGCATGACCCGCGACATCGAACGCGGCGTGCGCGGCATCGAGTCGCTGATCTCGTACTCCCTGTTCAGCATCGTGCCCACCCTGATCGAGGTGACGATGGTGCTGACCATCCTGGCGGTGAAGTTCGACGCCTGGTTCGCCTGGATCACGATCACCGCGCTGGTGCTCTACATCGTCTTCACGGTCAGCATCACCGAGTGGCGCACCAAGTACCGGCGCCAGGCCAACGAATTCGATTCGGCCGCCCACACCAAAGCGATCGACTCGCTGCTGAACTACGAGACCGTCAAGTACTTCAACAACGAGGAATTCGAGGCGGCCCGCTACGACGAGAGCCTCAGGCGCCTGCGCCGGGCGCGGCTGAAGGCGCAGACCACCCTGTCGATGCTCAACACCGGCCAGCAGCTGATCATCGCGATCGGCCTGGTGGCGATGCTGTGGCGCGCCACCTCCGGCGTGGTGGCCGGCCGCATGACGCTGGGCGACCTGGTGATGATCAACGCCTACATGATCCAGCTGTACATCCCGCTCAACTTCCTGGGCGTGCTGTACCGCGAGATCAAGCAGAGCCTGACCGACCTGGACAAGATGTTCGCGCTGATGGAGAAGGAGCGCGAGGTGGCCGACCGGACCGGCGCGCGGGACCTCGCGGGCGGCGAATGGACGGTGCGCTTCGAGCACGTCACCTTCGGCTACGAGCCGGCCCGCACCATCCTGCACGACCTGAGCTTCACGATCCCGGCCGGCAGGACCGTGGCGGTGGTCGGGCCCTCGGGCTCGGGCAAGTCCACGCTGGCGCGGCTGCTCTATCGCTTCTACGACGTCCAGCAGGGCCGCATCACCATCGCCGGCCAGGACCTGCGCGAGGTGACCCAGGCGAGCGTGCGCCGGGCGATCGGCATCGTGCCGCAGGACACGGTGCTGTTCAACGACACGGTCGAATACAACATCGCCTACGGCCGCCCGGGTGCCACCCGGGCCGAGGTGGAGGCGGCCGCGCGGGCGGCCCGCATCCACGACTTCATCGCCTCCACGCCCAAGGGCTACGACACGATGGTGGGCGAGCGCGGCCTGAAGCTTTCGGGCGGCGAGAAGCAGCGGGTGGCGATCGCCCGCACGCTGCTGAAGGACCCCCCCATCCTGATCTTCGACGAGGCGACCTCGGCCCTGGACAGCGCCAACGAGCGGGCGATCCAGGCGCAGCTCAAGAGCGCCGCGCAGGGCAAGACCACGCTGGTGATCGCCCACCGCCTGTCCACGGTGGTGGACGCGCACGAGATCCTGGTGATGGACGCCGGGCGCATCGTGGAGCGCGGCACCCACCCGGAGCTGCTGGCGCGCGGCGGCCGCTACGCCGACATGTGGGCCCTGCAGCGAAGCGCCGAGGGCGAGCATTTCGCCGAGGTGATCGGGCTGTAGCCGCCCGCCTCCGTCCCGACCGCTGCCTGCCCATCCTGCCCGCATGGAGATCCGTCCCTACCGCGAAGCCGACGAGGACCAGGTGGTGGCGCTGTGGCAGGCGTGCGGCCTCACGCGGCCCTGGAACGACCCCCACAAGGACATCGCGCGCAAGCTGGCCGTGCAGCGCGAGCTGTTCCTGGTGGGCGAGCGCGAGGGCCGGGTGGTCGCCGCCGTGATGGCGGGCTACGACGGGCACCGTGCCTGGGTCTATTACCTGGCCGTCGCTCCCGGACACCAGGGCGCCGGCCTGGGCACGCAGCTGGTGCGGCGGGTGGAGCAGGAGATGCTCGCGCGGGGCTGCCCCAAGGTGAGCCTGCTGGTGCGCAGCTCCAATGCACAGGTGCTGGCCTTCTATCGCAAGCTGGGCTACGCGCAGGACGACGCGGTGCCGCTGGGCAAGCGCCTCATCCCGGACCTGCCGGAAACTTCGCGGCCGCGATCCGGTCCACCCTGACGCCATGCCGGGCATCCGCGATTCATGAGTCCCCATTCCTACGGCCCCAAGAGAGGGGGCGCCTGGCTGCGCGAGGAGCTGCTGCAGCTGCTGTCCCTGGCCGCGACCCTCGCCGGCTTCTGCATCACCGGCGTCGCCCTGTTCCACACCATCGGCCGCGGCACCCGCTCCGGCACCTTCGCCGACGACATCCTGGCCGTCTCGGCCCTGCTGTTCCTGGTGTGCAGCTACCTGATCTTCTTCGCCCTGCGGGTGGCCCGGCAGGAGCTCGCCGCGCGCCTGGAGAAGATGGCGGATGCCCTGTTCCTGCTGGCCCTGACCGGCATGGTCGGGTCGGGCTTCGTCATGGTCTACACGGTGCTGTGAGGCCGCGGCGCGCCCCCTGGCGCCGGCCGCGGAAAGGCCAATAATCCGGCCATGGAAACGAAATGGCTGGAAGACTTCGTCAGCCTGGCCGAGACGCGCAGCTTCAGCCGCTCGGCGCAGCTGCGCCACGTGACGCAGCCGGCCTTCTCGCGCCGCATCCAGGCGCTGGAGGCCTGGGCGGGCACCGACCTGGTGGACCGCAGCTCCTACCCGACCCGGCTCACGCCCGCGGGCGAGACGCTGTACGCGCAGTCGCTGGAGATGCTGCAGGCGCTGCACACCACGCGCGCCATGCTGCGCGGCCACTCGGCGGCGGGCCAGGACGTCATCGAGTTCGCGGTGCCGCACACGCTGGCCTTCACCTTCTTCCCGGCCTGGGTGTCCAGCCTGCGGGAGCGGTTCGGCCCGATCAAGAGCCGCCTCATCGCCCTGAACGTGCATGACGCCGCGATGCGCCTGGTCGAGGGCAGCTGCGACGTCCTGATCGCCTACCACCACCCGTCGCAGCCGCTGCAGCTGGACGCCGACCGCTACGAGATGGTCACGCTGGGCACCGAGACGCTGGCGCCCTACTGCAAGCCGGGCGAGCAGGGCGAGCCCCTGTACCGCCTGCCGGGCCGCCCCGCCCAGCCGCTGCCCTACCTCGGATACGCCCCGGGCGCCTACCTGGGACAGGTGACGGACCTGCTGCTCAAGCAGGCAGGCACCGCGATCCACCTGGACCGCGTCTACGAGACCGACATGGCCGAGGGCCTGAAGGTGATGGCGCTCGAAGGCCACGGCATCGCCTTCCTGCCGCACAGCGCCGCGCGCAAGGAGCTGCGCGCGGGCAAGCTGGTGAGCCCGGCGCCGCCGGAGCTCGCGGGGCTGGAGGTCGCGCTGGAGGTGCGGGCCTACCGCGAGCGCCCCGGCGGCCGCCATCCCACCAAGGGCACGGCGCAGGCCCTGTGGGACTTCCTGGTCGCCCAGGCTGGCCCGGCCGCTTAGAATCCGCCCTGACTGCGCGCTGACCGCGACGAGTCACTACAGGAGAATGCGATGAAGAAGAAGGTTCTGCTGGCCGCCGCCCTGGCGGCCCTGGCCCTGGGGGCCCATGCCCAGGCGAACGACACGATCGCCAAGGTCAAGGCGGCCGGCAAGGTCGTGATGGGCACGCGCGAGTCGTCCGCGCCGCTGGCCTACACGCCGGGCAACAACCAGTACGTCGGCTACCACGTCGAGCTGTGCCAGCGCATCCTGAAGTCCATCTTCCCCGGCACGCCCATCGAGTACGTCGCCGTGACCTCCGCCAACCGCATCCCGCTGGTGCAGAACGGCACCGTGGACATCGAATGCGGCTCGACCACCAACAACGAGGCCCGCGAAAAGGACGTCGCCTTCGCGCTCACGACCTACGTGACCGAGGTGCGCACCGCCGTCAAGGCCGACTCGAAGATCCACTCGGTGGCCGACCTGAACGGCAAGACCGTCGCCACCACCACCGGCACCACCTCCGTGGCGCTGCTGCGCAAGAACAAGCGCGCCCAGGGCATCCAGTTCAAGGAGGTCTACGGCAAGGACCACGCCGACAGCTTCCTGCTGCTGGAGTCCGGCCGCGCCGACGCCTTCGTGATGGACGACAACATCCTCGCGGGCCTGATCGCCGCGTCGTCCAATCCCAAGGGCTACAAGATCGTGGGCGAGACGCTCAACGTGGAGCCGATCGCGATCATGATCCGCAAGGACGATCCCAAGTTCAAGGCGGCGGTGGACGACTACATCCGCAAGGCCATGAAGGACGGCGAGATCAGGAAGCTGTACGACAAGTGGTTCATGCAGCCGATCCCGCCGAAGAACGTGCCGGTCGGCCTGCCCATGGGCAAGATCCTGTCCGAGCTGGTGGCGCACCCGAACGACAAGCCGGCGGAAGCCTTCAACGAGAAGTAGGAAGCCGAGGCCGCCGGCCGCCCCCCATGCGGCCAGTCTGCCCGGAACGACCAGGAGCAGCGCATGGCGCTCGATTGGCAGGTCTTCTGTCAGGACACGATCGACCGGACGCCGGTGGCCGGCTGCTTCGGCACCGGCGGGCTCAAGGGCACGCAGACCTACCTGGACTGGCTGCTGCAGGCCTGGGGGCAGACGGTGCTGGTCTCGGCCCTGTCGCTGGTCGTCGCCCTGCTGGTCGGGGTCGTCATCGGCACCCTCCGCACGCTGCCGGACAGCCCCTGGCTCACCCGACTGGGCAACGGGTGGGTCGAGCTGTTCCGCAACATCCCGCTGCTGGTCCAGATCTTCCTCTGGTACCACGTCGTGCCCGCGCTCGTGCCCGCCGTCGCCGACGTGCCGAAGCTGGCGCTGGTGGTCGTGGGCCTGGGCCTGTTCACCTCGGCGCGCATCGCGGAGCAGGTGCGCGCGGGCATCCAGGCGCTGCCGCGCGGGCAACGCCACGCCGGCATGGCCCTGGGCTTCACCACGCCGCAGTACTACCGCTACGTGCTGCTGCCGATGGCCTTCCGGATCATCATCCCCCCGCTCACCAGCGAGGCGATGAACATCTTCAAGAACTCCTCGGTCGCGTTCGCGGTGTCGATCACGGAGCTGACCTTCTACGCGCAGCAGGTGGGCGAGGAGACGGCCCATGGCATCGAGGTGTACCTGGCGGTCACCTTCCTCTACATCGTCTCCGCCTTCGCCATCAACCGCATCATGGCCTTCATCGAGAAGCGGGTGCGCGTGCCCGGCTTCGTGGCCGGCGCAGGGGGCGGTCACTGATGGGCCCGCTCGATTTCTCCTTCTTCACCGGCGAAGTCTTCCGCTCGTACATCCTGCAGGGGATGTACTTCAGTTTCGCGCTGACGGCGGTCGCCACGCTGGGCGGCATCCTGTTCGGCACGGTGCTCGCGCTGATGCGCCTGTCCGGCGCGAAGGTGCTGGAGATCCCCGCCGCCATCTACGTCAACGGCATGCGCTCCATCCCGCTGCTGATGATGCTGCTGTGGTTCTTCCTGATGGTGCCGCTGGTGATCGGCCGGCCGATCGGCGCGGAGCTGTCGGCGGTGATCACCTTCATCGCCTTCGAGGCGGCGTACTTCTCCGAGATCGTGCGCGCCGGCATCCAGTCCATCCCGCGCGGCCAGGTGTTCGCCGGCCAGGCGCTGGGCATGAGCTACGGCCAGAACATGCGGCTGGTGATCCTGCCGCAGGCCTTTCGCAACATGATCCCGGTGTTCCTGACGCAGACCATCATCCTGTTCCAGGACACCTCGCTGGTCTACATCATCACCGCGCACGACATGCTGCACGGCTTCACCGTGGCCGGCAACAACCTGAGCCACCCGCGCGAGAGCTACATCCTCGCCGCCGCCTTCTACTTCGTCATCTGCTTCGCCCTGTCGTACCTCGTGAAGCAGCTGCAGAAGAAGATCGCCATCATCCGCTGAAGGACACGCCATGAGCGACCAACCCATGATCGAGATCCGCAATGTGTCCAAGTGGTACGGGCCGGTGCAGGTGCTCGACGACTGCTCCGTGCGCATCGACAAGGGCGACGTGGTGGTGGTCTGCGGCCCCTCGGGCTCCGGCAAGTCCACGCTGATCAAGACCGTCAACGGCCTGGAGCCGATCCAGAAGGGCGAGATCCTGGTCGACGGCACCCGGGTCAACGACCCCGCCACCGACCTGCCGAAGCTGCGCAGCCGCGTGGGCATGGTGTTCCAGCACTTCGAGCTGTTTCCGCACCTGTCGGTGACCGAGAACCTGACCATCGCGCAGGTCAAGGTGCTGGGGCGCAGCGCCGACGAGGCCAGGGCGCGCGGCCTGAAGATGCTCGACCGGGTGGGGCTGATGGCGCACAAGGACAAGTACCCCGGCCAGCTCTCGGGCGGCCAGCAGCAGCGCGTGGCCATCGCGCGCGCCCTGTCCATGGACCCGATCGTGATGCTGTTCGACGAGCCGACCTCGGCGCTCGACCCCGAGATGGTGGGTGAGGTGCTGGACGTGATGGTGGGCCTGGCCAGGGAAGGCATGACCATGATGGTGGTGACCCACGAGATGGGCTTCGCCCGCAAGGTCGCCAACCGCGTGATCTTCATCGACGTGGGCGGCCGCATCCTGGAGGACTGCAGCAAGGACGAGTTCTTCGGCCATCCGGAGAACCGCCAGCCGCGCACCAAGGATTTCCTGAACAAGATCCTGTCGCATTGAGAGTTTTTTCGGGCCTTGGTATCGCTCCAGCTCCCTGGAGGGTGATCGTGGGACCGGAGCCGAGGCCGGTGACCGGGTGTCCGGACTCCGGCCGCGTCGCACAGAACAGGTCAGGGAGAACAGGCGCCTTGGATGCGGACCGGCGGCTTGGTGCATTCCTGTCCAGGAGAGTGCGAATAGGGCCTGCGTCCGGACACCCGATCACCGACCTCCAGCCGCGGCGTTGGCAGCGCGCATGAGCGCAGGGCGCGAAACTCCGCCACTTCTCGAACACGCGCCGCGTGCAGGGGGAGGGTGGTCCGGGTAGCCCGATCGCAGGGCCTATTCGCACACCCATGGACAGCAGTGCGCCAAGCTGTTCGCCCGCATCAAAGTCCTCGGTTCTTCCTGACCTGTTCTGTGCGACGCGCCCGGAGAGCGGGGTGCCCGGACCACCCTCCCCCACCCTGAACACCACCGCTGAAGTGGGACAATCCCGAACCATGTCCCAGACCCTCACCATCACCCGCCCCGACGACTGGCACCTGCACGTGCGCGACGGGGCGGCCATGGCCTCGGTCGTGCCGCATACCGCGGCGCAGTTCGGCCGGGCGCTGATCATGCCCAACCTGAAGCCCCCGGTGACCACGGCGGCGCAGGCCGTCGCCTACCGCGAGCGCATCCTGGCTGCGGTGCCGAAAGGCATGAGCTTCCAGCCGCTGATGTCGCTTTACCTCACCGACAAGCTGCCGCCCGAGGAGATCGCCCGCGCCAAGGCGGCCGGCGTGTTCGCCCTGAAGCTCTACCCCGCAGGCGCCACCACCAACAGCGACGCCGGGGTGACCGACATCCGCAAGACGTACCGCACGCTGGAGGCCATGCAGCGCGAGGGCCTGCTGCTGCTGGTGCACGGCGAGGTGACCGACCCCGAGATCGACATCTTCGACCGCGAGGCGGTGTTCCTGGAGCGCAAGCTCGAGCCGCTGCGCCGCGACTTCCCCGAGCTGAAGATCGTGGTGGAGCACATGACCACCAGGGAATCGGTGCAGTACGTGCGCGAAGGCAACCGCTTCATCGCCGGCACGATCACCGCGCACCACCTCCTGTACAACCGCAACGCGATCTTCCTGGGCGGCATCCGGCCGCACTACTACTGCCTGCCGGTGCTCAAGCGCGAGGTGCACCGCCAGGCGCTGGTGGCAGCGGCCACCAGCGGCAGCCCGAAGTTTTTCCTGGGCACCGACAGCGCGCCGCACCCGTCGGCGCTCAAGGAGCACGCCCTGGGCTGCGCCGGCTGCTACACGGCGCTGTCGGCGATGGAGCTCTACGCCGAGGCCTTCGAGGCCGCCGGTGCGCTCGACAAGCTGGAGGGCTTCGCCAGCTTCTTCGGCGCCGACTTCTACGGCCTGCCGCGCAATACCGGCACGTTGACCCTGAAGAAGGAACCGTTCCCGCTGCCCGAGAGCGTTCCCTTCGGCGAGGCGCAGCTCAAGCCGCTGCGCGGCGGCGAGACGCTGCCGTGGCGGGTGGCGGCCTAGGCCCGGTCGACTGGGCGCAGCCCTGGTTCGTGCCCTGGCGCGAGCCGGGCGAGGCGATCGCCGCGCACGTGGCCGCCGGAGTGCCGCAACACGAAGCGCTCAACGCCGGCGGCGCCCCGGTGCGCTTCGTCCCGCAGGAGCGGCTGCCGGCCGGCATGCCCTACGAGCGGTTCATCTTCGAGACCGGCCAGTGTCCCGTGCGCCCGGGCCTGCACGATTTCTTCAACGGCCTGGTCTGGCTGCGTTTCCCGCGCGCCAAGGCGGCGCTCAACCGACTGCAGGCCGCCGAGATCGCCCGCGACGGCATCAGGGCGCGGCGCGGGCCGGTGCGCGACGCCATCACGGTGTTCGACGAGAACGGCGCGCTGCTGCAGGCACCGCCGGCGCTGTGGCAGGCGCTGCGCGAGCGTGCCTGGCGGCGTTTGTTCGTGGAGCTGCGGCCCCTGTGGCGCGAGGCGCGCCTGCAGGTCTTCGGCCACGCCCTTCTGGAGCAGCTGGTTTCACCGAGAAAAGGCCTCACGGCCCATGTCTGGTGCGAGGATGCTGCTCTCGATTCAGGAGCGGATGCGGACGCCTGGCTGGCCGCGCGCTGCACTTCGCAGGCGCTCGCGGCCAAGCCGTTCACCCCCTTGCCGGTGCTGGGCGTGCCCGGCTGGTGGGCCGAAAACGAGAACTTTTCCTTTTATGATGACTCCCTCGTATTCCGTCCACGCAAGACGCCAGAACCCACCACAACAAGAACGTTTGCGGGCTCCTCGCGCTCTTGATTTCCGGTTGGCGCAACCTCATCTGGCGCGCGAGGGTGAATCCTTCCACCCTTCGGAGTTTCCAAAGCAATGAAACGCATCTTCCTCTTTCTGGCAACCAACCTGGCCGTGGTCGTCGTGCTCGGCGTGGTCGCGAGCCTGCTGGGGGTCAACCGCTACCTGACCGCCCAGGGCCTGAACCTGGGCGCGCTGCTGGTGTTCGCCTTCCTCATGGGCTTCGGCGGCGCGTTCATCTCGCTGCTGATCTCCAAGCCCATGGCCAAGTGGAGCGCGGGCGTGCAGGTGATAGCCCAGCCGCGCAACGCCGACGAGGCCTGGATCGTCGAGACGGTCCGCCGCTTCGCCGACCAGGCGAAGATCGGCATGCCCGAGGTCGGCATCTTCGAGGGCGAACCGAACGCCTTCGCCACCGGCGCCTTCAAGAACAGCGCCCTGGTGGCCGTGTCCACCGGCCTGCTGCAGGGCATGACCCGCGAGGAGGTCGAGGCGGTGATCGGCCACGAGGTGGCGCACATCGCCAACGGCGACATGGTGACCATGACCCTGATCCAGGGCGTGATGAACACCTTCGTCGTGTTCCTGTCGCGGGTGATCGGCTACATCGTCGACGGCTGGCTCAATCGCGGCGAGGAGCGTCGCGGCCCCGGCATCGGCTACTACGTGACGACCATCGTGCTGGACATCCTGCTCGGCTTCGTCGCCGCCATGATCGTGGCCTGGTTCTCGCGCCAGCGCGAGTTCCGTGCCGACCGCGGCTCCACCGAGCTGATGGGCCGCCGGCAGCCGATGATCCACGCGCTGGCCCGCCTGGGCGGCATGGTCCCGGGCGAGCTGCCCAAGAGCCTGCAGTCCATGGGCATCACCTCCGGCGTGGGCAAGCTGTTCTCCACCCACCCGCCGATCGAGGAACGGATCGCCGCGCTGCAGCAGGCCGCGTGAGGCGCTTGCCCCTCCCGGAAAAGGCCGCCCTCGGGCGGCCTTTTCGTTCGCGAGGGATAATCTCCGCGTGAAGTTCGCCAGGCCGTCGCTGGTGCAATCGCCGAAAGGCCGCACTGGAGGAACGTCCGGACTGCACAGGGCAGCGTAGCAGGCAACACCTGTCCACCGCGAGGTGAGGATCAGAGCAACAGAGACGAGTCCTCCAGGTCCGCGCAAGCGGGGCTGGAGGGGTGAAACGGGCAATCTCTACGCGCAGCAATACCAAATAGGCCGGTGCACGGAGGGCGGCACGTCCGACCTCCCGATCCCGTGGTCCCGCGGGCAGCCGGCGGGTAGGTAGCACCGAGCCGTGGGGGCGACCCCCGGCCCAGAAGAATGGCGGTCACGCCCGGGCGACCGGGCGCACAAAATCCGGCGTATCGGCGGACTTCACATCTATCTTCACTTGCAAAACGCCTGCGGCGTTTTGCAAGTGGTTTCTCGATCAGATGAGACATCCCGGAGTGAATCCGGGATGTCTCATGGTGGGACCGCGCTGCATGCTATTCCGCGCGGTCCGGGGCGCGGCAGGTGTGCCGCGCGGCTGGAAGGGATGCCGCCCGAGGGCGGCATGGGGCGCCTCTCAGCCGGCCAGTTGCAGCGCCTCGATCCGTTGTACGTGCGCCAGCAGCGAGCGCTGGGCCACCGGCCACATGCGCGGCGGCACGTCGGCATAGGCCAGTTCCACCCAGTCCTCCAGCGTGCCGTGGGGCCGCTGGCGCATGGCGGCGACGATCTTCGCCTCGCGCTGCAGGCGGTGCGCCTTGAGCGTGGCGATCGCCTGCCGCGCGAAGCCCAGGGCATGACCGTGCGCCGGAAGGATGAACTCGATGCCAAATTCTTCACAGGCGGCGGACAGGCGGTCCAGCGACTCGAGGTAGGCCGTCATGTCGCCGTCGGGCGGGTCCACCACCGTGGTGCTGCCGTTGAGGACATGGTCGCCCGAGAACAGCAGGCCGTCCTCCAGCAGCACCAGGCACAGGTGGTTCGCCGCGTGGCCCGGCGTGTGCAGCACCTTCAGGCTGTGCGTGCGGCCGTGGCCCGCGAGCGCCAGCACCTCGCCGTCGGCCAGCGCGCGGTCGGGCGTGAAGGCGCTGGCCGGGCGCGCCGTCGGCGCCGAGGGCAGGCCCAGGATGGGCGGCTGGTGGCGGCACAGGGCCTGCAGCGGCCGCGCGCCGGGCGAGTGGTCCGCATGCGAGTGGGTGCAGACGATCATCCGGATGTCGCCGTTCGCCGCCCGCCACAGGCGCTCCTGGTGGGCCGGGTCGTCGGGGCCCGGGTCGATCACGATGTAGCCGGTGTCGGGGTCGCCGACGACATAGCTGTTGGTGCCCGGGCCGGTCATCACGCCGGGGTTGGACGCCGTCAGCCGTGCGAGGTTCTTCAGCAGCTGCACCGGCTGCTCGGCCTGCCAGTCCAGGCGGTGCACGATCTGGCCGTCGGGGCTCACCAGCGCGAGCTCGCCGTAG
Organism: Burkholderiales bacterium; assembly: GCA_028868995.1. Classification (GTDB taxonomy): domain Bacteria; phylum Pseudomonadota; class Gammaproteobacteria; order Burkholderiales; family Burkholderiaceae_C; genus Ramlibacter. The sequence continues at coordinate 9,994 of JAGWTH010000040.1, read as the reverse complement.
GGCATCTCGTGCTCCATGAAGCGGGCCTCGGCGCCCTGCACGTACCCCGCGCGCGGGCAACTGGTCCACAGCGGCTGTTCGCCGGCGCAGGCGGCCAGCACCGCGTCCACGTCCGCGTACTTTTCCAGCCGCTCCAGCGTGCGGATGGTGGGGAAGATCATGAAGAAGCGGCCGTCCCGGTGACGCGCCAGCGCCTCGGCCGGGCGCACCCACACCGGCTCGAACTGCTCCGCCTCGTCCGCGACGGGGGCCTGGCCGTGCGGCATGCGCGCGACCAGGAAGGGCACGTCGAAGCGCCGCGGCAGGTCGCGGTCGGTGATCCAGTGCGCGAGCAGGAAGACCTGGTCGGCGGCCAGCACCAGTCCGCGCTCGCGGCACTGGGCGGCGAAGGGGGCGCGCCGGTCGAGCGCGGCGAGGTCCGCCGCCGCCAGCGGGCGGCCGTCGCGGTGGCGCGCCAGCAGGATGCCCAGTTCCTCGAAGCTCTCGCGGATGGCGGCGATGGCCTGCGTGAGCTGCAGCGCCTGCAGGCCGGGCCGGTGCGCGGCGAGGTCGTGCGCCGCGGCGTCGGCCGCGTCGATGCCGCCGCCCGGGAACACGTAGGCGCCGGGCGCGAAGCTGGCGGTGGCCGAACGCCGCGTCATCAGGACCTCCAGCCCCGCTGCGGTGTCGCGCAGCAGCAGCACGGTGGCCGCCGGACGGGGGACTGCGGGTTCCCGCTGAGGATGCAGCAGCTGGGTGGCTCTTACCATGCGGACCATTACATCACGCGGAGACTCCATGCACACGCGCCGAATCCTTCTTGCCCTGGCCCTCGCGGCCTGCGCCATCCCCGGTGTCCACGCCCAGGCGGGCGACTGGCCGAAGCGCCAGCCGATCCGGCTGGTGGCAGTGTTCCCGCCCGGCGGCTCGGTCGACCAGGTGGCCCGCATCCTGGCGCCGCAGCTGGCCAAGCAGCTGGGCCAGACGGTGATCGTGGAGAACAAGGGCGGCGCCTCCGGCTCCATCGGGACGGCGGCCGTCGCGCACGGCGGGGGCGACGGCTACAGCTTCGCCATGGTGTTCGACACCCACGGCGTCAACCAGTCGCTGATCCCCAACCTGCCCTACGACACCAAGAAGGACCTCGCGCCGGTCATCCTGATCGGCACGTCCGCGATGGTGATCGCCACCTACGCCGATTCGCCGTACAAGACCTTCGGCGACGTGGTCGCCGCGGCCAAGGCGAAGAAGAACGTGGCCTTCGGCACCGTGGGCTCGGGCAGCCTGGGCCACCTCGCGATGACGCTGCTGTCGCGCGAGGGCGGGCTGGAGATGACCCACGTGCCCTACAAGGGGGGCGGCCCGCTCATGCAGGACGCCATCGCGGGCCAGGTGCCGCTGGCGATCGCCTCGGTGTTCGTGATGAAGCCGCACATCGACAGCAAGCGCCTGCGGCCGCTGGCGGTGACCACCAGCAAGCGCTCGCCCGAGCTGCCGGACGTGCCGACCATCGCCGAAAGCGGCTATCCCGCCTTCGACGCGCCGACCTGGTGGGCCATGATCGCCTCGGCCAAGGCCCCGCCGGAGGTGGTGAAGCGCATGAACGAGGAAGTGAACAAGGCCCTGCAGCTGCCCGAGATCGCGACCAAGCTGCGCCAGCAGGGCATCAACATCGTGGGCGGCACGCCCGAGGCGGCCCGGGACTTCGTCGACCGCCAGGTGGACATCTGGGCCAAGGTGGTCAAGGACAACCACATCAAGGCGGAATGAGCGTCCGCGCCCCCGGGGGGCGCGAGCGGCCGTTGCGGGTGGCGGGGTCGCGGGAACGTCCCTCGCGACGGCGGCGAGTGCGCGGATAATCGCGGCATGCGCATCCGTTTCACCAAGATGCAGGGGGCGGGCAACGATTTCGTCGTGCTCGACGAAACGCGCCAGCGCCTGCATCTCACGCCGCAGCAGTACCGGCGCCTCGCCGACCGCCATTTCGGCGTCGGCGCCGACCAGATCCTGTCGGTGCGCCCGGCCCCGGCCCCGGGCGTGGACTTCGAGTACGTGATCCACAACGCCGACGGCGGCGAGGTGGAGCAGTGCGGCAACGGCGCGCGCTGCTTCGCCCGCTACGTGGCCGACAAGGGCCTGGCCCGCGGCGACCGCATCCGGGTGCAGACCCTGGCCGGCGTGATCGAGCCGCGCCTGAATCCCGATGGCCGCGTGACCGTCGACATGGGCCGGCCCGTCTTCGAACCGGAACAGGTGCCCTTCGTGGCGGCGGGCCTGAGCCCGCACAAGGACGGCAGCTGGCAGAAGTGGCACCTGGCGCTGGACACCGAGGCCGGGTCGGCGATCGTGTCGGTGGCCGTGCTGTCCATGGGCAACCCGCACGCGGTGCAGGAAGTGGCCGACGTCGACCGCGCCCCGGTCGCGGACCAGGGCCCGCTGATCGAACACCATTCGCGCTTCCCGAAGCGGGTGAACGCAGGCTTCATGCAGGTCGTGGACCGCGGCCGCATCCGGCTGCGGGTGTGGGAGCGCGGCGCCGGCGAGACGCTGGCCTGCGGCACCGGCGCCTGCGCCGCGGTCGTGGCGGGCATCCGCCTGGGCCGCCTGGACGCGCGCGTGGACGTCGAGACCCGCGGCGGCCTGCTGACCATCGAGTGGGCCGGCGGCGACGCCCCGGTGCTCATGACCGGCCCGGCCGTGACCGTCTTCGAAGGCGAAATCGAATTGCAGGAATGAAAGGCGCACATGACGGCCCCCACCCCCCCGATGAACCCGATCACCGAAGACGACATCGCCAACTGGCTGGCGAACAGCCCTGATTTCTTCGAGCGGCATGCGGAGCTGCTGGCGTCGGTGCAGCTGACCAGCCCGCACGGCAACCGCGCGGTCAGCCTGCAGGAGCGCCAGGCCGAGATGCTGCGCGAGAAGATCAAGGCGCTGGAGCACCGCATCATGGACATGGTGCGCCACGGCAACGAGAACATGGTGATCGCCGACCGCATCCACCGCTGGGCGAAGGCCCTGCTGCTGGTGCAGTCCTCGCGCGCGCTGCCGGCCACGCTGGTGGCGGAACTGCAGGGCCAGTTCATGGTGCCGCAGGTGGCGCTGAAGGTCTGGGACGTCGACGAGCGCTACGCGCAGGAGCCGTTCGCCCAGGGCGTGAGCGCGGACGCGAAGAGCTTCGCCTCGTCGCTCACGCACCCCTACTGCGGCATGGCCACGGGCGTCGAGGCGGTCGGCTGGCTGGACGACCCGGGCACGGCCCTGTCGATCGCGCTGGTCCCGCTGCGCCCGGGCGCGCTGCAGGGCGCGGGCGCGGCGTTCGGCATGCTGGTGCTGGCGTCGCCCGACCCGCAGCGCTTCCAGGCCGGCTTCGCCACGGATTTCCTGGAGCGCATCGCCGAACTGGCGAGCGCCGCCCTGTCGCGGCTGCGCCCGCGCTAGCCCCATGGACGACGCCGGGCTGGTCGAGCGCTACCTCGAGCACGTCCGCGTCGAGAAGCGGCTCGCGCAGCGGACGCTGGAGCTGTACGCGCTGGACCTGCGCAAGCTGGCGGACCACGCCGCCCAGGCCGGCGTGGCCCTCACGCAGGTGCGCAACGCCCACGTGCGGCGCTGGGTCGCGCAGATGCACGCGGGCGGCCGCAGCGGCCGCGGCATCGCGCTGATCCTCTCCGGCTGGCGCGGCTTCTATGCCTGGCTGGGGCGCGAGGGCCGGGTCGCCAGCAACCCGGTGCAGGACGTGCGCGCGCCCAAGGCGCCCAAGCCCCTGCCCAAGGCGCTGGGCGTCGACGACGCGGTGCGCCTCGCCGAATTCAGCGCGCAGGAGGCCGATCCCTGGCTGGAAGCGCGCGACGCCGCGATGGTCGAACTGCTCTACGGCTGCGGCCTGCGGGTGGGCGAACTGGTCGGCCTGGACGTGCGGGCGGGCGCCGGCGCGCGCGGCTGGGTCGACCTGGAGGCGGGCGAGGCGCACGTGCTGGGCAAGGGCAGCAAGCGGCGCACGGTCCCGGTCGGGCGCAAGGCGATCGAGGCGCTGCGGCACTGGCTGCAGGTACGCGCCGCCGGACCGCATGGGGGCGAGCCGGCGCTGTTCACCGGCCGCCAGGGCACGCGCCTGAGCGGGCCGGCGGTGTGGCAGCGCCTGCGGCGGCGCAGCCTGCAGGCGGGGCTGGCCACGCCGGTGCACCCCCACATGCTGCGCCACTCCTTCGCCAGCCACGTGCTGCAGTCCAGCGGCGACCTGCGCGCGGTGCAGGAGCTGCTGGGGCACGCCAGCATCGCCACGACCCAGGTGTACACGCGGCTGGACTTCCAGCACCTGGCGAAGGCCTACGACGCGGCCCACCCGCGCGCGAAGCGCAAATAGTCCTCAGGTCGGCGAGAGGGCCGCCGGCACGCTGCTCCTGGCGAGCATGAAGACCGAACGGCGGCTGTCGGCCGGGGCGCCGGCCAGCAGCGCCTCCAGGCGGCCGATCAGCTGGGACGGGTCGGTGCCGTCCATGGGGATCAGCGCCTGGGCCACGCGCACGTGCGCCGACCATTCGAGCGGCCGGCCCTTGAACGGCATGAGGCAGCGGGCCACGATGCGCGGCCCCGCCTCGGCTACCTCGTCGGCGTGCAGCGGGCCTTCCAGCAGGACGCCGAAGCGGTGCTCGGACAGGCGCGCCACGGTGTCGATCTCGCGCGCCACCGACAGCAGGCGGCCGGCCACCCGCAGCGTCAGCTCGCGGGCGGATTCCGCGTCGAACTGGCGCCGGACCTGGTCGATGTTGCCGATGTCCACGATCAGCATGGCGCTGCGGAACTTCAGCCGCTGGGAGCGGGTGATCAGGCGCACCAGGCGCTCGTGGAAGACCGCGGCGTTGATCAGGCCGGTGGCCGGGTCGATGCGGTCCAGGCCCTGGATCCGGCGCACGTGCTCGCGCCGGTGCTGGCTGCGCATGGCCAGCACGAGCAGCAGGATCGGCAGCTCCAGCGCGATGGCCACCTGCATGCCGTGGGTGGTCCAGAAGCCGATCGGGATCAGGCCCGCGGCGCGGGCGATGGGGAACATGGCGCCGATGCCCACGGGCGTGGAGCCGACCAGCAGCCAGGGCGCGTAGCGGTCGCCGCGCTGGGCGGCCCAGATCACGACGCCGTAGCCGACCACGGTGGCAGAGACGAAATAGACGACGATCAGGTGCAGCCGCTCCATCACGTTGGGCGTGACCACCAGGTAGATCGCCAGCGGCAGCGACAGCGCGGCGCCGGCCACCAGCAGCCGGTGCAGCAGGCGCGAGCGCTCGCGCAGCGAGACGACCTCGGCGAAGAACAACTGCAGCGAGGCGATGGCGAACAGGGGCATGACCTGCGGGGCCATGTCGTTCCACCAGGGCCAGTCGCCCCACAGGTGCAGGCCGGCCAGCCCGGTGATGGTGCCCTGCGTGAGCGCCATCAGGACGGCGGAGATCACGTACAGCGTGTAGCCCGGGTCGCGCAGCGTGATCGCGCCGGCCGTGGCCAGAATCACCGCCAGCAGCACCAACCCGAAGTAGATGCCCAGCATGAGCGAGATGGTCTGCTCCGTGCGTCCCAGCTGGCTGTCGCTCACGAACTGCAGCGGCGCGCCGAAGATGGTGCCGTTCTGGATGCGCAGCAGGTGCACGCGCTCCGACTGCGGCGACACCGTCAGCGGCAGGATCGGCTCGCGGTGGGGCACGGGCCACTCGCTGATCGGGACGTGGTCGCCGGCGCTGCGCGACGTCCAGGCGCCGGCGGCGTTCTGCGCGTACAGCGTCACGCGGTCCACGCCGGGGTAGGGGACATCGAGGTACCAGCGTTCGGTGGTGGGGGTCGGCGGCACCGTGAAGCGGATCCACAGGGCCTGGCCCTTGTCGAGCCGGTAGATGGTGTCGTCGCCCGTGGGCGCCCAGGGGATGGTGGTGCTGGCGGCCACGTCCTGCACCTGCGCCTTGCCCGTGTCGTCGACCCAGGCCTCGCCGGCGTCGTGCAACATCACCGGCTGCCGGGAGGCGTCGAACCGGAGCACGGTGCGCGCCGCCGCATTCCCGGAGAGCGCGAGCGCCGCCAGGAACATCAACGCGACCGCCTGCGTGCGGCACCGGGCCAGCCAACCCATGATGGGCGTCTCCTAGACGATTACGTCCTGTTGCAGATTCTTACGCTTTCCCTTCGCGTCGACAATAGGGAGATGAAAACCATCCGCCTGCGAGAAGGACGCGAGCGCTCGCTGCTGCGCCGTCATCCGTGGATCTTCGATTCCGCCGTCGCCAAGGGAGGCGCCGATCCGGGGGAAACGGTGCGGGTCGAGGCCCATGACGGCCGCTTCCTTGCCTGGGCAGCGTACAGCCCGGCGTCCAAGATCCGGGCGCGCGCCTGGAGCTTCGTCGAGACGGATCGCATCGATGCAGGCTTTTTCCTCGGCCGGCTGGCCCAGGCCGTGGCCCTAAGGCAACGGCTTAAGCCTCCCAGTGAAGGCATCCGCCTGGTGCATGGGGAGTCGGACGGCCTGCCCGGCCTGGTCGTGGACCGCTACGGCGACACCCTGGTCGCCCAGTTCCTCGCCGCCGGTGCCGAGCGCTGGAAGAAGGTGCTGGCCGACGGCCTGCTGGAGGCGACCGGGCTGCAGCGCCTGTACGAGCGCTCGGACGCCAGCAGCCGCGGCCTGGAAGGCCTGCCCGAGGCCACCGGCTGGCTGCGCGGCGCCGGCCCGACCGAACTGGCGATCGCGGAGCACGGCTGGAAGTTCGCCCTGGACATCGCCACCGGCCACAAGACCGGCTTCTACCTGGACCAGCGGGACAGCCGCGCGCGCTTCGCTGACTGGGTGCGCCGCCTGGGGGCCCGCAGCGTCCTGAACTGCTATTGCTACACCGGCGGCTTCACGGTGGCGGGGCTGGCGGGCGGGGCAGGCCAGGTGGTGTCGATCGATTCCTCGGGGCCGGCGCTGGAGCGCGCCCGCGCCAACGTGGCCCTCAACGGCTTCGATGCGGCGCGCTGCGAGTTCCAGGACGCGGACGTCAACGCCAGCCTGCGCCGCTTCATCGAGGCGGGCCGCAGCTTCGACACGATCGTGCTGGACCCGCCCAAGCTGGCGCCCACCGCGGCCCACGCCGAGCGGGCGGCGCGCGCCTACAAGGACATCAACCGCCTCGCCTTGAAACTGCTGGCCCCGGGCGGCCTGCTGTTCACGTTCTCCTGCTCCGGCGGCATCTCCGCCGACCTGTTCCACAAGATCGTGGCCTCGGCCGGCACGGATGCCGGCGTGGACGGATACGTCGTCGACCGCCTGGGCGCGGCCGCCGACCACCCGATGACCCTGGCGTTTCCCGAGGGCGAGTACCTCAAGGGGCTGGCGGTCCTGCGGCGTTGAGCGGCGGGCGCCGAGGGGGCTTTCACGCCGGGCGCTGAACGCCCGGCGCCGAACCCCTACACTCTCCGGTCCCCTGGAGTCCCCCATGAGCCTCATCCCCGCCACCATCCTCACCGGCTTCCTCGGTTCCGGCAAAACGACCCTGCTCAAGCGCGTGCTGAGCGAAGCCCACGGCCAGAAGATCGCCGTGATCGAGAACGAGTTCGGCGAGGAGAACATCGACAACGACATCCTGGTGAGCGACACCCAGGAGCAGATCGTGCAGATGAGCAACGGCTGCATCTGCTGCACGATCCGCGAGGACCTGCGCTCGGCCCTGCAGCTGCTCGCGGCCAAGAAGCGCAAGGGCCTGCTCGATTTCGACCGCGTGGTGATCGAGACCACCGGCCTGGCCGACCCCGGCCCGGTGGCGCAGACCTTCTTCATGGACGACGAGATCGCCGAGAGCTACCTGCTCGATTCCATCCTCACGCTGGTGGACGCCAAGCACGCCGACCAGCAGCTGGACGACCGCCAGGAAGCGCGCCGCCAGGTCGGCTTCGCCGACCAGATCTTCATCAGCAAGACCGACCTCGTCTCCCGGGACGAAGTGGACGCCCTGGTCCACCGCCTGAAGCACATGAACCCGCGCGCGCCTCAGAAGGCGGTCCACTTCGGCGACGTGCCGATCAAGGAGGTGTTCGACCTGCGGGGCTTCAACCTCAACGCCAAGCTCGACATCGATCCCGACTTCCTGAAGGAGGAGGACGAGCACGACCACCACCATGGCCACGACCATGACCATGACCATGACCACGAGCACGGCGAGCACTGCGACCACCCGCACCACCACCATCACGACGACGACGTCAAGAGCTTCGTGTTCCGCTCCGAGCGGCCGTTCGACCCGCTGAAGCTGGAGGACTTCCTCGGCGCCATCGTGAACATCTACGGCCCGCGCATGCTGCGCTACAAGGGCGTGCTGAACATGAAGGGCACCGAGCGCAAGGTGATCTTCCAGGGCGTGCACCAGCTCATGGGCAGCGACCTGGGGCCCCAGTGGGCCGAGGGCGAGCCGCGCCAGAGCAAGATGGTCTTCATCGGCATCGACCTCCCGCGCGACATCTTCCTGCAGGGCCTGGAGCAGTGCCTCGCCTGAGGTGCGCCGGCTGGCCCGCCCGTTTGTCTCGCCTGCGCAACTGACCACCTCGCCCATCCGGAGGGCTGGATACGGGGTCGCGCGACGAAATAGGGCTGCACGGTCGTGCACAGCCCTGAACTCAGGGTATAAATCGCGGTCATGACGGCGTTGCATCCAGAACAAAAGGCAGGCCAGCGGGACAACCGCCGGCCACCGGCGCCGACGCGAGGAGACGGGACGTGAAGGCTCAGCCCAAGGCCGCCGCCAAGACAAAGAAGACCGCGGCGAAGACGCCCGCCAGGGCGAAGGCCGCCAAGCCTGCCGCCAAGGCCGTGAAGGCCGCGGCCAAGGCCCCGGCCAGGAAGGCACCGCCCAAGACCCCCGCGAAGACAACGAAGCCTGCCGCCAAGGCAGCCAAGCCCGCAGCGAAGGCGATCCGGACGGCGGCGAAGGCCGCGCCGGCCGCGAAACCGGCCGCCAAGGCCGCGCCCAAGGCCGCCCCGAACGCGAAGTCCGTCGCGGGCAAGGTGGCCGGCGCCGTCGCCAAGGCGGTCGCCACGGGCGCCAAGGCCGTGGCCGCCGCCGCCCGGAAGATTCCCGCCAAGGCGACTCCCGCGCCGGCGAAAGCCGCGCCCGCCAAGGCTTCCCCTCCACCCGCAGCACCCGCAGCCGTCCCCGCCCGGCCGGCTGCGGCGCGAGCGCCCATCGCGGCGCCGCCCGCGCCGCCGGCCGCCGTGCCGGCCGCCCCGGGCGCTGCCAAGGCAACCTACACTCCCATGGCATCCCAATCCGTACTGACCCCCCCGCCCGTCGTGGCCATCAAGAAGGACCCCAAGCTGGCCAACAACTGGAAGACCAAGTCCGCCGAGCAGCTCACGGACGAGGAAGTCCTGGCCATGCCCGATGCGGAGTACATGAACGAGAAGCAGATGGCGTTCTTCCGCCTGAAGCTGCTGCAGCTCAAGCAGGACATCCTGAACAGCGCCGGCGAGACCACCGAGCACCTGCGCGAGGAAACCGTGATCGTGCCCGATCCGGCCGACCGCGCGACGATCGAGGAGGAGCACGCCCTGGAGCTGCGCACCCGTGACCGCGAGCGCAAGCTGCTGAAGAAGATCGAGCAGTCGATCGCCCGCATCGACGCCGGCGACTACGGCTACTGCGACGAGACCGGCGAGCCGATCGGCGTGGGCCGCCTGCTGGCGCGGCCCACGGCCACGCTGTCGCTCGAGGCGCAGCAGCGGCGCGAGCTGAAGCAGAAGATGTTCGGCGACTGAGGTCGCAGCGAAGGCAGTACCCCAGGTCTTCCCCATGGCGACGAAGGACGATTCCGCACCCGGTGGCCTGCTGTCCCGAGTGGTGCGGTTCGTGCGCAATCCCACCAGCGGGTTCAACGAGGCAGAAGGCGGCGACGGCGACCGCGAGAGCTCGTACTCCAAGCAGATGCTCAAGGAGATGATCGAGCGCAAGCGGCGCAACGACTTCGTGCGCAAGCGCGAGTTCGACATGCTGCGCAAGAT
>JAGWTH010000039.1 GCA_028868995.1 Burkholderiales bacterium | reverse complement strand
CTCACGGTTTACGCTCCACGCTTCCTCTCCACGCTCGGTCGCCCTCACGCAGTTGCGTTTCACTTGCCTCGCTGTGGCCAGCTCGGCCGGGGACTTGCACCCCGAAGATCGCGCCCATGCTGGGCGCACAAGAAAAAAGCCAGGCATTGCCTGGCTTTGCTGGTGCCGTGCCGGTTTCAGCCGCGCCGGTGGTGTCCGCCGAAGCCGCCGTGGCGGCCGCCGGCCATGAAGCGGGCGCTTTCCTGGTCGAAGATCTTCTGCTGGCTGGCGTCGAGCGCGGTGTAGAAGGTCTTGGTGGCGTCCAGGCGCTTGTCCATCTCGGCCTCGTGCTGGGCGCGCAGGGCGCGCATGCGGTCGATGCGCTCGGGGGTGGTCAGCTGCGCGAACTGGGCGCGGTCGGGGCGCTGGTGCGGCGTGGGCTTCAGCGCGGCCGTCCAGGTGCTCCAGGCGCCTTCCTGGGCCGGCGTGATGGCCAGCTTCTGCTTCAGCTCGCCCAGGCGCTGGGCCATGCGCTGTTCCATGCGGGCGCGGAACTGCTCGGCGCGGGCCGGGTCGCGCTGTCCCATCATCGGACCCTGGCCGGCCATCGGGCCGGGACCGCCGGCAGGGCCGGGGGGCGGGGTCTGGGCCTGGGACACGGTGAGGAAGGTGGCGGCGGCCGTGGCGGCCAGGCCGGCGAGGAGGTGGCGACGGTAAGCTCTCATGACAGGGTCCTTTCAAGGTGCCGGGCCGCTCGACCGGGGCCCGATGCCTTGCAGTGTGGAAGGCGCCTGTGTCGCCTCCATCACCCGGCCGTTGCGCCAATGTAAAGACGGGTCCTTTACCTGCGCGCAACAAGCGGGGCCGGACGCTAGCGCGCCAGCTCCTCCAGGATCGGGCACTCCGGCCGCTCGTCACCGTGGCAGCAGTGGATCAGGTGCTGCAGCGTCTGGCGCATCTCCTGCATGGCGGCGATGCGCTGGGCCAGGTCCTCGGCGTGCTTCTGCGCGACGCGGCGCACGCTGGCGCTGGTGCGCCGGCGGTTGCGCCACAGGTCCACCAGTTCGCCGATCTCCTCCATCGAGAAGCCGAGGTCGCGCGCGCGCTTGATGAAGCGCAGCGTGTGCACGTCGGCCTCGCTGTACTGGCGATAACCGCTGCCGGTGCGCGCGACCCGGGCCAGCAAGCCCAGGCCCTCGTAGTGCCGGACCATCTTGGCCGACACGCCCGACAGGCGCGCCGCCTCGCCGATGTTCACCGGCCAGGCGGCGCCGGCGGCCGCCGTCTTCACGCGGCGACCTTGTAGCCTTCTTCCTCGATGGCGCGGGCGATGGCGGCGTGGTCCTGGCCGGACTGCACCTCCACCTTGCCGGTGGGCAGGTCGATCCTGACCTCGGCCTGCGGGTCCACGGAGCGGACGGCCTGGGTGACGGCGTGCACGCAGTGGCCGCAGCTCATGCCTTGCACCTGGAAGGTCTGGTTCATGGGAATTCCTTTCGTGGTTGGGATGGCCGCAAGCTTGAACCTTGCCACCATGGTAAGGTCAAACGGAAAGCCGGGATGACCCTTTGCCGCATCGGGTTGATCCAGCGCAAGCCTTGACCTTGACATGATGGCAAGGTCGACGATGCAAGCCATGGATACCGCCACCACCGCCCCTGCCACCCTCGACCTCGGCGTCGGGGGGATGACCTGCGCTTCCTGCGTCAACCGCGTCGAGCGCGCCCTCAAGAAGGTCCCCGGCGTCAGCGACGCCGTCGTCAACCTGGCCACCGAGTCGGCCCGCGTCACCTACGCGCCCTCGGACCAGATCGAGGCGCAGATCCGCCGCGCCGTGCGCAACGCCGGCTACGAGCCGCACGCGATGGAGGAGGCGGCGCCCGAGGACCTCTCGCCCTGGGCCGGCTTCGCGCCGGTGGCGCTGGGCCTGGCGCTGTCGCTGCCGCTGGTGCTGCCGATGTTCGGCGAGCTGGCGGGCCGCGACTGGATGCTGCCGGCCTGGCTGCAGTTCCTGCTGGCCACGCCGGTGCAGTTCATCCTGGGTGCGCGCTTCTACAAGGCCGGCTGGCATGCCCTGAAGGCCGGCAGCGGCAACATGGACCTGCTGGTGGCCATCGGCACCAGCGCCGGCTGGGGCCTGTCGATGTGGCTGTGGCTGGCGCAGGGACACATGCACCTGTACTTCGAGGCCTCGGCCGTGGTCGTGACCCTGGTGATGCTGGGCAAGTGGCTGGAGGCGCGGGCCAAGCGCCAGACCACCACGGCCATCCGCGCGCTGCAGGCGCTGCGCCCCGAGATCGCCCACGTGGTCCTGCGCGCCGGCGGCGAGGCCGACCTGCCGCTGGCCGAGGTCATGGCCGGCGACCGCCTGGTGGTGCGTCCCGGCGAGCGCATCCCGGCCGACGGCGTGGTGGAGCAGGGCGACACGCACGTGGACGAATCCATGCTCACCGGCGAGCCGCTGCCGGTGTCGAAGTCGGCCGGCGCGCGCGTGACCGGCGGCAGCATCAACGGCGAAGGCCGCTTCGTGATGAACGCCACCGCCGTCGGCCGGGAAAGCGTGCTGTCGCAGATCATCCGGCTGGTCGAGGACGCGCAGGCGGCCAAGGCGCCGATCCAGCGGCTGGTGGACCAGGTGGCGGCGGTGTTCGTGCCGGTGGTGATGGGCATCGCCCTGGTCACCCTGGGCGGCTGGCTGCTGGTGGGTGCGGGCATCGAGGTCGCTCTGATCCACGCGGTGGCGGTGCTGGTGATCGCCTGTCCCTGCGCGCTGGGCCTGGCGACGCCGGCGGCGATCATGGCCGGCACCGGCATCGCGGCGAAGAACGGCATCCTGATCAAGGACGCGCAGGCGCTGGAGCTCGCGCACCGCGTCGACACCGTCGCCTTCGACAAGACCGGCACGCTCACGGTGGGCCAGCCGCGGCTGGTGGACTTCGTGGCCGCGCCGGGGGTGGATGCCGCCGCGTATCTCGCCACGGCCGCCAGCCTGCAAAGCGGCAGCGAACATCCGCTGGCGCGCGCGGTGGTGACGGCGGCGCGCGAGCGGGGCCTGGCCCTGGCCGACCCCGACAGCGTGCGCGCGGTGGCCGGGCGCGGCACCGAGGGCGAGGTCGGCGACCGCAGCTACCTGATCGCCAGCCTGCGCTGGCTGCAGGAACTGGGCGTGCCGCTGGGCCCGCTGCAGTCCGAGGCCTTGCGGCTGCAGGGCGAGGGCGCGACGTTGTCGGCGCTGGTGGAGCGCGTCACCGAGGGCCTGGCGCTGCGCGGCCTGATGGCCTTCGCCGACGAGCCCAAGGCCGGCGCGGCCGAGGCCCTGGCGCGATTGCAGCGGCGCGGGCTGCGGCTGGTGATGATCTCCGGCGACAACCGGGCGGCGGCCGGAGCCATGGGCCTGCGGCTGGGGCTCAAGACGGACGAAGTGCAGGCCGAGGTGCTGCCGGGCGACAAGGCCGCGCGCGTGGCGGCGCTGCGCGAAGGCGGGCACGTGGTGGCGATGGTGGGCGACGGCGTCAACGACGCGCCGGCCCTGGCCGCGGCCGACGTGGGCATCGCCATGGGCACGGGGACGGACGTCGCCATGCACGCGGCGGGCATCACGCTGATGCGCGGCGACGTGGGCCTGGTGGCCGGTGCGCTGGACATCTCGCGGCGCACGGTGATGAAGATCCGCCAGAACCTGTTCTGGGCCTTCTTCTACAACGTGGCCGGCATCCCGCTGGCGGCCCTGGGCTTCCTGAGCCCGGTGGTGGCCGGCGCGGCGATGGCGATGTCCAGCGTCAGCGTGCTGACCAACGCCCTGCTCCTGAAGCGCTGGCGCCTGCGCGAGCATTGATGCAGGTCAAGGGTGGGGGGATGGGCGAGTGCCAATCTGTCAACAGGAGACTCACGCCATGAACCGACCCGCCCTGCAGATCATCCGCGACGAACATTCCGCCGTTTCGGCCGTCCTGCGCTCCCTGCTGCAGATGCTGGACCGGGGGCCCGACGAGGAAGAGGAACGCTTCTTCGACGTGCTGCGCGCGATGCTGTTCTACATCGACGAATTCCCGGAGCGGCGGCACCATCCCAAGGAGTCGGACCTGCTGTTCCCCAAGGTCGCCCGCGTGGCGCCGCAGCTGATGCCGGTGATCCAGAGGCTGGAGGACGACCACATGTCCGGCGAGCACCGCGTGCGCGAGCTGCAGCACCTGCTGCTCGCCTGGGAGCTGCTGGGCGACAGCCGCCGCCCGGCTTTCGAGCAGGCGGCGCGCCAGTACGTGGACTTCTATTTCGGCCACATGCGCACCGAGGAGACCGAGGTGCTGCCGCTGGCGCAGAAGATGCTGAGCGAGGAGGACTGGGCGCAGCTGGACGCGGCCTTCTCCGAGCACGTCGACCCGCTGGTCGGCGGCGAGCGCGACCCCATCTACGACCGCCTGTTCACGCGCATCGTGATGAAGGCGCCGGCGCCGATCGGGGTCGGGCCGGAGTGAGGCGCGCCCCTCAGCCCGCCGGCGTCCCCAGCGGCGGATAGTCCGTATACCCCTGCGCCCCGCCTCCGTACAGCGTCTCCCTCACCAGCGGATTCAGCGGCGCGTTGCGGTGCAGTCGCTCCACCAGGTCCGGGTTCGAGATGAACGGCCGGCCGAAGGCCACCAGGTCGGCGGCGTGCGCCAGGGCCTGTTCGGCCAGGGCGCGGTCGTAGCCGTTGTTCACCATCCAGGCGCCCTTGGCCCCGGCCATGCGCCAGGCGTGCAGCATCGCGGCGTAGTCGAAGGGCCGGCCTTCCACCTCGCGCGGGCCGCCGGTCGCTCCCTCGATCAGGTGCAGGTACGCCAGGCCCAGGGGCGCCAGCTGCTTGACCACGTGGTCGAACAGCTTCTGCGGCTCGGCGTCGACGATGTCGTTGGCCGGCGTCACGGGAGACAGGCGCAGCCCCACGCGCTCGCGGCCGACCTCCGCGCACACCTCGCGCACCACTTCCAGCAGCAGGCGGGCGCGGTTCTCGATGGAGCCGCCGTAGTCGTCGCCGCGGAGGTTGGCGCCGGTCTTGAGGAACTGGTCGATCAGGTAGCCGTTGGCGCCGTGCACCTCCACGCCGTCGAAGCCGGCGCTGAGGGCATTGCGGGCGGCGTGGCCGAAGTCGCGCACGATGCCGGGGATCTCGCCGGCGTCCAGCGCCCGCGGCTCGGAGGTGGGCACGAAGCCGCCCCGGCCGTCCTGGATGAGGAAGGTCTTGGTCTTCGCCGCGATGGCGGAGGGCGCCACCGGCTTGCCGCCGCCGGGCTGCAGGTCGACGTGCGACACGCGGCCGACGTGCCACAGCTGGCAGAAGATGCGGCCGCCGCGGGCGTGCACGGCCTCGGTCACCTTCTTCCAGCCATCGAGCTGCTCGGTGCCGTAGAGACCGGGCACGTCGGCATAGCCCTGGCCCTGGTGGGTGATGGCGGTGGCCTCGCTGATGATCAGCCCCGCGCCCGCGCGCTGCGCGTAGTACTCGGCCATCAGGGCGTTGGGGACGGCGCCGGGCGCGCGGTTGCGCGTGAGCGGCGCCATGACGATGCGGTTGCGCAGCTGCAGGGGGCCCAGCTGCACGGGTTCGAACAACGACTTCATGCTCAGGACAGCTTTTCGGCCTTGAGGGCTTCCTGCACGGCCGGGCGGGCTTCCACGCGGGCATGGTGGGCGCGCAGGTGGGGGAAGGGCGACAGGTCGATGGCCAGGGGCTTGGTCCAGCGGGTGACGGTGTACAGGTAGGCATCGGCCACGCTGAAGTGGTTGCCCATCAGGTAGTCCTTGCCGGCCAGCTGCTGGTCGACGAAGGCGAAGCGGTTGGCCAGGCGGTCGCGGAAGATCTGCTTGGCCTCTTCCGGCATGGCCGGGTTGAACAGGGGCGAGAAGGTCTTGTGGATCTCGGTGCCGATGTAGGTCAGCCACTCCTGCAGGCGGTAGCGCGGCAGGGTCCCGGCGGCCGGCGCCAGGTTCCTGTCGGGGACCTGGTCGGCGATGTACTGCACGATGGCCGGGCCTTCGCGCAGGCGGGTGCCGTCGTCGAGTTCCAGCAGGGGCACGTAGCCTAGCGGGTTGATCGTGTAGTAGTCGGTGCCGTCGACCAGCTTGTGGGTCTTGGTGGGGGCCATGACGGGCTCGAAGGCCAGGCCGGCTTCGCGCAGGACGATGTGGGGCGACAAGGAGCAGGCGCCGGGGGAGTAGTACAGCTTCATGGTTTTTCCTTTGTTGCGCTGTGGGGGCGTGAAGAAATCCATGCTATCCAAGCCGCCGAAATCTTGCAGGCCTGGGGCTGCTGCCGGGCTTTGAGCACAATCGGTGCATGGCGAAGTTGTTGAAGTGGGTGGCCTTCCTGGCCGCGGGTGGTCTGGCCCTGGTGGTGGCGGCGGCGATCGCCTTGCAGCACTGGCTGCGCACCGAGGATTTCCGCGGCCGGGTGGAAAGCGAGGCGGGCGCCGCGCTGGGCGTGCCCCTGAAGCTGGGCCGGCTGTCGGTGGACCTGTGGCCGCTGCCGGCGGTGGCCGCGGACGACGTGCGGATCGAGACCCGGCCGGCGCTGACGGTGGGCCGCATCGAGGCGCGGCCGGCCTATGCGGGGCTGCTGACGGGCAAGCTGGCGATCCGGACCCTGGTGGTGCGCCATGCGGTGCTGCCGCAGACCGGCATCAACGCGCTGATGAATTCGGTGCAGAAGAAGAACGCCAAGGACAAGCCGGCCAAGGCGCCCCAGCCCGCCGCCGGTGGCCGCAGCACCCTGGACATGCTGCCGCGCCGCGCCGTTTTCGACGACGTGACCTGGATCGACGAGAAGGGCCAGCGCATGACGATCGCCGCGCGGGCGAACCTCACCGACGACGGGCTGCTGGAGGATGCCTCGTTCAAGATCCTGCAGGGGCGGCTGGCCGGCACGCAGGGGCAGGTCGAGCGGGACGGCACGCAGTGGCCGGTGCACATCGCCATCGGCGGCGGCACCATCGCCGGCAAGCTGCAGCTGGACCCGGGCAGGAACGGCACGCAGGTCCTCAGCGGCAACCTCGCCACGGACAACGTCGAGGTCTCGGCGCTGACCGCGCCCAGCAAGCCGCTCACCGGCAAGCTGCAGGCGCAGACGTCGCTGCGCTCGGAGTTCCGCGAGCCGGGACAGATCGCGGACGTGATGAACACCCAGACCCGCTTCACCGTGCGGGATGCGGTGATCCAGGGCATCGACCTGCAGAAGGCGGTGGAGACGGTGGGGCTGAGCCGCGGCGGATTCACCCGGCTGGACACGCTGGCCGGCCAGGTCAGCACGCAGGGCAAGGCCGTGCACCTGACCAACCTGGTGGCCACCTCCGGTGCGCTGTCGGCCACGGGCGACGTGGCGATTTCGCCGGCCAAGGCGCTCAGCGGCCGGGTGAGCGTGGACCTCGCCAACACCAAGGGCACCCTGGGCGTGCCGCTGGCGGTGGGCGGCACGGTGGACGAACCCAGCGTGACGCTGACGCGCGGCGCGATGGTGGGCGCGGCCCTGGGCACGCTGTTGGCGCCGGGCCCGGGCACGGCGGCCGGCGCGGAAGCGGGCGGCAAGCTGACCGACAAGCTGAAGGGGCTGTTCGGCCGCTGAGGCGGGCCGGGCCCGCCGTCCTCAGGTCTTGTACGACGGGTCGACCTTGTCCAGCTTGCGCAGCAGCGCGGGCCAGGCGATGTTGGCGCCCTGGCCGGCGGTGACGGTCTTCATCACCTGCGCCATGCCTTCCATGATCTTCGGGTTGACGTGCACCAGTTCGCCGCCGGCCTGGGCGTCGATCTGGATGCGGCAGGTGTTCTCGAAGGTGTACATCGACAGCCAGGCATCGGGCACCGTGCGGCCCACGGTGAGCAGGCCGTGGTTGCGCAGCATCAGGAAGTTGTGGCCGCCCAGGTCCTTCTGCAGCCTGGGCTTCTCGTCGTCGCGCAGCGCCACGCCCTCGTAGTCGTGGTAGGCCAGGTCGGCCAGCACGAAGGTGCTCTGCTGGGAGATCGGCAGCACGCCGCACTTCTGCGCGCTCACCGCCACGCCCGCGCGGCTGTGCGTGTGCAGCACGCAGCCGGCGTCGTCGCGCACCTGGTGGATGCAGCTGTGGATGGTGAAGCCGGCCGGGTTCACCGGGAAGGGCGAATCGATCAGCTTGTTGCACTGCTGGTCGACCTTCACCAGCGAGGACGCCGTGATCTCGTCGAACATCAGGCCGTAGGGGTTGATCAGGAACGCGTGCTCGGGGCCGGGGATGCGCGCGCTGATGTGCGTGAAGACGAGGTCGCTCCAGCCGTACAGGGCCACCAGCCGGTAGGCGGCGGCCAGGTCGACGCGCAGCTGCCATTCCTCGGCGCTGACCACTTCGCGCAGGGATGCGATGTTCATGGGGGAGGTCTCCTGGTCGTGAGGGATCGGGTCGCGGCCATTCTTCGCCCGCGCTTGACCCTTCACTGTCAAGATTTGGACAATCGCGGGTCCTCCCCCCGTGCCGCTGTCGCCGCCGTGTCTCCCGCTTCCACCGCCGAGGTCCTGCAGGTACTGCAGGTCAACCCCTGGTTCGCCGCCCTGCCGGCGGCGGAGCGCCGGGCGCTGGTGGGTGCGTGCGAGCGGCAGTCGCTGGCCGCCGGCGCGATGCTGTTCCGCCAGGGCGATGGGGTGCGCGAAGGGCAGGGCGCTTTCTACGCCGTGCTGCGCGGGCACATCAAGGCCTCGAGCCTGCGCGAGGACGGCAAGGAAGCGATCCTGGCGGTGCTGGAGGCGGGCAACTGGTTCGGCGAGATCTCGCTGATCGACGGGCTGCCGCGCACGCACGACGCCACGGCCGTGGGTGATGCGGAGGTGCTGGCACTGCCGCGGCCTGCGTTCGACGGCCTGATGGGGCGCCCCGCCTTCGCCCAGGCCGTGTGCCGGCTGCTGGCCGGCCGCGTGCGCTCCCTCTACGGCATGGTGGAGGACGCGACCCTGCGCTCGACCCGCGCCCGCGTGGCGCGCCGGCTGCTGCTGCTGGCGCGCGGCGACGCCACGCAGGCGCGCCAGCCGCGGCCGGTGGTGCCGGTGGCGCAGGAGGCGCTGGCGATGATGCTGGGCGTGTCGCGGCAGACCCTCAGCAAGGAGTTGCAGGGCCTGGCGCGGGAAGGGGCCATCGAACTGGGCTACGGGAAGATCGCGATCGCGTCCCTGGACCGGCTCGAGCGTCTTGGCGCGGACTCGCAGGAAAGCGCCCCGGGAAAACCCTGAGCAGGTGTGCGCCCGCGGGCAAGCCCCCGTTCCCGCACAGCACAGCGGCCGGTCGCGACGCTTCCTACCATCGGGCCTTTCGTTTTCCCGCGGAAGGCGCACGCGCTCCTCCGCGTCCGACCCAGGAGTCTTCGATGTCCGATCTTTCCATGCTGATCAACGGCCTGCAGGTGCAGGCTGCCCAGGGCGCCACTTTCGAGCGCCGCAACCCGCTGGACGGCACGGTCGCCACGCGCGCGCCGGCAGCCTCGCCCGCCGATGCGGTGAAGGCCGTCGAGGCCGCGGCCGAGGCCTTCAAGAGCTGGAGCCAGACCGGCCCCACCGAGCGCCGCATGCTGCTGCTCAAGGCGGCCGAGAAGCTGGAAGCCAAGGTGCCGCAGTTCGTGGAGGCGATGGCGACGGAGACCGGCGCCACCGGCATGTGGGCCGGCTTCAACGTGATGCTGGCCGCCGGCATGATCCGCGAGGCGGCGTCGCTGACGACCCAGGTGGCCGGCGAGGTGATCCCCTCCGACGTGCCGGGCTCGCTCGCGATGGGCGTGCGCCAGCCCGCGGGCGTCGTGCTGGGCATCGCGCCCTGGAACGCGCCGGTGATCCTGGGCGTGCGCGCGGTGGCCACGCCGCTTGCCTGCGGCAACACGGTGATCCTCAAGGGCAGCGAGGCCTGCCCGCGCACCCACCAGCTGATCGTCGAGGCGTTCCAGGAGGCGGGGCTGCCGGCCGGCGTGATCAACTACATCACCAACGCGCCGCAGGACGCGGGTGCGGTGGTGGAGGCCGTCGTGGCGCACCCGGCCGTGCGGCGGGTGAACTTCACCGGCTCGACGCGGGTGGGCAGGATCATCGCGCAGACCTGCGCCAAGTACCTCAAGCCGGTGGTGCTGGAGCTGGGCGGCAAGGCGCCGCTGGTGGTGCTGGACGACGCCGACCTGGACGACGCGGTGAACGCCGCGGCCTTCGGCTGTTTCGCCAACAGCGGCCAGATCTGCATGAGCACCGAGCGGATCATCGTCGACGAGAAGGTCGCCGACGAATTCGTGCGCAAGTTCGCCGCCAAGGCCAAGGCGCTTCCCGTGGGCGATCCGCGTAAGCCCGACCCGGTGGTGCTGGGTAGCGTGGTGGGCATGCCCACGGTGGAGCACTGCAACGCTCTGCTGGAGGATGCGCTGGCCAAGGGCGCGAAGCTGGTGGCCGGCGGCAAGTCGGAGAACACGCTGATGCCCGCGACGCTGCTGGACCACGTGACGCCCGCCATGCGCATCTACAAGGAAGAGAGCTTCGGACCGGTGAAGGGCATCGTGCGCGTGCGCGGCGTCGAGGAGGCGATCGCCTGCGCCAATGACAACGAGTACGGCCTGTCGGCGGCGGTGTTCGGCCGCGACATCGCGCGTGCGTTCAACGTGGCGCGCCGCATCGACTCGGGCATCTGCCACGTCAACGCGCCGACGGTGCACGACGAGGCGCAGATGCCCTTCGGCGGCGTCAAGGGCAGCGGCATGGGCCGCTTCGGCGGCAAGGCCGGCATCCACGAGTTCACCGAGCTGCGCTGGATCACGGTGCAGACGACGCCGCGGCACTACCCGTTCTGACGGCGGGGGCTCACGGCGCCGTCGCGGCCTCCAGCGCGGTGAGCCAGGCGATGGCGTGCGCACGCGAGGCGCCGCACATCTCCGCCGACGGCTGCAGGCTTGCGCAGAACGCGGGCCGTTCCGGCCGGCCGAAGATCCGGCAGCGGTTCGCCTCGTCGAGCTGCACGCACCGCACCCCGGCCGGCTTGCCTTCGGGCATGTCGGGCAGAGGCGAGGTGATCGACGGCGCGGTGCAGCAGGCACCGCAGCCGGAACGGCATTGCATTGCTCTCGTTTCCGTAGCGTCTTAGCCAGCCTGCAAGCGGCCTGCTGCCCA
Organism: Burkholderiales bacterium; assembly: GCA_028868995.1. Lineage (GTDB taxonomy): Bacteria > Pseudomonadota > Gammaproteobacteria > Burkholderiales > Burkholderiaceae_C > Ramlibacter. The sequence goes on along the minus strand of JAGWTH010000039.1, from coordinate 24,524 downwards.
CAAGACCTGGTCGATCACGGCGCCGACGTGCTTTCGCGCACCGTCGTCGACGAGCCGCCCCTGCTCGTCGAATGCCGTGGCCGCGCGCCCCAGTGCGTAGACCTGCGGGGCGATCCAGCAGTGCAGGTTGAACAGCAGCGGCACCAGGTGGCTCTGCGAGCGCAGGCCGCCCAGCGCGCCGGGGGAGGCGCTCAGCACGCCGACCACCTTGCCGCGGCTGAAGCGCATGTCGTCGCTCCAGACCGGGTCGCCCTTGACCGGGCTGGACAGCCAGTCCAGCGTGTTCTTCACCAGGGCGGGATAGCTGGCGTTGTACTCCGGGGTGCAGATCAGCCAGGCCGGGTGCTCGTGGAAGACCTGCTTGAGCTTCAGGACGTCCGCCGGCGTGCCCTTCGCCTCGAGGTCGGCGTTGTACATGGGGATGTCGTAGTCGCCCAGTTCGAGGTGCGTCACCTCGGCGCCGCGCTCGCGGGTGAGGGCGGCGACCTCGCGCGCCAGCTTGCGGTTGTAGGAGCCCGAGCGGGTGCTGCCGGCGAAGACGAGGACTTTCATGGGCGCATTGCATCACACTCGGCAGGATTGGCTTCCGCCACGTAAAATCTCCCCCTTCCCGCGACCGGCCACCCTGTGGCCCCCTGCGCCCGGTTCGGCGCTCCTCCTATGCTGTATCCCGAAACATTCGACGTGATCGTGGTCGGTGGCGGCCATGCCGGCACCGAAGCAGCCCTCGCCTCCGCGCGCATGGGCTGCAAGACGCTGCTGCTCACCCACAACATCGAGACGCTGGGGCAGATGTCCTGCAACCCCTCGATCGGCGGCATCGGCAAGGGCCACCTGGTCAAGGAGGTGGATGCGCTGGGCGGCGCCATGGCGATCGCCACGGACGAAGCCGGGATCCAGTTCCGCATCCTCAACTCCAGCAAGGGGCCGGCGGTGCGCGCCACCCGGGCCCAGGCCGACCGCATTCTCTACAAGGCGGCGATCCGGCGGCGGCTGGAGAACCAGCCCCACCTGACGCTGTTCCAGCAGGCGGTGGACGACCTGATGGTGGAAGGCGACCGGGTGGTCGGCGCCGTGACCCAGGTCGGTATCCGCTTCCGGGGCAGGGCGGTGGTGCTGACCGCCGGGACCTTCCTGGACGGCAAGATTCACGTCGGGCTGCAGAACTATTCCGCTGGACGCGCGGGCGATCCGCCGGCGGTGTCGCTGTCGGCCCGGCTCAAGGAGCTGAAGCTGCCGCAGGGGCGCCTGAAGACCGGCACCCCGCCGCGCATCGACGGCCGCACCATCGACTTTTCCAAGTGCGAGGAGCAGCCGGGCGACCTGGACCCGGTGCCGGTGTTCAGCTTCATGGGCCACGCGGACATGCACCCGAAGCAGGTGCCGTGCTGGATCACCCACACCAACGAGCGCACCCACGAGATCATCCGCTCCGGTTTCGACCGCAGCCCGATGTTCACCGGGCGGATCGAGGGTGTCGGCCCCCGCTACTGCCCGAGCGTGGAAGACAAGATCAACCGCTTCAAGGACAAGGACAGCCACCAGGTCTTCCTGGAGCCGGAAGGGCTGACGACCAACGAGTTCTACCCCAACGGGATCTCGACCAGCCTGCCCTTCGATATCCAGCTGGGGCTGGTGCGCACGCTGCCCGGCCTGGAGAACGCCCATATCCTGCGGCCCGGTTACGCCATCGAATACGACTACTTCGACCCGCGCGGGCTGAAGTCCAGCTTCGAGACCCGGGCGATCGCCGGGCTGTTCTTCGCTGGCCAGATCAATGGCACCACCGGCTACGAGGAGGCGGCGGCCCAGGGCCTGTTCGCCGGGATCAACGCCGCCCTGCAGGTGAAGGGGGAGGGCGCCTGGCTGCCCAGCCGCGACCAGGCTTACCTGGGCGTGCTCGTCGACGACCTGATCACCAAGGGCGTGACCGAGCCCTACCGCATGTTCACCAGCCGGGCCGAGTACCGGCTGCAGCTGCGCGAGGACAACGCCGACCTGCGCCTGACCGAGGCTGGCCGCCGCATGGGCCTGGTGGGCGACGCCCAGTGGGACGCCTTCTGCCGCAAGCGCGATGCTGTTTCACGTGAAACCGAACGGCTGAAGTCGACCTGGGTGAACCCCCGGATCGTGTCGGCGGAAGAAGCGCAGCGGGTGCTGGGCACGTCGATCGAGCGGGAATACAACCTGGGCGACCTGCTGCGTCGGCCGGACGTGGGCTACGAAGCCCTGATGTCGCTGGAAGGCGGCAAATGGCGGGGCGAGGCGGTTTCACGTGAAACACTGGGCGACCTGTACGGCCCGGTGGTGGAGCAGGTCGAGATCGGGGCCAAGTATTCCGGCTACATCGAGCGCCAGAAGGACGAGGTCGAGCGCGCCGCCTATTACGAGAACCTGAGGTTGCCGGCCGAGCTGGACTACATGCAGGTGGCGGCCCTGAGCATCGAGGTCCGCCAGAAGCTCAACAAGCACCGCCCGGAAACCCTGGGCCTGGCCTCCCGGATCCAGGGTGTGACCCCGGCGGCGATCTCGCTGCTGCTGGTGCACCTGAAGAAGAACCGGTTCAAGGGCTTCGCTGAAGCATCGAACCAGTCCAGCCAGGCGGCGGCATGAGGGACCGTTTGGCGCCCTCCCTCGCAGGGGAGGGGGTTCGGGCATGAGTTCGGAATCGCGCCTGCGCTCCGCTGCCGCCCAGCTCGGCCTGGACCTGTCTGACCTCCAGCTCGGCCGGCTGCTGGCCTACCTCGAGCTCATCGCCAAGTGGAACAAGGTCTACAACCTGACCGCCGTGCGTGACCCGGACGAGATGCTGGTGCAGCACCTGTTCGACAGCCTGGCGGCCGTGGGGCCGCTGCGACGGCAGGCCGGCGGCCGGCCCATCCGGCTGCTGGACGTAGGCTCCGGCGCCGGGCTGCCGGGCGTGGTGATCGCCATCTGCTGCCCGGAGGTCCGGGTCGACTGCGTGGACACGGTGGGCAAGAAGGCCGCCTTCATCCAGCAGGCGGCAGCCCAGCTGCAGCTGCCCAACTTGCGCGGCGTCCATGACCGGGTGGAGAACCTCGAGGGGCCCTACGACGTGATCTGCTCGCGGGCCTTCGCCTCGCTGACCGACTTCGTGGCCTGGTCCGACGGTGCGCTGGCGGAGCAGGGCGTGTGGCTGGCCATGAAGGGCAAGCGGCCCGATGCCGAGCTGGCCGAGCTGCCGCCGACCGTGCAAATGTTCCACGTGGAACAGCTCCAGGTGCCCGAACTGTCGGCGGAACGCTGCATCGTCTGGTTGCGGCGGCGCGCCGGCGCCGGCCCCGCAGGATCCAGCCGTTAAACTCGCCCTTCACCTGGAGGGCCCATGCTCGGCGTTACCGACTACGGCGCGTTCGTCGCCGCGATCCTGATCTTTCTCGCCATTCCCGGGCCCGGCAACCTGGCGCTCGTCACCTCCACCAGCAAGGGCGGTATCCGGGGCGGGCTGGGCGCCACCTTCGGGGTGATCGCCGGCGACCAGGTGCTCATGTGGGCCGCCCTGGCCGGCGTGGCGACCTTGCTGGTCGCCTATCCCGCCGCCTTCCATGCCGCGCAGTGGGCGGGCGCCGCCTACCTGGCGTGGCTGGGGCTCAAGATGCTGCTGGCCAAGCCAGGCGCTGCCCCGGTGCTGAACATCCAGCCGCGGCACTATTTCAAGCAGGCCGCCCTGATCACCTTGCTGAACCCCAAGGCCATCGTCTTCTACATGGCCTTCTTCCCGCTGTTCGTGGATCCCGCCCACCACCGCGGCCTGCTGACCTTCGGGGTGATGGCCGCCACCGTCGCGGGCCTGACCTTCCTCTATGGCCTGATGGCCGTGCTGCTCACCCACTTCCTGGCCGAGCGCATGCGCGCCAACCCGGTGATCGGCCGGGTGCTGCAGAAGCTGGCCGGCACGGCCCTCGTGGGTTTCGGCATCAAGCTTGCCGTCACCAGGTAGGACCCGATGGCCAAGATTTTTTGCGTCGCCAACCAGAAGGGCGGGGTCGGCAAGACGACCACGACGGTCAACCTGTCCGCCGGCCTGGCCAAGGTGGGTCAGCGCGTGTTGATGGTGGACCTGGATCCCCAGGGCAATGCCACCATGGGCTCGGGCGTGGACAAGCGCCAGCTGCGCCACTCCGTCTACGACGTGCTGCTGGAGTCGGCCACCGTGGCCGAGGCGCGGGTGCGCAGCGAGCGCCTGGCCGAGGCCGGCTGCAGCTACGACATCCTGGGCGCCAACCGCGACCTGGCCGGCGCCGAGGTGGAGCTGGTGGGCGTCGACCGGCGCGAGCGGCGCCTCAAGCAGGCGCTGGCCGAGGTCGACGCCGAATACGACTTCATCCTGATCGACTGCCCGCCCGCACTGTCGCTGCTGACGCTCAACGGCCTGTGTGCCGCGCACGGCGTGATCGTGCCCATGCAGTGCGAGTACTTCGCGCTGGAAGGCCTGTCGGACCTGGTGAACACCATCAAGCAGGTGCACGCCAACCTGAACCGCGACCTGGAGATCATCGGCCTGCTGCGCGTCATGTTCGACCCGCGCATCACGCTGCAGCAGCAAGTGAGCGACCAGCTCAAGGCGCACTTCGGCGACAAGGTGTTCAACACCGTGATCCCGCGCAACGTGCGCCTGGCCGAGGCGCCCAGCTACGGCCTGCCCGGCGTCGCCTTCGACCCGTCGGCGCGCGGCAGCCAGGCCTTCGTCGAGTTCGCGAACGAGATGGTGGAGCGCATTGGCAAGATGCAACCGGCCGCGAGCGCCCGTACAGCCTGAATCAACCGCTATAAAAACAGCAGCATGCAAGCGCGCAACGTGCTGATCCTGCCCGGCTGGCAATCGAGCGGCCCGAAGCACTGGCAGTCGCTGTGGGAGCAGCGCTTCGGCTACCGGCGCGTGGAGCAGCACGAGTGGATGAAGCCCCTGCGCGGCGACTGGATCGCCCGCCTCGAGGACATGCTGCTGTCCTGCGACGAACCGGCGGTGCTGGTGGCGCACAGCCTGGGCTGCATCCTCACGGCGGCCTGGGCTGCGCATTCGCGCAACACGCAGCGCGTGAAGGCGGCGCTGCTGGTGGCGCCGGGCGACGTCGAGCGGCCCGAGATGCGCGAGCAGCTGCGCTCCTGGTCGCCGATCGAGCTGCGGACGCTGCCCTTTCCCAGCGTGCTGGTGGCCAGCCGCGACGACCCCTTCTGCGCCTTCGAGCGCGCGCGGCTGTTCGCGCACGCCTGGCATTCGCAGTTCATGGACTACGGCGCCAGCGGGCACATCAACGCCGATTCCGGCCTGGCCAGCTGGCCCGAGGGCCACGTCCTGCTGCAGGACCTCATGAAAGATTGATTGTTATGGTGACCAAGAAACCCAAGGGCCTGGGCCGCGGCCTGGAAGCGCTGCTGGGCCCCAAGGTGGAGGACCAGGCCACCCAAAGCGGGGAGGGCGCGCCCAACCCCGGCCAGCCGGCCTCGCTGATGCTCGCGGACATGGTGCCGGGCGTGTACCAGCCGCGCACGCGCATGGACGAAGGCGCGCTCTACGAGCTGGCCGAGTCGATCAAGGCCCAGGGGATCATGCAGCCGATCCTGGTGCGCAAGCTGGCCCAGGGCGAGCACGCCGGCAAGTTCGAAATCATCGCCGGCGAACGCCGCTTCCGCGCGGCCAAGCTCGCCGGCCTGGACAGCGTGCCGGTGCTGGTGCGCGACGTGCCCGACGAGGCCGCCGCCGCCATGGCGCTGATCGAGAACATCCAGCGCGAGGACCTCAACCCGCTGGAGGAGGCGCAGGGCCTGCAGCGCCTGATCAAGGACTTCGGCCTCACCCACGAACAGGCCGCGCAGGCCGTGGGCCGCTCACGGAGCGCCGCCTCCAACCTGCTGCGCCTGCTCAATCTCGCCGAGCCGGTGCAGACCATGCTGATGGCCGGCGACATCGACATGGGCCATGCCCGCGCGCTGCTGGCGCTGGAGCGGGCCGCGCAGATCACCGCGGCCAACCAGATCGCGCAGAAGAAGCTGTCGGTGCGCGAGGCCGAGAGCCTGGTGAAGAAGATCGGCGCCGAGTTCAGCCTGGTCTCGCCCAAGCCGAAGAAGGAGAAGTCGCGCGACCTGCGCCGCCTCGAGGACGAGCTGTCGGACCTGCTGACGGCGCAGGTCGAGGTGCGCGTGAAGAAGCGCGTGAAGCGCCACGGCCGGGTGGAGGAGCTGGGCGAGGTGGCCATCCAGTTCGGCTCGCTGGACGAACTCAACGGCCTGCTCGACCGCCTGCGGGCCCCGGGTTGAGGGCGGCACGCGCGCGATGCTGGGCCGGCTGATCTCGCTCCTGCGCGGCGACGAGGCGGCCGAAGGGCCGCTGGCGTTGTACCTGGCCGGCGACGCGCAACAGGCGGAGCGGCTAGCCAATGAAAGGCTTTCCAAGGAAGTAAGCGACCGCTCATCGCGACTGGCGCAGGCGCTGCTGCTGGCCGACCGCGGCCGCGGCAAGGACGCCATCGAGCTCGCCGAGCGCCTGCGCGCCGACCAGCCCCGGGACGCCTGGCCGCTGCTCGCCATCGGCCGCGCCCACGCCGTCGCGGGCCGCCGCAAGCCGGCGCTGGAGGCCTTGCTGGCGGCGGCGCAGCTGCGCGGCGGCGACCCCTTCATCCGTGCCGAACTCGCCACGCTCGCGCTCGCCGAAGGCCGGCTGGAAGAAGCCGCCGATCACCTGGGGCGCGCCCGCGGCGGCGGCAAGCGGCTGGCGCAGGCTCATGGCCAGCTCGCGGGGGCGCTGCTGCAGCGCGGCCGGCTGGACGAGGGCGTGCAGCAGCTGCGCCAGGCCATCGCCGCCGACGGCAGCGACGCGGCGGCGCATGCCAATCTGGGCGCGGCGCTCAAGGACCTGGGCCGCTTCGACGAGGCCGCCCAGGCGCTGCAGCGCGCGCTGGACCTGCAGCCGCAGCTGCCGCCGGCCGCCTACAACCTGGCGCTGCTGCGGCTGGACCGGCGCGAATGGGACAGCGCCGCCACGCTGCTGCGCGGCTACCTGCAGGCGCAGCCCCGCGATGCCGAGGCGCAGTACTGGCTGGGCCACGCCTGCATGGGGCAGGGCGACGCCGCCGGCGCGCGCGCGGCCTACGAGGCTGCGGTGCGCATCGACAGCCAGCATGCGCGCTCGCGCTGGGGCTTCGCGATGGCGCAGCTGCCGGCGATCCCCGCCAGCAGCGAGGAGCAGGCGCGGGGCGTCGCCGCCTTCACCGCCGAACTCGACAAGCTGGCCACCTGGTGCCGCACGCAGGCCAAGGGGGAGCCGTGGCAGGCGGTGGGCTCGCAGCAGCCATTCTTCCTGGCCTATGCCGACGGCAACCATGCCGGGGTGCTGCGCCGCTACGGCGCGCTGTGCGGCGAGCTCATGGCCGCCTGGGCGCGCAAGGTGAAGCTGCCCGCGCCGGCCCAACGCGCGCCGGGCGCGAAACTGCGCGTGGGCATCGTCTCGGCGCACCTGCATTCGCATTCGGTCTGGCATGCGCTGCTGCGCGGCTGGGTCGAGCACCTGGATCCGGCGCGCTTCGAGCTGCAGCTGTTCCACACCGGCCGCGTGCAGGACGCGGAAACCCGCTGGGCGGCCGGACGGGTCGAACGCCTGCAGCAGGGGCTGGGCGACTGGACGGCCTGGGCGAAGGCGGTGAGCGATGCGCGGCTCGACGTGCTGGTCTACCCCGAGATCGGCATGGACGCCACCACCGTGCGCCTGGCCTCGCTGCGCCTGGCACGGGTGCAGCTCGCGAGCTGGGGCCATCCGCTCACCACGGGGCTGCCCACCATGGACTGCTACCTGAGCGCCGAGGCCCTGGAGCCGGCCGGCGCGCAGGCGCACTACAGCGAGAAGCTGATCGCGCTGCCGCGCTTCGGCTGCGCCTACCGGCCCTATGGCACGAAGCCGCAGGCGCCCGATCTTGCGCAGTGGGGCATCGCCGCGGACGACCGGCTCCTGGTCGCGCCCGGCATCGCCTTCAAGTACGGGCCGGCCGAGGACGCGCTGTGGATCGACATCGCCCGCCGCTGCGCACCCTGCAAGCTGGTGTTCTTCCGCGGCGACGACGGCCAGGGCGCAAGGCTGGAGTTGCGGCTGCGCGCCGCCTTCGCCGCGGCCGGCGTCGACTTCGACGCCTCGGTGCGCTTCATCCCCTGGCAGCCGCAACCGGCCTTCTTCGGCCTGCTGCAGCGCTCCGAGGTGTTCCTCGACACCGTGGGCTTCTCCGGCTTCAACACCGCGATGCAGGCGATCGAGTGCGGCACCCCCATCGTCGCCTGGGAGGGACGCACCCTGCGCGGGCGCTTCGCCAGCAGCCTGCTGCGCGCGCTGGAGCTGGACGAGTGGGTGGCGGACACGCACCAAGCCTACGCGGAGAAGGTCGCGCGGCTGTGCGCGGATGCGGGGCTGCGCCAGCGGGTGCGGCAGGAGATGGCGGCGCGGCGGGACGGGCTCTACGAGGACCGGGCGAGCGTCGAGGCGCTCGCGTCGACGCTGGAGCAGCTCGGGGCCTGAAGGCAGTCCCTCCCGCTACGGCCGCGCGAGTGCCGCCAGCGCCCGCACGTCCCGCGCGGTGCCCAGTCCCCAGCAGGCCTCGATCAGCTGCTTCGTCCGCGCCGCGCCCAGCACCGGCGCGGACAGCTGCGTGAACTTGGCCTCCAGCATCGCATCCGTCATGGGCCGCTGCAGGGAGCCGATCGCATGCTCGACGAACACGTGGACCTTCCGGCCGTCCTTCAGGATCGCCGTCACGTCGGCGCTGGCTTCGTCGATGCCGTCGTCCACGGTGGCGACCACCTTGCGGCGCAGTTCCACCATGTCGGGGCGGGTGACGATGGCGTCGTGGTACTCGTCCTCGCCCGCGCGGCCGAAGATGAGGCCGGCGGCGCAGCCGTGGAAGACGCTGAACTTGCCCTCCAGGCCGTCCTTCGGCTCCTTCTTCCCGGTGAGCTCCAGCACCAGCGAGTGCACGCGCAGCTCGATGCGCTCGACCTGCTCGGCCCGCACGCCCTGTTCACGCAGCTGCGCGCAGGCGTCGATGCTCGGGTGGATCACGATGCCGCAGGCGAAGGGCTTGTAGCTGTTGAAGGAGATCTCGAAGCGCCGACCCAGTTCGTCCGTGGCCTCGTTCCACGCGGTCTTGGTCGACACCACCTGCGCCCAGCCGCGCGGGGCCTCCAGCGCGCGCGGGCTGGCGGTGAAGCCCTTGGCGGCGAGCAGCGCCGACATCAGGCCGGCGCGCGCCGCCCCGCCCGGGTGGAAGGGCTTGGTCATCGTGCCGAACTGCTCCCGCAGGCCGATCGGCTGCGAGGCGGCGATGCCCAGCGCCATCTGCGTGCGTTGCGCGTCGAGCTTCAGCAGGCGCGCGCAGCCGGCGGCCGCGCCCAGCATGCCGGTGGTGCCGGTGATGTGCCAGCCGCGGTCGTAGTGCTCGGGATAGACCAGGTTGCCCAGGCGGCAGGCGACGTCGATGCCCAGCACCAGCGCATCGACCACCTCGCGCCCGCCCAGGCCCTTGTGCTCGGCCAGCGCCAGCAGCGCCGAGGCCACCGGGCCGGCCGGGTGGATGATGGTCTTCAGGTGGGTGTCGTCGAAGTCGAAGGTGTGCGAGGTGATGCCGTTGACCAGCGCGGCGCTGGCCATGTCGACCCGCTCGCTGCGCCCGGCGACGGTGGCCTGCGGCGCAGGCTGCAGTTCGGCCACCGCGGCCAGGGCGGCATCGGCCGCCTCGTGCCTCGCGGCGCCGACGGCGCAGCCCAGCCAGTTGAGGAAGGTGCGGTGCGCCTCGTGGTCGACCGCGTCGCTCCAGCCGCGCGAGGGGTGCCCGGCGACGAACTCGGCGAGCAGGCGGGTGATGGGCGGCGCGTTGGGGTCGGCCGGGACCTGGGTGTTGCGGGCCATGTCTCGTTCTCGTTCTGGTGAAGCCCGCGGCCGCGGATCGCGCCGCGCGGCCGCCGCTCAGTGCAGCTCGAAGATCTTGCCGGGGTTCATGATGTTCTTCGGATCGAGCGCGCGCTTGATCGTGCGCATCATGTCCACCGCGCCGGTGCCCGCCTCGTCGACCAGGAAGCCCATCTTGTGCAGGCCCACGCCGTGCTCGCCGGTGCAGGTGCCGCCCAGGCGCAGCGCCCGGCCGACCAGCTTGGTGTTCAGGTCCTCGGCGACTTCGCGCTCCTTCGGGTCGTCGGGGTTGAGCAGGTAACCGAAGTGGAAGTTGCCGTCGCCCACGTGGCCGACCAGGAAGTAGGGGATGCCGCTCGCATCCGCCTCGGCCACCGAGTCGAGCAGGCAGTCGGCCAGGCGCGAGATCGGCACGCAGGTGTCGGTGGAGATGGCGCGGCAGCCCGGGCGCGACTGGATCGCCGCGAAATAGGCGTTGTGCCGCGCGGTCCACAGGCGGGTGCGCTCCTCGGGGGTGCTGGCCCATTCGAAGGCCTTGCCGCCGTGCTCGGAGGCGATCTCCTGCACCGTCTCGGCCTGTTCCTTCACGCTGGCGGGCGAGCCGTGGAACTCCATCAGCAGCATGGGCTCCTCGCGCAGGTTCAGCTTGCTGTGGGCGTTGACCATGCGCACCGTGTTCACGTCGATCAGCTCCACCCGCGCGATCGGCACGCCCAGCTGGATCATCTGGATGGTCGAGTGCACGGCCGCCGCGATGCTGGGGAAGGAGCAGATCGCCGCCGAGATCGCCTCGGGGATGGGGTACAGCCGCAGGGTGATCTCGGTGATCACGCCCAGCGTGCCCTCGCTGCCCACGAACAGGCGGGTGAGGTCGTAGCCGGCCGACGACTTCTTGGCGCGCGTGCCGGTGCGGATCACCTCGCCGCCGGCCGTCACCACTTCGAGGGCCAGCACGTTCTCGCGCATGGTGCCGTAGCGAACGGCGTTGGTGCCGGAGGCGCGGGTGGCGCTCATGCCGCCGATGGAAGCGTCGGCGCCCGGGTCGATCGGGAAGAACAGGCCCGTGCTCTTGATTTCCTCGTTGAGCTGTTTGCGGGTCACGCCCGGCTGCACGGTGACCGTGAGGTCCTCCGGGTTGACCGACAGCACCTGGTTCATGCGCTGCACGTCGATGCTGATGCCGCCCTGCACCGCAAGCAGGTGGCCTTCCAGCGAGGAGCCGACGCCGAAGGGGATCACCGGGGTGTCGTGCTCGCTGGCCAGGCGCACCGCGTCGGCCACGTCCTGCGTGCTTTCGGCGAACACCACCGCGGCCGGCGGCGGCACCTGGAAGGAGGACTCGTCGCGCCCGTGCTGCTCGCGCACGGCCAGCGCGGTGGAGCACTGCTCGCCAAAGCGTGCCTTGAGCGCGGCGACCAGGGCGGCGGGGACTTCGCGCTGCTGGACTTCGGGGACGAGGTGGGCGAGGCTGGCGGGTGCATTCATGGAGGTCTCCGGGAGCAACCCGCAGTGTAGTCGGGGCAGGCGGGCGGCGCATGGCGGACAATCCCGGGCAACAGGAGAGACGACATGGGCAAGCGGCTGACCCGGATCGCCACCCGCACGGGCGACGACGGCACCACGGGACTGGGCGACAACACGCGGGTGTCCAAGGACCACCTGCGGGTGCATGCCATGGGCGAGGTCGACGAACTGAACTCCCACATCGGCGTGCTGCTGTGCGAGGAGCTGCCCGCCGGCGCGCGGGAGCTGCTGGTCGACATCCAGCACCAGCTGTTCAACCTGGGCGGCGAGCTGTCCATCCCGGGCTTCGAGCTGCTGAAGGCCGACGCCGTGCTGCAGCTGGACGAGGCGCTCGCGGACTTCAACGCGCAGCTGCCCAGGCTGGAGGAATTCATCCTGCCGGCCGGCAGCCGCGCCGCGGCCCAGGCCCACGTCTGCCGCACGGTGGCGCGCCGGGCCGAGCGCGCGGTCGTGGCGCTGGGCACCCACGAGCCCCTGCGCGAGGCGCCGCGGCAATACCTCAACCGGCTGTCGGACCTCATGTTCGTGCTGGCCCGCGTCTTCAACCGCATGAACGGCGGCGACGACGTCTACTGGAAGAGCGAGCGGCTGGCGCGCGGGCGGGAGTCGTAGGACCCCGGTCCGTTCCCGCCACCGTCACTTCGGCGCCAGCACCGCCATCGTGATGCGCGACACGCAGGTCAGCTCGCCCGCGTCGTTGTGCAGCTCGATCGCCCAGACCTGCGTGCTGCGGCCGACGTGCACCGGCGTGGTCTTGCCGGTGACCCAGCCGGAGGTGGCCGCGCGGATGTGGTTGGCGTTGATGTCCAGGCCGACGACCCGGTGCCCCGGCGGCGCGCAGTAGATCGCGCCGCAGGAGCCCAGGGTCTCCGCCAGCACCACGCTCACGCCGCCGTGCAGCAGGCCGAAAGGCTGGCGCGTGCGATGATCGACCGGCACGCGCGCCCGGATGAAGTCGTCGCCCACCTCCAGGAACTCCAGCCCCAGGTGTTCCGGGGCGGTGTTGCGGTGGCTTTCGGTGAGCGCGGCGACGGAGATGGGGCGGGTCCAGATCGGCATGGCGCGATCTTAGCGGCCGGGAATCTCCACGTTGGGCGCGTCGGCGACCGACACGCCGGTGGAGGTGCTGCGATTGAGCAGGGCGTAGAGGATGATCGCGCCGAAGGTCGCGGTGCCGATGCCGCCCAGCTTGAAGCCGCCGAAGGCCAGCGTGAAGTCGCCGGTGCCCAGCACCAGGGTGACGGCGGCCACGATCAGGTTCTTGTTCTGCGAGAAGTCGACGCGGTTGTCGACCCAGATCTTGGCGCCGGCGGTGGCGATCAGGCCGAACACCACGATGCTCACCCCGCCCATCACGGGCAGCGGGATCGCGTGGATCACGGCGCCGAACTTGGGCGAGAAGCCCAGGACGATCGCGATGACCGCGGCGAACAGGAACACCGCCGTCGAATAGATCTTGGTGGCCGCCATCACGCCGATGTTCTCGGCATAGGTGGTCACGCCGGTGCCGCCGACGAAGCCGCTCACCGCGGTGGCGACGCCGTCGCCGATGAAGGCGCGGCCCATGTACTGGTCCAGGTTGCGGCCGGTCATGGCCGTCACGGCCTTGATGTGCCCCAGGTTCTCCGCCACCAGGATGATCGCCACCGGCACGATCAGCAGCATGGCCGGGCCGGAGAACACCGGCGCGGCGAAGCTGGGCGCGCCCACCCAGGCGGCGTTGGCGATGCCGGAGAAGTCGATCGGGTGGCCCAGGCCCAGGCCGTTGGTGAGGATCGCGTAGATGATGCTCGCGGCGACCAGGCCCACCAGGATCAGCAGGCGCTGCACCATGCCGCGCGTGAGCACCGCGACCAGACCGACGCAGACGAAGGTGACGGCCTGCATCCAGCTGTCGAAGTTGCTGGCCGCCATGTTCTTCACCGGCACGCCCGCGAGGTTGAGGCCGATCACGGCCACCACCGCGCCGGTCACCACCGGCGGCATCAGGCGCTCGATCCAGCCGGTGCCGATCGCGTGCACGACGGCGCCGATGATCGCGTAGACGACGCCGCAGGCGATGATGCCGCCCAGGGCCACGGGGATGTTGGCGTTGGCGCCCTTGCCGGCATAGGCCGTCGCCGCGATCACCACGCCGATGAAGGCGAAGCTGGAGCCCAGGTAGCTGGGCACGCGGCCGCCGGTGATCAGGAAGAAGATCAGGGTGCCGACGCCGCTCATGAGGATCGCCACGTTGGGGTCGAATCCCATGAGCAGCGGCCCCAGCACGGTGGCGCCGAACATGGCGATCACGTGCTGCACGCCCATCGCCGCGGTCTGCGGCCAGGGCAGGCGCTCGTCGGGTGCGATCACGCCGCCTTGCTGCAGCACGGCGGCCGGTTTTTCCGTCCAGTCGAACAGGGCCATTCTTCTTCTCCTCGTCGTTGGGGTCGGCGGATGCTAGGACCAATGCCGGGGCGGCGCAAGGCGCGCCGCCGCACGCCGCGCCTCAACCCGCCGGGAACAGCCGCTCGTCGAAGATCGCCACCGCCCGCGTCCAGCCGGCCGAGGCGCCGCGGATCTTGTGCGGGAAGCAGCTGATGTAGAAGCCGTCGGCCGGCAGCGCCTCCAGGTTGTGCAGCTTCTCCAGGTGGCAGTAGCCGATGTCGCGGCCGGCCTTGTGGCCTTCCCAGATCAGGGAGGCGTCGTGGCTCTCGCCGTACTTCTTCGCCGTGTGGACGAAGGGCGCGTCCCAGCTCCAGGCGTCGGTGCCCGTGAGGCGCACGCCGCGCTCCAGCAGGTACATCGTGGCCTCGTAACCCATGCCGCAGCCCGCGGCCACGTAGTCCGGCTGGCCGTAGCGCGAGCCGGCGCGGGTGTTGACCACCACGATCTCCAGCGGCTGCAGCGTGTGGCCGACGCGCTTCAGCTCCGCCTCGACGTCGGCCGCGGTCACCACGTAGCCGTCGGTGAAATGGCGGAAGTCCAGCTTCACCCCGGGCTGGAAGCACCACTCCAGCGGCACCTCGTCGATCGCGATCGAGCGCTCCTGGCCCCCCAGCCGGCGGTTCATGGTGGAGTGGAAGTGGTAGGGCGCGTCGAGGTGGGTGCCGTTGTGGGTGGACAGGGCCACCTTCTCCACCGCCCAGCCCTCGCCGTCGGGCAGGTCGCCTTTCTGCAGTCCGGGGAAGAAGGGCGCGATCTGGCCGAAGGTGTTCTCGTGGGTGAAGTACTCGATCTTCGGCGCGAAGGCGGGCGGGTCCGACATCACGTCGTTCTCGAGGTAGATGGACAGGTCGACGAACTTCCTCGCCATGGGAAAACCTCCGTTGGGGCGTGCGGCCGCGCAATGCTAATCTGCCGCGCATGTCCGCAGTACCGTACGTTCCCCAGATCCGCCTCTACCAGGATTGGCTGCGCCGCGAGCGCGGCCTCGTCTTCGACCATTACCAGCAGCTGTGGGAATGGTCCGTCCGCGACCTTTCCGCCTTCTGGCAAAGCCTCTGGGATTACTTCCAGCTGCAGTCGCCGACGCCGCACACGCGGGTGCTGGCCGAGGAGAAGATGCCCGGCACGCGCTGGTTCGAGGGCGCGCAGTTCAATTACGCCCGCCAGGTGTTCCGGCACGTGCAGCCGGCGCACGCGGCGGGCTTCGCGGCCATCATCGCCCGCAACGAGAAGGGGCAGCACCGGGAGCTGTCCTGGCCCGAGCTGCGGCGCCAGGTCGCCTCGCTGGCGCTGCACCTGAAGGCGCAGGGCCTGCAGCCCGGCGACCGCGTCGCGGCCTACCTGCCCAACATCCCCGAGGCCATGATCGCCTGCCTGGCGGTGGTGAGCCTGGGCGGCGTGTGGAGCATCTGCGCGCCCGACATGGGCACCCATGCGGTGCTGGACCGGTTCAGGCAGATCGCGCCGAAGATGCTGATCGCCTGCGACGGCGTCACCTACGGCGGCCGCGACCACGATCGCACCGGCGTCGTCGCGGAGCTGAAGGCGGCGCTGCCCAGCGTGACGCACCTGCTGGTCCACCGCAACCTGGGCCTGGCCGCGGACGGTCTGCCCGCCTTCACCGAATTCGCGCAGGCGACGGCTGCCGGCGGACCGGAGGTGGATGCCTTCGAGCCGATGTGGCTGCCCTTCGACCATCCGCTGTGGATCGTCTACTCCAGCGGTACCACCGGCCTGCCCAAGCCCATCGTGCACGGCCACGGCGGCATCACGCTGGTGATGCTGGGCGCCGGCACCCTGCACAACGACGTGGGCTGCAGCTACGCCGCCAACAGCTGGGGCGAGCGCTACCACTGGTACAGCTCCACCGGCTGGGTGATGTGGAACGCGCAGCTGGCGGGCCTGCTCTCGGGCACCACCTGCTGCCTTTACGACGGCAACCCGGGCGGCAGCAAGGAGAACCCGGACTGGGGCGTGCTGTGGCGCTTCGCCGCCGACCTGGGCGTCACCTTCTTCGGCGCCGGCGCGGCCTTTTTCGCCAACTGCATGAAGGCGGGCGTGGACCTGGCGCAGTTTCCGGGGCTGAAGTCCGTGCGCGCGCTCGGCACCACCGGCTCGCCGCTGTCGGAGGACGTGCAGCGCTGGGGTACGGCGCAGTTCGAGCGCCTGGGCACGCGCGACATCTGGTGGTGCAACATCTCCGGCGGCACCGACTTCGCCGGCGCCTTCATCGGCGGCAACCGCGAGCTGCCGCAGGTGCCGGGCCAGATGCAGTGCCGCGAGCTGGGCTGCTCCGTGGAGGCCTGGAACGAGCAGGGGCAGCCGGTGATCGGCGAGGTGGGCGAGCTGGTGTGCACCAAGCCCATCCCCTCGATGCCGATCTACTTCTGGAACGACGAAGGAAACAAGAGGTATCTCTCCAGCTACTTCGACATGTACCCCGGCGTCTGGCGCCACGGCGACTGGCTGAAGGTCGGCGCCGACGGCGGCTGCGTCATCTACGGCCGCAGCGACGCCACCATCAACCGGCATGGCCTGCGCATGGGCACCAGCGAGCTTTACAGCGCCGTGGAAGCGCTGCCCGAGGTGCTGGATTCCATGGTGGTGGACCTCGAATACCTGGGCCGCGAGAGCTACATGCCGCTGTTCGTGGTGCTGCGCCCGGGCGTCGTGCTCGACGAGGCGATGAAGGCGAAGCTGGCCGGCGCGATCCGCACGGCGCTCAGCCCCCGCTTCGTGCCCGACGAGATCCTGCAGGTGCCCGAGGTCCCGCGCACCCTCTCGGGCAAGAAGCAGGAGCTGCCGATCAAGAAGCTGCTGCTGGGGCAGCCGCTGGAGAAGGTGGTGAACAAGGACGCCATGGCCAATCCGCAGTGCCTGGACTGGTACGTGGCGTTCGCGGCGTCGCGGGCGAGGGCGGGCTGAGGCGGTCGTCGTGCGGTGGGGTTCGGCGCTGCGGCGCTCACCCCACCGAACCGCGTTCACACCACGCGTGGCTTCTTCCGGTTCACCAGCACGATCCCCGCAGCCACCGCCGCCAGCGCCACCACCAACTCGGGCGTCAGGTGCTCCCCCAGCAGCGCCACGCCGAACAGCAGCGCGAACAGCGGCGTCAGGAAGGTGAACGAGGACAGCTGCGTCGCCGGGTAGTGCCGCAGCATCCACATCCAGGCCAGGTAGCTGGCGAAGGCGCCGATCGCCGTCTGCAGCCCGATCGAGATCCAGGCGTGGCTGGAGTAGTCCAGTGACCAGGGCTCGCGCAGGGCCAGCGACAGCAGCGGCGCCACGACGGCGGTGACGGCCACCTGGTAGAACAGCGTCTTCTCCGCGCTCGCGCTGGAGAGCGACGAGCCGCGGATCACCAGCGTGGTCAGCCCCCACAGCACGCCCGCGCCGAGCGCCAGCGCGTCGCCGCGCAGCTGGCGCGGCGTGGCATGGCCCATGAAACCCTCGCTGAAGGCGAGCGCCACGGCGGCGAAGGCGATGACCAGGCCGACCCACTGCACCGGCCGCAGCCGCTCGGACGGCACGACCCGGGGCAGCAGCACCGCGACCACGAAGGGCGAGGTGTAGAGGAACACCGTCAGGCGCGACGCGGCGGTGTCGCGCAGGCCCAGGTAGATGCAGGTGAACTCGCCCGCGAACAGCGCGCCGGCCAGCAGGCCCGCGGGCAGGGTGCCGTCGCGCTCGAACAGCTTCACGCCGCGCGCCACGCACCACGCGAACAGCAGCACGGTCGCCCCGGCGAAGCGGATGGCCGCCTGCCACAGCGGCGGCACCTCGCCCACGGTGGTCTTGATCAGGATCTGCTGGAAGCCCCAGAACAGGCAGCAGGCGACGAGGAGGCCGACCGCGAGGGTGTCGAGATGTTCTTTGCGCTCGTGCATCGCGCGATGCTATCGCGCCGCCAGCTTCGCCAGCAGCTTCTTCAGCGCCGCCTGCTCCGACGCGCCCAGGGCGCGCAGCATCCGGGCCTCGTGCCCGCGCGCCTTTTCCAGCAGCGGCCGTACCAGCTTGCGCCCCGCGGCGGTGGCAGTGACCAGCGTGCGGCGCTGGTCGTCCGGGTCGGCCAGCAGCGTCACCCAGCCCTGGTCGGCCATGCGCCGCACGAGCTTGGTCACGGTGGGCTGCTTGGACAGCACCTCCTGCGCGAGCTGGCTCACCGTGAGCGGCGGTCCGTCGTGCAGCGTGGCCAGTACGCGCCATTCGGTGGAGCTGAGCCCCGCGGCCCGGACGTGCGCGTCGAAGTCCTTGTAGAGCGCGTGGTTGGCCTGCCCCAACAGGTAGCCGAGGTAGCCGTGCACGAAGCGCTCCCCGTTCCTCACAGGGGATGTTCCGTGTAGTAGCGCCCGCCGTGGAACAGCAGCGGCGAGGCGCCGGCGCGGTGGGCGCAGCGCTCCACCTCGCCCACGAAGATCACGTGGTCGCCTTCCTCGTAGCGGCTGCGGTTGAAGCACTCGAAGGTGGCGGCCGCCCCGTGCAGCAACGGCGCCCCGCCGGCACCCGCATCGAAGGTGACGCCGCTGAAGCGGTCGGCGCCGCGCGTGGCGAAGCGCTCGGCCAGCGCCCTCTGGTCGGCGGCCAGCACGTTGATCGCATAGTGCGAGCCCGCTGCGAACGCCGGCAGCGAGGCGGCAGCGCGGGCCAGGCTCCACAGCACCAGGGGCGGCGTGAGCGACACCGAGTTGAACGAATTGGCCGTCAGGCCGATCACCTGGCCCTCGGCGGTGCGGGCCGTGACGATGGTGACGCCGGTGGCGAACATGCCCAGGGCTGCGCGGAATTCCTGCGACGAGAAGCTCGGGGGCCGGGCCTGGCGCGGCGGGTTCATGGGGAGGCGGATTGCATGAAATTTCATGTAGTATGGACCACAACCGAAAGATGCGCGCGCCATGCTCCAGGAATCCATCGAACCCGTGTGGCTGGATGCGTTCGAGGCTGTCCTCGGTCGCTGCGGCCTGCAGGCGGGCGACACCGTCGCGGTCCTGAGCGAAAGCCAGAGCCGTCCCGTCCTGCCCGAACTGGCGCGCCTGGCCGCCGCCCGGCGCGGCGCGCAGGTGTTCAGCCTGGTCCTGCCCAGCGTGTTCGGCGGCGCGGCGGTCCCGGTCACGCGTTCCACCGGCGCCTCCCCCGTGCTGCGGCGGATCGCGCCGGTGGTGTCGGCGCTGGCCGGCAGCACCCTCGTGGTGGACTGCACGGTCGAAGGCCTGATGCACGCGCCGGAGCTGCCGGCCATCCTCCAGGGCGGCGCCCGCGTGCTTTACGTGAGCAACGAGCATCCGGAAGCGCTCGCGCGCCTGCTGCCCGGCGACGGCCTGGAGCCCCTGGTCAAGGAGCACGTGAAGCGCCTGCGCGCCGCCCGCGCGATGCGCGTCACCTCCGAGGCCGGCACCGACCTCACGATCTCCCTGCAGGGCGCCGCCTGCGGCGGCAACTGGGGTTACACCACCCGCCCCGGCACCATGACCCACTGGCCCGGCGGCCTGGCGCTCGCCTTCCCGGCGGCCGGCAGCGTCCACGGCACGCTGGTGCTGGCCGAGGGCGACGTCAACCTCACCTTCAAGCGCTACCTCGAGCGGCCCGTCACCCTGCGCATCGCCGACGACCACGTCACCGCCATCGAGGGGCAGGGCGTCGATGCCGACTTGATGCGCAGCTACATCGCGGCCTGGGGCGACCGCAACGCAGAACCAGGAACGCATTCCGACCGGAATGCCTATGCCGTCAGCCACGTGGGCTACGGCCTCAACGCCGCCGCCCGCTGGGACAGCATGGCGCTGTACGACAAGCGCGACTTCAACGGCACCGAGCTGCGCGCCTTCGCCGGCAACTTCCTCTACAGCACCGGCGCCAACGAGGTGGCCGGCCGCCACACGCCGGGGCACTTCGACCTGCCGCTGCGCCACTGCACCGTCGCCCTGGACGGTGCCGTCGTCGTCGAGGCGGGGAAGCTGCTCGCATGACTTCCGTCCCCGCGTTCACCACCCTGGGCGGCGGACCCACGATCCTGATGCTGCACGGCATCGGCGGCGGCCACCTGGCCTTCGCGCCCCAGGTGGAAACCTTCGCCTCCGCCGGCTACCGCGCCGTCGCCTGGGACATGCCGGGCTACGGCCACAGCGCGCCGATCGAGCCCTACACCTTCAAGGGACTGGCGCACAGCTGCATCCAGCTGATCGAAAGCCTCAAGTGCCGCAGCGTGATCCTGCTCGGGCACAGCATGGGCGGCATGGTGGCGCAGGAGGTCGTGGCGAGGCGCCCCGAACTGGTGACCCGCCTCATCCTGTGCGGCACTTCGCCCGCCTTCGGCAAGCCCGACGGCGACTGGCAGCGCGAGTTCATCGCGCAGCGCACCGCGCCGCTCGACGCCGGCAAGACCATGGCGGAGATGGCGGAGGTGCTGGTGCCGCAGATGATCGGCCCCGGCGCCCTGCCGGAGGGCGTGCGCCTCGCCACGCACTGCATGGCCCAGGTGCCCGCGGCGACCTACCGGCGGGCGCTGGAGTGCCTGGTCACCTTCGACCGCCGCGCGAGCCTGGGCCACATCCACGTGCCCACGCTGCTGATCGCCGGCGAACACGATCGCAACGCGCCGCCTTCCGTGATGAAGAAGATGGCCGAGGCGATCCCCCAAAGCACCTACCACGAGATGAAGGGCGTCGGCCACCTGCAGAACCTGGAGGCGCCGGACGACTTCGACGGTGTGGTGCTGAATTTCCTGGCCCTGCCGCAGCAGCTGCTGCACTAGGCCCGAGAGGAGACACGATGGAGGAAACGAGCGGCGCGCTCGGCTTCACCCCCGCGGTGGGCGAGCACGCCTTCACCCCGAAACAGCGCGAGCTTCTGGCGATCGCCCACCGCCTGGGGCGCGAGAATTTCGCCCCGCGGGCGGCGCGGTGGGACCGGGAGGCGAGCTTTCCCTTCGCCAACTACGAGGACCTGCGCGCGGCGGGCTTCCTGAAGCTGTGCGTGCCCGAAGGCCACGGTGGCCTCGGCGCCGACTTCCCGACCTACATGATGGTGGCGGCGGAGGTCGGGCGCTTCTGCGGCGCGACGGCCCTCACGTGGAACATGCACATCTGCTCCACGATGTGGACCGGCGTGCTGGCCGACGGCATCCCGATGACCGGATCGCAGCGTGCCGAGCACGCGCAGCGGCGCGAGCTGCACTTCCGCCGCGTGGTGGCGGACGGCGCCGTCTACGCCCAGCCCTTCTCCGAGGGCAGCGCCGCCGCGGCCGGCCGCGCGCCCTTCGGCACCACCGCGCGCAAGGTGGAGGGCGGCTGGCGGGTCAACGGCCGCAAGATCTTCGCCTCGCTCTCGGGCGCGGCAGACTACTACGGCGTGCTCTGCACCGAGGACAAGGGCGACGAGAAGCCGGACGCGCGCGACACGCTGTACCTGGCCGTGCCCGCCACCAGCCCCGGCTTCTCCATCGGCGGCGAGTGGGACCCGCTGGGCATGCGCGGCACCGTGAGCCGCAACCTCACCTTCCAGGATGTCTTCGTCGGCGACGACGAGCAGCTGATGCCGCGGGGCGTCTACTGGAAGGCGGCGCAGACCTGGCCCGCCATGTTCTTCACGCTGGCGCCGACCTACCTGGGCCTCGCCAACGCGGCCTACGACTTCACCGTGCAGTACCTGCGCGGCGAGGTGCCCGGCGAGCCGCCGGTGAAGCGCCGCATGTACCCGACCAAGCAGGTGGCCGTGGCGCAGATGCGCATCCAGCTCGAGCAGATGCGCAGCATCTTCCTGCGCGCCGTGCTGGAAGCGCGGCCCAACCCGTCCAAGGACGAGCGCATGCGCCTGTACGCCGCCCAGTACACGGTGATGGAGGGCGCCAACGACATCGCGCGGCTGGCCATCCGCACCTGCGGCGGCCAGAGCATGATGAAGCACCTGCCGCTGGAGCGCCTGTACCGCGACAGCCGCTGCGGCTCCCTGATGCTGCCCTGGACGGCCGAACTGGTGCTGGACCGCATGGGCCGCGAGGCGCTGTACGAGCCCGGGGAGAAGGACGCGTGAAGATGGCCTGAGGGGCCTCGGCGGACGGGTGAATCCCGTGGGGATGACGAACCTGCCCGAAATCGGCGAGACTCTCGGCCACCATGACGACCGACACCCTGGACAACCCCGCCCGCTTCGGCAGCGGCCACGCAGTCAAACGCATCGAGGACGAGGGCCTGCTCAAGGGCCTGGGCCAGTACACGGATGACCTGGCGCCCGCCGGGCAGCTGCGCGCGGTGTTCGTGCGCTCGCCCTATCCGCACGCGCGCATCGTTTCCATAGCCAAGGCCAACGCCGAGGCCCAGCCCGGCGTGGTGAAGGTGGTGACGGGCGCCGAGCTGGTCGCGGCCGGCGTGCAGCCCATTCCTACCAACCCGGCGTTCAAGCGCGGCGACGGCTCGCCGGTGGCCACGCCGCCGCGGCGGGCGCTGGCGCACGAGCGCGTGCGCTACGTGGGCGAGCCGGTGGCGCTGGTGGTGGCCGAGACGATGCAGCAGGCGCGCGACGCGGCCGAGGCCGTCTGGGTCGAGTACGAAGAACTGCCTCAGGTGGTGGATCTCGAGGCCGCCACCTCGCCCGGCGCGCCGGTGCTGTGCCCCGAGGCGCCGGACAACGTCGCGGCCGAGGTGCGCATCGGCGACGCGCGCAAGGCGGCCGACGCCTTCGGTCGCGCGGCCCACGTGGTGCAGCTGGAGATCGTGAACCAGCGGGTGGCCGCGGTCACCATCGAGCCGCGCTCGGTGCTGGCCTGGGTGGCCGAGGACGGCCGCCTCACGCTGCGCATGAGCAGCCAGATGCCCTCGGGCGTACGCAACTCCCTGGCCAACGAGGTGCTGGGCATCGGCCGGGACAAGGTGCGCGTCACCGTGGGCGACGTCGGCGGCGGCTTCGGCATGAAGACCGGCATCTATCCGGAGGATGCCGCCGTGTCCTGGGCCGCCTGGACGCTCAAGCGCCCGGTCAAGTGGGCGGCCGACCGCAGCGAGGAGTTCCTGTCCTCCTTCCACGGCCGCGACCAGCGCGCCGAGGCGGAGCTGGCGCTGGCCGAGGACGGCCGCATTCTGGCCCTGCGCCTGCGCACGCTCGCCAACGTCGGCGCCTACGCCACGGCCACCGGCATGGTGATCCCGATGGTGGTCGGCCCCTGGGTGCAGACCAGCGTCTACGACGTGCCGGTGGTGGACTTCCACATCCGCTGCGTGCTGACCAACACCGCCTCGACGGCGGCCTACCGCGGCGCCGGCCGGCCCGAGGCGATCTTCATCATGGAGCGCCTGATGGACGAGGCGGCGCGCCAGACCGGCATCGACCGCATCGCGCTGCGCCGGCGCAACTTCGTGCGGCCCGAGCAGATGCCGTACACCAACGCGCTGGGCCAGACCTACGACGTCGGCGAGTTCGAGAAGATCATGGACGAGGGCCTGGACCTCGCCGACTGGAGCGGCTTCGAGGCGCGCCACGCGCAGAGCAAGGCGCAGGGCAAGCTCCGCGGCCTGGGCATCTCCACCTTCCTCGAGTGGACCAGCGGCAACGTGTTCGAGGAACGTGTGACGGTGGAAGTCCGGGCCGACGGCATGATCGAGGTCTTCTCCGCCGTCAACCAGATGGGGCAGGGCATCGCCACCACGCTGGCGCAGCTCGTGGTGGACGTGTTCGGCGTGCCGATCGAGAAGGTCCGCGTGGTGCTGGGCGACACCGACCGCGGCGACGGCTTCGGCAGCGCCGGCTCGCGCTCCCTCTTCACCGGCGGCTCGGCGCTGCACCTGGGCGCCGAGAAGACGCTGGAGACGGCGCGCCAGCTGGCCGCCAGGTCGCTGGAAGCCGCACCGGCGGACCTCGACTACCGCGAGGGCCGCTTCACGGTCAAGGGCACCGACCTGGGCATCGACCTGTTCGAGCTGGCGGGCCGGCAGCCCGGCCAGCACATCTTCACCGACCACACCAGCGCGGTGGCCGGGCCCAGCTGGCCCAACGGCTGCCACGTGAGCGAGGTCGAGATCGACCCGCAGACCGGCGAGGTGCAGGTGGTGCGCTATGCCAGCGTCAACGACGTCGGCCGCGTGGTGAACCCGATGATCGTGCGCGGCCAGCTCGATGGCGGCGCCGTGCAGGGCATCGGCCAGGCGCTGATGGAGCACCTCACCTACGACGTCGACAGCGGCCAGCTGCTCACGGGCAGCCTGATGGACTACGCCGCGCCGCACGCCGACGCGGTCGCGTGCGAGTTCGTCACCGAGATGAACGAGACCGTGCCCTGCAAGAACAACCCGCTGGGGGTCAAGGGCGTGGGCGAGCTGGGCACCATCGGCGCGGCGCCCAGCGTGGTCAACGCCGTGGCCGACGCGATCGCCCGCGCCGGCAAGCCGCAAGCGGCGCCGCTGCTGCAGATGCCGCTGACGCCGGCGAAGGTGTGGGAAGTCCTGAACACGTAGCCGTCATCCCCGCCCAGGCGGGGGTCCAGAGCGTTCAGACGCGCCGCCCCGCGGCGCCCCAGGAAGCCTTGGATTCCCGCCTGCGCGCACTGGTGTCCGGAATGAATCCGGGCCAGCGTGCTAAGTAGTTGGCGCGCAACAGGAAAGCGGCTGCTGCCCGGGGTGGGATTCGAAATCGCTGTATGCGAGATCGCGTGCAAGCCACGGCTGGCGCGGGCTTGATCGAA
>JAGWTH010000007.1 GCA_028868995.1 Burkholderiales bacterium | reverse complement strand
TGTAGGCCTGGCTGGCCAGCTTGGCGTAGACGTCGCCCAGGTTCTCGTGGGCGGTGGCGTAGCTCGGGTTGGTGCGGATGGCCATCTCGAGGGCCGCGCGCGCCTTGTCGAACTGCCCCTGGCCGGCGTAGAGCACCGCCAGGTTGTTGTACGGCTCCGGCAGCTCCGGATAGTCCTCGGTCAGCTTCTGGAAGGTCGCGATCGCCTCGGCGGTGCGGCCGGCCTCGGTGAGCGCCACGCCCTTGAGGAATCGCATCTGCGGGTCCTTGGGCTTGGCGGAGAGGTAGTGGTCGGCCTTGGCGAGCGCCTCCGTCACCTTGCCCGTGTGCAGCAGCTGGTTGACGTCGGCGTAGTCGTCGGCGCGGGCCGCGCCCGACGCCAGCAGGGCGGCGGCGAGGACGGCGGGTCCCAATGACTTCGGAATTCGGGTGCGCGCGAGCTTCATGGGGTCTTGGGGTCCGGCGCGGGCGTCTGGGCCGCGGCGGGGGCTATATACTACGGACCGATTGTAGCCGTGGGGCCGCGCCGCGGCTCGCGGCTCTCTCCTCGGAACAACACTCGCGCGCGGCCGCCGGCGCCGACGCCGCCCCTGGATCTTCGATGAGCCTGCGCATCTACAACACGCTCACGCGTGCTCTGGAGGAATTTTCCCCGCTGGAGCCGGGCCACGTGCGCATGTACGTTTGCGGCATGACCGTCTACGACCTGTGCCACATGGGCCACGCGCGCTCCGTGGTCGCCTTCGACGTGGTGCGCCGCTGGCTGGAGGCGAGCGGATACCGGGTCACGTTCGTGCGAAACATCACGGACATCGAGGACAAGATCATCCGCCGGGCCGTCGAGAACGGCGAGACCGTGCGCTCCCTGACCGACCGCATGATCGGCGAGATGTACCGGGACTTCGACGCGCTGGGCGTCGCCCGGCCGACCCACGACCCGCGCGCCACCGAGTACGTGCCGCAGATGCTGGCCATCGTGCAAGCGCTGGAGGGCAAGGGCCTGGCCTACCGCGCCGGCGGCGACGTGAACTACGCGGTGCGTCGCTTCCCGGGCTACGGCAAGCTCTCGGGCAAGACGCTCGACGAGCTGCATGCCGGCGAGCGCGTGGCGGTGGCCGAGGGCAAGGAGGATCCGCTGGACTTCGTGCTGTGGAAGGCCGCCAAGGCCGGCGAGCCGGCCGACGCCACCTGGGACAGCGAATACGGCCGCGGGCGGCCCGGCTGGCACATCGAGTGCTCCGCCATGTCCTGCGCTCTGCTGGGCGAGACCTTCGACATCCACGGCGGCGGTGCCGACCTGCAGTTCCCGCACCACGAGAACGAGATCGCCCAGAGCGAGGGCGCCAACGGCGTGCCGCTGGCGAGCGTGTGGATGCACAACGGCTTCGTCAACATCGACAACGAGAAGATGTCGAAGTCGCTGGGCAACTTCTTCACCATCCGCGAGGTGCTGGCGAAGTTCGACCCCGAGACGCTGCGCTTCTTCATCGTGCGGGCGCACTACCGCAGCCCGCTGAACTACAGCGACGTGCATCTCGAGGACGCCCGCGGGTCGCTCAGGCGCCTGTACACCGCTCTCGACGCGGTGCCGCCGGCGCCCGTGGCGATCGACTGGAGCGAGCCGCACGCCGCGCGCTTCAAGGCGGCGATGGACAGCGACTTCGGCACCCCCGAGGCGGTCGCGGTGCTGTTCGAGCTGGCCGCCGAGGTGAACCGCACCCGGTCGCCCGAACGCGCGGGCCTGCTCCAGGCGCTGGGCGGCACGCTGGGCCTGCTGCAGGGCGACCCCCGGGCCTTCCTGCGCGCCGGCGCGGCACTGGACGAGGCGAGCATCCAGCGCCTGATCGAGGCGCGCGCGGCGGCCAAGAAGGCCAGGGACTTCGCCGAGGCCGACCGCATCCGCAAGGAGCTGCTGGAGCAGGGCATCGTCCTGAAGGACTCCCCCGCCGGCACCACCTGGGAAGCCGCCCAGTGAGCGAGGAGGCCGACCTGGCCGTCCCGGACTACTGGGACGAGGCCTGCAAGCACCTGATGCGGCGCGACCGCGTGCTCAAGCGGCTGATCCCGCAGTTCGGCGACGCCTGCCTGCAGTCGCGCGGGGACGCCTTCACCACGCTGGCGCGCAGCATCGTCGGCCAGCAGATCTCCGTGAAGGCGGCGCAGAGCGTGTGGGAGCGCTTCGCCGCTCTGCCCCGGCGCATGACGCCGGCCAACGTGCTGAAGCTCAAGGTCGACGACATGCGGCAGGCGGGCCTGTCCGCGCGCAAGATCGAATACCTGGTGGACCTGGCGCTGCACTTCGACTCCGGCGCGATCCACGTGGACGGCTGGCGGGACATGCAGGACGAGGACATCATCGCGGAGCTGGTGGGCATCCGCGGCATCGGCCGCTGGACGGCCGAGATGTTCCTGATCTTCCACCTGATGCGCCCGGACGTGCTGCCGCTGGACGACGTGGGGCTGATCACCGGCATCAGCCGCAACTACTTCTCCGGCGACCCGGTCTCGCGCAGCGACGCCCGCGAGGTGGCCGCCGCCTGGCATCCTTATTGCTCGGTGGCGACTTGGTATATTTGGCGGTCGCTCGACCCGCTGCCCGTCGCCTACTGACGGGCCCGACAACGCGGGCGGCGCCTAGAGGAGAGAGATTTGGCCAAGAGAACCTTCCTGGACTTCGAGCAGCCCATCGCGGAGCTGGAGACGAAGATCGAGGAGCTGCGCTACGTGCAGACCGAGTCGGCCGTCGACATCTCCGAGGAGATCGACCAGCTGGGCAAGAAGAGCCTGCAGCTGACCAAGGACATCTACGGCCAGCTCACGCCCTGGCAGATCACCAAGATCGCGCGCCACCCCGAGCGCCCGTACACGATGGACTACATCAACGAGATCTTCACGGATTTCGTCGAGCTGCACGGCGACCGCCACTTCGCGGACGACCTGTCCATCGTGGGCGGGCTGGCGCGCTTCAACGGCAACCCGTGCATGGTGCTGGGCCACCAGAAGGGCCGCGACACGAAGGAGCGCGCCGCGCGCAACTTCGGCATGAGCCGCCCCGAGGGCTACCGCAAGGCGCTGCGCCTGATGAAGACGGCCGAGAAGTTCAAGCTGCCGGTCTTCACCTTCGTCGACACGCCCGGTGCCTATCCCGGCATCGACGCCGAGGAGCGCAGCCAGTCCGAGGCCATCGGCCGCAACATCTACGAGATGGCGCAGCTGGAAGTGCCCATCATCAGCACCATCATCGGCGAGGGCGGCTCCGGCGGCGCGCTGGCGATCTCCGTGGGCGACCAGGTGCTGATGCTGCAGTACTCGGTCTACTCGGTGATCAGCCCCGAGGGCTGCGCCTCCATCCTGTGGAAGACCTCGGACAAGGCGCAGGAAGCGGCCGACGCCATGGGCATCACGGCCCACCGCCTCAAGGCCCTGGGCCTGGTCGACAAGATCGTCAACGAGCCGGTGGGCGGCGCCCACCGCGACCCCAAGCAGATGGCCGCCTTCCTCAAGCGGGCCCTGAACGACGCCTGGCGCCAGCTGTCGGACCTGAAGGTGCGCGAGCTGCTGGAGCGGCGCTACGAGCGGCTGCAAAGCTATGGCCGCTTCTCGGACACCAAGGCCGAATCCGCCTGATCCCGCCGGCAACCCGGCGGCGCACGCGCTCGCCGGGCTGCAGCCGCCGCTGCCTCTCGCCGTCGCCTACAGCGGCGGCGCCGATTCCACCGTCCTGCTGCTCGCCGCGGCCGCGCGCTGGCCGGGCCAGGTGCAGGCCATCCACGTGCACCACGGGTTGCAGCCGGCGGCGGACGCCTTCGAGGACCACTGCCGGCGCACCTGCGCCGCGCTGGGCATCGTGTTGCACGTCTGCCGGGTGGAGGCGCGCAACGCGCCCGGAGAGAGCCCCGAGGACGCCGCCCGCCAGGCGCGCTACCGGGCGCTCGCGGGCGCGGCGCGCGACGCCGGCCTGAAGGCGGTGCTGCTGGGCCAGCACGCCGACGACCAGGTCGAGACCCTGCTGCTGGCGCTGAGCCGCGGCGCCGGCCTGCCGGGGCTGGCGGCGATGCCCGCGGCCTTCGAGCGCGAAGGCATGCGCTTCCTGCGGCCGCTGCTGGGCCTCGGCGCGCGGGCGATCCGCGACTGGATCGCGCAGCAGGGCATCGCCGTGGTCGAGGACCCGAGCAACGCCGACACCGGCTTCACGCGCAACCGCATCCGGCACCTGCTGCTGCCTGGGCTGCAGCAGTGCTTCCCGCAGTACCGCGAGACCTTCGCGCGCTCGGCGCGCCATGCGGCGCAGGCGCAGGAGCTGCTGGATTGCGTGGCGGCGGAGGACCTCGCGGGCATGGGCGGCGAACCGGCAATCGCGGCGCTGCAGCAGCTGCCCCGCGCGCGCCAGGCGAACCTGCTGCGCCACTGGCTGCGCGCCGCGCATGGGGCGGGCGCCAGCGCCGCCCAGCTGGAGGAACTCCTCGACCAGGTCGCCGACTGCCGCACGCGGGGGCATCGCATCCGCATCAGGGTGGGGAATGCCTTCGTGGAGCGCAGCGGCGAGCGGCTGCGGTACACGGCGTAGGTCGGTGGTGAGCGAAGCGAACCCCGACGCCGGGCGTGCCCGTCGGTGGGGTTCGCTTCGCTTGCCGCCACCCTACGTATAATCCCGAGGTTTCGCGCTCCATGGTCCGCCAACCGGGCGGGCCCCTTCGCCTCCGGCCGCCCCGCGGCCTTCACACCCCCCGTTCCGATGGCATTGATCGTTCACAAGTACGGCGGCACGTCGATGGGCTCGACCGAGCGCATCCGCAACGTCGCCAAGCGTGTCGCCAAGTGGGCGCGCGCCGGCCACCAGATGGTCGTGGTGCCCAGCGCCATGAGCGGCGAGACCAACCGCCTGCTCGGCCTGGCCAAGGAAGTGCAGCCGGCCAAGGTGGACGCCGCCGTGCAGCGCGAACTGGACATGCTGGCCTCCACCGGCGAGCAGGTGTCCGTGGGCCTGCTGGCCTTGGCGCTGCAGGCCGAGGGCGTGCCCGCGGTGAGCTACGCCGGCTGGCAGGTTCCGGTGCACACCGACAGCGCCTACACGAAGGCGCGCATCGAGTCGATCGAGGACCAGCGCGTACGCAAGGACCTGGCCGCGGGCAAGGTCGTCATCATCACGGGCTTCCAGGGCGTGGACGACGGCGGCAACATCACCACGCTGGGCCGCGGCGGCAGCGATACCTCCGCCGTGGCGGTGGCCGCGGCGCTGAAGGCGGCCGAGTGCCTGATCTACACCGACGTCGACGGCGTCTACACGACCGACCCGCGCGTGGTGCCGGAAGCGCGCCGCCTCTCGACGGTGAGCTTCGAGGAGATGCTGGAGATGGCCTCCATGGGCTCGAAGGTCCTGCAGATCCGCTCGGTCGAATTCGCCGGCAAGTACAAGGTGCCGCTGCGCGTGCTGTCCAGCTTCACCCCGTGGGACATCC
This sequence comes from Burkholderiales bacterium, assembly GCA_028868995.1. Lineage (GTDB taxonomy): Bacteria > Pseudomonadota > Gammaproteobacteria > Burkholderiales > Burkholderiaceae_C > Ramlibacter. The sequence continues at coordinate 107,942 of JAGWTH010000007.1, read as the reverse complement.
CCATCGGGGAGGAGGCCGCCTCCGGCACGCTGATCACTTTTGAGGAAGACGAGAAAATGGAACAAGCCGTTGTCTCCGGCATCGCGTTCAACCGCGACGAGGCCAAGATCTCCATCCTGGGCGTGCCCGACCGCCCCGGCATCGCCTACCAGATCCTCGGCGCCGTGGCCGACGCCAACATCGAGGTGGACGTGATCATCCAGAACGTCTCCCACGACGGCAAGACCGACTTCAGCTTCACCGTCAACCGCAACGACTACGCGCGCACGGTGGACGTGCTCAAGACCAGGGTGCTGCCCTCGCTGGGCACGGACCGCATCGAGGGCGACACGAAGATCTGCAAGGTGTCGATCGTGGGCATCGGCATGCGCAGCCACGTGGGCATCGCCTCCAAGATGTTCCGCTCGCTGTCGGAGGAGGGCATCAACATCCAGATGATCTCCACCAGCGAGATCAAGACCTCGGTCGTGATCGACGAGAAGTACATGGAGCTGGCCGTGCGCGCGCTGCACCGCGCGTTCGACCTGGATGCACCGGCCGCGTAAGGCGCCGCGGGTGAGTTCGTGGCCGTCCCCGCCCTGGTCGGGAGGCCATCTTCAGGTATCATTGCCACCTTCGGAGCGATGACCGAGAGGCCGAAGGTGCTCCCCTGCTAAGGGAGTATGCGGGCCAAAACCTGCATCGAGGGTTCGAATCCCTCTCGCTCCGCCAGACCCCGAGGGCCGCTCACGCGGCCCTCGTCCTTTTCGGGGCCCGGCGTCCTCAGCGCGTTCCGATGTCGATTTCAGCCGCCAGCTCCCGCGCCGGGCTGCGCCAGGTGGTGATCTGTCGCGCCAGCACCGGCAGCACGACCACGATCCCCGCGACCGACACCCACAGGCCCGGGGCGATCAGCAGCAGCGCCGCCACCAGGCACAGCAGCTGCTCCCAGCGCTGCATCTCCACCAGCAGGAAGCGCGACAGAGCCGCGGCCAGCACGACGATGCCCAGCACGCAGCCGGCGAAGGTGATGGCGAAGTCGTAGTAGGTGAAGCCCTTGGCCACGATCAGCAGCGAAGGCGAGAACACGAACACGAACGGCACGAGCGCCTTCGCCAGGCCCAGCCGGAAGGCCGTGTTGCCGGTCTTGAACGGGTCGCTGCCGGCCATGCCGGCGGCCGCATAGGCCGCCAGCGCCACCGGCGGCGTGATGTCCGCCAGCACCCCGTAGTAGAAGACGAAGAAGTGCGCCACCAGCGGCTGCACGCCCAGCTGCACCAGCGTCGGCGCCGCCACCGTGACCATGATGATGTAGGTGGCGGTGGTCGGGACGCCGCAGCCCATGAGGACGCAGACGACCGCGGTCATCGCCAGGGCCGCGAGCAGCGTCAGGGACCTCGTGTCGGCCAGGAAGGCGGGGAGCACGGAGGACAGGCTGCCGGCGATAGCCTGCGCCCAGGCCGTGATGATGTAGCTGATCTTGAAGCCCACGCCGGTGAGCGTGACCACGCCGATCACGATGCCCACGGTGGCCGCGGCCGCGCCGACCGCCAGCGCGTACTTGGCGCCCGTCTCGAAGGCTTCCACCAGCACGCCGTGCGCGATGCGGCCGGTCACGCCCGCGAGCTTCCAGCCGGCCAGCGCGACCAGCACGCCCGCGGCGAACAGGCCCAGCTTGACGTGGTCGGTGGCCCCGCCGAAGTCGCCGAAGGCGATGAGCCCCAGCAGCGCATGTAGCAGGGCGAACAGTACCCAGTTCGCGCGGCGATTGCCCTGGGTCTTGGTGGTCAGCCCCACGATGGCGCAGGAACTGATGCCGGTGAAGGCGGCCAGGTAGGGCGTACGTCCCGACACCAGGATGCCGATCAGCAGGAACAGGGGGACCAGCGTGGGCCAGCGCTGCCGCAGGGATTCGCGCAGCTTCGGCATCTCCTCGTCGGTCAGGCCGCGCAGGCCGTGGCGCTTCGCCTCGAAGTGCACCTGCATGAACACGCCGAAGAAGTGCATGAAGGCCGGCACGATGGACGCGACGATGATGGTCTGGTAGGGGACGTTGAGGAACTCCACCATCAGGAAGGCCGCCGCGCCGAGCACCGGGGGCGTGATCTGGCCGCCGGTGGAGGAGGCCGCCTCGACGGCGCCGGCGAACTCGCGCCGGTAGCCGACGCGGATCATGGCCGGGATGGTCAGCGAGCCCACCGTCACCGCGTTGGCCACCGAGGACCCGGACAGCATGCCGAACATCGCCGAGCCGAACACGCTCACCTTGGCCGGGCCGCCGGCGTAGCGGCCGGCGATGCTGGAGGCGATGTCCAGGAACAGCTGGCCCAGGCCGATGCGCGTGGCGATCACGCCGAACAGCACGAAGTGGAAGACGTAGGTAGACACCACCCCCACCGCCACGCCGTAGATGCCCTGGCTGGTCAGGTACTGGTGGTTGATCATCTGCGACCAGCTCGCGCCGGCGTGCTTCAGCAGGCCGGGGAACCAGGGGCCGGCGAGGGCATAGACCGTGAAGCCGATGGCGATCAGCGGCAGCGGCCAGCCCATGGAGCGCCGGGTGGCCTCCAGCAGCGTGAGGAACAGGACGGAGCCCATCACCACGTCCAGCGTGCTGGGGTTGCCCACGCGGAAGGCCAGGTCGTCGAAGACATAGGGGATGTACAGCACGCTCACCGCGCAGGCGATGCCCAGCAGCCAGTCGGCCAGCGGCACGCCGCCGGGGCGGTGCCAGGTGGAGTGCAGGTGCGCCGCGTAGGCGCGCTTGCTGTGCGGGAACACCAGGAAGATCAGCCCCAGCACGAAGGCCAGGTGCACGCCGCGGTGGGTGACCTCGCGCAGCAGCCCGAAGCCGGAGGTGTAGTAGTGGAACAGGGACAGCGCGATCAGCAGCGTCATCACGATCCAGGTGGCCGGCGCCACCGTGGTCCGGAAGCGCATCTCGGGGTCGAACTTCTCCTCGAGCTCCTGCAGCTTGCGATCGTCCAGCGTGTTGTCGTTCGTCATCGGTTTGCTTCCTCGCCAAACGAAAACAGGGAGGTCGCGCCTCCCTGCTGCGTTGCGCGGCGGTGCTGCCTTACTTCAGCAGGCCCGCTTCCTTGTAGAACTTCTCGGCGCCCGGGTGGAAGGGGATGCCGGCGCCCTTGACGGCGTTCTCCTTGGTGATGAACTTGCCCTTGGCGTGGCCGGCGGCCAGCGCCTTCTGCGCGGGCTCGCTGTACAGCGCCTTGGTGATCTCGTAGACGGTCTCGGTCGGGACCTTGGCGCTGGTCACCAACTGGGCGCTCACGGCCAGGGTGTCGACCGCCGGCACGTCCTTGTAGGTGCCGGCGTCGATGCGGTGCGTGGAGAACCAGGGGCTGGACTTCAGCAGCGCCTGCGCCTGCGGGCCGGCCAGGGGCACCAGCTCGATGCCCGCGCCGCTGGAGGCGAGTTCGGCGATCGCCCCGGCGGGCGCGCCGCCCACGAAGAAGAAGGCGTCGAGCGAGCCGTCCTTGAGCTTGTCGCCGGCCTGGTTGGGCTTGATGTATTCGGGCTTGATGTCCGACTCCTTCAGGCCGTAGGCGGCCAGCACCAGGCGGGCGTCCACCAGGGTGCCGGAGCCCGGCTCGTCCAGCGCCACGCGCTTGCCCTTGAGGTCGGCCACGGTCTTGATGCCCGAGCCCTTCTTGGCCACCAGGTGGATGTCCTCGGGGTAGAGGGTGGCGATCAGGCGCAGGTCGGTGACCTTGGGCTTGCCCTCGAAGGCGCCGGTGCCGGTGTAGGCCCAGGTGGCCACGTCCGACTGCGAGAAGCCGGCCTCGAGCGCGCCGCTGGCCACCGCGTTGACGTTGGCGAGCGAGCCGTTGCTCGCCTGCGCCGTGGCGATGATCCTGCCCGGCTGCGAGACGGCGTTGGCGATCATGCCGCCCACGGGATAGTAGGTGCCGGCGGTGCCGCCGGTGCCGATGCGGAAGAACTGCTGCGCGTGCGCGCTGCCGGCGAAGGCCAGGACGGCTGCCGCGGCGGCAGCCCACTTCTTGATGTTCATGGGGTTCTCCTCTCTACAACTTCAGGGTATGAGGCAAGAAGTAGACCATCCTCGGCCGCGGTTCATCCCTAGTAGAAGCACCAACGCGGGGCACGCCGCTCAGCGCCGGGGCTTGCCTTCGTCGACCGACGCGCTCCAGCGGTCGCCCCAGCCCTGGCCGCGGGCCTCGTCGAGGTCGCGGCGTTCGCGCTTGGTGGGACGGCCGTGGCCGATCGCCAGCGCGGGCTCGCGCGCGTAGCGCCGCGCCTCGGCGGCGCGCTCGCGTTCGCGCACGCTCTCGGGCGTTTCCTCGTACAGCAGCTGCGCCACCGGCGCCGGCCCGCGCACGGCCGACAGGCCTTTCACCACCACCGTGCGGGTGATCCCTTCGCGCCGCACGGCCACCGTGTCGCCGGGCCTGACCTCGCGCGCGGGCTTGGCCTCCTGCCCGTTCACGGTGACCCGGCCCTTGTCGATCTCTTCCGCCGCGAGGCTGCGGGTCTTGCAGAACCGCGCGGCCCACAGCCACTTGTCGATGCGCATCCTGTCCATCAGGCGCGATTGTCCGCCAGCGGCAGCCGCACGGTGGCGACCAGGCCTTTCACCCGGCCGTGTTCCACGGCATTCTCCAGCTCGATGGTGCCGCCGAGCGCGCGCACGATCTCCTGGCAGATCGCCAGGCCCAGGCCGGAGCCGCCTCGCACGTCGCCGGCCGAGAAGGGCTGGAACAGGCGCGCCTGCAGGTCGGGCGCAATGCCGGGGCCGCTGTCGCTCACCACGAGCGCCGCGCCGTGGCGGTCGGCCAGCACCCGCACCGACAGGGTGCCGCCGGCCGGCGTGTGCTTGATCGCGTTGTGCAGCAGGTTGCGCGCCAGCTCGCGCAGCATCCATTCGTGCGCCAGCACCGGCGCCGGCCGGGTCTCGATGTCGAACTCGATGTCGCGGTCCGCCACCAGCGGCGCCAGTTCGAGCGCCATCTCCCGCACGGCCTGCGACAGGTCCGTGACCTGCGCCTGCGCCTGCTGGCGCAGCTGCTCCACCTTCGCCAGCGACAGCATCTGGTTGGCCAGCACGGTGGCGCGGTCGACGGTCTCGCTGATCTCGCCGAGCGCCTGGCGGGGCTCGACGTCGCCGCGCAGGGCCGACTGCACCTGCGCCTTGAGCACGGCCAGTGGCGTGCGCAGCTGGTGCGAGGTGTCGCGCACGAAGCGCTTCTGGTTGTCCAGCAGGTGGGCCAGGCGCGCCATGACCTCGTTGGTGGCATCGAGCAGCGGCGCCAGCTCGCGCGGCGCTCCCTGGGTGGGCAGCGGCGTCAGGTCGCCTTCGGGGCGCGCCTGCAGTTCCGCGCTGAGGCGCCGCACCGGCCGGGTGGCGCCCTGCACGACGACGACCACCACCAGGCCGATCACCGCCACCAGCGCCGCCTGCTGCCAGAGGAAGTCGATCAGCACGCGACGGGTCAGGCGCCGCCGCAGCTCCAGCGTCTCGGCCACCTGCACCACCGCCATGCCCCGGCCCCGGGAGCTGGCCACCGGCTGCAGCAGCACGGCCGCCCGCACCGGCATGCCGCGGAAGGAGGTGTCGTAGAAGTCCACCAGGGCGGCGTAGGGCGGCTGCGCGGGGATGGTGCCGTGCCAGAACGGCAGGTCGTCGAAGCCGGAGACGAGGCGGCCGCGCAGGTCGGACACCCGGTAGTACATGCGCGTCTGCAGGTCGGCCTCGAAGGCCTCGAGGGCGGCGTAGGGCACGGTGGCGCGCAGCACCGCGTCGTCGTCGTAGCCGACCACGTCGAGGTCCTCGCCGATGGACTTGGCCGACGCCAGCAGCGTGCGGTCGTAGGCGGTGTTCACGGCCTCGAAGGTCTTGCGGTACAGCGTGACCGCATTGACCGCCACCACGATGCCCACCGGCAGCAGGATGCCGGCCAGCAGGTAGCCGCGCAGCGAGCGCGGCCGGTTCATGGCGCCGATCCCCCGAGGCCTCTCATCCGGATTTCAGCAGGTAGCCGAGCCCGCGCAGGGTCACCAGCTTCGCGCCCGTGTGGGCGATCTTCCGGCGCAGCCGGTAGACCACGACCTCGATGGCCTCGTACTGCACGTCGGCCTCGCCGGGAAACACCAGCTCGAACAGCCGCTCCTTGGGCACGGCGTGGCCCGGCCGCGCCAGCAGGGCCTGCAGCAGGGCCGCCTCGCGCGGCGCCAGCTCCAGGATCTCGTCGCGCCAGTGGATGGCGCCGCTTTCCCGGTCCCACGCCAGGCCGCCCGGTCCCGTCTCGGCGGCGCCGGCGCGGCCCGCCGGCGCGCGCCGGTGCAGGGCCCGCAGGCGGGCTTCCAGCTCGTCGAGGTCGAAGGGCTTGGGCAGGTAGTCGTCGGCGCCGGTGTTCAGGCCGATGATGCGGTCGCCCACCGTGCCGCGGGCCGTGAGGATCAGCACGGGGGTCGCGAGGCCCGCGCGCCGGGCCTCCTCCAGGACCAGCAGGCCGTCCATCCCGGGCAGGGTCAGGTCGAGCAGCACCACGTCGGGCGGCGCCGCCTGCCAGCGCGCCAGCGCCTCGCGCCCGTCGCCGCACAGGTCGACCTCGATGCCGCGGTTGCGCAGGGTGCGCCTGAGCGTCGTGCGCATCGACGCATCGTCTTCGACCAGCAGCAGCCTCATGTCCATGTACATCACCGGGCCGGGAGCCTAGCACTTTCCCTGATACCGTCGGACAGCCGATTGACAGCCAGCGGGCGCAAGATGGTCAGCTGCCAGTCAGGAGACAGACGATGCGCAGAGACCAGTTCGTGAAGGCCCTCGCCGCCCTGGCGGCCACCGGGGCGCTGCCCCTCGCGGCCCGGGCCGCCACCAGCCTCAAGATGATGATCCCGGCCAACCCCGGCGGCGGCTGGGACACCACCGGCCGGGCGCTGGGCAAGGCCCTGATGGATGCCAGGGCGGCCGACAGCGTCACCTACGACAACAAGGGCGGCGCGGCCGGCGCGCTGGGCCTGGCCCAGTTCGTCAACGGCAGCAAGGGCGACCCGCATGCCCTGATGGTGATGGGCGCCGTCATGCTGGGCGGCATCATCACCGGCAAGCCGCCAGTGAGTCTGTCGCAGGCCACGCCGATCGCCCGCCTGACCAGCGAGTACAACGTCTACGTGCTGCCGGCCAACTCGCCGTTCAAGACGATGGCCGACGTGGTCGCCCAGCTGAAGAAGGACCCGGGCAGCGTCAAGTGGGGCGGCGGCTCGCGCGGCTCCACCGAGCACATCGCCGCGGCCATGATCGCCCGCGAGGTGGGCGTCGATCCCGCGAAGATCAACTACGTCGCCTTCCGCGGGGGCGGCGAGGCGACCGCGGCCGTCCTCGGCGGCAACGTGACGGTGGGCGGCAGCGGCTACAGCGAGTTCGCCGAGTACATCAAGGCGGGCCGGATGAAGGCGATCGCCGTCACCTCGCCGCAGCGCCTGAAGGGCGTGGATGTGCCGACGCTCAGGGAGCAGGGCATCAACGTCGAACTGGGCAACTGGCGCGGCGTCTACGGCGCCCCCGGCATCACGCCGCCGCAGCGCGCCGCGCTCACCGACATGGTGCTCCGGGCCGTGAAGACGAAGGCCTGGCAGGAGGCGCTGGAAAAGAACGACTGGACGCCCGCGCTGATGTCCGGGCCCGAGTTCGACCGCTTCGTGGACGACGAGTTCGCCAAGCTGCGCGCCACCATGGTCAAGGCCGGGATGGTCTGAGGCCGGCGCATGATGCAGTCCTCCTCCCGCCTCGCGCAGGCGGCGGTGGGCGCCCTGGTGGCGCTCACCGGCCTGGGCCTGGCCGCCGGTGCGCTCGGCATTCCCGGCGAGGCCGGCTACGGCGGCGTCGGCCCCAACTTCCTGCCCTGGCTGGTCGCCGCGGTGCTGACGGCCTGCGGCGTGCTGATCGTGCGCGAAGCGCTCACCGGCGGCTTCCGCGACGTTCAGCCGCCCCCTGGCGCGGAGCGCGCCTGGTGGCCGGGGCTCGTCTGGGTGTCGGCCGGCCTGCTGGCCAACGCGGCGCTGCTCACCACCATCGGCTTCATCCTGAGCTGCACCCTGTGCTACCTGCTGGCGGTGCAGGGGCTGCGGCGCGCCCAGGGCCAGGCGCCCGGGGCCCGCTCGCTGGCGGTGGATGCCTTCAGCGGCGCCGCGATCTCCGCGCCGGTGTTCTGGGCCTTCACCCAGTTCCTCGCGATCAACCTGCCGGGCCTGACCAGCACGGGCTGGATCTGAAGCCATGGACATCTTCGCTTCCCTGCTGCAGGGTTTCGCCACCGCGATCACGCCGGCCAACCTGCTGTGGGCCTTCGTCGGCTGCGTGCTCGGCACGGCCGTGGGCGTCCTGCCCGGCATCGGCCCCGCGGTGGCGGTGGCCATGCTGCTGCCGATCACGGCCAAGGTGGACATCACGGCGTCGATGATCTTCTTCGCCGGCATCTACTACGGCGCGATGTACGGCGGCTCCACGACCTCCATCCTGCTGAACACGCCGGGCGAAACCGCGAGCATGGTCACGGCGATGGAAGGCAACAAGATGGCCAAGAGCGGCCGCGCGGGCGCCGCGCTGGCCACGGCGGCCATCGGCTCCTTCGTCGCCGGCACCATCGCCACCGTCCTCGTCACCCTGTTCGCGCCCTCGGTGGCCGACTTCGCGGTGCGCCTGGGCCCGCCGGAGTACTTCCTGCTGATGGTGCTGGCCTTCACCACCGTCAGCGCGGTGCTGGGCCAGAGCACGCTGCGCGGCATGACCTCGCTGTTCCTCGGCCTGGCGCTGGGCCTGGTGGGCATGGACCAGATCTCGGGCCAGGCGCGCTACACCGGCGGCATCCCCGAGCTGCTCGACGGCATCGAGATCGTGCTGGTGGCGGTGGGCCTGTTCGCGGTGGCCGAAGTCCTCTACTTCGCGCTGTACGAGGGCAGGGTGGTGGAGACGCGCAACCGCATGAGCCGCGTCACCATGACGGCGCGCGACTGGAGGCGCTCGATCCCCGCCTGGCTGCGCGCCACCGTCATCGGCGCGCCCTTCGGCTGCATCCCCGCCGGCGGCACCGAGATCCCCACCTTCCTGAGCTACGCGGTGGAGAAGAAGCTGGCCCGGGGCGCCGACCGCGAGGAGTTCGGCACCACCGGCGCCATCGAGGGCGTCGCCGGTCCCGAGGCGGCCAACAACGCCACGGTGACCACCGCGCTGATCCCGCTGCTGACGCTGGGCCTGCCGACCTCCAACACCACCGCCATCCTGCTGGGCGCCTTCCAGAACTACGGCATCCAGCCGGGGCCGCAGCTGTTCGCGACCTCCGCCGCGCTGGTCTGGGCGCTGATCGCGTCGCTGTACATCGGCAACGTGATGCTGCTGGTGCTGAACCTGCCTCTGGTGAAGCTGTGGGTGCAGCTGCTGAAGGTGCCCAAGCCCCAGCTGTATGCCGGCATCCTGATCTTCGCCACGGTGGGCGCCTACGGCATGCGCCAGAGCACCTTCGACCTGGCGCTGCTGTGGGGCATCGGCCTGGCGGGCGTGCTGATGCGGCGCTTCGACTTCCCGACCGCGCCGGTGGTGGTGGGCATGATCCTGGGCCCGCTGGCCGAGGCGCAGCTGCGCAACGCGGTCGCCATCGGCGAGGGCAGCGCCCGCGTGTTCGTCGACCGGCCGCTGTCGGTCGGCCTGATCGCGGTGATCGTGGCGGTGCTGGCGCTGCCGCGGATCTGGAAGTGGGTGGCGGGAAGGAAGAGGGTGGCTACCATAGCCGCATGAAGCCCGACGCCTCGCTGCCGCTGGACGGCCAGCGCATCCTGGAGCTGGCCGCCCGCTCCATGTTCGACCTGTTCGCCAACGCCAGCGAGGGCATGCTGCTGGTGGACCGCGAGGCGCGGGTGGTCTGGATCAACGAGCAGTACAAGCGCTTCCTGCCGGCGCTGGGCTACCAGCGGGTGGAGGACTTCGTGGGCCACCCCGTCTCGGAGGTGGTGCAGAACACGCAGATGCACCGCGTGCTGGAGACGGGCAAGCCGATCCTGATCGACCTGCTGTCCAACAAGGCCGGCACCTTCGGCGTCAGCCGCATCCCGCTGCGCGACGAGCAGGGCCAGGTGATCGGCGCGCTGGGCATCGTGCTGTTCGACCATCCCGAGACCAACCTGCAGCCGCTGATCCACAAGTTCGCCAACCTGCAGCGCGACCTGGACGATGCGCGCCGCGAGCTGGCGTCGCAGCGGCGCAGCAAGTACACGCTGGCCAGCTTCGTGGGCAACAGCCCGGCGGCGGTGGCGGTGAAGCGGCAGGCCCGCCGCGCGGCGCAGTCCTCCAGCCCGGTGCTGCTGCTGGGCGAGACGGGCACCGGCAAGGAGCTGCTGGCCCATGCGATCCATGCGGCCTCGGCGCGCTCGCGCGGGGCCTTCGTCAGCGTCAACATCGCCGCCGTGCCCGACGCGCTGCTGGAGGCGGAGTTCTTCGGCGTGGCGCCCGGCGCCTACACCGGCGCCGACCGCAGGGGGCGCGACGGCAAGTTCAAGCTGGCCGACGGCGGCACGCTGTTCCTGGACGAGATCGGCGACATGCCGCTGGCGCTGCAGCCCAAGCTGCTGCGGGCGCTGCAGGAGGGCGAGATCGAGCCGCTCGGCTCCAACAAGGTGGTGCCCTTCGATGCCCGCGTGATCGCAGCCACCTCGCGCGACCTGGCCGCGCTGGTGCGCGAGGGCCGGTTCCGCGAGGACCTGTACTACCGCCTCAACGTGCTTCCGGTGAAGGTGCCGCCCCTGCGCGAGCGCAGCGGCGACATCCCGGCGCTGGCGGAGGTGCTGGTGGAAGACATCGCCATGCGCAACGGCACCGCGCCGTTCGAGCTGGAGCCGGCCGCCGTGGCGCTGCTGACCTCGCAGCGCTGGCGCGGCAACATCCGCGAGCTGCGCAACGTGCTGGAGCAGGCGGCCATGCGCAGCGACTCGCGGCAGATCGACGACCGGCTGCTGGAGGAGGTGCTGCGCGACGCCGGCATCGAGCGCCTGCCGTCCGCGCCGCAGCCCCAGCGCGGCGCGCAGGCCGCGCCGCGCGACGCGCTGCGTCCGCTGGCCGAGCAGGTCGCGCAGATCGAGCGCGAGGCGATCCGGGCGGCGCTGGCCGCCACCGGCGGCAACAAGCTGGCGGCCGCGAAGCTGCTGGGGATCTCGCGGGCCAAGCTCTACGAGCGGCTCGAAGTGTCTGTCTGATTTCCGGGCAATTGTCCAAAAAATAGACAGATCATCTGCCTGATTTTCAGGCAATCACTCGAGCGTTTCCGGAAAAGTCCTTTTCCGACAAGGACTTGTGTTGCTGGCACGCGGGGTGCAACAGAGGCCGCGCATTCCACCCCAACAGGAGACAAAGCATGCAACGACGCCTCTGGGTCGCGCTCGCCGCCCTCGCCGCATCCGCCCTGGCCAGCCCGCTCGCCTGGGCGCAGGCCAAGGAGATCCGCATCGCCCACATCTACAGCCGCACCGGCCCGCTGGAGGCCTACGGCAAGCAGACCCAGACCGGCCTGCAGATGGGCTTCGAGTACGCCACGGGCGGCACCATGATGGTCGCGGGCAAGAAGATCGTGCTGATCGAGAAGGACGACCAGGGCAAGCCGGACCTGGGCAAGTCGCTGCTGGCCAGCGCCTATTCCGACGACAAGGTCGACCTCGCCGTCGGCCCGACCGCTTCCAACGTCGCCCTGGCCATGCTGCCGGTGGCCGAGGAGTACAAGAAGATCCTGCTGGTGGAGCCGGCCGTGGCCGACTCGATCACCGGCGAGAAGTGGAACCGGTACATCTTCCGCACCGGCCGCAACAGCTCGCAGGACGCGATCTCCAACGCCGTGGCCGTCGACAAGGACGGTGTCTCGATCGGCGTGCTGGCCCAGGACTACGCCTTCGGCCGCGACGGCGTGAAGGCGTTCAAGGAGGCGCTGCACAAGGCGAAGATCGTCCATGAGGAATACCTGCCGATGACCACCACGGACTTCACGGCCGGCATCCAGCGCCTGATCGCGGCGCTGAAGGACCGTCCGGGCCGCAAGATCATCGCGGTGGTGTGGGCGGGCGGCACGCCGCCGTTCAACGCGCTGGCCGACGCCGACCTGCAGAAGCGCTACGGGATCGAGGTGGGCTCGGGCGGCAACATCCTGCCGGCCATGGTGGCCTACAAGCGCTTCCCGGGCATGGAAGGCGCCACCTACTACTACTTCGGCATCTCGAAGAACCCGGCGAACGACGCGCTGGTGTCCATGCACTACAAGCAGTTCAAGTCGCCGCCCGACTTCTTCACCGCCGGCGGCTTCTCCGCCGCGATGGCGATCGTGACCGCGCTGAAGAAGACCAACGGCGACACCGGCACCGAGAAGCTGATCGCCACCATGGAGGGCATGTCCTTCGACACGCCCAAGGGCAAGATGACCTTCCGCAAGGAGGACCACCAGGCCATGCAGAGCATGTACCACTTCCGGATCAAGGTCGACCCGGCCTTCTCGTGGGGCGTGCCGGAGCTGGTGCACGAGATCAAGCCCGAGGAGATGAACGTCCCGATCCGCAACCGGCGATGAGGGATGCGTCGTAGGGTGGGGTGAGCCGCGCGAACCCCACCGATCCAGGCCGCACCCGCTGCGGCCGGCCCCCGCTCACCCTGCAGAAGTCATGAGCCAACTCGCCACGCACGACCTGACGGTCCGCTTCGGCGGCCACGTGGCCGTCAATGGCGTCACCTGCGCCTTCGAGCCGGGGACACTGACGGCCATCGTCGGCCCGAACGGGGCCGGCAAGACGACCTATTTCAACCTGATCTCGGGCCAGCTCAAGGCGAGCGCGGGCCGGGTCACGCTGGGCGGGCGCGACCTGTCGGGCGCCCCCGCCTCCGAGCGCACCCGCGCCGGCCTGGGCCGGGCCTTCCAGCTCACCAACCTGTTCCCGCGCCTGACGGTGCTGGAGAACGTGCGGTTGGCGGTGCAGGCCACGCGCGCGGGCAGCCACCGGCGCGGCCTGAATCTCTGGAGCATCTGGAGCGACCACGACGACCTGCTCGCGCGGGCCGACGAACTGCTGGCCGCCACCGCGCTGAAGGACCGCGAGGACGAATTCGTGGCCAACCTGCCGCACGGCGACCAGCGCAAGCTGGAGGTGGCCCTGCTGATGGCCCTGGAGCCGCAGGTCTACATGTTCGACGAGCCGACGGCGGGCATGAACCACGCCGAGGCGCCGGTGATCCTGGACCTGATCCGCCGGCTCAAGGCCGACCGCAGCAAGACCATCCTGCTGGTGGAGCACAAGATGGACGTGGTGCGCGAACTCGCGGACCGGATCATCGTGCTGCACAACGGGACGCTGGTGGCGGACGGGGCGCCGGCGGAGGTCATCGCGTCGCCGGTGGTGCAGGAGGCTTACCTGGGGCTGTCGCCCCAGGACGCCTCCGCGCAGGAGGTCGCTCCCCCCCATCCCGGCCTTCCCCCTCGAGGGGGGAGGAGGAACAGCCCATGAGCGATCCGCTCCTGACCCTCTCCGGCGTGCACACGCACATCGGCGCGTACCTCATCCTGCACGGCGTGGACCTCGTGGTGCCGCGCGGGCAGCTCACCATGCTGCTCGGGCGCAATGGCGCGGGCAAGACCACGACGCTGCGCACCATCATGGGCCTGTGGCGCGCCTCGCAGGGCCGCATCGTGTTCGGCGGGCGCGACGTGACCGCGCTGCCCACGCCGCGGATCGCCGGCCTGGGCGTGGCCTACGTGCCCGAGAACATGGGCATCTTCGCCGACCTGACGGTCAAGGAGAACATGGTGCTGGCCGCGCGCGGCGCCCGGGGCGCGGCGCAGATCGACCGGGCCCGGCTGGAGTGGATCTTCTCGCTGTTCCCGGCGGTGGAGAAGTTCTGGAACCACCCGGCCGGCAAGCTGTCCGGCGGCCAGAAGCAGATGCTCGCCGTGGCGCGCGCGATCGTGGAGCCGCGCGAGCTGCTGATCGTCGACGAGCCGAGCAAGGGGCTCGCCCCCGCGATCATCCACAACATGATCGAAGCCTTCGCCCAGCTCAAGGCCAGGGGCGTCACCATCCTGCTGGTCGAACAGAACATCCACTTCGCCAGGCGCCTGGGCGACACGGTGGCGGTCATGGACAACGGCGTCGTCGTCCATGCCGGCTCCATGCAGGCGCTGGCCGCCGACGAGGAACTGCAGCAGCAACTGCTGGGGCTCGCGCTATGAACCTTCGCGAATTCGACTGGAAGCCGCTGGCCCTGGTGCCGGCGCTAGCGCTGATCGTGCTGCCCTTCGTGGGCTCGGCCTCGACCTGGGCGACCCTCACCGTCGCCGGCCTGGCCATGGGCATGATCGTCTTCGTGATCGCCTCGGGCCTCACGCTGGTGTTCGGCCTGATGGACGTGCTGAATTTCGGCCACGGCGTGTTCATCGCCCTGGGGGCTTTCGTGGCCACCAGCGTGCTGGGCGCCATGGGCGACTACACGGGCTCCGACAGCCTGTGGCGCAACCTGGTGGCGGTGCTGCCGGCCATGGTGGTGGCGATGGGGGTCGCCGGCGCCGTCGGACTGGCCTTCGAGCGCTTCATCGTGCGGCCGGTGTACGGCAACCACCTCAAGCAGATCCTGATCACCATGGGCGGGATGATCATCGGCGAGGAGCTGATCAAGGTCATCTGGGGCCCGCAGCAGATCCCGCTGCCGCTGCCCCAGGCCCTGCAGGGCAGCCTCTGGTTCGGGGACGCGGCGGTGGAGAAGATCCGCGTGCTGGCCGTGGTGGTGGGCGCGATCGTGTTCGCGCTGCTGCTGTGGACGCTCACGCGCACCAAGATCGGCCTGCTGATCCGCGCAGGGGTGCAGGACCGCGAGATGGTGGAGTCGCTCGGCTACCGCATCCGCGTCCTGTTCGTGGGCGTGTTCGTGGTCGGGAGCGCGCTGGCGGGCCTGGGCGGCGTGCTGTGGGGCCTGTACCAGCAGAACGTGGTGCCGCAGATGGGCGCGCAGGTCAACGTGCTGATCTTCATCGTCCTGATCATCGGCGGGCTGGGCTCCACCACGGGCGCGCTGGTGGGCGCGCTGCTGGTTGGCCTGGTGGCCAACTACACCGGCTTCCTGGTGCCCAAGGCGGCGCTGTTCTCCAACATCCTGCTGATGCTGGCCATCCTGATGTGGCGGCCGCAGGGCGTCTACGCGCTCGCGAAGTAAGGCCGGCATGCTGACCCGACTGCTTTCCAACGACTTCCCCCGCAGCCGCGTGCTCGCGGCCATCCTGGTGCTGCTGCTGCTGGCCCTGGCCGTGACGCCGTTCGCGGTGCCCGGCATCAAGGCGCTCGACGTCGCCGCCAAGATCCTGGTGTTCATCGTCCTGGTCGCCAGCTTCGACCTGCTGCTGGGCTACACCGGCATCGTGAGCTTCGCGCACACGATGTTCTTCGGCATCGGCGCCTACGGGGTGGCGATCGCCTCGACCCGCATGGGCCCGGGCTGGGGCGCCATCGCCCTGGGCACGCTGGCGGCGCTGGCCCTGTCCTTCGTGCTGGCGCTGGCCATCGGCCTGTTCTCGCTGCGGGTGCGGGCCATCTTCTTCTCGATGATCACGCTGGCCTTCGCCGCGGCCTTCCAGACGCTGGCCTCGCAGCTGTCGGAGTTCACCGGCGGCGAGGACGGGCTGACCTTCCGGATGCCGGACGTGCTGTCGCCCGCGTTCCAGCTGACGCAGCGCATCGACGGGCGCATCGTGTGCTACTACCTGCTGTTCGTGCTGTGCGTGCTGCTGCTGCTGGCCCTGCTGCGCATCGTGAACTCGCCCTTCGGTCGGGTGCTGCAGGCGATCCGCGAGAACGAGTTCCGGGCCGAGGCGATCGGCTACCGGGTGGTGGTCTACCGCACGGTCTCCAGCATCCTGTCGGCGCTGTTCGCGACGCTGGCCGGCGCGATGCTGGCGATCTGGCTGCGCTACAACGGCCCCGACACTACGCTGTCCTTCGAGGTCATGCTGGACGTGCTGCTCATCGTGGTGATCGGCGGCATGGGGACAATCTATGGCGCGGCGATCGGCGCGGGCCTGTTCGTGGCGGCCCAGAGCTACCTGCAGGACCTGCTGCGGCTGGCGAGCGGCGCCGTCTCCGGGCTGCCGTGGCTGGCCGCGCTGCTGTCGCCCGACCGCTGGCTGCTGTGGCTGGGCCTGCTGTTCGTGCTGTCGGTCTACCACTTCCCGACCGGCGTGGTGGGCCGCCTGCGGGCGATGCAGTCAGCGCGGCTGCTGGCCGCGCAGCGGGCGAAGACGACCTGAAGGGGCAACGCGATGGGATCCACCTCCAACTACGTCACCTGCGCCGGCCGCGAGATCCACTACACGGAGTGGGGCGGCGACAACGAGCCGGTCGTGGTCGCCTGGCACGGCCTGGCGCGCACGGGGCGCGACATGGACGAACTGGCGCAGGCGCTGGCCGACCGCTACCGGGTGATCTGCCCCGACACGATCGGCCGCGGCCTGAGCCAGTGGAGCCCCGATCCGGGCAACGAGTACCAGCTGTCCTTCTACGCGCGGATTGCCGCCGAACTGTTCGACCGCCTGGGCATCCCGCGGGCGCACTGGGTCGGCACCTCCATGGGCGGGGCGATCGGCACGGTGTGCGCCGCCGGCCTCTTCCAGCCCGCGCTGGCCGGCCGCATCGCGAGCCTGGTGCTCAACGACAACGCGCCGCACCTGGCGCCGGCGGCCATCGCGCGTATCCGCGACTATGCGGGCCAGCCGCCGGCGTTCGCAACGGTGTCGGAGCTCGAAGCTTTCTTCCGGCAGGTCTACAAGCCCTATGGCTGGCTGTCGGACGCCCAGTGGCGCCGGCTCGCCGAGACCTCGACCCGGCGCCTGCCGGACGGCCGCGTGACGCCGCACTACGACCCGGCGATGGTCCGGCAGTTCACCGACCACCCGGACGACTACGAGCTGTGGGAGCACTACGACCGGCTGCGCATTCCTGTGCTGCTGCTGCGCGGCGCCGAGTCGGACCTGGTGCTGCCGGAGGTGGCGGGGCAGATGCTGGCGCGCGGCCCCGGGGCGCTGGGCCTGGCCCGGGTCGTCGAGGTGCCGGGCTGCGGCCATGCGCCGGCGCTGAACGTGCCGCAGCAGCTGGACCTGGTGCGCGCCTTCATCGACGGGAACGAGGCGCGCGCGGGGGACTGAGGCGTCAGCGCTGCGCGCCCAGCGCCAGCGCGCGCTCCTTCTGCGCGGCCAGTTCCCGCGCATCCGGCGCCTCCTTCGTCGGCCAGCCCGCCAGGTGCCGCTCGGCGACGGCGCCGAGCGCATGGATCCACTCCGGGTCGTCGTTGAGGCAGGGGATGTAGTGGAAGCTGCGCCCGCCTGCCTCCAGGAAGGCGTCGCGGCCCTCCTGCGCGATCTCCTCCAGCGTCTCCAGGCAGTCGCTGGTGAAGCCGGGGCAGACCACGTCGACGCGGCGCTTGCCGTCGCGCGCCAGCGCCTGCAGCGTGGGCTCGGTGTAGGGCTCGAGCCACTTCGCCTTGCCGAAGCGGGACTGGAAGGTCACCGTGAACTGGGTTGCATCCAGCTGCAGGGTCTCGGCCAGCAGCCGCGCCGTCTTGCGGCACTCGCAGTGGTAGGGGTCGCCCAGGTGCAGCGTGCGCTCGGGCACGCCGTGGAAGCTCATGACCAGGTGGTCGGGGCGGCCGTTCCCGTGCCAGTGCCGCTCGATGCGGTGGGCCAGCGCCAGGATGTAGCCGCGGTCGTCGTGGTAGCGGTTCACGAAGCGCAGCTCGGGCACGGCGCGGCGCGTCTGCGCCCACTGCGCGACCGCATCGATCACGCTGGCGGTGGTGCTGCCCGCGTACTGCGGATAGGCGGGCAGCACCAGGATGCGGCTGGCGCCGGCGTCGGCCAGCGCGTCGAGCCGGCTGGCGACGGAGGGGTTGCCGTAGCGCATCGCGTACTCCACCCGCACCCGGTGGCCCTGCTCCCCGAGCCAGCCCTGCAGGCGCTTCGCCTGGCGCTCGGTCCACACCTTCAGGGGGGAGCCCTCGGGCGTCCAGATCGTCGCGTACTTGGCGGCGGACTTCGCCGAGCGCAGGGGCAGGATGATCCCGTACAGGATCGGGAACCAGGCCAGGCGCGGAATCTCCACCACCCGCGGATCGGCCAGGAACTGCGCCAGGTAGCGGCGCACGGCGGCCGGCGTGGGTTCGTCCGGGGTGCCGAGGTTGCACAGGAGGACGGCCGTGAAGGATGCCTGACCGTGCGCGTGGGGCGGGGCGGAGGGGGAGCGGGATTCGGACGCCATTGCGCTATTCTCGCCGCCATGCTGGACCTGGAGAAGATCAAGGCCGTCACGCTGGACCTGGACGACACGCTGTGGCCGATCTGGCCCACCATCGAGCGGGCCGAGCGGGCGCTGCACGACTGGCTGTCCGAGCACGCGCCCATGACCTCCGCGCTGTTCGCCAATCCGGCCGCCCTGCGCGACATCCGCGCGGAGATGGGGGCGTCGCGGCCCGACCTCAAGCACGACATGAGCGCCCTGCGGCGCGAGTCGATCCGGCTGGCGCTGACGCGAGCGGGCGACGACCCGGCCCTGGCCGAGCCCGCCTTCGAGGTGTTCTTCGCCGAGCGCCAGCGGGTTACGCTGTTCGACGACGTGCTGCCGGCGCTGGAATACCTGGCGGCGCGTTTCCCGCTGGTGGCGCTGTCCAACGGCAACGCGGACGTGCAGCGCGTCGGCCTGGGGCGCTTCTTCCGCGCCGCCGTGTGCGCCCGCGAGTTCGGCGTGGGCAAGCCCGACCCGCGCATCTTCCATGCCGCCGCGGGCGCGGTGGACGTCCTGCCGGAGCACATCCTGCACGTGGGCGACGACGTGACGCTGGATGCGCTGGGAGCCCTCAATGCGGGCATGCAGGCGGCGTGGCTGAACCGCTCGGACGCGCTGTGGCCGCACGAGCAGGAGCCGCACCTGACGCTGACGCACCTGGGGGAGCTGAAGGACCTGTTCGAGGCGCGGTGAGCCTCGCGCCGGGGTACGGCCTCAACGCCCCAGCCGCCGCGCCGCCCCCAGCCCCGAGCGCACCGCTCCCTCCAGCGTCGCCGGATAGGGGCCCTCGACGTAATCGCCGCAGGCCCACAGCCCCGGTGCGATCGCCTGCGGCGGCCGGCGCAGGCCGGGCACGCAGGCGAAGGTCGCGCGCTTCTCCACGATGGTCTGCAGCGGCTGCACCGACCAGCCCAGGGCGGCCGCCTGCGCCAGCACCTGCGCCTGCAGCGCCTCCTTCTCGCGCGCGCTCGCGCTGGCCACGAAGGCCAGCAGTCCCGGCGGCCCGCCCAGTTGGCCGCGGTCGAACACGAACTGCGCCGGCGCGTCCGGTCCCGTGCGCAGCGCCAGCATTGGCAGCGGCAGCTTCGGGCCGCCGATGACGTAGACGGTCGCGATCGCCTCGAAGGCGAGCGAGCGCGCCGCCGCCAGCCATGGCGCGGCCGCGGCGCCGCTGTCCTCCACCAGCCGGGCCGCCTCGGCCGCGGGCGTTGCGAGCACGACCGCGTCGAACGGTTCGCCGTCCACGTCCCAGCCCGCGGCGGCCGGCCGCAGCGACTGCACGCGCCGCCCGATGCGCAGCCCCGCGCCGTGCGCCGCGAGCCAGGCGCAGGCCTCGTGCGGGAATACGCTGCCCAGGTCCTGCCGGGGCAGCAGCAGGTTGGAGCCGCCCCAGCCGCGATGCCCGCGGCCGAACAGGGCGTCGCGCAGCACACGCAGGAAAACCTCGCCGCTGGCCCGGTCGGCCGGGGTGTTGAGCGCCGCCACGCACAGCGGATCGATCATCGACTCGCGCACCCGCGGACTGACGTCGCGTGTGAGGCCGGCGACGCTCAGCCCCGGGTCGCAGCGAAAGCCGGCGCGCTGCCAGCCGGCGGCCGCGCGCAGCAGCGACCACCGTTCCGCCCAGCTCCAGCCGCGCGCGCCGAGGATGCCCGCCAGCGCGTCCCAGGGGGCGGGCCAGGCGGGCAGGGCGAGCCCGTCGCCGTGCGCGTCGCGCAGCACCAGGGGCAGGCGCAGCAGGGAGGCGTCCGGATCCACGCCCACGGTCTCCATCAGCGCGAGCGTCTCCAGGTACGCACCGACCAGGATGTGCTGGCCGTTGTCCAGGAGCGCCGTCTCGCCATCGGGCAGCGTGACCGGCAGCGCCCGCGCGCGGCCGCCGGGCGTGCGCGCGGCCTCCAGCAGCGTCACGGCGTGCCCATCCTGCGTGGCCGCCACGGCGGCGGCCAGGCCGGCCCAGCCGGCGCCGACGACGGCGACCCGCAGGCGGCTCACAGGCGGCCCAGCGCCTGCACCTTCCAGGCCAGCCACAGCTTGCGCAGCGGCGTGAGGCTGATGCGCTGCTTGAGCACCTGGAAGTCCTCGGCCTCGATCTCGCGCAGCAGCGTGCGGTAGATGCTGGCCATCATCAGGCCCGGCTTCTGCGCCCGGCGGTCGGCATCCGGCAGCAGCGCCAGCGCCTCGTCGTACAGGGCATGCGCGCGCTGTGCCTGGAAGCGCATCAGCGCGACGAAGCGGTCGGAGTGCTGGCGCTGCAGGATCTCGTGGGCCTTCACCTCGAACTGCTGCAGCTCGCTGACGGGCAGGTAAATGCGTCCGCGCAGGGCGTCCTCGCCGACGTCGCGGATGATGTTGGTGAGCTGGAAGGCCAGGCCCAGCTTGTGGGCGTACGCGGTGGTCTGCGCCTCGGTCTGGCCGAAGATGCGGGCGGCGACCTCGCCCACCACGCCGGCCACCAGGTGGCAATAGCGCTGCAGCGCCTGGAAGTCCAGGTAGCGGGTCTGCTCCAGGTCCATCTGGCAGCCGCGGATCACGGCCTGCAGCGGCTCCTGCTCCAGGCCGAAGGCCGCCACGCCGGGCATCAGGGCCTGCATGACCGGGTGGGTGGGGCGGCCGGCGAAGGACTGGGCCACCTCCGACTGCCACCAGGCGAGCTTGGTGCGCGCCACGCCGGGGTCGCTCACCTCGTCGACCACGTCGTCCACCTCGCGGCAGAAGGCGTAGAAGGCGGTGATGGCGGCGCGCCGCGGCGGCGGCAGGAAGAGGAAGGCGTAATAGAAGCTGCTGCCGGAGGCGGCGGCCTTCTGCTGGACGTACTGTTCCGGCGTCATGGGGGAGGGGTTCGGGCGCCCGATTCTCACATCCGCACCGCCCGCCACAGCAGCACGGGGGCATCGGCCGCGCGGAGCGTGGGGCGGGACTGCAGGGTGCGGTGGTCCAGCGCCGCGATCCGGTCGAGGATGCGCAGGCCGCCCTGCACCACCAGCCGCAGCTCCCAGCCGGCGCGGCCCGGGATGCGGTGCACCAGCGGCGCGCCGGCCAGCATGAGGGCCCGGGCCCAGTCGCACAGCGAGCGCACCAGCGCCGGCGCTCGCGGATGCGCGGCCCAGGTCGCGGGGGCCGCGGGGTCGAGTCCGTGCCGCAGGCAGTCCTCGGCGGGCAGGTAGTAGCGCCCGCGCGGCACGTCGACGCCGAGGTCCTGCCAGAAGTTGATCAGCTGCAGCGCGCTGCAGATCGCGTCGCTCTCGGCCAGCGCCGCCGGCCCGTCCACCCCGTACAGGTGCAGCAGCAGCCGCCCCACCGGATCGGCCGAGCGCCGGCAGTAGTCCAGCAACTCGGCACGGCTGGCGTAGCCGGCACGGTCGCGGGTCTTCTCCACGTCCTGGTGGAAGGCATCCAGCAGGTCGTGCAGCGGCTGGGCGGGCAGGGCGAACTGCCGGGCCGCCAGGCCCAGCGGACCGAAGACCCCGGGCCAGCGGCCCGAGCCGGTGTTGCCTGCCAGGCACGCCGCCAGGTCGTTTCTGTATGTAAGCAGATCGGCCAGTCGCTCACCCTCTGTTGCATTTCCCTCGTCCGCGATATCGTCCGCCGTACGGGCAAACCAGTAGATCGCCGCCACCGGCTGCCGCAGGCGAGGAGGGCAGAGCCAGGAAGCGACGGGGAAGTTTTCGTAGTGGTCGACCGGCCGTGGCCGGTCGTCGGGAGGTGCGCTCACGTCGCCATTGTCGCTTGACAAGCTCTGCCGGCCTCTTCTAGATTACTAACCAGTCAGTCATTAGTAGGGTGCAAGGCACAAATCCTGCCTGCACCCCGTTCCCGGAATCCCACATGGCCCCCTACCGTCCATTCCGAAGTGCCCTGCCCGTGGCGCTGCTCGCCGCCACGCTGCTGGGTGGCTGCTCGCGCGGCGAGGCGCCGCCCGAGCCGGTCCGCGCGGTCAAGGTGATCACCGTGGGCGAATCCGCCATGCAGTCGCGCAACGAGTTCTCCGGCGAGGTGCGCGCGCGCATCGAGTCGCGCCTGGGTTTCCGCGTCGGCGGCAAGATCACCCGGCGCCTGGCCGAGCTGGGCCAGCACGTGAAGGCCGGGACCCTGCTGGCGCAGCTCGATCCACGGGACTACCGGCTGGCCGCCGAGGCCGCCCGTGCGCAGGTCGCAGCCGCCACCACCAATCGCGACCTCGCCGCGGCCGACTTCAAGCGCTACCAGACGCTGCGCGAGCAGAACTTCATCAGCGGCGCCGAACTCGAGCGGCGCGAGACCACCTTGAAGGCGGCACAGGCCCAGCTGGAGCAGGCCCAGGCGCAACTCGCCGCCCAGGGCAACCAGGCCGATTACACGAACCTGGTGGCCGACGTGTCGGGCGTGGTGACGGCGGTCGAGGCCGAGGTCGGCCAGGTGGTGGCCGCCGGCACCCCGGTGATCCGCATCGCGGCGGACGGCCCGCGCGACGTGGTGTTCGCGGTGCCCGAGGACAAGGTCGGCGCGCTGCGCGACGGCACCGCCGTCACGGCCCGCCAGTGGGCCAGCAACGTCGTCCACCGGGGACGCATCCGCGAGGTCGCGGCCAGCGCGGACCCGGTGACGCGCACCTACACGGTCAAGGTCGCCCTGGAAGGCAGCGACCAGCCGCCGCTGGGCGCCACCATGACCGTGGTGCCGCAGGCGCTGGGTCAGGCCGGGGCCGAGGTCATCAAGATCCCGACCAGCGCGCTGCGCCAGGAGGGCCCGGGCAGCGCCGTGTGGGTGCTCGATCCGGCGACGATGACGGTGCGCTCGCAGCCGGTGGAGGTGGCCACCGCCGACGGCAACGATGCCGTCATCGCCGCCGGCCTGAAGCCGGGCATGGTGGTCGTCGCCGCCGGCGTGCACGTGCTCTCCCCGGGGCAGAAGGTCACGATCTGGCGGGAGAAGACCTCCAGCGTGGCGCCGCTCGCCCGCGAGGTCCCCGGCCGCGCGCTGGCCGGGGCCGCCCAGGCCGCCACCCTGCCGGTGCAGCGCTGAGGCCGCGATGAGCGACCCGACGGGAAAGCCCGAGCGCTTCAACCTCTCGCGCTGGGCGCTGGAGCACCCGGCGCTCACGCGCTACCTGATGGTGGTGCTGATGGTGCTGGGCATCGCCTCCTACTTCCAGCTGGGCCAGGACGAGGACCCGCCCTTCACCTTCCGCGCGATGGTGATGCAGGTCTACTGGCCCGGCGCCACCGCGCAGCAGATGGCCGAACAGGTCACCGACAAGATCGAGCGCACGCTGCAGGAGGTGCCCTACGCGGACATCATCCGCAGCTACGCCAAGCCGGGCGAGTCGCTGATCGTGTTCCAGATCAAGGACTCCTCGCGCGCCTCCGAGGTGCCCAACGTCTGGTACACGGTGCGCAAGAAGGTCGGGGACATGCGCGGCACGCTGCCCCCCGGCGTGATCGGCCCCTTCTTCAACGACGAATACGGCGACGTCTACGGCGTCATCTACACGCTGGAGGCCGACACCGGCTACAGCTACGCCGAGCTCAAGGATTTCGCCGACGACGTGCGCCAGCAGCTGCTGCGGGTGCCGGACGTGGCCAAGGTGCAGCTGTTCGGCGTGCAGGACGAGAAGCTTTACATCGAGATCTCGCAGCAGCGCCTGGCCCAGCTCGGGCTGGACCTGAACCAGGTGCTGGCCCAGCTGCGCGAGCAGAACGCGGTGGAGTCCGCCGGCGCGGTGCAGACGCCGCTGGACGTGCTGCAGGTGCGGGTGGCGGGCCAGTTCGAGGCGGTTTCGCAGCTGCGCGCGATGCCGATCCGCGGCGCCTCGGGCAACCAGCTGCGGCTGGGCGACATCGCCACCGTCAAGCGCGGCTACATCGACCCGCCGCAGGTGAAGGTGCGCCACGACGGCAAGGAGGTCATCGCCCTGGGCGTGTCCATGGCCAAGGGCGGCGACATCATCCGGCTGGGCAAGTCGCTGAAGGAGGCCACCGACCGCATCGACGGCACCCTGCCCGCCGGGGTGCGCCTGGTGCAGGTGCAGGACCAGCCGCGCGCCGTCGCCTCCTCGGTCAACGAGTTCGTGCACACCCTGATCGAGGCGATCGTCATCGTGCTGGGCGTGAGCTTCATCAGCCTCGGGTTCCACCGCCATCCCGACGCGGCCGGCCGGCCGCTGTGGCGGCGCTGGTACGTCGACGTGCGCCCGGGCCTGGTGGTGGCCATCACCATCCCGCTGGTGCTGACCGTGACCTTCCTGGCCATGTACTACTGGGGCATCGGCCTGCACAAGATCTCGCTCGGCTCGCTGATCATCGCCCTGGGCCTGCTGGTGGACGACGCCATCATCGCGGTGGAGATGATGGTGCGCAAGATGGAGGAGGGCTACGACAAGTTCCGCGCCGCCACCTTCGCCTACGAGGTGACGGCGATGCCCATGCTCACCGGCACGCTGATCACCGCCACCGGCTTCCTGCCGATCGGCATGGCCCGCTCCACGGTGGGCGAATACACCTTCGCGATCTTCGCGGTGACCGTGATCGCCCTGGTCCTGAGCTGGCTGGTCTCGGTGTATTTCGTGCCCTACCTGGGCACGCTGCTGCTGAAGGCCAAGCCCGTGTCGGCGGAGCACCAGGAGCACTTCGACACGCCGTTCTACCGCCACTTCCGCCGCGCCGTCGACTGGTGCGTGGAGCACCGCTGGAAGACCATCGCGGCCACCCTGGTGCTGTTCGCGCTGGGCATCGTGGGCATGGGCCGGGTCCAGCAGCAGTTCTTCCCCGACTCCAGCCGGCCGGAAATCCTGGTGGACATCTGGGAGCCCGAGGGCACCTCCTTCGCCGCCACCGAGGCCGTCACGAAGCGGCTGGAGCAGCGGCTGATGGCCACGCCCGGGGTGGTGGACGTCACCACCTGGGTGGGCTCGGGGGTGCCGCGCTTCTATTTGCCGATGGACCAGATCTTCCCCCAGTCCAACGTGTCGCAGCTGATCATCCAGCCGCGCGACCTGGCGATGCGGGAACACCTGCGCGAATGGCTGCCGGGCATGCTGGCCCAGGAGTTCCCGGAGGTGCGCGGGCGGGTCAAGCTGCTGCCCAACGGCCCGCCCGTGGCGTACCCGGTGCAGTTCCGGGTGATGGGCCCGGACCCGGTGGAGCTGCGCCGGCGCGCCGACGAGGTCAAGGCCGCGATGCGGGCGAGCCCCCACACCCGCGGGGTCAACGACAACTGGAACGAGTCGGTCAAGACGCTGCGGCTGGAGGTCGACCAGGCCAAGGCGCGGGCGCTGGGCGTGACCAGCCAGTCGATCGCCCAGGCCAGCCGCACCATCCTCTCCGGCACCCCGGTGGGACAGTACCGCGAGGGCGACAAGCTGATTGACATCGTGCTGCGCCAGCCCGCGGAGGAACGCAGCGCCATCACCGACATCGCCAACGCCTACCTGCCCACCGCCTCGGGCAAGGCCATCCCGCTCACGCAGATCGCCAAGCCGGTGTTCGCCTGGGAGCCGGGGGTGATGTGGCGCGAAGGGCGCACCTATGCGATCACGGTGCAGTCGGACGTGGTGGAGGGCCTGCAGGGGGCGACCGTGACCGACGAGCTCCTGCCGCAGTTGCGCGCGCTGGAGGCGAAGTGGCCGCCCGGCTACCGCATCCACGTGGCCGGGGCGGTGGAGGAGAGCGGCAAGGGGTCCTCGTCGATCGCCGTCGGCGTGCCGGTGATGCTGTTCATCACCTTCACCCTGCTCATGCTGCAGCTGCAGAGCTTCAGCCGGGCGATGCTGGTCTTCCTCACGGGCCCCTTGGGCATCGCCGGCGTGGCGGGCTCGCTGCTGGCGCTGGACCGGCCGTTCGGCTTCGTGGCGCTGCTGGGCGTGATCGCCCTGATGGGCATGATCCAGCGCAATTCGGTGATCCTGATCGACCAGATCGAGCAGGACCGCGCCCGGGGCGTGCCGGCCTGGAACGCCATCGTGGAGGCGGCGGTGCGCCGCCTGCGGCCGATCGTGCTGACCGCCGCGGCGGCCGTGCTGGCCATGATCCCGCTGTCGCGCTCGGTGTTCTGGGGCCCCATGGCCGTCGCCATCATGGGCGGCCTGGTCGTGGCGACCGTGCTGACCCTGCTGGCCCTGCCGGCCATGTACGCGGCCTGGTTCCGGGTGAAGCGCGAGGACCCCCTGCGCGGGCCTGCCCGGCCGCAGCCGGCGACCGCGTAGCGGTTAAAATGCCCGGTTGACCGGATTCGAGCGGGCGGTCAGGGTGTCCTGGCCGTCCGCTTTCCTTTCAGTGACCGCGCGGGTGGCGAAATTGGTAGACGCACCAGGTTTAGGTCCTGACGCCAGCGATGGCGTGTCGGTTCGAGTCCGACCCCGCGCACCACGCGTTTTTCCCAACCGAGACTGATCATGGCCGTGACCGTAGAAACCCTGGACAAGCTGGAACGCAAGATGACGCTGACGCTGCCCGTCGGCGCCATTCAGTCCGAAGTCGATTCCCGCCTGAAGAAGCTGGCGCGCACCGTCAAGATGGACGGCTTCCGCCCCGGCAAGGTGCCGCTGTCGGTCGTGGCCCAGCGCTACGGCTACTCGGTGCAGTACGAGGTCATGAACGACAAGGTGGGCGAGGCCTTCGCCGCCGCCGCCAACGAGGCCAAGCTGCGCGTGGCCGGCCAGCCGAAGATCACCGAAAAGGAAGGCGCGCCCGAGGGCGAGCTGGCCTTCGACGCGGTGTTCGAGGTCTATCCCGAGGTGAAGATCGGCGACCTGGCCGGCGCCGAGGTCGAGAAGGTCGGCACCGAGGTGACCGGGGAGGCGATCGACCGCACCCTGGACATCCTGCGCAAGCAGCGCCGCACCTTCGCCCAGAAGGCCGCCGGCGCCGCCGTCGAGGCGGGCGACCGCGTGACCGTGGACTTCGAGGGCAAGATCGACGGCGAGCCCTTCGCCGGCGGCAAGGCCGACGACTTCCAGTTCCTGGTTGGCGAGGGCCAGATGCTCAAGGAGTTCGACGACTCCGTGCGCGGCATGAAGGCGGGCGAGAGCAAGACCTTCCCGCTGGCCTTCCCGGCCGACTACCACGGCAAGGACGTGGCCGGCAAGACCGCCGACTTCATGGTCACGGTCAAGAAGATCGAGGCCACCCACCTGCCCGAGGTGAACGAGGCTTTCGCCAAGTCCCTGGGCATCGCCGAAGGCACGATCGAGGCGCTGCGTGCCGACATCCGCAAGAACCTGGAGCGCGAGGTGAAGTTCCGCCTGCTGGCGCGCAACAAGCAGGCCGCGATGGACGCGCTGCTCGCCCAGTCCGAGCTGGACCTGCCCAAGTCCATCGTCCAGAACGAGATCGACCGCCTGGTCGAGGGCGCCCGCGCCGACCTGAAGCAGCGCGGCATCCAGGACGCCGACAAGGCCCCGATCCCCGAGGAGGTGTTCCGCCCGCAGGCCGAGCGCCGCGTGCGCCTGGGCCTGGTGGTGGCCGAGCTGGTGCGCGCCAACGGCCTGGACGCCAAGCCGGAGCAGATCAAGCAGCACATCGAGGACCTGGCCGCCAGCTACGAGCGCCCGGCCGACGTCGTGCGCTGGTACTACGGCGACAACCGCCGCCTGGCCGAGGTCGAGGCCATCGTGATCGAGAACAACGTCACCGACTTCATCCTGTCCAAGGCGAAGACGGTCGAGAAGCAGGTCGCCTTCGACGAGCTGATGGGGCAGAACCAGGCGTAAGCCGGACGCCGATCGGTGGGGTTCGGGCTGCGCCCTCACCACCACCCTACGGATCGGCGCTGGGCTTAGGGTGGTGGTGAGCGAAGCGAACCCCACCGAAGGCCTTGGGGACCGGCCGGACCTTGTGAACGGTCCCGCCGGCCCCAATTCCATTCAGGCTAAAGTACGGCCAAGTCTTCGGAGCACATTCCCCCATGAGCGCACTTGATACCCAGGGCCTGGGCCTGATCCCCATGGTCATCGAGCAGTCCGGCCGCGGCGAGCGGTCGTACGACATCTATTCGCGCCTGCTGCGCGAACGGGTGGTGTTCCTGGTCGGGCCGGTCAACGACCAGACGGCCAACCTGGTGGTGGCGCAGCTGCTGTTCCTGGAGTCGGAGAACCCGGACAAGGACATCTCCCTGTACATCAACTCCCCGGGCGGCAGCGTCAGCGCCGGCATGGCGATCTACGACACGATGAACTTCATCAAGCCGTCGGTCTCGACCCTGTGCACCGGCATGGCCGCCTCCATGGGCGCCTTCCTGCTGTCCGCCGGCGAGAAGGGCAAGCGCTTCGCCCTGCCCAACTCCAAGATCATGATCCACCAGCCCCTGGGCGGCATGCAGGGCCAGGCGACGGACATCGAGATCCACGCCCGGGACATCCTGAAGACCAAGGCCACCCTGAACCGGATCCTGGCCGAGCGCACCGGCCAGCCGCTGGAGAAAATCGAGCGCGACACCGACCGGGACTACTTCCTCGAGGCGGAGGAGGCCCGGGCCTACGGCCTGGTGGACCAGGTCATCGCCAAGCGCCCCTGAACCACCCGCCGGCAGCGAGGTTGCGGCACGGCAACGACGGCGCCCCCGGGCAACCGGGGCGCCGTTTGTTGTATGGTTATCATTGAGACGTCACACAGGCACCCAACCCATGGCCGACCGAAAAGGCTCCTCCAGCGAGAAAACGCTTTACTGCTCGTTCTGCGGGAAGAGCCAGCACGAGGTCAAGAAACTCATCGCGGGACCGTCGGTCTTCATCTGCGACGAGTGCATCGACTTGTGCAACGAGATCATCCGCGACGAACTGCCCGCGGGTGACGAGCAGCGCGAGGCGCGCGGCGACCTGCCGACGCCCGCCGAGATCAAGAACAACCTCGACAACTACGTGATCGGCCAGGAGCAGGCCAAGCGGGCCCTCTCGGTGGCGGTCTACAACCACTACAAGCGCCTGCGTCACAAGGACAAGGCCAAGAAGGACGACGTCGAGCTCACCAAGAGCAACATCCTCCTGATCGGCCCCACCGGCAGCGGCAAGACGCTGCTGGCGCAGACGCTGGCGCGCATGCTCGACGTGCCCTTCGTGATGGCCGACGCCACCACGCTCACCGAGGCCGGCTACGTCGGCGAGGACGTCGAGAACATCATCCAGAAGCTGCTGCAGAACTGCAACTACGAGGTGGAGCGGGCGCAGCGCGGCATCGTCTACATCGACGAGATCGACAAGATCTCGCGCAAGTCCGACAACCCGTCCATCACCCGCGACGTCTCGGGCGAGGGCGTGCAGCAGGCCCTGCTGAAGCTGATCGAGGGCACCATGGCCAGCGTGCCGCCCCAGGGCGGGCGCAAGCACCCGAACCAGGACTTCCTGCAGATCGATACGACCAACATCCTGTTCATCTGCGGCGGCGCCTTCGCCGGACTGGAAAAGGTGATCGAGCAGCGCACCGAGGCCTCGGGCATCGGCTTCGGCGCCAACGTGCGCAGCAAGAAGGAGCGCAGCCTCACCGACATGTTCCGCGAGGTGGAGCCGGAGGACCTGATCAAGTTCGGCCTGATCCCCGAGCTGGTGGGCCGCCTGCCGGTGGTGGCGACCCTGTCCGAGCTGAGCGAGGACGCCCTGGTGCAGATCCTCACCGAGCCCAAGAACGCCATGGTCAAGCAGTACGCCAAGCTGCTGGCCATGGAGGGCGTGGAGCTGGAGGTGCGGCCCAGCGCGCTGAAGGCCATCGCCCGCAAGGCGCTGGCGCGCAAGACCGGCGCCCGCGGCCTGCGCTCCATCCTGGAGCAGTCGCTGATCGACACCATGTTCGAGCTGCCCAACATCAGCAACGTGGAGAAGGTGGTGGTCGACGAGACCACCATCGAGGAAAGCAAGCCGCCGCTGCTGGTGTACCGCGAGGCCGCCAAGAAGGCCTGATGACCCGGGGCCGGCCCATCCGTCGCCAGGCTGCCTCAGCCGCCCGTCCCATCCCCTCGTTTTTCGGTGGCATTCGCCCCGGCCCGCACCCGCGAGGGTGCGACCGGGTTGAAAATGTCCTTTTGCCGGCCATATTCGGCTGACAACCCCCACAAGGATCACCATGTCCGGACACACCCCCCTGCCGCCTGAACCCCTGGAACTGCCGCTGCTGCCCCTGCGGGACGTGGTGGTGTTCCCCCACATGGTCATCCCGCTGTTCGTGGGCCGGCCCAAGAGCATCAAGGCCCTGGAGGCCGCGATGGAGGCCGAGCGCCGCATCATGCTGGTCGCCCAGAAGGCCGCCGCCAAGGACGAGCCCTCCGTGACCGACATGTTCGAGGTCGGCTGCGTCTCCACGATCCTGCAGATGCTCAAGCTGCCCGACGGCACGGTGAAGGTGCTGGTCGAGGGCCAGCAGCGCGCCCGCGTGGCCAAGATCGTCGACGGCAACCAGCACTTCACGGCCACCGTCATCCCGGTCGACTCGGGCGTCAGCGCCGCCAAGCCGGCCGAGATCGAGGCCCTGCGCCGCGCCGTGCTGCAGCAGTTCGACCAGTACGTGAAGCTGAACAAGAAGATCCCGCCGGAGATCCTGACGTCGATCTCCTCGATCGACGACCCGGGCCGCCTGGCCGACACCATCGCCGCCCACCTGCCGCTCAAGCTGGACAACAAGCAGGTCGTCCTGGACCTCGCCGACGTCAAGGAGCGCCTGGAGAACCTGTTCGAGCAGATCGAACGCGAGGTGGAGATCCTCAACGTCGACAAGCGCATCCGCGGCCGCGTGAAGCGGCAGATGGAGAAGAACCAGCGCGACTTCTACCTCAACGAGCAGGTCAAGGCCATCCAGAAGGAACTCGGCGAAGGCGAGGAAGGCGCCGACATCGAGGAGATCGAGAAGAAGATCAAGGCCGCCAAGATGCCCAAGGACGCCAAGAAGAAGGCGGACGCGGAGCTGAAGAAGCTGAAGCTGATGTCGCCGATGTCGGCCGAGGCGACGGTGGTGCGCAACTACATCGACGTGCTGGTCGGCCTGCCCTGGGCCAAGCGGACCAAGATCAAGCACGACCTCGCCTATGCCGAGCAGGTGCTGAACGAAGACCACTGGGGCCTGGAGAAGGTCAAGGACCGCATCCTCGAGTACCTCGCCGTGCAGCAGCGCGTGGACAAGGTCAAGGCGCCGATCCTGTGCCTGGTCGGCCCCCCGGGCGTGGGCAAGACCTCGCTGGGGCAGTCGGTGGCCAAGGCCACCGGCCGCAAGTACGTGCGCATGGCGCTGGGCGGCATGCGCGACGAGGCCGAGATCCGCGGCCACCGCCGCACCTACATCGGCGCGCTGCCGGGCAAGGTGCTGCAGTCGCTGTCCAAGGTGGGCACGCGCAACCCGCTGTTCCTGCTGGACGAGATCGACAAGCTGGGCCAGGACTTCCGCGGCGACCCGGCGAGCGCGCTGCTGGAAGTGCTCGACCCCGAGCAGAACCACACCTTCAGCGACCACTACGTCGAGGTCGACTTCGACCTGTCGGACGTGATGTTCGTGGCGACCTCGAACTCGATGAACATCCCGCCGGCCCTCCTGGACCGGATGGAAGTGATCCGCCTCTCGGGCTACACCGAGGACGAGAAGACCGCCATCGCCATGCGCTACCTGCTGCCCAAGCAGATGGCCAACAACGGCGTGAAGGAAGCGGAACTCGAGGTCACCGAGGCCGCGGTGCGCGACATCGTGCGCTACTACACCCGCGAGGCGGGCGTGCGCTCGCTGGAGCGCGAGCTGTCCAAGATCTGCCGCAAGGTGGTCAAGGGCCTGCAGCTGAAGAAGATGACGCCCAAGGTGGTGGTCACGGCCGAGAACCTCAACGACTTCCTGGGCGTGCGCAAGTTCAGCTACGGCCGCGCCGAGCAGCAGAACCAGGTGGGCCAGGTCGTGGGCCTGGCCTGGACCGAGGTGGGCGGCGACCTGCTGACCATCGAGGCCGCGCTGATGCCCGGCAAGGGACAGGTGCTGCGCACCGGTTCGCTGGGCGACGTGATGAAGGAGTCGGTCGAGGCCGCGCGCACCGTCGTGCGCAGCCGCGCCCGCCATCTCGGCATCAAGGACGACGTCTTCGAGAAGAAGGACATCCACGTGCACGTGCCGGACGGCGCGACGCCCAAGGATGGCCCCTCGGCCGGCGCCGCGATGACGACGGCCATGGTGTCGGCCCTCACCGGCATCCCCGTGCGCGCGGACGTCGCCATGACCGGCGAGATCACGCTGCGCGGCGAGGTGACCGCGATCGGCGGCCTGAAGGAGAAGCTGCTCGCGGCCCTGCGCGGCGGCATCAAGACGGTGCTGATCCCCGAGGAGAACACCAAGGACCTGCAGGACATCCCCGAGAACGTGAAGAGCGACCTCGAGATCGTGCCGGTCAAGTGGATCGACAAGGTGCTGGAGATCGCGCTGGAGCGCCAGCCCACGCCGCTGCCCGAGGAGGAGCCGCAGACCGTGGCACCGGTGGTCGGCGCGACGACACCGGCCGCGGTACAGCACTGAGGCCGCAGGGCCCCGCGCGCGCGCGGGGGACCGCGTTTTTTCAGCCGCCTGTCAGGGGGCTGTGAAAACTCCGCTATACTTATGGCTTCGACGCGGGAATAGCTCAGTTGGTAGAGCGCAACCTTGCCAAGGTTGAGGTCGCGAGTTCGAGCCTCGTTTCCCGCTCCAGATCTCGAAATGGGGAAGCTGACGCTTCCCTTTTTCATCTGACGCCGGCGCGTTAGCAAAGCGGTTATGCAGCGGATTGCAAATCCGTTTAGATCGGTTCGACTCCGGTACGCGCCTCCAGGTCGATGCGGGAATAGCTCAGTTGGTAGAGCGCAACCTTGCCAAGGTTGAGGTCGCGAGTTCGAGCCTCGTTTCCCGCTCCAGATACGCGAAGGGGAAGCCATGCGGCTTCCCCTTCTGCCTTGCGGCGGGACCGCCGCCGCGTTTGCCTTACAGTCGGGCCGTCGCCTCGATGGTGAAATCGGTAGACACAGCGGACTTAAAATCCGCGGCCCCTCAAAAGGCGTGCCGGTTCGAGTCCGGCTCGAGGCACCAGAACCACCCCACGGCCGATCAGTCCACAATAGGGCCGGAGAACACCATGTCCCAGTACGACGCCCCCTTCGAGATCCACGTGCACGGCGACGTGCCGCTGCGCGCCGAGGTGACCTACGAGCAGATCCAGGAGGCGCTGAAACCCCTGTGGTCGTACGCGGGCGCCAAGTCGCTGGCCGACGGCGCCGAGAGCGCCTACGAGGAGGAGCCGGGCATCCGGTTCGACCCGAAGGAGCGCATGCTGACCATGTGCTGGACGGTCTCGGGCGACCTCGACTTCCGCCAGCAGCTCGACGAGATGTGCATGTCGCTCAACGAGCTGGCGGAGGAGGGCGCGGCCATCGAGGTCACCTTCTACGACGCCGAATTCGACGAGGAGGAGGCCGGCCCCGAGGAGGAGGCGCGCGACGACTTCCTCATGATGTTCGTCGGCCCGACGCCGGCGGCCATCATGCAGGTGCAGCGCGACCTGCTGGTGCAGGACGTGGTCAACCTGATGGAGCGCCACTTCGACGCCAGCGAGCTCGATGGCGTGGTCTCCGAGATCGACAAGCTGTTCTCCGAGCGCTTCGACAAGCTGGTGAGCTCGCTGGAGCTGGGCAAGCCCCCGCGCGGCAACGGCGGCGGCGGCTTGGGCGGCCACGGCGGCGGGCGGCGTCCGCGGCACCTGCACTGAAGTCCCGCCTGCCGGCGCGGATTCACCGGGGCCGCGCGCCGGCCTGCTACAGGGCTGGAATTTGCATATAAGAACTCTGTCGTTCATGTGCATGTCTGTCGTTGGCAGAATCCGGGGCTTCTCTCCGAGGCCCCATCCATGCACAAGAAGATCCTTGCCTTCGCCCTCGCGCTCGTCGGCGCCGGCGCCAGCCTCGCGGCCCAGCCGCTGCTCAGCCCCGCGGAACTGAAGGCGCAGCTGGGCCAGCCGGCGCTGCGCGTCATCGACATCCGCGACGCCCACGCGTTCGCCACGAAGCACATTCCCGGCGCGCTGAACGCGCCCTACGGCCAGTGGCGCGGCCCCGCCAGCAATCCGGGCGAGCTGCCGCCCCTGCCCCAGCTCACGGCGCTCGTGCGCTCGCTGGGCCTGGAGGCCGGCACCCATGCCGTGGTCGTTTCCAGCGGCGCCGACGCCACCGACTTCGGCGCGGCCGCCCGCGTGTACTGGACGCTCAAGGCGCTGGGCCTGAAGGAGCTCTCGCTGCTCAATGGCGGCGAAAAGGCCTGGGCCGACGCCGGCCTGCCGCAGGACGCCGCGGTCGCCCAGGTCGCGCCCAGCAGCTACCAGCCGCAACTGGACGCCAGCCTGATCGCCCCGCGCGACGAGGTGGCACGCGACATCCAGCAGGGCTCGGCCGTGCTGGTCGACGCCCGCCCGAAGGACTTCTTCGAGGGGCAGACGCGCCACGTCGCCGCCAAGGTGCCCGGCACGCTGCAAGGCGCGGTGAATGTTCCGTACAGCCAGTTCTTCGACGGCGAGAACAGCGGCGTGCTGCAGCCCGAGAAGGTGCGTGCCGCGGCCGCGAGCGAGGTCGATGCGGGCAAGCCGGCCGTCGCCTTCTGCAACACCGGCCACTGGGCCGCCACGGACTGGTTCGCGCTGTCGGAAGTGGCGGGCCGCAAGAACGTCAAGCTCTATCCCGGCTCCATGGTCGACTGGACGCAGGCCCCCGGCGCCCTGCCGGTGGCCAACGAGCCCGGCCGCGCCAAGCAACTGCTGATCGACGCGAAGTTCTGGGCCGCCCGGACTTTCAACTGACCCGATGAAGCGCCTTCCCCTGGCGGCCGCACTGGCCGCCTTTTTCGTTCTGCTGGTCTGGGCCGTGTCGGTGCGCCAGGCCGTCCTGTTCCTGGTGGGCATCGGCTTCGGCGCGGCGCTCGCCGGCGCGCGCTTCGGCTTCACCACCGGCTGGCGCCACCTGGTCGAACAGCGCGACCCGCGCGGCATGTACGGCCAGCTGCTGCTGCTCGCGCTGGCCGCCGTGCTGGCCATGCCGCTGCTGGGGCACTTCAGCGAGCTGCACGCCGCGCTGGGGCCGCCCAGCATCAGCCTGCTGGTGGGCGCCTTCGTGTTCGGGCTGACCATGCAGATCGCCGACGGCTGCGGCTCCGGCACGCTGTACAAGGCCGGCCTGGGCGTGCCGCTGAACATGGGCATCCTGCCGCTGTTCGCGCTGGGCAGCTTCTTCGGCTCGGTGCAGATGCACGACTGGCTGAGCCTGGGCCAGCTGCAGCCGGTGGGCCTGGTGCAGGCCTGGGGCGTGGGCCCCGCGCTGGCGGCCACGCTGGCGGGCCTGGCCGCGATCGCGGTGGCGGTGCGGCTGTGGGTGGGCCCCGGCAAGCCGGTGCTGGAGAAGCGCTGGGTGTGGGGAGCGGTGGCCCTGGCGCTGCTGGCGACGGTGAACCTGCTGGTGGCCGGCCAGCCCTGGGGCGTGGTCTACGGCTTCGGGCTGTGGGCGGCCAAGGGCGCGCAGGCGCTCGGCCTGTTCGACCCGGCCCGCAACGCCTTCTGGGGCGACGCGGGCAACGCGCGCATCCTCTCGCAGTCGGCGCTGCTGGACGTGACCTCGATCACCAACATCGGCCTGCTGGGCGGCGCCCTGTGGGTTTCGGCCCGCAGTCCGGCGCAGGCGAAGCCCCTGACCGGCGCGCAATGGGCCATCGGCCTGCTGGCCGGTTTCGTCATGGGCTACAGCTCGCGCCTGGCCTTCGGCTGCAACGTGGGCGCGATGTTCAGCGGCATCTCCACCGGCAGCGTGCATGGCTGGATCTGGCTGCCGATGGCCTTCCTCGGCACCCTGGTGGGGCTGCGCGTGCGGCGCCGCTTCGCCTTCTGACGCGGGAGGTGACGATGAAAGACAAGACACCGCTCCTGCGCTGGGCCTTCTGGATCGGCCTGGTCGCCTTCCTCTCCTGGGACTACGCCCGCTCGCCGGCGATCGACCTGCGGCAGGAGCCGCCGCTGGTCGCGGCCGGCTCCGGCCAGGTGGTGGAAGGCGGGCACTGCTCCTCCGCGAAGTAGCCGCGGCCGCTTTGCGCGGATGCCTACACGCCCGCGTGCTGCCCGTAGAGCGCCTCGATCTCGCGCGCGAAGCGCTCGGCGAGCTGGCGCCGCCGCAGCTTCATGGTCGGCGTGACCAGGCCGTTGTCGGTGGTCCAGGGCTCCAGCGTGAGCCAGACCTGCCGCACCCGGGCATAGGCAGGGAAGGGCGCCAGGCGCGGCTGCAGCCGCTGCAGCACCGCTTCGCGCGCCTGCGGATGGAGCAAGGTCTCCGGCGTCGCCGTGTCGAGGCCCAGTCCCTGTGCCAGCTCTTCCCAGGCCTCGCGGTTCAGCACGGCCAGGGCGGCGACGAAGGGACGGCCCTCGCCCAGCACCATGACCTGCTCGAACAACGGATCCTCGACGATCGCCAGTTCCAGGTCGGACGGCGGCACCTTCTCGCCGGTGGAGGTGACCAGGATCTCCTTGAGGCGCCCGACGATGTGGACGTGCCCCGTCCCGTCGATGCGGGCGATGTCGCCCGTGTGCAGCCAGCCATCCTCGGCGATCGTCGCGGCCGTCTTGGCGGGGTCGTTCCAGTAGCCCAGCATGACGTTGGGGCCGCGGACCAGCAGCTCATCGTGCGCCCCCAGCTTCACTTCCACCCCGGGCAGCGGCCGCCCGACCGAGTCGGGCACGTTGTCCTCCAGCCGGTTGGCCGTGACCACGGGGGACGCCTCGGTGAGGCCGTAGCCCTGCAGCACCGGCAGCCCCAGGCCCAGGAAGCAGTGCATCAGGCGGTGCGACACCGGCGCGCCGCCCGACACCGCGATGCGCAGCCGCCCGCCCAGGCGGGCCATCAGCTTGTCGGCCACCAGGTGGCGCAGCACCGGCCACATCATTGCCGCCAGCGCGCCGGGCGCCTCGCCGCGGTGCTGCGCGGCCTCGAAGCGCTGCCAGCCCACGGCCTCGGCCGCCTCGAACAGCTGGCGGGCCGGCGCGCCCTGCGTCTCCAGCTGCTGCTGGATGCGCGCGTACACGCGTTCGTACACGCGGGGCACGGACACCAGCACGGTGGGCCGGATGGTCGTGAGGTCCTCGGCCAGGTCCTGCACCGAGCGGGCGAAGGCCACCGCGCTGCCGGTGGCGACGGGCAGGTAATAGCCCACCGTGCGCTCCAGCGCGTGCGACAGCGGCAGGAAGGACAGCAGCAGGTCCTCGCGGTACACCGCCACCGTCTGCAGCATCGCCTCGACGTTGGACAGGATGTTCCGGTGCGACAGCATCACGCCCTTGGGCCGGCCCGTGGTGCCCGAGGTGTAGACGATGGTCGCCAGGGCGTCGGGATCGGTCGGCGCCGGGGCCTCGGACGCGCGACCGTGCGCGAGCCAGGGCTCCAGCGCGCGCAGCAGGTCGTCGCCTGGCGCGCCGGTCGTGCCCGGGCACAGCACGCGCTGCAACTGCGGCATGCGCGCGCGCAGTGGCGCCAGCGCCTGCCAGAGCGCCGGGTCGCCCACCAGCAGCAGGCGGGCGCCGCAGTCGCCCAGGATGTAGGCGATGTTCTCCGCGTTGTCGGTCGCATACAGGGGCACCACCACCAGCCCCAGCGACTGCGCCGCCTGGTCGAAGCAGACCCAGTCGACGCCGTTGCGCATCATCACCGCCACCCGCGCGCCGGCCGGCAGGCCTTCGCCGGCCAGGGCCGAGCGCCAGCGTTGCACCAGCGCGTGCATGTCGCCCCAGGTATAGCTGCGCCAGGCACGCATGGCCGGGTTGCACTGGCGGTAGGCCTCGGCCTGCGGTGAGCGGGCGCAGCGGCGCTCGAACAGGACCGGCAGCGTGCCGGCCTCGGCGAACGGGATGACGTCCAGGGTGGCGGGCGACGCTTGTTCCATGCGGGTCTCCTGGAGGGCCGGCAGGCCGTGCATGAAAAAGCAGTATTCGCAGCCCGTTGCGCGGGATGCTGAGGAAGATCAAGCCCGCGCGCTGCCTACATCCCTTGGCCTATGTCCGGGTCAGAGGCCAAGCCAGCGCGATGCGGCGGCCTGCAGCGCCGTGAGCGAACCCGTGGTCTCCAGGTGCACCGCCCCCGGGCCCCGCGGCCGCAGCAGGCCGCGCTCTTCGAGCAGGCGCCGGCTCTGGCGGGCGACCGGCTCGCCGGTTTCCACCAGCCGCACCGCCGGCCCCAGCAGTTCCCGGAACACCGCGGCGGCGAAGGGATAGTGCGTGCAGCCCAGCACCGCGGTGTCGATCTCGCCCGGCGCGTCGCCGAAGCGGCCCGCCTCGCCGGTGTAACGCTCGCACAGCGAGCGCACGCGCTGCGCGTCGTCCGCCTCGATGGCGGCGGCCAGCCCGGGGCAGGGCACCCGGACGAACTCGGCCTGGCCGGCCAGCGAGGCCTCCAGGGCGGCGTACTTGGCGCTGGCGAGGGTGCCGCGGGTGGCGAACACGGCCACGCGGTGCGTGCGCGTCAGCGCGGCGGCGGGCTTGATGGCCGGCTCGACGCCGACCACGGGCAGGCCGGGATGGGCCTCGCGCAGCAGCTGCACGGCCGCCGCCGTCGCCGTGTTGCAGGCGACCACCAGGGCCTTGATCGCGTGCCGCTCGACCAGGTCGCGGGCGATGGCCAGCGCGCGTTCGCGCACGAAGCGCTCGTCCTTCTCGCCGTAGGGCGCGTGGCCGGCGTCGGAGAAATAGATGAAGTCCTCCGCCGGCAGCTCGGCGCGCAGGGCCCGCAGGATGCTGAGCCCGCCCACCCCGCTGTCGAACACGCCGATCGGCCGCTCAGGCTGCATGCGGCAAGGCAGGCGTCGCGCGGGGCCCGCTCAGGCCGCCGTGACGGCGATGTTCCTGAACTCGCCGCTCGCGATGCGCTTGCCCCACTCGGCCGGGCCGGTGGTGTGCACGCTGGTGCCGCCGGCATCGACCGCGACCGTGACCGGCATGTCCACCACCTCGAACTCGTAGATGGCTTCCATGCCCAGGTCGGCGAAGCCCAGCACCCTGGACTTCCTGATCGCCTTGGACACCAGGTAGGCCGCGCCGCCCACGGCCATCAGGTAGGCCGCCTTGTGCTTGCGGATCGCCTCGATCGCCTCGGGGCCGCGCTCGGACTTGCCGATCATGCCGATCAGGCCGGTCTGCGCCAGCATCATCTCGGTGAACTTGTCCATGCGGGTGGACGTGGTGGGACCCGCGGGGCCGACCACCTCGTCGCGCACCGGGTCCACCGGGCCGACGTAGTAGATGACGCGGTTGCGGAAGTCCACCGGCAGCGGCTCGCCCTTGGCCAGCATGTCCTGGATGCGCTTGTGCGCGGCGTCGCGGCCGGTGAGCATCTTGCCGTTGAGCAGCAGGGTCTCGCCGGCCTTCCAGGTGGCGATCTCCTCCTTGGTCAGCGTGTCGAGGTTGACGCGCTTGCTCTTCTGGGTGTCGGGCGCCCAGTCCACCTTGGGCCACAGGTCGAGGCTCGGCGGGTCGATGTAGGCAGGGCCGGAGCCATCGAGCTGGAAGTGGGCGTGGCGGGTGGCCGCGCAGTTGGGGATCATGGCCACCGGCTTGCCGGCGGCGTGGCACGGGAACATCCTGATCTTGACGTCCAGCACGGTGGTAAGGCCGCCGAGGCCCTGGGCGCCGATGCCCAGCGCGTTGACCTTCTCGTAAAGCTCCAGGCGCATCTCGTCGACCTTCGACAGCTTCTCGCCGCGCGAGGACTTCGCCTGCAGCTCGTACATGTCGATGTCTTCCATCAGCGCTTCCTTGGCCAGCAGTACCGCCTTCTCCGCGGTGCCGCCGATGCCGATGCCCAGCATGCCGGGCGGGCACCAGCCGGCGCCCATGGTCGGCACCGTCTTGAGCACCCAGTCGACGATGGAGTCGCTCGGGTTGAGCATGACCATCTTGCTCTTGTTCTCGCTGCCGCCGCCCTTGGCCGCGACCGTGACGTCCACCTTGTCGCCGGGAACGAGTTCCACGTTCACCACGGCGGGCGTGTTGTCCTTGGTGTTCTTGCGCTCGAACTGCGGGTCGGCGACCACCGAGGCGCGCAGCGTGTTGTCCGGGTGCAGGTAGCCGCGGCGCACGCCCTCGTTGACCGCGTCCTCCAGGCTGCCGGAGAAGCCCTCCAGGCGGCAGTCCATGCCGATCTTCAGGAACACGTTGACGATGCCGGTGTCCTGGCAGATGGGCCGGTGGCCCATCGCGCTCATCTTGCTGTTGGTCAGGATCTGCGCGATGGCGTCCTTCGCCGCGGGACTCTGCTCGCGTTCGTAGGCGCGGGCGAGGTGCGCGATGTAGTCGGCGGGGTGGTAGTAGCTGATGTACTGCAGCGCCGCGGCGACGGATTCGATCAGGTCGGCGGCCCGGATGGTCGTGGTCATGGTGCGGGGAGTGGGAGCGGGATCGGGGCGATTATCTCAGCTGGCCGCGGGCGGACCGGCGGCGGCGCGGGCCAGGGGGCGCCTGACGTGGATCAAACGGGGGGCCGGCAGCGCGTCCTATCGTCGCTGCGTCACGCATGAAAGGAGCTGCCATGAAGGAGAAGTGGATTGCCATCGCCGCCGCCGCGGTGCTGGGCACCGCCGCGCTCGCCCAACCCAGCCCGGGTTACGGCCCCGGTTACGGCCCCGGCATGATGGGCGGCGGCTGGGGTCCGGGCGGCGGCTATGGCCCCGGCATGATGGGCGGCTACGGCCCCGGCGGCGGTTACGGCCCGGGCATGATGGGCGGCGGCTGGGGTCCGGGCGGCGGTTACGGTCCCGGCATGATGGGCGGCTATGGCCCCGGGATGATGGGCGGCTGGGGTGGCCATGGCGCCCTCTACGGCCTGAGCGACCTCACCGCCGACCAGCGCAAGGCGATCGACCAGGCCCGGCAGGACTTCTGGAAGAAGCAATGGCCCCTGATGCAGGCCATGCACAGCGCGATGTGGAACGGCGAACAGGACCTGGGCAAGCCCTTCGACGACCAGGCCGCGCGCAAGAACTACGACGCGATTGCGGCCCTGCAGAAGCAGATGTTCGACAACATGATCGAGATGCGCAAGCACATCGACGCCGTGCTCACGCCCAAGCAGCGCGAGGAACTGCAGCGCGCCTGGTCGCGCTAGGGGTCGGTCGGGCCGGTGCTCAGGCCTGGCCCAGCCGCGGCCAGGACGATTCGAGGTAGGCGGCAGGCTGCGCGGTGGCTGCAGGCGCCACCGGTGCCTCTTCGCTGCGGTAAATGCCGCAGCCGACGATGACGTCGCCGACCCGCTCGCAGTACACCGACTTCGGCTCCACCCGCCCGGAGCGCGGGTTGGTCATGTGGTAGTCGACCCATCCCGAGCCGGACGTCCTGGCCAGCTCCACGGTGTCGCGCGAGAACAGCTTGCCGTAGGCGTCGCGTGCGTCGCGGTCGTTGCGGCCGACGGCCGCGGGATCGGGCGGATAGGAAAGCACCGTGTGGTTCATGTCCAGCACGAACAGGTAGTCCTCGCCGCGGAAGAAGCCCGCCTGGCGGTCCATGAAATCGCGACAGGCCTGCGGCACGCCGTGCTCGCGCATGTGCCGGGCGCCGGCCTTCACCAGGGACACCACCCGGCCGCGATCGGCGCTGCGGTCCGTCTTGAAGCGGCCGACCACCTCCTGCAGCTCGCGGGCCTCGCGCTGGAAGGACTCCGCGGCGCTGGTGGATTCCTCCACCAGGGCCGCGTTGTGCTGGGTCGCGCTGTCGACCTGCGCGATCGCGTGGGTGATCTCCTCCACGCCAGAGCTCTGTTCCCGGGACGCGCGCGCGATATCGGCGATCACCTGCGTCATCTGCTCCGCGCTGCCCATCACCTGTTCCATGGTGGTCGCCGCCGCCCCCACCAGCGTGCGGCCCTTCTGCACGCTGGCGGTGGACTGGCCCACCAGGGCCTGGATCTCCCGGGCCGCGTCGGCGCTGCGCTGCGCGAGGCTGCGCACCTCGCCCGCCACGACGGCGAAGCCGCGGCCCTGGTGGCCGGCGCGCGCGGCCTCGATGGCGGCGTTCAGCGCCAGGATGTTGGTCTGGAAGGCGATCCCCTCCACGGTGGCGAGGATCTCCGCCACGCGCTTCGAGCTGTCGTCGATCTCCTTCATGGTCGTGGCGGCCTCCCGCAGGCGCTGGGACGCCTCGGTCGCGACGGCGCGGGAGGCGCCCGCCAGCTCGGTGGCCCGGGCGCAGTTGTCGGCGTTCTGCCGGGCGGTGGCGGCCAGCTGCTCCATGCCGGAAGCGGTCTCCTCGAGCGACGCGGCCTGTTCGTGCGTGCGCTGCGACAGCTGCATGCCGCCCTCGGCGATTGCGCGGGCGCCGGCGGCGATCGATTCCGAGCTGGCGCGCACCTGCTGCACGATCGCGGCCAGGCTGGCGTTCATCTTCATGATCGAGCCCCAGAGCCGGGCCGAATCGTTGCGCTCGCTCTCGTGCCGGGCGCGATGGTCTTCGGTGACCAGCTCGCCGCTGGCGACGCGTTCCGTCACCCGGATGAGGCGCCGGATGCCCAGCGACATGAACAGGGCCTGGCCGGTCAGCATGTACCAGGCCAGCGCCAGCAGCGCTCCCGCGGCGGCCAGGACCTCGGCATGCGGGCCGGGGGCGAAGCCCAGCACCGCCAGCGGCAGCACGAACATCAGGCCCAGCAGCAGGTAGCCGCCGGAAAAGCTCAGGCGGCCGAGCACCCAGTAGGCGGGTGCGAAGAAAGTCTTCCCCATCGACATCTCCAGGTGCCGGCCTCAGGCGGGCCGGTCCGCGCGCTCGCGCGCGCCGGACCACTATACGCACGGAACCCGGCTGGACGGTTGCTGGCGTGGCTGCGGCGCGACACGCGGCGCCTGCGGGCCGACGGGAGCGGGCCCCCTGCCGGCTGCCACGGCAGCCGCCTTGGGTGCTAAGGTGGGCGCATGGCCATCCGCATCGAACACGACACCTTCGGACCCGTCGAGGTGCCCGCCGAGCGCCTGTGGGGCGCGCAGACCGAGCGCTCGCGGCGCAACTTCGACATCTCGGGGGAGCGCCAGCCCCCCGAGATCCTGCGCGCGCTGGTGCAGGTCAAGCGGTCCTCGGCCCTCGTCAACCAGGCGCTGGGCCTGCTGGATGCGCGCAAGGCGGCCGCCATCGTGGCCGCCGCCGACGAGGTGCTGGCCGGCCGCCACGACCGGGAATTCCCGCTGGTGGTCTGGCAGACCGGCTCGGGCACCCAGACCAACATGAACGTGAACGAGGTGCTGGCCAACCGCGCCAGCGAGCTGCTGGGCGGGCCGCGCGGGGAGGGGCGCCTGGTGCACCCCAACGACGACGTGAACAAGAGCCAGTCGTCCAACGACGT
The DNA here is from genome assembly GCA_028868995.1 of Burkholderiales bacterium. Taxonomy (GTDB): domain Bacteria; phylum Pseudomonadota; class Gammaproteobacteria; order Burkholderiales; family Burkholderiaceae_C; genus Ramlibacter. The sequence goes on along the minus strand of JAGWTH010000007.1, from coordinate 64,357 downwards.
CTATCCCACGGCCATGCACCTGGCCGCCGTCGACACCATCCGCCACCGGCTGCTGCCTTCGCTGGCGCGGCTGAAGGCCACGCTCGCGGCGAAGTCCGAGGCATTCCGCGACATCGTGAAGATCGGCCGCACCCACCTGCAGGACGCCACGCCGCTCACGCTGGGCCAGGAGTTCTCCGGCTACGTCGCGCAGCTCGCGCAGTGCGAGCGCCACCTGGAGGCGGCCCTGCCGCACCTGTGCGAGCTGGCCCTGGGCGGCACCGCCGTGGGCACCGGGCTGAACGCGCCGCCGGGCTACGCCGAACAGGTCGCCGCGGAGCTGGCCCGCCTGACCGGCCTGCCGCTGGTGAGCGCGCCCAGCAAGTTCGAGGTGATGGCCGCGGCCGACGCGCTGGTGCATGCGCACGGCGCGCTCAAGACACTCGCGGCCAGCCTGATGAAGATCGCCAACGACGTGCGCTGGCTGGCCAGCGGCCCGCGCAGCGGCATCGGCGAGATCACGATCCCCGAGAACGAGCCGGGCTCGTCGATCATGCCGGGCAAGGTCAACCCGACCCAGAGCGAGGCGGTGACCATGCTGTGCTGCCAGGTGTTCGGCAACGACGTCGCCATCAACTTCGGCGGCGCCTCGGGCAATTTCGAGCTGAACGTGTTCCGGCCCATGATCGCCCACAACTTCCTGCAGAGCGTGCGCCTGCTGGCCGACGGGATGCGCAGCTTCAACGACCATTGCGCCGTGGGCATCGAGCCCGACCGCGCGCGCATCGCCGAACTGGTCGGACGCTCGCTGATGCTGGTGACCGCGCTCAACCCCCACATCGGCTACGACAAGGCGGCGGCCATCGCCAAGAAGGCGCACCGGGAGGGCACCAGCCTGCGCGAGGCGGCGGTCGCCTCCGGCTTCGTGACCGGCGAGCAGTTCGACCGGTGGGTGCGGCCGGAGCGCATGACCGGCCCCTAGGGCGCGGGCGCCGCCGCGGCGCTCAGAGCTCTTCGCGGTTGCCGTGCGGCGCGGGCGCCATGACCCGGTCGGTGAGGGCGATGGCCAACGCGGAAAGCAGGAAGGTGATGTGGATGGCGGTCTGCGCGATCAGCACCTTCTCGCTGTAGGCATCGGCGTTGATGAAGGTCTTGAGCAGGTGGATCGAGGAGATGCCGATGATGGCGGTCCCCAGCTTCACCTTGAGCACCGAGGCGTTCACGTGGCTGAGCCATTCGGGCTGGTCCGGGTGGCCCTCCAGGTTCATGCGGCTGACGAAGGTCTCGTAGCCGCCGACGATCACCATGATCAGCAGGTTGGAGATCATCACCACGTCGATCAGCGCCAGCACCACCAGCATGATGATGGTTTCGTTGAACGCCGGCAGTTCCCCGGCCGGCGCCTTGTAGCCGATGCTGGACACCAGCTGCTGCAGGGCCGCCTGGCTGCCCGCGGCGGCCGAGACGAGGTGCCACAGTTCCACCAGGAAATGGACCACGTACACGGCCTGGGCGGCGATCAGCCCCAGGTACAGGGGCAGCTGCAGCCACCGGCTGGCGAAGATCAGGCTGGGCAGCGGGCGCAGCGGCGAGGAGCGGCTCGGTCCAGGGTCTTTCTGCATCGGTCGGGCGGGTGCGGGTCGGGTGGAGGAAGATTGTAAATTCCGCGCCTGGCAGGGTAGATTCGGCCCTGAAGCGCCCCGTCAGTGGCCTGTAAGTGCCTCGTCCGACAGTAGCGCGAAATTCCATCCCCTTCGGAGACAAGCATGAGCGCCATCGAGTCCGTCCTGGTCGAAAACCGCGTGTTCCCCCCGAGCGAGGCCACCGTCAAGGCCGCGCGCATCTCCGGCATGGCCGCCTACCAGGCGCTGTGCCAGGAGGCCGAGCGCGACTTCGAGGGCTTCTGGGCGCGCCAGGCCCGAGAGAACGTGCGGTGGACCCGGCCCTTCACCCAGGTGCTGGACGAGTCGAACGCCCCGTTCTACAAGTGGTTCGCGGACGGCGAGCTCAACGCCAGCGCCAACTGCCTGGACCGGCACATCGGCACGCCGGTGGAGAACAAGACCGCCATCGTCTTCGAGTCCGATGACGGCCAGGTCAGCCGGATCACCTACAAGGAGCTGCTCGCCCGCGTGGGCCAGTTCGCCAATGCGCTCAAGGCCCAGGGCATCCGCAAGGGCGACCGGGTCGTCATCTACATGCCCATGGGCGTGGAGGGCGTGGTGGCCATGCAGGCCTGCGCGCGCATCGGCGCGACGCACAGCGTGGTGTTCGGCGGCTTCTCCGCCAAGTCCATCCACGAGCGCGTCATCGACGCCGGCGCCGTGGCGATCATCACCGCCAACTACCAGATGCGCGGCGGCAAGGAGATGGGCCTGAAGTCCATCGTCGACGAGGCGCTCGCCATGGGCGGCTGCGAGTCGGTGAAGTCGGTGCTGGTGTACATGCGAACGCCCACCGCCTGCAACATGGTCGCGGGCCGCGACAAGACCTTCGACGAGGCGCTCCGGGGCCAGCCCACCGAGTGCAAGCCGGAGCCGGTCAACGCGGAGCACCCGCTGTTCATCCTCTACACCTCGGGCTCCACCGGCAAGCCCAAGGGCGTGCAGCACTCCACCGGCGGCTACCTGCTGTGGGCCAAGCTCACCATGGACTGGACCTTCGACATCCGGCCCGAGGACCTGTTCTGGTGCACCGCCGACATCGGCTGGATCACCGGCCACACCTATGTCGCCTACGGCCCGCTGGCCGCCGGCGCGACCCAGCTGATCTTCGAGGGCATCCCGACCTTCCCGCACGCGGGCCGCTTCTGGCAGATGATCGCCCAGCACAAGGTGACGGTGTTCTACACGGCGCCCACGGCGATCCGCTCGCTGATCAAGGCGGCCGAGACCGACGAGAAAGTGCACCCGAGGAACTGGGACCTCGGCTCGCTGCGCATCCTGGGCACGGTGGGCGAGCCGATCAACCCCGAGGCCTGGATGTGGTACCACCGGAACGTGGGCGGCGAGCGCTGCCCGATCGTGGACACCTTCTGGCAGACCGAGACCGGCGGCCACGTGATCACGCCGCTGCCGGGCGCCACGCCGCTGGTGCCGGGCTCCTGCACCCTGCCGCTGCCGGGCATCATGGCCGCCATCGTCGACGAGACCGGCAAGGACATCCCCAACGGCTCCGGCGGCATGCTGGTGATCAAGCGGCCCTGGCCGTCCATGATCCGCACCATCTGGGGCGACCCGGAGCGCTTCAAGAAGAGCTATTTCCCCGAGGAGATGGGGGGCCGGCTGTACCTGGCCGGCGACGGCGCGGTGCGCGACGCGAAGACTGGCTACTTCCGCATCACCGGCCGCATCGACGACGTGCTGAACGTCTCCGGCCACCGCCTGGGCACCATGGAGATCGAGTCGGCGCTGGTCTCCAAGACCGACCTGGTGGCCGAGGCCGCGGTGGTGGGACGTCCGGACGACCTGACCGGCGAGGCCGTTTGCGCCTTCGTGGTGCTCAAGCGCCCGCGCCCCACGGGCGAGGAGGCGAAGCAGATCGCCAACGAGCTGCGCAACTGGGTGGCCAAGGAGATCGGCCCGATCGCCAAGCCCAAGGACATCCGCTTCGGCGACAACCTGCCCAAGACCCGCAGCGGCAAGATCATGCGCCGCCTGCTGCGCAGCATCGCCAAGGGCGAACAGATCACCCAGGACACGACGACGCTGGAGAACCCGGCGATCCTGGACCAGTTGGCGCAGAACAACTGACCGGGGGCGGCCGCGCAGCGGCTGGCCGGAAACGCAAAAGGCCCGCGCGAGCGGGCCTTTTGCATGCGAGCCGCGGGCTTACTTCAGCGACAGCACCCAGGCCGCCAGGCGCTTCGCCTCGGCTTCGTTCACCTGGGCGTTGGCGGGCATGGGGACCGGGCCCCAGACGCCGGAGCCGCCCTTCATGATCTTGCTGGCCAGCTTGTCCACGGCGTCCTTCTGGCCGGCGTACTTGGCGGCCACGTCCTTGTAGGCGGGGCCGACCAGCTTCTTGTCGACCGCGTGGCAGGCCAGGCAGTTCTTGGACTGGGCCAGGGCCATTTCATTGGCCGCCAGGGCGGGCACGGACAAGACGGACAGGGCGGCCAGGGCCAACAGGGCACGTTTCATGGGGGATCCTCGCTGGTTGGGTTACAGTGCTTCAACGCTATTGTAGGGACCGGCGTTGACCTGCCGGCCATGAAGGATTCAAGGAGTTGGAGGGCGCATGTATCTGCTCGGTCTGGGCATCATCCTGCTGGTCATGAAGTACCTGGAGATCGGCCCGCCGGCAATGTGGCCCTGGTGGGTGATCCTGACCCCCTTCGGACTGACCGCCGCCTGGTGGACCTGGGCGGACTTCTCCGGCTACAGCAAGCGCAAGGCCATGGCGCGCGAGGACGCCCGCAAGCAGGCCCGCATCGACAAGCAGCGCGAGCAGTTGGGGCTGGGCTCCAAGAATTCCGGCAAGCGCTGAGCCCGCCCCCGGGCCCGCGGGCGCGGGCCGGGGCGGTCACCCGCCTCAGAAGTTGTCCAGCACCGCGCCCTTGCTGGCGCTGGAGGCGTTGAAGGCGAACTTCGCCTGGACCCCGCGGGTGTAGCGCGGCGCCGGGGCCTTCCAGGCGGCGCGGCGTTGCGCGATTTCCGCGTCCGGCACGTTCAGCTGCAGCTTGAGCTGGTGCGCGTCGATGGTGATCGAGTCGCCTTCGTTCACCAGGGCGATGTTGCCGCCCGCGGCCGCTTCCGGCGCGACGTGGCCCACCACCATGCCCCAGGTGCCGCCGGAGAAGCGGCCGTCGGTGATCAGCCCCACGCTCTCGCCCAGGCCCGCGCCGATCAGCGCGCCCGTGGGCGCCAGCATCTCCGGCATGCCCGGGCCGCCCTTGGGGCCCAGGTAGCGCAGCACCATCACGTCGCCCGCCTTGATCCTGCCGTCCAGGATGGCCTGCAGGGCCGACTGCTCGTCGTCGAACACGCGTGCCGGGCCGGTGATCACCGGGTTCTTCAGGCCGGTGATCTTGGCGACCGCGCCCTCGGGCGACAGGTTGCCCTTGAGGATGGCCAGGTGGCCTTCCTTGTACATCGGGTTGCCGATCGGGCGGATCACGTCCTGGTCGGCGCGCGGCTGGTCGGGGATGTCCTTGAGCGTCTCTGCGACGGTCTTGCCGGTGATGGTGATGCAGTCGCCGTGCAGCAGGCCGGCGTTCAGCAGGATCTTCATCACCTGCGGGATGCCGCCGGCCTCGTGCAGGTCCACGGCCAGATACTTGCCCGAGGGCTTGAGGTCGCAGATCACCGGGGTGCGCTTGCGGATGCGCTCGAAGTCGTCGATGGACCATTCGACGCCCGCCGCATGGGCGATCGCCAGGAAGTGCAGCACCGCATTGGTGGAGCCGCCGGTGGCCATGATCACCGCGACCGCGTTCTCGATGGCCTTCTTCGTCACGATGTCGCGCGGCTTCAGGTCCATCCGGATGGCCTCCATCAGCACCTTGGCCGACTCCTTCGCCGAGTTCTGCTTCTCGTCGTGCGGGTTGGCCATGGTGGAGGAGTAGGGCAGGGACAGGCCCAGCGCCTCGAAGGCCGAGGACATGGTGTTGGCGGTGTACATGCCGCCGCAGGAGCCGGTGCCGGGGATGGCGTGCTGCTCGATGTCCTTGAGCTCCTGGTCGCTGATCTTGCCCGCGGCGTTCTGGCCCACGGCCTCGAACACGCTGACGATGTTGAGGTCCTGGCCCTTCCACTTGCCCGGCAGGATGGTGCCGCCGTAGACGTAGATCGCCGGCACGTTGGCGCGCAGCATGCCCATCATGCCGCCGGGCATGTTCTTGTCGCAGCCGCCCACGACCACCACGCCGTCCATCCACTGGCCCTGCACGCAGGTCTCGATGCAGTCGGCGATGACCTCGCGGCTGACCAGCGAGTACTTCATGCCCTCGGTGCCCATGGCCATGCCGTCGGAGATGGTCGGCGTGCCGAAGATCTGCGGGTTGCCGCCGGCCTCCTCGATGCCTCGGACCGCGGCGTCGGCCAGCTTCTGCAGGCCGCTGTTGCAGGGGGTGATGGTGCTGTGGCCGTTGGCGACGCCCACCATCGGCTTGCCGAAGTCGGTCTCCTTGTAGCCCATGCCGTAGTACATGGAGCGGTTGGGAGCGCGCGACTTGCCCTCGGTGATGTTGGCGGAGCGCAGCGGCCGGATGGGGATGGTCTTCTTGTCCATGGGGGCGGAGGATACGCCGCCGCGGTGATTCTTTCCAATCCGTTTCCGGATGCGGATTAATATGCATGGCATATGAACGAGCCCGCCATCGAGCTGCGCCTGTGGCGCCAGTTCGCCGCCGTCGCCGGGGAGCTGCACTTCGGCCGCGCCGCGCGCAGCCTGCACATGACCCAGCCGCCGCTCACCCAGGCGATCGCCCAGCTGGAGCGCCTGCTGGGCGTGCGCCTGTTCGAGCGCACCAAGCGCAGCGTGCGGCTCACCGCCGCCGGCGAGGCGCTGCTGCCGCAGGTGCGCGAGCTGCTGGCGCGCGCCCGCGAGCTGCCGGCGCAGGCGCGCGCGGCCGCGGGCGGGGAGCTCGGGCGGCTGCGCATCGCCTTCGTCTCCACGGTGGGCTTCGCCCTGCTGCCGCAGTGGCTGCGCGCCTTCCGCGCCCGCCATCCGCAGGTGCAGATGGAGCTGATCGAGGCCACCGGCGACGTGCAGCTGGAGGCCTTCGCCCGCGGCGAGATCGACGCCGGCTTCATGCTGCACTCGCCCGGCTTCGCCCCGCGCGGCCTGCAGCACCGCACGGTGGCCCGCGAACCGCTGGTGCTGGCGCTGCCCGAGGCGCATCCGCTGGCCGCGTCGGCGCGCCTGCCGCTGGCGCAGGTGCTGGCCGAGCCGCTGGTGATCTTCCCGCGCCGCATCGTGCCATCGCTGCACGACGCCGTGCTGGGCATGTACCACGCCGCCGGGCGCGAACCCCGGGTCGTCCAGGAAGCGATCCAGATGCAGACCATCGTCAACCTGGTCGCCGCCGGCCTGGGCCTGGCCTGGGTGCCCGAGAGCGTGCGCCAGTTCCAGCGCGGCGGCGTCGTCTACCGCCAGCCCGGGGGCCGGCAGGCCGCGAGCGTCCCGGACTGCGAGACCACCCTGGTGTGGGAGCGGATGTCGCCGGTGCTGGAGCGCTTCATGGAAGTGGTCGGCTGAAATCGGCCACGCACCTGGGCCACAATAGCCGCCCATGCTGATCCACCCGAAATTCGACCCGGTCGCGGTGCACCTGGGGCCCGTCGCCATCCACTGGTACGGCATCGCCTACCTCGTGGGTTTCGGCCTGTTCATGCTGCTGGCCCACCAGCGCCTGAAGCACGAGCCCTTCCGCTCGGTCCAGGGGCCGGGCGCCTGGAGCAGCCGGGACATCGAGGACATGCTGTTCCTCGGGGTGCTGGGGGTGGTGCTGGGCGGGCGCCTGGGCTACTGCATCTTCTACAAGCCGGGCTTCTACCTGGCGAATCCGCTGCAGATCCTGTTCGTGTGGCAGGGCGGCATGAGCTTCCACGGCGGCCTGCTCGGGGTGATCCTGTCGCAGGTCTGGTTCGCGCACAGCCGGCGCAAGCCCTTCTGGCAGGTGATGGACCTGGTGGCGCCCTGCGTGCCGCCCGGTCTCGGTGCCGGTCGCGTCGGCAACTTCATCAACGGCGAGCTGTGGGGCCGCCCGGCCGACCCGGGCCTGCCCTGGGCGATGATCTTTCCCGAAAGCGGCAGCAACATCCCGCGCCACCCCTCGCAGATCTACGAACTGCTGCTCGAGGGCGTGCTGCTGTTCATCGTCATGTGGCTGTACGCGCGCAAGGAGCGCAAGCCGGCGCAGGTCTCGGCGGTCTTCCTCGTCGGCTACGGCCTGGCGCGCTTCACGGCGGAATACTTCCGCGAGCCCGACGACTTCCTGGGCATCCTGGCCCTGCACATGAGCATGGGCCAGTGGCTGAGCCTGCCGATGATCGTGGCGGGCGTGGCGCTGTGGCTTTGGGCGCAGGCGCGCCCCGCGCCGGCCCGCTGAGGCTCGCCGAAGCCCGCCGAAGCCCGCCGAGGCGCCGGGCCATTCCGACGAACGCGCACCACGCCAACCTGCTTCCTGCCATAATTACGCGTAATTACACGTAATCACCGACCGCCCCAGTCCCCCGCCCATGCGCCTGGTCCCCAATTCCCTGCACGACGAAGTCGCGGCGCGGCTGCGCGAGCGCATCTTCGCCGGCGAGCTGCCTCCGGGCAGCTTCCTCGACGAGGTGAAGCTGGCAGAGCAGCTGGAGATCTCGCGCACGCCGCTGCGAGAGGCGCTGAAGGTGCTGACCGCGGAAGGCCTGGTGCGTCACGAGCCGCGCCGAGGCTGCTTCGTCGCCGAGGTGACCGAGCAGGACCTGGACGAGATCTTCCCGGTGATCGCCCTGCTGGAAGGCCGCTGCGCCTTCGAGGCCGCGCAGAACGCCACCGACGCCGACCTGGCCGTGCTGGAGGACCTGCACGACAAGCTCGCTCGCCACGCGAAGGCCAGGCGGATCAACGCCTATTACGAGGCCAACTACGCGATCCACGAGGCCATCATCGCGCTGGCCGGCAACCGCTGGCTGGCCGGGGTGATCGGCGACCTGCGCAAGATCCTGAAGCTCGCGCGCCAGCAGCAGCTGCACGCACCCGGCCGCCTGGAGCAGAGCCTGTCGGAGCACCTGGCGGTGTTCGCGGCGCTGAAGGCGCGCGACCCCGAGGGCGCCGAGGCGGCCATGCGCACCCACCTGACGCGCCAGCGCGAGGCGCTGCGCGAGCTCTCGCGAGCCCATCGATCGAGGCTCGCATGAGCCCCCGGTTCCCCCACCTCCGACAAGGCAGTCCCTCATGAGCCCGGCCCAATGGATCTCCCGCGGCGCGTCCCTGTGGCGCCCCGGCCTCGACGCGAAAACGTCCAGCGGCAAGGGCGCCGAGCCCCGGCCCTCGCCAGCGGCCGCCGCCGAGGCACCGGCGTCCCGCAGCACGCGCGAGCGCCTGCAGGCCACCTGGCGCCGCGGCGAGGAGGCGCTGTCGCCGCGCGTGCTGCGCCGCACCCTGACCCAGCTGCAGGCCATCGTCGACCCGCGCGCGAGCGAGGTCGAGGGCGCCCGCCGGGCCAAGGCCTTCGCGCTGCACTATGCCCAGGCCGGCGCCGAGGAGCGGCGCGACGCCTGGCTGCTCATGAGCGAGCAGTTCGGCCCGGACCCCAAGAAGATCCAGGCCGCGCGCGAGCAATTCGAGGCGGCGCAGGGCTCCGCCGAGGAGGGCGCGGCCGAGATCCGCCTGCGCCGAGCGCTCGCGTCGCCGCGCACGCGCCTGCTGCAGCGCTTCGCCGCCTTCCCGGAGGGCATGCGCTTCTTGGTGGACCTGCGCGCCGAGCTGCTGCCCCACCTCAAGGGCGACAAGCGCCTGCTGGCGCTGGACGGCGAGCTGGAGACGCTGTTCTCCACCTGGTTCGACGTCGCCTTCCTGGAGCTGCGGCGCCTGTCCTGGGATTCGCCGGCCTCGCTGATCGAAAAGCTGATCAAGTACGAGGCGGTGCACGACATCCGCAGCTGGGCCGACCTGAAGAACCGCCTGGACAGCGACCGGCGCTGCTACGGCTTCTTCCACCCGAAGCTGGAGGGCGAGCCGCTGATCTTCGTGGAGGTGGCGCTCACCGATGCCATCTCCGACAGCATCACGCCGCTGCTGGACGAGACGGCCGCCGCCGCGGACCTGCGCAAGGCCACCACCGCGATCTTCTACTCCATCAGCAACTGCCAGCCGGGCCTGCGCGGCGTGAGCTTCGGCGATGCGCTGATCAAGCGGGTGGTGGAGACCTTGAAGGAGGAATTCCCCCGACTCAAGACTTTCGCGACGCTGTCGCCGATCCCGGGCCTGCGCGGCTGGCTGGGCAAGCAGGTGCCCGCGGAGAAGCTCGCGGCCTGGGACCAGCCGCTGGAGCTGGGCCCGAAGGCCCCCGAGCGCCGCGAGCTGCTGGCCTGGGCCGCGCGCTACCTGGGCAAGGAGCTCCGCGACGGCAAGCCGGTCGACCCGGTGGCGCGCTTCCACCTGGGCAACGGCGCGCGCGTGGAGCGCCTGAACTGGGCGGCCGACCCCTCGGCCAAGGGCCTCAAGCAGTCCTTCGGGCTGATGGTGAACTACCTGTACGATCCGAAGCGGCTGGACAAGAACCGCGCGCAGCTGGCGCAAGGTGAGATCCCGGTGGCGTCGGCCATTTCCGAGCTTTACCGGTAGCCGCGCTTCAGCCGCAGAATTCGAACACCGAGAGGAGACAGGAATCCCGATGGCCGGACAGGTGCGCCTTTCCCTGCACGGGCCGGTGGCCCGCGTGACGCTGTCGCACCCGGGCCGGCTGGGCGCCATGTCGCGCGCGATGTGGCGCGAGCTGCGCGAGGCCTTCCTCGCGATCCAGGTCGACGCGCGCCTGCGCTGCGCCGTGGTCGCCGGCGAGGAGGGCGCCTTCTGCGCCGGCGGCGACATCGCCGAATACCCCGAGTTCCGTTTCGACCCCGCTTCGCTGCGCGCCTTCCACGAGGACGACGTGTGGGGCGGCCTGGCGGCGATGCTCGCCTGCGAGGTGCCCGTCGTCGCCGCGATCGGCGGCGCTTGCATGGGCGCGGGCGTGGAGATCGCCTGCTGCTGCGACCTCCGCATCGCCGCGTCTTCCGCGCGCTTCGGCGCGCCGATCGCCCGCCTGGGATTCCCCATGGCGCCACGCGAGGCGCAGCTGGTCGCCGCTGTCGCCGGCGAGGCCACCCTGCGCGAGATGCTGCTGGAGGCGGCGCAGCTCGATGCGCCCGAGATGAAGGCGCGCGGCTTCCTGCAGCGCGTGGTGCCCGATGCGCAGCTCGCGCAGGAGGTGCAGGCCACCGTGGAACGCATCACCCGCCTCGCGCCGCAGGCTGCCCGCCTGAGCAAGCGCACCCTGCGCCGCGTCGCCGGCGGGGCCCCCGATGCGCCGCCGCCGGCCGACCTGCTGGCGAGCGCCTACGATTACGCCGACAGCGCCGAGCACCGTGAAGGTATCGCCGCTTTCCTGGACAAGAGAATCCCCCGCTTCTGAGCGATCACGACATGGACAACCGCAACCTGTTCGCGGCGCTGCGCGCCGCCTTCCCGCAAGACCTGGACGGCATCGCCGTCGAGACCGACGACGGCCTCGCCTACAGCTGGCGCGACCTGGAGCGCGGCACCGCCATGCTCGCCAACCTGCTGGCCTCGCTGGGCCTGGAGGCGGGCGCGCGCATCGCCGTGCAGGTGGAGAAGTCGGTCGAGGCCATGATGCTGTACCTGGCCACGCTGCGCGCCGGCTACGTGTTCCTGCCGCTCAACACGGCCTACCAGAAGGCGGAGATCGAGTACTTCGTCGGCAATGCCGAACCGGCCGTGGTGGTGTGCACCCCGGCCAACTTCGGCTGGGTCAGCAAGATCGCCTTCCAGGCCGGCACCCGGCACGTGTTCACCCTGGGCGACGACCGCACCGGCTCGCTGCTGGAGCGCGCCGCGCGCCATTCCGACCGCCACACTCCCGCGGTCATGGGCGACGACGACCTGGCCGCCATCCTCTACACCAGCGGCACCACCGGCCGCAGCAAGGGCGCCATGCTCACGCACGGCAACCTGCGCTCCAACGCGGAGGTGCTCAAGTCCTACTGGGGTTGGCGCGAAGGCGATGTCCTGATCCACGCGCTGCCCATCTTCCACGTGCACGGCCTGTTCGTGGCGATCCACGGCGCGCTGCTCAATGGCAGCAAGATGTTCTGGCTGGGCAAGTTCGACCCGAAGAAGGTGATCGCGCGCCTGCCCGAGGCGACCGTGTTCATGGGCGTGCCCACGCTGTACGTGCGCATGCTGGCCGAGCCGGCGCTCACCAGGGAAGCCTGCCGCCACATGCGCCTGTTCATCTCCGGCTCGGCCCCGCTGCTGCTGGAGACCTTCAACGAATGGCAGGAGCGCACCGGCCACACCATCCTGGAGCGTTACGGCATGAGCGAGACCGTCATGCTGACCTCCAACCCCTACGAGGGCGAGCGCCGCGGCGGCACCGTGGGCTTCCCGCTGCCGGGCGTGGGCCTGCGCGTGCGAGACGACCAGGGCCAGGACGTGCCCACGGGCGAGATCGGCGGCATCCAGGTGAAGGGCCCGGGCGTCTTCAAGGGCTACTGGCGCATGCCGGAGAAGACGAAGGAAGAGTTCACCGTCGACGGCTGGTTCAAGACCGGCGACGTGGGCAAGGTGGACGCGCGCGGCTACGTCACCATCGTCGGGCGCAGCAAGGACCTGATCATCAGCGGCGGCTACAACGTGTACCCGGCGGAGATCGAGGGCTACATCAACGACATGCCCGGCGTCGCCGAGAGCGCGGTGGTGGGCGTGCCGCACCCCGACTTCGGCGAGGTGGGTGTGGCCGTGGTGATCGCCAAGCCCGGCTCCAAACTGCAGCCCGAGGCGCTGATCACGACGCTCAAGGGCCAGCTCGCCAACTTCAAGATCCCCAAGAAATGCTTCGTGGTCGACGCGCTGCCGCGCAACACCATGGGCAAGGTGCAGAAGAACCTGCTGCGGGAGCAGCACAAGGGCTTGTTCGCCTGAGCGGCCGTCGCACGGCGAAAGGACCAGCGTGATTCTTTCCGTTCTCGCCATCAGCATCGGCGCCGCGGCCGGCGCGCTGCTGCGCTGGGTGCTGGGCAACCAGCTCAACGCGCTCTTTCCCTTCCTGCCGCCGGGCACGCTGGCGGCCAACCTGCTGGGTGGCTACCTGATCGGCGTGGCGGTCGCCTTCTTCGCCAGCCATCCTGCCCTGCCGCCGCAGTGGCGCCTGCTGGTCATCACCGGCTTCCTGGGCGGCCTCACCACCTTCTCCACCTTCTCGGCCGAGGTCGTGACGCAGCTGATGGAAGGCCGCGTCGGCTGGGCGCTGGGCGCGGTGGCAGTGCACGTCGCCGGCAGCGTGGGCATGACCCTGCTGGGCATCGGCACGGTCGCCCTTCTTCGCACCCGCATCGCAGGAGCATGATCATGCAGGGATACCAGCTCGCGTTCTTCACCGCCCAGGGCCGCCACCACGGCGGCAAGCCGGTGGTCGACTGGCTGCTGCAGGTCGCCCGCGGCCTGGGCATCCAGGGCGCCACCGTGCTGGCCGGCGCCGAGGGCATCGGCCGCGGCGGCAAGGTCCATTCCGCCCATTTCTTCGAGCTGGCCGACCAGCCGCTCACCGTGCTGATGGCCGTTTCGCCGGACCAGTGCACGGCGCTGCTGGCGCAGCTGGAGCGGGAGAAGGCCAACCTGTTCTACGTGAAGACGCCGGTGGAGTTCGGCGTGGTGGGCGCCAGCGGCACCTGAGCCGGCAGGGGCACCCCTGCAGCCCGCGCCGACTCGCGCCACAATGCGCTCCTCACCGGCGAAGGAGACCCCATGAAGGCGAACAACATCCTCGAGACGATCGGCCGCACGCCGCACATCCGCATCAACCGCCTGTTCGGCGACCAGCACCAGGTCTGGATCAAGTCCGAGCGGTCCAACCCGGGCGGCTCCATCAAGGACCGCATCGCGCTGGCGATGGTCGAGGACGCCGAGCGCAGCGGCAAGCTCAAGCCGGGCGGGACGATCATCGAGCCCACCTCGGGCAACACGGGCATCGGCCTGGCCGTGGTAGCGGCGGTGAAGGGCTACAAGCTGATCCTGGTGATGCCGGACAGCATGTCGGTGGAGCGGCGCCGCCTCATGCTGGCCTACGGCGCCAGTTTCGACCTGACGCCGCGCGAGAAGGGCATGAAGGGCTCGATCGCCCGGGCGCAGGAGCTTGCGGCCCAGATCCCCGGCTCCTGGATCCCGCAGCAGTTCGAGAACCCGGCCAACGTGGCCGTGCACGAGCGCACCACGGCGCTGGAGATCCTGGAGGACTTCCCGGCGGGTGTCGACTACCTGATCACGGGGGTGGGCACCGGCGGCCACATCACCGGCTGCGCCAGGGTGCTGAAGCAGAAGTGGCCCAAGCTCAAGGTGTTCGCGGTGGAGCCGGTCGCCTCGCCGGTGCTGTCCGGCGGCCAGCCGTCGCCGCACCCCATCCAGGGCATCGGCGCGGGCTTCATCCCGGCGGTGATGGACACGAAGCTCCTGGATGGCGTCATCCAGGTCGACGCCGAGCCGGCGCGCGAGATGGCGCGGCGCGCGGCGCGCGAGGAAGGCATCCTGGTGGGCATCTCCTCGGGAGCGACCCTGGCGGCCATCCAGCAGAAGCTCAAGGACATCCCCGCCGGTGCCACGGTGCTGGGCTTCAACTACGACACCGGCGAGCGCTACCTGTCGGTGGAAGGCTTCCTGCCGCAGGCCTGAGCGCGCACTTTCAGGCGGCGGGCGTCGAGGTCTCCATCCCGCTGGAGGAGAAGCCGAAGTCGCTGCGGGTGTGGTGCCACTGGTCGGGGCCCTCGCCGATCAACTCGCGGCAGCGCAGGAACAGGTCGTCCAGCACCTTGTCCTGGGCGTCGCGCAGCTGGTGGTAGCGCGGGTCGGCGTAGTAGGGCCGCTGCTCGCCCGCCTGGCTCATGCGCAGGATGTTCGCTTCCCACAGGTACTGCATCAGCGCGCGGTGCGTCTGCAGCAGCTCGACGACCAGGGACGAGAGTCCGGGGAAGTGCGCGTCCTTGATCTGGACGACGTGGGCGAGTGCCGCCGGGATGGTCAGGCTTTCCGGGTCGCGGTGCTGCAGCGGCTCGGACCGGTGCCAGTCGATCCAGGCGCTGTAGGCCTTGAGGGAGTCGATCAACCGGTGGCCCGCCGAGCGCCGGCGGGCCGCCTGGCGCGCCAGGTGCAAGCGCAGTCGCCAGAGCGCGACCACGACGGCGATCCCGCCCGCGGCCCAGGCCAGCGGGACGAGGAGGTCGTCGAAGCGGTCGAGATCAGGCACGGCGGGACAGCCCACGGGAGGGGCGCGGCTGGGACTGCGCGGATTGTCCGCTTTCTGCCCCGTTCGCGCCCGGACGTCCGGGCCAGCCGCGCCGGGCGGCCGGGGCGGCGCGATGACCGGTACGCGACAGCGCGGCCGCGGCCGGCTTGATGCACGTCAGCACCCGAAGCGGGCGCGGGCGTATGGTGGACGCATGACTTGCCCGTGCCCGCCATGAACTTCGACCGCTCGCCGCGCGCCGACGAATGGCTGGGCCGGCTGGAATCCTTCCTCGAGCGCTACCTGCTGCCCTACAACGCGGCCTGGCACGCGGCGGCCGCATCCGGCACCCCGCCGGAGTTCGTGGCCGAACTGCGCATCCTGGCGCGCGAGGAAGGGCTGTGGAATCTCTTCCTGGGTTCGCTGCCCGAAGGCGCGCCGGGCACGCCCATGTCCCACCTCGACTACGCGCCGCTGGCCGAGGCCATGGGCCGGCTGCCCTGGGCGGCCGAGGTGTTCAACTGCCAGGCGCCCGACAGCGGCAACATGGAGCTGCTGCTGCGCGCGGGCACCGCGGCGCAGCGCGAACGCTGGCTGGCGCCCTTGCTGGCCGGCGAGATACGCTCGGCCTTCGCGATGTCGGAGCCCGACGTGGCCTCCTCCGACCCGACCAACCTGCAGACCGAGGTGCGGCGCGAGGGCGATGCGCTGGTGCTCAACGGCCGCAAGTGGTTCATCACCGGTGCGGCGCATCCCGACTGCCGGCTGCTGCTGGTGGTGGCACGCGATGCCGATGCCGGCGCCGACACGCACGCGGCCCACAGCATCGTGCTGGTGCCGGCCGACGCGCCGGGCGTGCAGGTCGTGCGCAACATCCCCGTGGTGCACCACGCCGCTCCCGAGGGCCATTGCGAGATCACCTTGCGCAACGTGCGGGTGCCCGCCGACGCGCTGCTGGGCGACTGGGGCCAGGGCTTCGCGCTGGCGCAGGCGCGCCTGGGCCCGGGGCGCGTGCACCACTGCATGCGCACCATCGGCCAGTGCGAGCTGGCCCTGGCGCTGGCCTGCGATCGCGCCCTGGAGCGCCGCGCCTTCGGCAAGCCGCTGGCGCAGCAGGCCAACGTGCAGGAGTGGCTGGCCGACTCGCGCATCGAGATCGACCAGGCGCGGCTGCTGGTGCTGCGCACCGCCTGGTCGCTGGACCAGCCCCAGCCGCCCGCCGACCTGCGCGAGCAGATCGCGGCCATCAAGGTGGTGGCGGCGCGCCTGCAGGTGCGCGTGGCCGACCGGGCCATGCAGGTGTTCGGTGCGATGGGCCTGTCCCCCGACACGCCGCTGGCGGCCCTGTGGACCTGGGGCCGGGCGCTGCGCATCATGGACGGCCCGGACGAGGTGCACCTGCGCACCGTGGCCCGCGGCGAACTGCGCCGCGCCGGCGACCAGCGCGGGCGCTGGACGGACTACTTCACCACGCCGGAACAGATGGCGGCGCCGCCGCGGATCCGCTGAGTCACTTCACGCCGCGCCGGCGCATCATGTCCTCGCCCATCGCGGCACGCGCGGCTTCGCCGAGCATTCCCTGCGCCGCCGGATAGGCGATCTCCTCCTCGGCGCGGATGTGCGCGTCGTACAGCCCCGCGAAGGCGTCCAGCCGCGCGTCGTCGTCCGGCGCCAGCCGGTCGATGCGGCCCTCGCAGACGAGCGACAGCACCGGCCGCGCCGCGGCCCAGGCCGATTCCATCCGCAGGTGGTCCTGCTGCAGCCGGCGCACCACGTCCGCGACGGCGGGGTCGCCCCGCGCCAGCAGCGGCGGGAACACGTGCAGCTCCTCGTCCTGGTGGTGCTGCGGCGCGGCCTGGTCGAAGTAGCGCATCACGTCGCGCGCGGCCTGCTGCGCCTGCGTGTCCGCGCCGTGCGCCTTCATGTGCTCGCGCAGCCGCGCCAGCAGCGCGAGCATGCGATGCACCCGCTGGTGGCAGGCTTCCAGCATCTCGAAGGGTTCCTCGAAGCCGGCGGCGGGGCCGGAGACCAGCGAGGCGAGGCGGATCGGCTGCGTCATG
This sequence comes from Burkholderiales bacterium, assembly GCA_028868995.1. Classification (GTDB taxonomy): domain Bacteria; phylum Pseudomonadota; class Gammaproteobacteria; order Burkholderiales; family Burkholderiaceae_C; genus Ramlibacter. The sequence continues at coordinate 47,389 of JAGWTH010000007.1, read as the reverse complement.
GTTCCTCCCGCAGCACGCTCACGTAGCTTTCCACGGGCGGCCGGTTGCGGCCGCGTTTCGCGCCGGCGATGGTGCCGATGCTCACGAAGCACAGGGCCTGCTCCGGCTCTCGCAGGCCGAACAGGCCGCGCAGGGCGGAGGAGTCCATGGCCTTGCCGCTGGTGAGCGCCGAGCCGAAGCCCAGGGCCGTGGCCATGAGCAGCAGGTTCTGGATGGCGCAGCCGGCCGAGACCAGCCGCTCGGCGGCCGGGATCTCGTCGCCCGGGGCGCCGAGGTCGGCCACGGCCAGCAGCAGCAGCGGCGCGCGGAAAGCCTTTTCGCGCGCCTGCGCGAGCTGCTCCGGCGTGGCCTGCGGGTCGCGGTCGCGCAGCGCGGCGGCGAAGGCCTCGCCCAGGGCGGCGCGCGCCGGCGGCGGCACGATCACGAAGCGCCAGGGCAGGCGCTCGCCATGGTCCGGCGCCGCAGCGGCCGCGCCCAGGATGCGCTGCAGCTGCATCGGGTCGGGTCCCGGGTCGGCCAGCCGCTTGGGCAGCACCGTGCGCCGGCCGTGGATCAGCGCGGCGGCCCACTCGCCGGACAGGGCGGTGTCCGGCGCTTCAGCGGCGGCGCTCGTAGCGTGGATGTCCATACCAATTCGCATGTCTCAGTCCCCAGGCCAGCATGGTGCCAGCCCACAGCAGCGCCGCCGCGGTGAGCAGCGCCTGCACGGGTTGCACGGTGGCGGCCAGCCGCAGCAGCGTCGCAGCCTGCAGCAGCCAGAACAGGACCCACAGCCAGTCGTCCGTGACCTGGGGGCGGCCGCCGTGGCCGGCGGAGATGCGGCTCACCATGCCCAGCATCAGCGAGCCGAGGCAGCCCATGGTCAGCGCGTGCAGGCCCGCCAGCGGCAGCACCGGGGCGCCGTCGGCGGGAGGCAGCAGGTGGCCGGCGGCCGCCAGCGCGAACGACAGTCCCAGCCACAGCAGGCCGGCATGGAACATCGCCAGCAGGCGGCTGGACAGGCGCTTCACCCGGCCCCAGGCGAAGGCCAGCGCCAGCAGGGCGATGGCCGCCAGCGCCTCCGCCGCGCCCAGCGCGAACAGCCAGCCGCCGCGGCCCGCGAACAGGTCCAGCCAGGCGCCCGCGCCTTCCAGGGCGGACAGCGCGAGCAGCAGCGACAGGCTGTGTTGGGCGAGCGGCCAGCGCGCCGAAGGCAGCGCCTCCGCCGAGAAGAAAGGGATCAGGCGATCAGCTGCCGTGAGGAAGACCGGGACCACGAACCACCACAGCCCCGCGAGCACGCAGGCCAGGGCCACGCCGTCGGCGCCGGCCAGCGTGGCGGCCAGCAGGCCCAGGAGGCAGGCGACACCGACCGCATGCGCGTAATCGATGGCACGCGGGTGCAGGCGGTCCGGCGCGCGGCTCGCGCGCACGCGCCGGGCGAAGCGCCAAGTGACGGTCGCCAGGCCGGCCAGCTCCGCGAGCAGGCCGCCGGCCGCGAGCCCCGTGCCGGCATGGGCGCCCGCGAGCCACAGCAACCAGCCCGCGGCCTGCGCGACCCAGGGCGCCACCAGCGGCGCGGCCGGCTCCGGCGGCAGCGCCAGCCAGCGCGGTCCGGCGGTGAACAGGAAGCCGGCGAAGAACAGGGGCATGAAGCCGAACACCATCACCGCCCCATGCGTGATCGAAGGCGAGCGGGCGTAAGGCAGCGGCGGACCGAGGCCCGAGCGATCCAGCTGCACCAGCGCCCACCAGGTGCTGCTCGCGCCCAGCACCGCCATGCCGAGCAGGAAGCCGAGGCGGTGCGGCGAATCGAGGACGTGCCGCCAGCGCCAGCGTGGCCGGGCCGGCGGCTCGCCCGCGCCGGTGGTCACCCGCAGGCTCCCACGTGGCCGCATTGCGTGCAGAAATCGCAGCCGTCCTTGCGGATCATCGCGTGCGCGCCGCATTCGGGGCACTTCGCGCCGGCCATGGTCGGCGGCGTCGCCCCGGTGGCGGCCGGCGGCGTGGCCAGCGCGGCGACCGGGTCGCCCCGGCGGCGGGCGATGATGTTCTGGACGGCGTAGGCGATGGCCGCGACCTCGGAGTCGTGCCACATCGGTACGGCGGTGCCGTCGGCCTTGGCGTAGGTGCCCAGGCGCACCGGGCCGCGGTCCCAGGTCACCTTGCGCATGTCGGCCAGGGCGCGCTCCAGGAAGCCGCCGCGCGCGGCCAGCGACAGCAGGCGCATGCTGGAGCTGATCCACTGCTGCGACTCGCCGCTCTGGCCCACGGGCATGAAGAACTCGATCGCGCGCTCGCGGCCGTCCGCCACCGGCAGGAAGGAGACCACGATGTAGAGCGTCTGCCGTCCCTGGTGGGTCCAGTACTCGATCTTCTCCACCACCGCGGGCAGCTGGCCCTTGGGGCGGCTCTCGATCATGGCGCGCATCGGGTCGGCCTGGCGCTCCTGCAGCTGCGCGGGGGCTTCCGGCTCCGGCGCGGTGGACAGCACCGAGCCCAGGATCTCGTTGGGCCGGTAGGTGGCCAGGCCCTTGAGGCCCGCGCGCCAGGCTTCGAGGTACAGGCCCTGGAAGTCCGCGTAGGGGTAGTCCGCGGGGACGTTGACCGTCTTGGAGATGGCGGTGTCGACGAAGGGCTGCACCGCCTGCATCATGGCCAGGTGGTCCGCCGCGGGCATCTCCAGTGCCGAGATGAAGTACGGCGGCAGCTGGGACGTGTCGCCGCCGAGCGCCCGGTACAGGCGCCATGCGTGGTCCTCCACCGTGTACTCGCTGGTCGTGCCGTCGGCCTCGCGCTTCTTGCGCCGGTAGGTCCAGGAGAAGGCCGGCTCGATGCCGTTGGACGCGTTGTCGGCGAAGGCCAGGCTCACGGTGCCCGTGGGCGCGATCGACAGCAGGTGGCTGTTGCGGATGCCGTGCTTGCGGATCGCCTGCTTCAGCGGCTCGTCCAGGCGGCTGGCGAAGGTGCCGGCTTCCAGGTACTTGCCGGCGTCGAACAGGGGGAAGGCGCCTTTCTCCTTGGCCAGTTCCACCGAGGCGCCATAGGCGGCGTCGCGCATGGCGCGGGCGATGCGCGTGGCCATCTCGCGGCCCTCGGGCGCGTCGTAGCGCAGCCGCAGCATGGCCAGCGCGTTGCCCAGGCCGGTGAAGCCCACGCCGATGCGGCGCTTGGATGCCGATTCCTTCTGCTGCTGGGTCAGCGGCCACCAGGTGAGGTCCAGCACGTTGTCCAGCGCTCGCACCTGCACCGCCACCGCCTGCGCGAAGCGGTCGAACTCGAACTCCGGCGTGCCGCCGAAGCCGAAGGCGTTCTTCACGAAGCGGGTGAGGATCACCGGGCCGAGGTCGCAGCAACCGTAGGGGGGCAGGGGCTGCTCGCCGCAGTTGTGGACGTACAGGCCGTTGGCGTCGAACGCGTGCACGTCCGCGACGGTAACGTCGTAGACCTCCTCCTCGCCGTCCGGAACCACGTCCAGGACCCTCGCGGTGAAGCTTTCGCGGTTGCAGGCGCGCCGGTAGCTGTCCAGAGCCTGGCGCAGGCGGGCAGCCTTGGCCGTGCCGGAGAAGTCCACGTGGTCGGCGAAGATGCGCAGGTTCTCGCCGCTGACCACGAGCTCGTGCATGGCCTGGCACGGATAGAGCCGCTGGCCGCCGCGCCCGTCGGGAAGCGGGCGCTCGGAGGGCCCGCGGCGCTGCTGGTAGATGGTGCTGGCGATGCCCAGCCGAAGCAGCATGCGCTGCGCCGCCTGCAGCAGGCGCAGGTCGGCCTGGCCCAGGCGCACGCTCACGCCCTTGTCCTGGCTGCCCTGCACCGCGCCGTCGGCGTCGAACAGTCCCCGCAGGACGCCGGCCGTGAACCGGGCCGAGCCGCGTTCGACGGCCGGGGTCACGGTCTTGGCGCCCGGGCGCAGGCCGAAGGAGAAGGCGAGGTCCCGCAGCGCGGCGGAGGCGAGCCGGGCCTCCCCGTGGGGCAGGGATTTCTGGAAGCTGCGGAAATCGGCCCGGTGCGGCAGCGTCGCGATGGCGGCCTCGACGGCAGCCACGATGCCGGCCGCGCCGGTCGCCGCGAGCGCCGGCGCGTCGCCTCCGACCACCTTCAGCTCGGGAGCCCACACCGACAGGACCGCCTTGCTCTCGCCCAGCCGGCCGTCACCGATCAGCAGTCCCAGAAGGTAGCCCTCGGCCTGCGTGCCGCGCCCCTCCCAGCCCGCGATCGCATGGTGGTCGTGCAGCACCACCTCGTCGCCCGGCTCGAGCCGGCCCGCCTCGACCCACTCCATCTCCATGACGTAGCGCGTCTTGCGGGCAACCCGGCGCACGCGATGGTCGGGCGTGAGGCGCAGCTGGTGCCCTTCGCGGGTCTCCAGCCTCACCACAGGCTTGCGGCCGGTGGGGAAGAAGCCCCGGCTCAGAACCGGGAAGGCCTTGCCGTCGACCACCGCCGTGAAGGGGTGGCCGACGAGGTCGCCCACCTGTGCGGGGCCGTCGGTGGTCATCACCCAGGTGTCGGCCGTGACGCAAGGATTGGTCGCCGCCAGCCGCTCCGCGTAGTGCAGGTTGTTGTCGCGGTTCATGGTGTCGACGAACAGGATGCCCGGCTCCGCGAAGTCGTAGGTCGAGCGCATGATCGTGTCCCACAGCTGCTGCGCGGGCAGGGTGCGGTAGACCCACAGGCCGTCCTGGCGCTGGTGCGCGCCCTGGGCGACGAGGCCCGGGCCGGGCCTGGCCTTGTGCACGAGCGACCAGTCGCCGCCGGCCTGCAGGGTGCGGATGAACTCGTCGGTCACCGCGACCGAGACGTTGAAGTTGTTCCACCGGCCCGGCGTGCGCTTGGCGGTGATGAACTCCATGACGTCGGGATGGTCGATGCGCAGCACGCCCATCTGGGCGCCGCGGCGGGCGCCGGCGCTCTCGACCGTCGCGCAGGAATGGTCGAACACGTCCATGTAGCTGCACGGACCCGAGGCGAGCGAGGCGGTGGCGCGCACCTCGGCGCCGCGCGGGCGGATGCGCGAGAAGTCGTAGCCCACGCCGCCGCCGCGACGCATCGTCTCGGCGGCTTCGCGCAGGGCCTCGTAGATGCCCGGGTAGCCTTCGTCGTCGCGGCCCTGGATCGAGTCGCCCACCGGCTGGACGAAGCAGTTGATGAGGGTGGCCTGCAGCGGCGTGCCGGCGGCGCTCATGATGCGGCCGGCGCCGATGGCCCCGGCCTGCAGGTTGTCGAAGAAGCGCCGCTCCCAGTCGGCACGCAGCGGCTCGGCCTCGACCGAGGCGAGCGCCCGCGCCACGCGGCGCAGCAGGTCGGCCTCGGAGGCTTCGCCGTCCTTGAGGTACTTCTCGCGCAGCACGTCGAGGCTGATCGCCTGCGGCGCGAGGGCGGGGACGGTGTTCGGGGAAGGATCGCGCTTCATGCCGCCTGGACCTCCGCGTTGGTGGATGCGGGCTGGCTGCCGAACAGCCAGGCGAACAGGTCGCGCACGGGGCGGATCTGGTCGCCGAAGGGCAGGCGGCCCGCACCCCGGAAGAATAGCCCTTTGGCTACGTCCCCGGCGAGGGCGTGCCCAAGAACCTTGTCGATGCAGAACTGGCCCCAGGAAGCGTTGCCGTCGCGCAACCCGCAGTGGGCCAGGCAGTCGAACCACAGGGTGCAATGGGCCTTGACGTGGGCGTGGGCCTGCATGCGCTCCTGCAGGCGCAGGTACTTCGCGAGCCAGGGCGTGCGCACGGCGCGCGCCGGCAGGCCGGCGACGCTGGTGAACTCCACGATGTCCTCGGGCCGCGCGCCCGCCAGCACTTCCTTGAAGGCCTGGCTGGCGTCGCCCTCGCAGGTGACTGCGAAGGCGGTGCCCAGCTGGGCGGCCGCGGCGCCCAGGCCCTGCAGGCGCCGGATGTCCTCGCCGGTGGAGATGCCGCCGGCGGCGATGAGGGGGATGCGCCCCTCCAGCCCTGCCTGGCGGAAGAAGGCCTGCACCTCCGGCAGGACCACGTCGAAGTAGAAGCGGCGGTCCTGCAGGTCGGCCACCTTGGCCGCGCCGAGGTGCCCGCCCGCCAGCCGCGGATGCTCGATCACGATCGCGTCGGGCAGCCGGCCCTTCTTCTCCCACTTGCGCACCAGCAGCTGTACGCCGCGGGCGTCGGAGAGGATCGGCACCAGCGCGACCCCGGGGAAGTCCCGCGCCAGGTCCGGCAGGTCCAGCGGCAGGCCGGCACCGACCACCAGCGCGTCGGCGCCGCTTGCCAGCGCCTGCCGCACGTAGGTCTCGTACTGGTCCAGCGCCTTCATCACGTTCACCGCGATGAGGCCGCGGCCGCCGGCGAGCGCGCGGGCGCGGGCGATCTCGCGCGCCAGCGCCTCGCGGTTGGCCGCGTCGATCCTCGCCTTGGCCTCGGGGCCTTCCAGGTGGCCGGTGCGCTCCATCAGGTCGGGATGCAGGCGGCGCAGGTCGACCGAGGAGATCGTGCCCAGCGCGTCGAAGGAGGCGACGGTGCCGGCGAGGCGCCCTGCGGAAACGCCCACACCCATGCCGCCCTGCACGATGGGGACGAGTGTGCGTCCGTGAAAGGTCCAGGGCTGCAGGCCCGCGGCGCGCGCCTGCCCGATCGGAGTGGATCTGTCCATCGTGTTCCTCGTCCGGCCGGCGGAAGCCGGCATCGGGAGTGGAGCCTAGTCCTGCCGACCGGGAATCTCTTTGTCGGGGGTCAATGTCGGGCTCGCCGAGCCGGCGGGATTCATTGCACCAGCGGCGTCTGCGCTGCGTCCAGCTCCACGCCTTCCACCCGGGCCTGGCCGGCCAGCAGGCGGATGTACTGGTGCAGGGCGGTCGCGCGCGAGCGCTGCGCCAGCTCCATCGCGATGCGATCGCGCACCTGTGCGAAGTCCACGGGCGTGCCGGCCCGGCGCTCCTGCACGTCGACGATGTGCAAGCCGTAGCGGCTGTGCACCAGGCGCGGATGCAGCCCGATGGCCGCCTGTTCGTCGAAGAAGGTGGCCACCAGCTCCGGTGCGCACTCCTCGGGCCGCAGCCAGCCCAGCTCGCCGTCCTCGGCAGCGCTGGGGCAGTTGGACAGCTCGCGTGCCAGTTCGGCGAAGCGCGCGGCGGGCGCGTCGCGGTGCAGCAGTTCCAGCAGCGCCTGCTCGGCCCGCTTCGCCAGCGCGTTCACGTCGACGCCGCCGGTGACGGCGAACAGGATGTGGCGCACGCGCGCGGCGCGGCCCTGGCTGTACTGCTGCCGGCGCGCCGCGTAGAAGCGCTCGCATTCCTCGGGCGAGGGCTGGCGCATCGGAACGGCCTCGTCCAGCATGGACTGGATCGCGGCCTCGTCGCCGAGGCTGATGCCCGGGGCCTCCAGGCCCGGGTGCCGCGGCAGGCGGCCCTGGCGCACCGCCTCCTGGCGCAGCAGTTCGGCCCAGGCGCGCTCGCGCAGGTCCTCGGGCGCCAGGCGCTCGCCCGGCTCGTGCAAGGCGATGCCGTTGACCATCGCCACGGCTGCCGGCGCCTCGGCCTGGACCGTCCCGCCGCCGCCGCCACAGGTGCAGGTTCCGCCACCACAGCCGCTCATGCTTGCCTCCTCGCGACGCCTTGCGCGCCGAGTTGCCGCTTCGTGCGCACGACCTGGTAGGGCCGCACGACATAGGCCAGCGTGCCGAAGCCGCTCCACACGTGCACCAGGCGGGTGAAGGGGAAGACCAGGAACACCGTCATGCCCAGGAACATGTGCAGCTTGAAGACCCAGCTCGCGGGATCCAGCAGTTCCACCGCGCCCGGGCGGAAGGTGACGATGCGCTGCGCCCATTCGGCCAGCAGCATCATCATGCTTCCGTCCAGGTGCTGCCCCGACAGCGGGATGGTCGCGAGGCCCAGGGCCAGCTGCACCCACAGCAGCACCAGCAGGAAGATGTCCGAGGCGCGCGAGGTGCGGCGGATGCGCGGGTCCGTGAGGCGCCGGTGCAGCAGGATGCTCACGCCGGCGAAGCCCAGCACGCCGGCGATGCCGCCGCTCACCATGGCCAGCACCTGCTTGTGGCCCGCCGAGATGAAGGGCTCGTAGACGAAGTGCGGGGTCAGCATGCCCACCGTGTGGCCGAAGAACAGGAACAGCACGCCGACGTGGAACAGGTTGCTGCCCCAGCGCAACTGGCCGGCGCGCAGCAGCTGCGAGGAATCGCTCTTCCACGTGTACTGCTCCCGGTCGAAGCGGATCAGGCTGCCGAGGAGGAACACCGCCAGGCAGACGTAGGGGTAGATGCCGAAGAGGAACTGGTTCACGTCGTTCATGCGCGTTCTCCCTGCGCGGCGTCGCGCCGCACGATCCGCACGGGTTGCGGCTGGCCGGGAGCGGCCTGGCCGCGGGTGCTGCAGCCGTCGAACACCGGCGGCTCGTCCCAGCTGGCGTCGAGCGGCTCGTCGGGCGCCACCGGCACGGCCTCGACCTTCTGGCCGGCCAGTTCGAGCACGGCGGCCAGCAGCGTGGCGTAGCCGCTCTCGCGCTGGCGCAAGGCGCTGAAGATCGCCCGCAGGATGTGGGCCATCTCGCCCAGGAACTCGCGCGCGGCCGCCGGCGGCTGGGTGGAGGCGAACTCCAGCACCACGCACAGGTGGTCGGGCAGCTCCCCGTCGCCCAGCAGCAGGCCGGCCTGCTCGTAGTGGCGGACCAGGTCGATCATGGCCGGACCGCGGTCGCGCGAGTCGCCATGCACGTGCTCGAACAGGTGCAGCGAAGTGCTGCGGCCGCGGTCGAACAGCTCCACGTAGCGCGCCTCGACCTCGATGGGGTCGCTGCGCAGCAGGTCGGCCGCCAGCGCCTGGATTTCGGCGCGGCGCGCGGTGGGCAGGGCGGCTTCGTCGTTGACGGCGCCGACCAGGTCGGGCAGCAGGGAGCGCAGCCGCGCGTTGGGGTAGCCGAGCAGCAGGGACAGCGCCCGCAGGGTGTACTTGGTGTTCTTCATGCTCACACCTTCTCCACGGCGATGGGGATGGTCCGCTTCTTCGTGCCGCCGAACAGGCTCGCCTCGCTGGTGCCGTCGGAGCAGCCGTTGCCGAAGCTGAAGCCGCAGCCGCCGCGCACGTCGAAGGCGTTCTCCGCGTACTCGCGGTGCGTGCTGGGGATGACGAAGCGGTCCTCGTAGTTGGCGATGGCCATGATGCGGTACATGTCCTCCACCTGGGCCTGGGTGAGGCCGACCTGCTTCAGCACGTCGAGGTTCTCCTCGCCGTCCACGTGCCGGCCGCGCTGGTAGGCGCGCATGGCCAGCATGCGCTCCAGCGCGCGGATCACCGGGCCGGTGCGCCCGGCGGTCAGCAGGTTGGCCAGGTACTGCACGGGGATGCGCATGTCGGCCACGTCGGGCAGCTGGCCGTTGGTGCCCAGCCAGCCGGCGTTGGCGGCGGAGGTGATGGGCGACAGCGGCGGCACGTACCAGACCATGGGCAGCGTGCGGTACTCGGGGTGCAGGGGCAGGGCGACCTTCCAGTCCATCGCCATCTTCCACACCGGGGAGTTGCGCGCGCCCTCGAGCCAGGCTTCGGGGATGCCGTCCCTGCGGGCCTGCTCGATTACGGCCGGGTCGTGGGGGTCCAGGAACAGGCCCAGCTGCGCCTCGTACAGGTCCTGCTCGTCGGCGACGCTGGCGGCCTCCTCGATGCGGTCGGCGTCGTACAGCACCACGCCCAGGTAGCGGATGCGGCCCACGCAGGTTTCCGAGCAGACGGTCGGCTGGCCGGCCTCGATGCGCGGGTAGCAGAAGATGCACTTCTCGGCCTTGCCGGTCTGCCAGTTGTAGTAGATCTTCTTGTAGGGGCAGCCCGAGACGCACATGCGCCAGCCGCGGCACTTGTCCTGGTCGATCAGGACGATGCCGTCCTCCTCGCGCTTGTAGATCGAGCCGGAGGGGCAGGAGGCCGCGCACGCCGGGTTGAGGCAGTGCTCGCACAGGCGCGGCAGGTACATCATGAAGGTGTTCTCGAACTGGCCCACCATCTCCTTCTGCACCTGCTCGAAGCCGGCGAAGTTGGCGTCCCGGCTGCGCTTGGCGAACTCGCCGCCCAGGATCTCCTCCCAGTTCGGGCCCCACTCGATCTTCTCCATGCGCTGGCCGGTGATCAGGCTGCGCGGGCGGGCCGTGGGCATTGCCTTAGCCTCGGGCGCGGTCTGCAGGTGCTGGTAGTCGTAGGTGAAGGGCTCGTAGTAGTCGTCGATCTGCGGCAGGTTCGGGTTGGCGAAGATGCGCATCAGCAGCTTCCACTTGCCGCCCTGGCGCGGCTCGATGGAGCCGTCGGCGTTGCGGACCCAGCCGCCGTTCCACTTGCCCTGGTTCTCCCATTCCTTGGGATAGCCGATGCCGGGCTTGGTCTCGACGTTGTTGAACCAGGCGTACTCCACGCCCGGCCGGCTGGTCCACACGTTCTTGCAGGTCACGCTGCAGGTATGGCAGCCGATGCACTTGTCCAGGTTCAGGACCATGCCGATCTGTGCGCGGACTTTCATGCCTGTTCTCCTTGTTCTTGCGCGACCTCGTCATCCATCCAGTCGACCTTGTTCATCTTGCGCACCACCACGAACTCGTCGCGGTTGGTGCCGATGGTCCCGTAGTAGTTGAAGCCGTAGCTGAACTGCGCGTAGCCGCCGATCATGTGCGTGGGCTTCACCACGATGCGCGTGACGGAGTTGTGGATGCCGCCGCGGGCACCGGTGATCTCCGAGCCGGGGGTGTTGATGATCTTTTCCTGCGCGTGGTACATCAGCACCATGCCCGGGTTGATGCGCTGGCTCACCACCGCCCGCGCCGCGATGGCGCCGTTGACGTTGAACAGCTCCACCCAGTCGTTGTCGACGATGCCCGCCTTCTTCGCGTCGGCCTCCGACAGCCAGATCACCGGGCCGCCGCGGTTGAGCGTCAGCATGATCAGGTTGTCGGTGTAGGTCGAGTGGATCCCCCACTTCTGGTGCGGGGTGATGAAGTTCAGCTGGATCTCGGGGTTGCCGTTGGGCTTGATGCCCGCGATCGCGCCCGTGGTCTTCAGGTCCACCGGCGGCCGGTAGCTGGAGAACTGCTCGCCGAAGGCGTTCATCCACGGGTGGTCCAGGAAGAACTGCTGCCGCCCGGTGAGGGTGCGCCACGGGATCAGCTCGTGGACGTTGGTGTAGCCCGCGTTGTACGAGACCTTCTCGCTCTCCAGGCCGCTCCAGGTGGGCGAGCTGATGATCTTGCGCGGCTGCGCCTGGATGTCGCGGAAGCGGATCTTCTCGTCCTCGCGGTGCAGCGCCAGGTGGGCGTGATCGCGTCCGGTGGCCTTGGACAGCGCCTCCCAGGCCTTGACGGCGACATGGCCGTTGGTCTCGGGCGCCAGCTGGAGGATCACTTCGCAGGCGTCGATGTCCGTCTGGATGCGGGGCATGCCCTCGGTGGCGCCCGGCTCGCGCACGGTGCCGTTCAGCTCCGCCAGCTGCAGCACCTCCATCTGCGTGTTCCAGCTGATGCCCTTGCCGCCGTTGCCTACCTTGCCCATCAGCGGGCCCAGCGCCGTGTAGCGCTTGTACAGGTTCGGGTAGTCGCGCTCGATCACGGCGATGTTGGGCGCGGTCTTGCCGGGAATCAGCTCGCACTCGCCGCGCTTCCAGTCGGCCACGCCGAAGGGCTGCGCGAGTTCGGCGGGGGTGTCGTGCATCAGCGGCGAGAGCACCACCTCCTTCTCCACGCCCAGGTGGCCGGGCGCCAGCTCGCTCAGCTTCTGCGCGAAGCCCTTGTAGATCTCCCAGTCGCTGCGCGACTCCCAGGCCGGGTCCACCGCCGTGGACAGCGGGTGGATGAACGGGTGCATGTCGCTGGTGTTGAGGTCGTTCTTCTCGTACCAGGTGGCCGTGGGCAGCACGATGTCCGAGTACAGGCAGGTGGTGGACATGCGGAAGTCCAGCGTCACCACCAGGTCCAGCTTGCCTTCGGGAGCCTGGTCGTGCCAGACCACTTCCGTGGGCCGGGCTTCGTCGCGGCCCAGGTCCTTGCCCTGCACGCCGTGCGAGGTCCCCAGCAGGTGCTTGAGGAAGTATTCGTGGCCCTTGCCCGAGGAGCCCAGGATGTTGGAGCGCCAGACGAACATGTTGCGCGGCCAGTTGGCCGGGTGGTCCGGGTCCTCGCAGGACATCTTCAGCGAGCCGTCCTTCAGCGACTTCACCACGTGGTCCTTGACGTCGCCGCCGGCGGCGTCGCGCACCACCTGGATCGGGTTGGTCTGCAGCTGCGGGGCGGAGGGCAGCCAGCCCATGCGCTCGGCGCGCACGTTGTAGTCGATCAGGCTGCCGCCGTACTGCTTCGGGTCGGCCAGGGGCGACAGCACCTCGTCCACGCCCAGCTTCTCGTAGCGCCACTGGTCGGTGTGGGCGTAGAAGAAGGAGGTGGAGTTCATCTGCCGCGGCGGGCGGATCCAGTCCAGCGCGAAGGCCAGCGCCGTCCAGCCGGTCTGCGGGCGCAGCTTCTCCTGGCCCACGTAGTGCGCCCAGCCGCCGCCCGACTGGCCGATGCAGCCGCACAGCATCAGCAGGTTGATGACGCCGCGGTAGTTCATGTCGCAGTGGTACCAGTGGTTCATGGCCGCGCCGATGATCACCATCGAGCGGCCCTGGGTGCGGTCGGCGTTGTCGGCGAACTGGCGCGCCACCGTGATCACCTGCTGGCGCGGCACGCCGGTGATCTTCTCCTGCCAGGCCGGCGTGTAGGGGGTGTCCTCGTCGTAGTTGGCGGCGGCGTACTCGCCGGGCAGGCCGCGCGCCACGCCGTACTGCGCGGCCTGCAGGTCGAACACCGTGGCCACCAGCGCGTGGCGCTCCTCGCCCTCCTTGCCCAGGCGGATGTCCTGCACGGGCACGGTGCGCAGCAGCACGTCGCCGTGCTCGCTGGACGGGAAGTGCTCGTGCGCGATGCCGCCGAAGTAGGGGAAGGCCACCTTCTCGTGGCGCACCGTCGCACCGTCGCCCTCCAGGCTCGATAGCTTGAGCGTCACCTCGGCGCCGTGGCGCGCCTCCTTCGCCTCCAGGTTCCACTGGCCGGCGTCGGCCCGGCCGTCGGGGCCCCAGCGGAAGCCGACCGCCCCCTGCGGGACGACCACCTTGCCGTCCTGGCCGAAGGCGACCGTCTTCCATTCCGGGTTGTTGGCCTGGCCCAGCCTGCCGTTGAAGTCCGAGGCGCGCAGGTAGCGGTCCGGCACCAGCGCCTTCTCGCCCGAGGGCAGCACCTGCTCCTTGAGCAGCACCAGCATCGGCAGGTCGGTGAAGCGGCGCGCGTAGTCGTCGAAGTAGGGCGAGGTGCTTCGCCCCCCAGGCCGCCTGGCGGCGTCCGCCCCCCCAGGGGGGGTCTCAGGGCTAGGGGCGGCCCGTCGCCCTTCGTAGTCGAAGTAGAACTCCTTGAGCACCACGTGGCCCATGGCCATCGCCAGCGCCGCGTCGGTGCCCTGCTTGGGGTGGATCCACAGGTCCGCCAGCTTGGAGACCTCGGCGTAGTCGGGCGTGATCGCCACCGTCTTGGTGCCCTTGTAGCGGACTTCGGTGAAGAAGTGAGCGTCGGGGGTGCGGGTCTGCGGGACGTTGGAGCCCCAGGCGATGATGTAGCCGCTGTTGTACCAGTCGGCCGATTCCGGCACGTCGGTCTGCTCGCCCCACACCTGGGGCGAGGCCGGCGGCAGGTCGCAGTACCAGTCGTAGAAGGACATGCACACGCCGCCCAGCAGCGACAGGTAGCGCGAGCCGGCGGCGTAGCTCACCATGGACATGGCCGGGATGGGCGAGAAGCCGATCACGCGGTCCGGCCCGTACTGGCGGATGGTGTGGATGTTGGCGGCCGCCACGATCTCGTTGACCTCGTCCCAGCTTGCGCGGGCGAAGCCGCCCAGGCCGCGCACCTCTTGCCAGCTGCGGCGCCTGGCCGCGTCGCCGACGATCCTCGACCAGGCTTCCACCGGCGGCAGCGTCAGGCGGGCCTCGCGCCACAGCTTCAGCAGGCGGCCGCGCACCAGCGGGTACTTCACGCGGTTGGCGGAATAGAGGTACCAGCTGTAGCTGGCGCCGCGGGCGCAGCCGCGCGGCTCGTGGTTGGGCATGTCCCAGCGGGTGCGCGGATAGTCGGTCTGCTGGGTCTCCCAGGTGACGATGCCGCCCTTGACGTAGATCTTCCACGAGCAGGAGCCCGTGCAGTTCACGCCATGGGTGGAGCGCACGATCTTGTCGTGCGCCCAGCGGTCGCGGTAGGCCTGTTCCCAGGTGCGGTCTTCGTTCGTCAGCTGGCCGTGGCCGCCGGCGAAGGACTCGCGCGGCTGGCGGAACCAGGTGAGGCGGTCGAGGAAGTGGCTCATGTTCTTGTCTTTCTCCCTCCCCCTCCGGGGGCGGGTGGGGGTGGGGGCACTAGCAGGGCATCTCCGCGTTGCGGCGCGCGTAGAACCAGTAGGTCGCGGCGATGCAGACGAGGTAGAAGGCGACGAACACGTACAGCGCCGCCTCCGGGCCGCCGGTCATCGAGATGGACGTGCCGTAGCTCTTGGGGATGAAGAAGCCGCCGTAGGCCGCCAGCGCCGCGGTGAAGCCGAGCGTGGCCGCGCCTTCGGTGTTGCCGTCCTTGGTGGCGCGGGCCACGGCCTCCTTGTCGTCCGGGTTCACGCCGCGTAGGGCCTGGGTCAGGAAGATCACCGGGATCATGCGGAAGGTGGAGCCGTTGCCGATGCCGGTGGTGAGGAACAGCACCAGGAACATCAGGAAGAAGCCGGTGAAGTTGCCGCCCTGGCCACCGGTGGGCAGGAAAGAGAGGACGCCGACCACCGCCGCGGCCATGACGACGAAGTTCCAGAAGGTCACCTGCGCGCCGCCCAGCTTGTCCGACAGCCAGCCGCCGAAGGGGCGCACCACGGCGCCCACCAGCGGGCCGAGCCAGGCGTAGGCGAGCGGGTTCACGCCCGGGAACTGGCTCTTGATCAGCAGGGGGAAGCCGGCCGCGTAGCCGATGAAGGAGCCGAAGGTCCCGAGGTACAGCAGGCTCATCAGCCAGGTGTGCTTGCGCCCGAAGATGGTGGCCTGGGTGGCGAACGAGGCCTTGGCGTCGGCGATGTCGTTCATGCCGAACCAGGCGGCCACCGAGGCCAGCGCGATCCAGGGCACCCAGATGAAGGCTGCGTTCTGCGTCCACACCGGTTCTGACGCCGCGCCCCGGGTGACCATCTGCGGGTCGCCGCCGAAGATGCCGAAGATGCCGGCCGTCACCACCAGGGGGCTGAGGAACTGCACGACCGACACGCCCAGGTTGCCCAGGCCGGCGTTGACGCCCAGCGCCGAGCCCTTGCGCTCCTTCGGGAAGAAGAAGCTGATGTTGGCCATGCTGGAGCTGAAGTTGCCCCCGCCCAGCCCGCACAGCAGGGCCAGCACCAGCATGGTCGGATAGCCCGTGGTGTTGTCCTGGACCGCGAAGCCGATGCCGATCGCGGGGATCAGCAGCGAGGCGGTGGAGATCGCCGTCCAGCGCCGCCCGCCCACCAGCGGCACGATGAAGGAATAGAAGATGCGCAGCGTCGCGCCCGACAGCGCCGGCGCCGCCGCCAGCCAGAACAGCTGGTTGGTGGAGTACTTGAAGCCCAGCGAGGGCAGCTGCACCGCCACCACGCTCCAGACCTGCCAGACGGCGAAGGCGAGGAACAGGGCGGGCACGCTGATCCAGAGGTTGATCTTGGCGATGGCCTCGCCTTGCTGCTCCCAGAACGCCTTGTCTTCCGGCGTCCAGATCGTCAGGGTGCGGCCTTGCCGTCCCTGCGGGGCTTGGGTGGTGCTGAGTGCCATGGTGTTCTCCTGGCGGGGTCAGTGGGAAAAATGGGGCAGGTGCGGGGCCGGCGGCGCGTGCTCGCCCATGACCTCGGTCTTGCGCACCTCGGTGAAGTACATCCAGATCAGCGACACCCAGACCACGCCGTACATGAGCATGAAGGCGCTGGAGCGGATGCCCGTGAGGTCCATCAGCGCGCCGAACAGGATCGGCAGCAGGAAGCCGCCCATGCCGCCCGCCAGCCCCACGATGCCGGAGATGGCACCGATGTTGTGCGGGTAGTCGTCGCTGATGTACTTGAAGACGCTGGCCTTGCCGAAGGCCCAGGCGATCCCCAGCAGGAACATCAGCCCGGTGAAGGCGTAGACGTTCAGGCCGAGGTGGAAGGTCCGCGCGCCGTTCACCGTGACGATGGTGAAGTCGGTCTGCGGGTACGACAGCAGGAACAGGCAGATCCAGCTCACCCACATGACCCACCAGGTCATGCTGTGGGCGCCGTACCGGTCGGACAGCCAGCCGCCGATGGCGCGCAGCACGCCGCCGGGCAGCGAGAAGCAGGCGGCCAGCAGGGCGGCCACGCGGATGTCGAGGCCGTATTCGCCCACGTAGTACTGCACCATCCACAGCGACAGGGCGACGTAGCCGCCGAACACGATGCTGTAGTACTGGCAGTAGCGCAGCACCTTCGGGTCCTTCAGCGCCTGGAGCTGCTGGCCGAAGGTGACCGAGCCGGGCACCCGGTGCGCCGGGTCGCTGTAGCTGAAGAACCAGAACAGCACCACCGTGCCCAGCATCACCGCGGCGTACACCTGCGGCACCATCTGCCAGCCGAAGGCCACCAGGAGGGCCGGGGCCACGAACTTGTTGACCGCCGCGCCGGAATTGCCCGCGCCGAACACGCCCATCGCCAGGCCCTGGCGCTGCTTGGGGAACCAGCGCGCGACGTAGGGCGTGCCCACCGAGAAGGAGCCGCCGGCCAGGCCCACGAACAGGCCGATCGCCAGGAAGTGCCAGTACTGGGTGGCGTAGGCCATCAGCCAGATCGCCGGGACGGTGGCGGCCATCAGCAGCGCCAGCACGATGCGGCCGCCGTAGCGGTCGGTCCAGATGCCCAGGGGCACCCGCACCAGCGAGCCGGTGAGCACCGGCATCGCGGTGAGCAGGCCGAACTCGGTGGCGTTGAGGTTCAGCTGCTTGCGGATCGGGATGCCGATCACGCCGAACATCATCCACACCATGAAGCACACGGTGAAGGACAGGGTGCTGACCGCCAGCACCGACCAGGCCTGGCGGCTGGCCTGGGCCGGGCCGGAAGGAGGGGTTGCGCTGGGCACGGGGGGCTCCGTTTCTTGCTTGTTGCTCTGGTCCCCACTGTGGCCCCGGGCGGGCGCCGCGAACATCCGCCGGTGGCACGGCCGGCGCGGGCGGGAAGAACGATGGCCCGTCGTTCCGTGGAACTAGCCGGTCGCCGCGCTTGATCTCGCGCAAGTGCCGGCGACGCCGGCGGGCTTAGGCTGGCGGGCCTTTGCCCGGCGGATTCAGCCGGGTTTGCCGTCCAGGCGCGCCCGCGTGAGCACGCCGAAATAGCGCACGGCGTAGACGCCGAACCCGGCGGACCACAGCAGGCCCGACAGCAGGATCGCATCGGGCATGCGCGCGGGCAGGGCCAGGGGCCCCAGCACGCGCACGAAGGCCGCAGCGGCCACCAGCAGGTAGGCCGCCGTGTCCCAGCGGTCCGCCCGCAGGGGGCGCGCCGTGTGGCCGCGCGCGGTGCGCGTCATCATCCCGATCACCAGCCCGCCGATCGCGCCGACGGTGAGCGCGTGCGTCGCCGCGGAAGGAGGCAGCCAGCCCGGCGCCGCCAGCGCGCGCAGGGCCAGGTGCAGGGGAATCCAGCCATACGCCAGGTGCAGCACCCACACCAACGGCGTGCGCAGCGTGGTCCAGGGATGCCACAGCAGCCAGCGCGCGAGGTGGGCCGCCGCCGCGAGCGCCGCGAGCGCGGCAAGCAGCCAGGCAGGCGCCTGCAACGCGTCGGCCGCGAGCAGCGCCAGCACGCCGCCGAGCGCGGCCTGTTCCAGCCACGGCCGCCGGCCGGCCCCGGCGCCGGGCAATGCATTGTTGGTGAACATGGGGATCACCCGCCCGCCCATGACGCACACGATGAACAGCACGACGTCCAGCGCGAGCTGGATGCCGGCCCAGGCCGGCAGCGCCAGCACGCCCAGGGCGTTCAGGTGGACGGCCAGGGTGGCGGCGGCGAGCAGGACCAGCAGGCCCACGAAGAAGTAGTTGCGGCGATTGCCGGCACGCACGAAGGGGATCGCCAGTGCGATCGCGGCCGCCAGCGGGAAGGCGGTGTTGGCCACGGCGGAGGCCCAGCCCCAGGGCGTCAGGACCAGGACCCGGGCCGTGAGCCACAGCGCGGCCAGCGCCGCCAGCGGCCCGCCGGTGGGGGTGGGCAGGCCGGTCCAGTTGTGTCCGGCCGTGAACAGGAAGCCCACGATCACGGCCAGCGCGAAGCCGAACAGCATCTCGTGCGCGTGCCACAGCGCGCCGGGCAGGTAGGGCGCGGCCAGGCGGCCGGTGGACTGCAGCGCCCACAGCAGGATGGACACGGAGGCGAACACGCTGGCGAGCAGGTAGAAGGGCCGGAAGCCCAGTTGCCACAGGGCGAATCCGGGCCGCGGCACGGCCGGCGGCTCCTCGGTGTGCAGGAAGGTCGTCATGGAAGCTCCGGTGCGGCGGGTCGGCCGCCGTGGCGCCGCCGCCAGGCCCCGACCGCGGCGGCGACGGTCAGGGCGAACAGCGCGATCGCCAGCGCGTTGCCCAGGGCACCGGCCCGGCGCGCGGGAAAGTCGGCGAAGCCGGCGGCCAGGCGCAGCAGCAGGGTCAGGTGCAGTGCCGCCAGCGGGAGGTAGAAGAAGCCGCCGAAGGCCAGCTTGACGCGGGCCACGGCGGGCAGGATCACCGGCGCGTGGCCGAGGATCATGCCGAAGACGAAACCCAGGGCCAGCGCATGCAGCGCCAGGTCGCGCGCCGGCCCGCCAAGCGCCGTGGCGGCCCAGGCGAGGCCCGCGACCGCGAGCCAGGAGTAGCCGGCCAGCAGGCAGGTGGCCATGTAGCGCGACAGCCCCTGGGCGCGCACCGTGCGCCGCGCGATGTCGAACGTGAACAGCCACAGGGCCAGGCCGAGCAGGGCCAGCCCGTACAGCACGCCGCCCGCTCGCGGCCACGGACCCGAGGCGGCGGCGCCCGCCAGCAGCACGGCGAGCAGCGCCACCAGCGCCGGCTGCGCCGCGGGGCGGCGGCGCATCAGCCGCGTCATCTCCAGGCGTTCCGCCGCGATCGTCACCACCAGGAAGGCGAACCACCAGGGCAGCACGGAGGTGCTGCCAGACCCGGCGGCATGGAGCAGGTTGCCCGTGCACCAGGCGCCCGCGCCCGCGAGCAGCAGGGCGGTGTGCGGCGCCGGCTGGCGGCGCAGCAGCAGCAGGTTGACGGCGACAAAGGCGGCGCTCGCGAGCACCAGCAGCACCGCCGCGGCCGCCGGCGCGCCGGCCAGCAGGCACAGCCCCGCGGCGGCCGAGGCGAGCGGCGCGCTCCATGCGGGCCGCTGCTTCGCCGCGACGGCCCGTTCGATGCCGATCACGGTGCCCAGGAAGCCGCCGATCATCAGGGCGGCGTGGTCCAGCGCGGCCCGTCCGAGCCAGGGCGCCTGCGCCAGGGCGGGGAGGGCGATGCCGAGGCGGAACAGCCCGCCGAGGATCCCCGCCAGCAGCGAGGCGGCCACGCCCGCCAGCAGCAGCGCGGTGGCGGCGCGGCGCGCGCTCACCAGCCCATGAAGGCGCGGGCGCGCGGGCTCAGGCGTTGCGGCGTCCATGGCGGTTCCCACACCAGTTCGACGTGGATCTTCACCTGCGGGGGCAGGGCCCGGTCGAGGGCCTGCTCCACGTCGTCGACGATGACGTCCGTCACCGGACAGGCGGCG
This sequence comes from Burkholderiales bacterium, assembly GCA_028868995.1. Lineage (GTDB taxonomy): Bacteria > Pseudomonadota > Gammaproteobacteria > Burkholderiales > Burkholderiaceae_C > Ramlibacter. Next base: position 27,627 of record JAGWTH010000007.1, on the reverse strand, counting down.
GAGGTCATGGTCATGTTCACGTCGACGCGGTCGCCGGCGACGCGCACGCCGTACACGAGGCCCACGTCGACGATGTTGAGCGCCACCTCCGGGTCCACCACGCCCTCCAGGGCGCGGGTGATGAGCGGCAGCAGCTCCGCCGGGCCTTCGTAGGGGAACCGGTCTTCGCTCATGGCGCCGCCTTCGCCTTCGCCGGCCGGCGCTGGCTGGCGACGGCCCGGTCGAAGAACAGGATCTGCGCCAGCTGCTTGCGGTTGGCCACCAGGTCGGCGAGGGTGTAGCGGTCCAGCACCGCCTCGAAGGCCGCCACCGCCTCGCGCAGCACGCCGCGCAGGCGGCAGTTGGGCGAGATGCAGCAGTCGCCGCCGTCCGCGCTGAAGCATTCGGCCACCACGGACTCGCCCTCGGCGTCGCGCACGACCTGGCCCAGGCCGATGCGCCCGGGCGGCAGCGCCAGTTCGAGGCCGCCGCCCTTGCCGCGCACGTTGTCCAGCCAGCCCTGCCGGCCCAGGAAGTGCACCACCTTCACGAGGTGGTGCTCCGAGATGTCGTAGGCGGCGGCGATCTGCGCGATGGTGGCGCGCTCCGGCGGCTCGCTGGCCAGGTAGATCAGCACCCGCAGGGCGTAGTCGGTGAAGGCGGTGAGTTTCATGCGCACCTGCGGTTGATAAGGTGCATCAAGAATACACCTAATTGCGCGGAAACCCAGCGGCAGGGACTTGATGCGGGTCAATCCGCCGGGTGGGGGCGGCCGGGCCGGAGAACCTTCCCGGGGAGCGGCTAGACGCGGATCTCGCCGCTGCTCACGGCGACCGCGGCCTGCACGCGCGAGCTCACGCCCAGCTTGCGCAGGATGTGCTGGACATGGATCTTCACCGTGGTCTCGGCGATGTCCAGCGAGCGCGCGATCTCCTTGTTGCTGGCGCCGCGGGCGATCTGGCGCAGCACTTCCTGCTCGCGCGGCGACAGGGCCGGGCCGCCGGGCAGCGCCGGCGCCGCGGGCGGCGGCGCGGACGCTCCCGGCGCCTGCAGCGCCGCGACCAGCTTGCCCAGCAGCTCGGGGCTGATCACGGGCTCCCCGCGCATCACGCGCTGGATGGCCGGGGCGAGCGCATCGCCCTCGATGGTCTTGAGCAGGTAGCCGTTGGCGCCCGCGCGCAGCGCGGCCTGCAGGTCGTGCTCGTCCTCGCTCACCGTCAGCAGCACGATCTTGGTTCCCGGCGAGGCCTCCTTCAGCTCCGCCAGCGCCTGGATGCCGGTGGCGCCCGGCAGGTGGTTGTCCAGCAGCACCAGGTCGGGCCGCAGGGCCTGCGCCTTGCGCACGGCCTCGGCCGCGTCGCCGGCCTCGCCGACCACCTGCAGTCCGGGCTCGGCCGCCAGCAGGGCGACCAGTCCGCGGCGGAACAGGGTGTGGTCGTCCACGACCAGCAGGCGCACGGGCATCGTCACGGCATTCTCCATCTTCAGGCGGCGGCCTCGGCCGGCTCGGCGTGCGCGCCGCCCGGCCCCGCCGTGGTCAATTCCAGCAGCACGGTGCAACCCTCGCCGGGTGCCGAGCGCACCTGCACGCGCGCGCCGATGCGTTCGGCGCGCTCGCGCATGATGTCCAGGCCGACATGGGTCTGGCCGCGCGGGTCGTCCGGCTCGAAGCCGGCCCCGTCGTCGCGGATCTCGAAGCGCCAGTGCGGCGCCGGGCTGACGCGCAGCTCCACGTGGCGCGCGCCGGCATGCTTGCGCACGTTCGACAGCGCTTCCTGCACGATGTGCAGCACCTGCACCTGCACGTCCTGCGGCAGCGGCGGCAGGCCCCGCCCCTCGATGCGCAGCTGGGCGGCCAGCCCGGTCTGGTGTTCGAACTTCTGCAGCGTGGTGCGCAGCGCCGGCTCGATGTCCTCCTCGCTCGCGCGCGTACGGAAGTGCAGCAGCAGCTCGCGCACGTCGGCTTGGCTCTCGCGCACGCCGGCATCGAGCTCCGCCGCGATGCGCTCCAGCCCCTGCGCGTCGCGCCGCTGCGCGGCCTGGCGCAGCAGCTGCACCTGGATCTTCAGGAAGGCGAGCGACTGCGCGATGGAGTCGTGCAGCTCGCGGGCGAGCAGGCCGCGCTCCTGCGCCACGGCGGCCTCGCGCTCCATGGCGCCGGCGCGCAGGGCCTCCATGGCGCCGGCGAGGTGGCTGGCCAGGGCGTCGAGCAGCCCGCGCTCCTCCTCGCCGAGCGCCACCGGCTCGCGGTAGAACAGGTCCACCTCGGCCAGCACCTTGCCGTGCAGGCGCACGGGCACGCAGGCGACGGTGGCGAAGCCGGCGCGCCGGCACTTCAGCGCGGGCGCGCCGCTGCCGGCGACGGCGATGGGAACCACCCGGGTCCGGGCGTCGGGGGCCGCGGCCCCGCACAGGCAGGAGCCGGTCTCCACGCAGGACTCCGACCGGGCCAGTTCCTCGGGCAGCCGGTCCTGCGCCAGCAGCAGGTAGCACTGGCGGCCCTCGTCGCTCCAGCGCACCGCGGCCGCGTCGGCGTGGGCGATGCGCCGGACCCGGCGGACGAAGCCCTGGGCCAGCGCTTCGAGCGAGGGCGCCTTGGCGACGAAGGCGCTCACCTGGTACAGGTCGGCCAGGCGCTGGCGCTCGCGCTCCAGGTCCAGGGTCTTGGCGCGCACCTTCTCCTCCAGGCCGGTGTACAGCGACTGCAGGGTCTGGGCCATCTCGTTGAAGCCGGCCGCCAGTTCGCCGAATTCGTCGCGCGAGCCGACCTCGATGCGGGTGCCCAGCTCTCCCGCCTGCAGCGCCGCCAGGCCCCGCTTCAGCCGCGCGAGCGGGTTGAGCACGAACAGGTAGCCGGCATAGAACATCACGACCGCGCTGGCGATCGCCAGACCCACCAGCACCAGCTGGAACGCGTGGAGCACGGCGGTCCAGCGCGCGATCTGCGTCTCGATGGCGACGACGAATCCGTCCACCCGCGCCACGAAGGCGTCGGCCTGGGGACGCAGTTCCTCCGGCGGCACCGGCGAGGCCCAGCGCTCGCGCAGCGCCTGCCAGTGCTGCCGCACGTCCTGGAAGCGCTCGCGCGATTCCGCGGACCAGGGCACGAACAGGGGCCGCGAGGGGTCGCCCTGCGCGAGCAGGTTCAGGCTGTCATCGAATCCGCGGATGGCCGTGGCGACCTCCGGGGCGGGCGCGCCGGAGGCGATGTCCAGCGCCATGCGGTAGGTCTGCATGCGCATGCGCCCGGCCTCGTTCACGGCCGCGGCGCCGCCTTGCAGGTTCCAGGTGACCCACAGCGTCAGGCCGATGGACGCCAGCGCCAGCAGCAGCAGCGCGGTGCCGGTCAGCACCAGCTTGGCGGACAGGGTGGGAGGCGGTCTCAAGGGGTGGGCTCGGGCGTTGGAGCCCCCAGCTTAAGGAGCCGCCCGGGCGCCGACTTGATGAACGTCAAGCGGCGGGAACGGGCAGGCCCGCCCGCCGGCGCCCCCGGGGCGTCACTTCACCAGCAGCACCGGGATGTCGCACTGCGTGAGCACGTTCTGCGCGACGCTGCCCAGCAGGGCGCGGCCCAGCAGGCCGTGGCCGTGGGTGCCCATGACGATCAGGTGCGCCTTCTCCTTCTTCGCGGCCTTCACGATCTCCACGCCGGGCGGGCCCACCAGCCAGCGGGTCGAGTAGGACAGGTCGTGGCGCTTGAGGAATTTCTCGATCGGCCTGAGCACCTTCTCCGCCTCGTCGCGGTGGTAGTCGTTCACGGCGGCCGCGCCGACCATGCTGCGCACGCGCGGCGGCACGGCGGGCTGGACGTTGAGGACCACGACGTGGCCGTCCCCGCCCGCCAGGGCCTCGTGGGTCACCAGGAAGGCGAGCGCCTTCTTCGTGTAGCTGCTGCCGTCGGCAGCCAGGAGGATTTTCATGCTTGCTTCCTTGCGGGTGCTGGCGGCCGGTCAGCGCAGGACCAGCACGGGGATGGTGCCGTGCGTGAGCACGTGCTGCGTCTCGCTGCCCAGGAGCAGGCGCTTGATGCCCTTGCGGCCGTGCGACGCCATGACGATCAGGTCGCACTTGTTCTTGCGCGCCGCCGCCAGCAGGGCGTCGGCGACCAGGTCGGAGCGTACGGTGGTGGCGCGGGCCTTGACGCCGGCCTTCTCGGCGGCCTTGCTGACCTCCTCGGCCAGCGCCTGGCCGTGTTCGGCCCACTGCTTCTCCACCCGCGCGATCTCGCTGGCCGACACCGTGATGCCGCCCTCGAAGTAGGACATGGGGTAGCGCGGCACGACGTGCACCGCGAGCACTTCGGCGCCGACGGCGGCGGCGAGTTCGACGGCGCCGCGGACGGCCTTCCGGGACAGGGCGGAGCCGTCGGTGGGAACGAGGATCTTCTTGTACATGGTGGTGGGTCTCCAGTGGGTGGGCACAGCTTAGGGAGGAGCGCGAACGCCCGGTTGACGTAGGTCAACCGGGGGTGGGCGGCGCCCGCCTAGGCTTGGCCCCATGCAAGCTGCCGTCCTTCCCCCCGTCGTGCCCTCGCAGGGTAACGCGAAGCCGGCGGCCCCGAATCCGCAGTTGCGCGTACAGGGCGAGGCGATCGACGACCGTGCCGAGTGGGAGGACTTCAGCCGCCCGGCGCCGGCCCGCCCGGGCTGCTGGGAGTCCTACCTCGCGATCGAGGGCATCTACTGCGCCGGCTGCTCGCTGACCATCGAGCAGGCGCTGGCCGGCCTGCCCGGCGTGCGCGAGATCGAGGTCAACGGCGCCACCGCGACCGCGCGCATCGTCTGGGACCCGGCCCAGGGCCGGCCCTCGCAGTGGCTGCGCGCGCTCGAGCGCGCCGGCTACCGCGGCCTGCCGGCGGGCGACCAGCTACAGGCGCTGCCGCGCCGGCGGGCGCAGCGGGTGCTGCTGTGGCGGTGGCTGGTCGCGGGCTTCTGCATGATGCAGGTGATGATGTACGCGGTGCCGTCGTACGTGGCCGAGCCCGGTGACATGACGCCCGACGTGGCGGCCCTGCTGCGCTGGGCGGCCTGGCTGCTGACGCTGCCGGTGCTGCTGTTCTCCTGCGGGCCCTTCTTCACCTCCGCCTGGCGCGACCTGCGCCGCGGCCGCATCGGCATGGACGTGCCGGTGAGCCTGGGCATCCTGATCGCCTTCGGCGCCAGCACCGCCGTGACCCTCGACCCCGCCGGGCCGCTGGGCGGCGAGGTCTGGTTCGACTCGCTCACCATGTTCGTGTTCTTCCTGCTGTCCGGGCGCCTGCTGGAGCAGCGGCTGCGCAACCGCACCGCGGGCGCGCTGGAGGCGCTGGTGCGCCGGCTGCCGCCGACGGTGGAGCGGGTGGCGGCCGACGGGCAGGGCGAGCGCGTGCCCGTGCGCCGGCTGGCGGCGGGCGACCGCATCCGGCTGCACCCCGGCGAGGTCTTCCCGGCCGACGGCGAGATCCTCGCCGGCCAGACGCAGGTCGACGAGGCGCTGCTCACCGGCGAATCCACGCCGCTCGCGCGCCGCGCGGGCGAGGCGGTGATCGCCGGCAGCGCCAACCTCGACGGCGTGGTGCTGGTGCGCGTGGACCGCCTCGGCGCCGACACCCGCTTCGGCCAGATCGTCGCCCTGATGGAGCGCGCCTCGCACGAGAAGCCGCCGGCCGCGCGGGTGGCCGACCGCATCGCCACGCCCTTCCTGCTGGCCGTGATCGTGGCCGCCGCGGGCGCGGCCTGGTGGTGGTGGCCGCAGGGCGCGGGCCAGGCGCTGGGAGTGGCGGTGGCCGTGCTGATCGTGACCTGTCCCTGCGCGCTGTCGCTCGCCACGCCGGCCGCGGCGCTGGCCGCCGCCGGCGCGCTGGCCCGCCGCGGCATCCTGGTGCAGCGGCTGGAGGCGCTGGAGGCGGCGGCTTCGGTGGACACCGTGGTGTTCGACAAGACCGGCACGCTCACCACCGACCGCATGGCGCTGCGCGCGGTGCGCACCCGCGCCGGCACTTCCGGGGCGCAGGCGCTGGCGCTCGCCGGCGCCCTGGCGCGCCGGTCGCTGCATCCGGCCTCGCGGACGATCGCGGCGGCGGCGGGCGAGGACCTGGCGTCCGTGCAGGACGTGCGCGAACATCCGGGGCAGGGCGTCGAGGCGACGCTGGCCGGGCCGGCGCCGCGGCGCCTGCGCCTGGGTTCCGCCGCGTTCTGCGGGCTGGACGGCCAGCCGGAGGCCGCCACGGCGCAGGTGCACCTCGCCGACGAACAGGGCTGGATCGCGAGCTTCGACCTGGAGGAGACGATGCGCCCCGGCGCGCTCGACGCGGTGGCGGTGCTGCGCCGCCTGGGCGTGCGGCTGCAGGTCCTCTCCGGCGACCAGGCCGGTCCGGTGCGGCGCCTGGCCGAGCGGGCCGGCATCGCCGAGGCGCAGGGCCGGCAGACGCCGCAGGACAAGCTGGACCGGGTCGCGGCGCTGCAGGCCGAGGGCCGGCGCGTGGCCATGGTGGGCGACGGCATGAACGACGGCCCGGTGCTGGCGCGCGCGGACGTGTCGATCGCGCTGGGCGAGTCCGTGCCGGTGGCGCAGGCGCGCTCCGACTTCATCATCCAGGGCGGCCGGCTCGACGGCGTGGCCGCCGTGCTGGCGCAGGCGCGCCGCACGCACCGCGTGGTGCGGCAGAACCTGCTCTGGGCCGCCGCCTACAACGTGGTCGCCGTGCCGCTGGCGGTCGCCGGCATGATGCCGCCCTGGCTCGCGGGCCTGGGCATGGCCGCCAGCTCGCTTCTCGTCGTCCTCAACGCGGCGCGCCTCGCGCGCCTGCCCCGGGCTTCCTCCTGATGGACATCCTCTTCCTCCTCATCCCCCTGTCCGTCGGCCTTGCGCTGGCGATCCTCGTGGCGCTCGGCTGGGCCGTCTGGCGCGGCCAGTTCGAGGGCCTCGACGCCGAAGCGGAGCGGATTCTGGATGAGGATTGACCTTCATCAAGGGCGACCCTTCCCACCGCAGGGACACTGCGGCCATCCCAAAAAAGGTGATTCATGAACGAAAATTCCGTCACCCCTGCCACCTACAACGACACGGTCGTCAGGCAGTTCTCGCTGATGGCCGTGGTGTGGGGCGTGGTGGGCATGCTCGTGGGCGTGATCATCGCGGCCCAATTGACGTGGCCCGAGCTCAATTTCGGCATCCCCTGGCTCAGTTACGGGCGCCTGCGCCCGCTGCACACCAACGCGGTGATCTTCGCCTTCGGGGGCTGCGCGCTGTTCGCCACCAGCTACTACGTCGTGCAGCGCACCTGCCAGGTGCAGCTGTTCGCGCCGAAGCTGGCCGCCTTCACCTTCTGGGGCTGGCAGGCGGTGATCGTCGCGGCGGCCATCAGCCTGCCGCTCGGCTACACCCGCTCCAAGGAGTACGCCGAGCTCGAATGGCCGATCGCGCTGCTGATCGCCGTGGTCTGGGTCGCCTACGCGATCGTGTTCTTCGGCACGATCGGCAAGCGCAAGGTCCGGCACATCTACGTGGCCAACTGGTTCTACGGCGCCTTCATCATCGCCGTGGCGCTGCTGCACATCGTCAACGGCATGAGCATCCCCGCCGGCTGGATGAAGTCCTACTCGGTCTACGCCGGGGTGCAGGACGCGATGGTGCAGTGGTGGTACGGCCACAACGCGGTGGGCTTCTTCCTGACCGCGGGCTTCCTGGGGATGATGTACTACTTCATCCCCAAGCAGGCGGGCCGCCCGGTGTACAGCTACCGCCTGTCCATCGTGCACTTCTGGGCCCTGATCTTCACCTACATGTGGGCGGGCCCCCACCACCTGCACTACACCGCGCTGCCGGACTGGACGCAGTCCCTGGGCATGGTCTTCTCGCTGATCCTGCTGGCGCCCAGCTGGGGCGGCATGATCAACGGCATCATGACCCTGTCGGGCGCCTGGCACAAGCTGCGTGACGACCCGGTGCTGCGCTTCCTGATCGTGTCCCTGTCCTTCTACGGCATGAGCACGTTCGAGGGCCCGATGATGTCCATCAAGACGGTCAACGCGCTGTCCCACTACACCGACTGGACCATCGGCCACGTGCACTCCGGCGCGCTCGGCTGGGTGGGCCTGATCTCCATGGGCTCGCTGTACTACCTGGTGCCGCGCCTGTTCGGCCAGAAGAAGATGTACTCGGTCAAGGCGATCGAGGTGCACTTCTGGATCTCCACCATCGGCATCGTGCTGTACATCGCCTCGATGTGGATCGCCGGCGTGATGCAGGGCCTGATGTGGCGCGCCATCAACCCCGACGGCACGCTCACCTACACCTTCGTGGAAGGCGTGAAGGCGACCTATCCCTTCTACGTGATCCGCCTGCTGGGGGGGCTGCTGTACCTGAGCGGCATGCTGGTCATGGCCTGGAACACGTGGATGACGGTGGCCGGCGGCCGCGCCGTGCGCGTGCCCGTCCCCGCCGTCGCGCCGGCCCACGCCTGAACCCGAAAGAAGAACGACCATGAGCGACAACGCCAATCCGGTGCCCACCTTCTCCCACGAGCGGGTCGAGACGAGCAACTTCCTGATGATCGTGCTGATCCTGCTGGTCGTCGCCATCGGCGGCCTGGTGGAGATCGTCCCGCTGTTCTTCCAGAAGTCCACCACCGAGCCGATCGACGGCCTGAAGCCCTACACGGCGCTGCAGCTGGCCGGCCGCGACATCTACCAGCGCGAGGGCTGCTACAACTGCCACTCGCAGATGATCCGGCCGTTCCGCGCCGAGACCCTGCGCTACGGCCACTACTCGGTGGCCGGCGAGTTCGTCTACGACCATCCGTTCCAGTGGGGCTCCAAGCGCACCGGCCCGGACCTGGCCCGCGTGGGCGGCCGCTACAGCGACGAGTGGCACCGCATCCACCTGAACAACCCGCGCGACGTGGTGCCCGAGTCCAACATGCCGGCCTATCCCTGGCTGGAGAAGAACCCGGCGGATGCCTCCACCATCCAGGCCCACATGAAGGCCCTGCGCATCGTCGGCGTGCCCTACACCGACGACGAGATCGCCAAGGCGCCCGACGAGCTCAAGGGCAAGACCGAGCAGGACGCGCTGATCGCCTACCTGCAATCCCTGGGCCGCGCGCTCAAGTAAGAACAAGTGAGGAGGAACCGACCATGATCATCATCCTGCGCGAGATCGCCACCGTCGCCTCGTTCGTCACCTTCGTCGGCATCTGGGGCTGGGCCTGGTCCCGCAAGCGCCGCGAGAGCTTCGAGCAGGCCGCCCTCATCCCGTTCGAACAGGACTGAAGGAACACGCACATGAGCGATTTCGTCAGCGGCTTCTGGTCGAACTACGTCGCCGCCATCACCATCGCCGGCATCGCCGGCTGCCTGATCCTGCTGTGGGTCACCTCCCGCAAGAAGGTGGCCGCCCGCGCCGACAACACCACGGGCCACGTCTGGGACGAGGACCTGACCGAGATGAACAACCCGCTGCCCCTGTGGTGGGTGGGCCTGTTCATCCTGACCATCATCTTCTCGGTGGGCTACCTGGTGGCCTACCCCGGCCTGGGCTCCAACGCCGGCGAACTGAAGTGGAGCTCCCACGGCCAGTACGACGACGAGGTGAAGCTGGCCAACAAGGAGCTCGAGCCGCTGTACGCGAAGTTCACGGCCCAGGCCCCGGAGCAGCTCTCCAAGGACCCCGCCGCGATGGCGGTGGGCGAGCGCCTGTTCATGAACAACTGCTCGCAGTGCCACGGCTCCGACGCGCGCGGCAGCAAGGGCTTCCCCAACCTGACCGACGACGACTGGCTGTACGGCGGCACGCCGGACCGGATCACGGAGACCATCACCAAGGGTCGCATCGGCCAGATGCCCTCGATGGCGGCGGCCGTCGGCTCGGCCGACGACGTCAAGAACGTCGCCAACTACGTGCTGTCGTTGTCGAACAGCCCGCACGACTCCGTGCGGGCCCAGCTGGGCAAGAGCAAGTTCGTGGTCTGCGCGGCCTGCCACGGCGCCGACGGCAAGGGCAACCAGATGATCGGCGCGCCCAACCTGACCGACAACGTCTGGCTGCACGGCTGGGGCGAGCAGGCCGTGATCAACATGATCAACAACGGCAAGACCAACCAGATGCCGGCCCAGGAGAACAAGCTGACGCCCGCGCAGATCCACGTGCTGACCGCCTACGTGTGGGGCCTTTCGCACAACAAGGCGCAGGTCGCCAAGCCCTAGCACCGTCTTCCCCCGCCCGGCGGCCGCCCTTCGCGGCCGGCGGGCTTCCAGGCCCCGCGAGGGGCCCTTTTTCCTTGCGACTGATCAAGGTCAAGCGTGCCCGGGTCCGGCCGGCGCAACATCCCCAGACATGAAAGTCATCCCGATTGCCCCGGCGCCCGCAACCGAAGAAGGCGATGGCCAGGGTCTCTACGCGTCGGAAAAGAAGATCTATCCGCGCGCCGTCACGGGCCTCTTCGCCCGTTGGCGCTGGGGCTTCGTCTGGCTCACCCAGATCGTCTTCTACGGCCTGCCCTGGCTGCAGTGGAACGACCGCCAGGCGGTGCTGTTCGACCTGGCGGCGCGGCGCTTCTACATCTTCGGCTTCGTCCTGTACCCGCAGGACTTCATCTACCTCACCGGCCTGCTGGTGATCAGCGCTCTGTCGCTGTTCCTGTTCACGGCGGTGGCGGGGCGGCTGTGGTGCGGCTTCGCCTGCCCGCAGACGGTCTACACCGAGATCTTCCTGTGGATCGAGCGCAAGGTGGAGGGCGACCGCCCGCAGCGCATCAAGCTGGACAAGGCCGAGTTCTCCCTGGAAAAGCTGGTCAAGAAGACCTTCAAGCACTTCCTGTGGCTGCTGGTGGCGATGTGGACCGGCTTCACCTTCGTCGGCTACTTCACGCCCATCCAGGTGCTGGGCATGGAGTTCCTGCGCACGCAGATGGGCTCCTGGGAGGTCTTCTGGACCTTCTTCTACGCCTTCGCGACCTACGGCAACGCCGGCTTCATGCGCGAGCAGGTGTGCAAGTACATGTGCCCCTACGCTCGGTTCCAGAGCGCGATGTTCGACAAGGACACGCTGATCGTCAGCTACGACGCCGAGCGCGGCGAGCCGCGCGGCACCCGCGGCCGCAAGGACGACTTCAAGGCCAAGGGCCTGGGCGCCTGCATCGACTGCGACCTGTGCGTGCAGGTTTGTCCCACGGGCATCGACATCCGCAAGGGCCTGCAGTACGAGTGCATCGGCTGCGCCGGCTGCGTGGACGTGTGCGACACCGTGATGGACAAGATGAACTATCCGCGCGGCCTGATCCGGTTCACGACGCAGCATGCGCTGGGCACGGGCGCCAGCGCCGGGCGGGATTTCATCCTCAAGCGGGTGCTGCGCCCGCGCGTGCTGGTCTACGGCACCATCCTGCTGGCGCTCACCGTCGCCATGATGACCAGCCTGGCCCTGCGCACGCCCCTGCGCGTGGACGTCGTGCGCGACCGCGCCGCCTTGTCGCGGATCGTGGCCGGCGGCAAGCTGGAGAACGTCTACACGCTGCAGGTGATGAACGCCACCGAGCGCACGCAGCGCTACCGCATCACCGCCGACGGCCTGGACGGCCTGGCGCTGTCGGCGGACTCCGAGTCCGAGGTGGATGTCGGGCCGGCCGAGTCGCGCTGGGTGGCGGTGCGCGTGCAGATCCCCTACGGCAGCGCGCCCCCGGGCTCGCATCCCATCCACTTCGACGTGCGGGTGGTCGGCGGCGCCGACCACGTGCGGGAGAAGTCCGTGTTCCTGGTCCCCCGTTGAGGAAGTCACGCATGAGAAAGAGCGCAAGTCCCGAGGATTCGGGCCCCTGGTGGAAGTACGGGCACGTGTGGATGGTGATCTCCGGCCCGGCGGTGGTGGTGGTGGCGGCCCTGTTCACCGCCTGGATCGCGGTGCGCTATGCCGACCCGGTCATCGACACCGATTACTACCGCCACGGCCTCGAGATCAACAAGACGCTGGAGCAGGCCAGCGAGAAGGCCGCCATGCCGGCGTTGCAGGGCCGCAACCATGCGGCGACGCCGGCGGAGCCCTGAGCGGCTACCATCGGTCGACGACAAAGGAGACGACGGAATGATCAACCGCCTGCTGTGGATCGCCTGGCCGGCCTTCCTGGCCGCCTGCGCCCTGGAACTGATGGTGTTCGCCTTCGTGGACCCGATGGATCTGCAGTGGTCGGGGCGGGTCGTGGGCCTGTCGCGGCAGGCGGTCTACACGGCCAGCTTCTTCGCCTTCTGGGCGGTGTGCATGGTCGCCTGCGCGCTCAGCACGCTGCTGCGCATGTCGCCCTCCGAAGTCAACGAATGCCCGTTCGACCCCAGCCAGCGGCCCAGCGGCTGCCCGGGGGCGGGTCGCGTGGCTCCCTAGGCGCCTGAGCCTCCTGCGGCGAGCCGCGGGACCCCCTGTGCGCCGGCCTGTCGTGCGACAAGGCCGGGGCGAGCCTGCCTGCGGATGTGCTCTAATTTGAGAGTACAAGGTTCCCTCGCAGTGTCCCTCACCTCGCTTCCCGCTGATAGCGCCGGCGCACAGCTGGCCGGGCTGCTCGATTCCGCGATGGACGGAATCATCAGCGTCGACGACAGCCTGCGCATCGTCCTCTACAACCGTGCCGCCGAGAGGATGTTCGGCTGGACCGCCGACGAGGCGCGCGGCCGCCCGCTGGACCTGCTGATCCCCGAGCGCTACCGCGGCAACCACAGCCAGCAGATGCGCCGCTTCGGCGCCACCGGCACGACGTCGCGGCGCATGGGCGACAACACCATCCTGCATGCCCGCCACAAAAGCGGCGCCGAATTCCCGATCGAGGCGTCGATCTCGCAGCTGCAGACCTCCGAGGGCAAGCTCTACACCGTCATCCTGCGCGACGTCACCGACCGGGTGCGCGCGCGCGAGGAACTGGCTGCCTTCGCCGCCGAGTCCTCGGGCATCCGCGAGCAGGAGAAGTCGCGCATCGCCCGCGAGCTGCACGACGAGCTCGCGCAGCTGCTGACGGCGCTGAAGATGGACACCATCTGGCTGAGCGAGCAGGCGCCCTGCGGCGCGGCCGATGCGCAGGCGAAGATCGCGCACATGCTGCAGATGCTCGATGCCTGCGTGAACGGGATCCGCCGCATCGCCTCGGACCTGCGGCCCCTGGTGCTCGACGACCTGGGCCTGGTGGCCGCCATTGAATGGCTGGCGCAGACCTTCACCCAGCGCACCGGCGTGCCCTGCGACCTGCTGGTGGACGAGACGCTGGAACTCGGCGAGCCGTTCGCCACCGGGGTGTTCCGCATCGTGCAGGAGTCGCTGGCCAACGTCGCCAAGCATGCCCGGGCCGGAAGGGTGGAAGTGGAGCTGCGCGCCCAGGGCGGCCTGCTGCTGCTGCGCGTGCAGGACGACGGGGTCGGCTTCCTGCCCTCGGCGCCGCGGCCGCCGCAGTCCCTGGGCCTGGTCGGCCTGCGCGAACGCGCCCAGCTGCTGCGCGGCGAGGTGCGGGTGGACAGCAACCCCGGCGCCGGCACCCGGGTGGAGGCCCGCATCCCGCTGCCGGCCGAAGAGGCGCCCGCATGACCGTCCGCATCGTGCTCGCGGACGACCATGCGATCGTCCGCGAAGGGCTCAAGCGCCTGGTCGGCGACGTGGCCGATTTCGAGGTGGCCGGCGAGGCCGCCGACGGCACCGAGGTCATGCGCATCGTGCGCGCCACCGACTTCGACGTGCTGGTGCTGGACCTGTCCATGCCCGGGCGCAGCGGCATGGAGCTGATCAAGCTGGTGAAGGCGGAAAAGCCCCGGCTGCGCATCCTCGTGCTGAGCATGCACCAGGAGATGCAGTACGCCGTGCGCGCCATCAAGTCCGGCGCGAGCGGCTACCTCACCAAGGAGAGCGCCCCGGCGCAGCTGGAACAGGCGATCCGCAAGATCGCCGCGGGCGGCGCCTACATCAGCGCCGAGGTGGCCGAGCAGCTCGCGCTGGGCGCCATGCCCGGCGCCGACGCCCTGCCGCACGAAAGCCTGTCGGACCGGGAGTTCGAGGTGTTCCGGCTGCTGGTGTCCGGCGAGGCGGTGTCGGACATCGCGACCAAGCTGAGCCTGTCGGTGAAGACGGTCAGCACGCACAAGTCCAACCTGATGCAGAAGCTGGGCCTGGCCAACCAGACGGAGCTGGTGCGCTACGCCCTCAAGCACGGCCTGGCCGACCCGCTGGGCTAGAGGGAACCGCAGGGGCGGACCCCTCCGGGCGGGCTCAGTTGTCCGGCCCGAAGGTCGTCGACCGCGCCCACGCCACCGCGCCGCGCAGCTTGTTGGAGCGCTCGAACCACAGGTCCAGGTCCAGCTGCGTCGCCTCGTGCTGCTCGGTGGCCTCGAAGGCATCGGGCGGGGCGGCGGCGGCCGGGGTCGCCTGCGAGGTGGCGTGCGAGGCGGCGTGCGACGTGGCCTGCGAGGACGCGGTGGTGCCGGTGCTCGTCACCCGGCCTGGCGCGGAGGCCTTGCCCACGGCCCGCGAGAGGCATTCGCGGCCAGCCTCCCGGGTCATCGGGTCGGCCAGGTGGGCGATCTCCTTGAGCGCGTCGCGCAGCAGCGCCGGCTCGGGCTTGGGCAGCCGCCGCTTGCGCAGGCGGGCGTGGGCGATCGCGTACACGCGCCGGGCGGCGGAGAAGCGCGACTCCACTTCCGAGCGGGAGGCGCGCGAGAGGATCAGGGCGAGCCCGCCGGCGAAGATCAGCCAGGTCTGGTGCACCTGCGTGTCGTCGACCCGCAGCCGGGGCAGCTCGCCGTAGGGGGAGCGTACCCAGCCGCTCGATCCGCGGACCCAGCTGATGATCTTTTGCATGCGCGGCCTGTGTCGTTCGAAGATGCGTAAGGGGTCCGCCCCACCGGCTGCCGGGCCGGTGTGGGCCGATTATGGGAAGGCTCGGCGCCGTGGACGGCGACGCTCGTCGCCGGCAGGCGACCATGTGGCGGACGGGCCACGACTTTTTGCGCAGCCCCATGGGTTCGTGCCGCGCCCGGCGGCGGGGCAAAATGGGCGGCCTCGCCCAGGGGAGGCGCCACACCCGCGCGATGCCCCCGCCCCGGAAGGAACGACCCCATGCAGTCTCCCCCGTCCCCGGCCGGCTCCGAGGCCGGTTCGCCGGCCGGCTCGGTCCTCGAAGTGCTCCGTGCCTTCCTGAAGCTGGGCCTGAGCTCCTTCGGCGGGCCGGTGGCCCACCTGGGCTACTTCCGCACCGAGTTCGTCGATCGCAGGCGCTGGCTCGACGACCGCAGCTACACCGACCTCGTGGCCCTGTGCCAGTTCCTGCCCGGTCCGGCCAGCAGCCAGGTCGGCATGGCGGTGGGCCTGGCGCGCGCGGGTTGGCTGGGGGCGCTGGCGGCCTGGGTCGGCTTCACGCTGCCGTCGGCCGTGGCTCTGATCGCCTTCGCCATCGGGATCGCGCACTGGGGCCACCTGGCCGGCAGCGGCGCCGTGCACGGCCTGAAGGTGGCGGCGGTCGCCGTCGTCGCGCAGGCGGTGTGGGGCATGGCCAGGAACCTCTGCCCGGACCGCCCGCGCGCGGGCCTGGCCATCGCGGCGGCGCTGCTCGCACTGGCCTTGCCCGGCACCGTGGCGCAGGTCGGCGCGATCCTGTTCGCGGGCGTCATCGGCTGGCGCACGCTGCAGGTGCCGCACCAGCAGGCGGTCGTCCACCAGCGCTACGGCGTGTCAAGGCGTGCCGGCATCGTGGCCCTGCTGCTGTTTCTCGCGCTGCTGTTCGGGCTGCCGCTGCTGGCCGCGGCGACGGGCTCGCTGGGCTGGAAGCTGGTCGAGGGCTTCTATCGCGCCGGCGCCCTCGTGTTCGGCGGCGGCCACGTGGTGCTGCCCCTGCTGCAGGCCACGGTGGTGCCGGCCGGGGTGGTGACGAACGAGCAGTTCCTCGCCGGTTACGGCGCGGCGCAGGCCGTGCCGGGGCCGCTGTTCACGTTCGCGGCGTATCTCGGCGCCGTGATGAACGGTCCCTTGTCCGGAGGGGTCGGCGGGCTGGCCATGCTGGTGGTGATCTTCGTGCCGGCCTTCCTGCTCGTGGTCGCCGCGCTGCCTTTCTGGGACACGCTGCGCCAGCGCGACGCCATCCAGTCGGCCATGGCGGGGGTCAACGCCGCGGTGGTGGGCGTGCTGCTGGCGGCGCTGTACGACCCCGTATGGACCAGCGCCATCCGCAACCGGGCCGATTTCGCGACGGCCCTGGGGGCGTTCGCGCTGCTGGTGGTCGCGCGCGTATCTCCGCTGCCGGTCGTCGCGCTCGCCGCGGCGGCGGGCTGGGCGTTCCTGGGCTGAAGGGCGTTCGAGGGCGTCCGGCGCGGCGACGTCCCGGCGGGACCTCGCCATTCCTGGATCGAAAGGAAGGCGTCAAGCGCGCTGCGCGCCGGGCTCCGGCCGGTCGCTCGCCAGCGGGTCACCCGGGCTCCGGGCGCCGAAATCCCCGAAGCGCAGCGAGAGCGCCGGCAGCACCAGCAGGTTCAGCAGCGTGGAGGTCACCAGGCCGCCGAGGATCACGATGGCCATCGGTCCTTCCACCTCGTTGCCCGGCTGGCTGCTGCGCAGGGCCAGCGGCAGCAGCGCCAGCGCGGTCACGCTGGCGGTCATGAGGATGGGGACGAGCCGCTCGCGGGCGCCGCGCAAGGCGGCTTCCGGGCCCCAGCGCAGGCCCTCGACCCGTACCAGGTGCTCGTAGTGCGAGACGAGCATGATCGCGTTGCGCAGGGTGATGCCGAACAGGGTGACGAAGCCGACCAGCGAGCCCAGGCTCAGGGTGGCCCCGGTGAGCAGGACCGCGACGACGCCGCCCACCAGCGCGAACGGCAGGTTGGCGAGCACCAGCAGCAGGGCGCGCCGACGGCGCAGTGCCAGGGAAAGCAGCAGCACGATGCCCGCGAGGGAAAGCAGGGCGTCGGCGAGCAGCTGGCCCTGCGCCTGCGACCGCTCGCGCGCCTCGCCGCCGAACACGAAGTACATGCCCCGGGGCAGGGGAACCTGGGCGCGGATCTTCCGCCGCACGTCGGCGGAGAACTCCGCGATCGAGCGGCCGCGCACGCCGGAGGTGACCGTCTGCACCCGCTGTCCCATGCTGTGGGCGATCTGCGAGCGGCCGGCCGTCTCGCGGATGTCGGCCACCGACCCGAGCGTGACGGCATGGCCGAACAGCGTGGGCAGCCGCAGCTGCGCGAGCTGCGCCGGGGTGCGCCGGTCCTGCGGGCGCAACCGCACCACGACGTCGCGCACGCGGTTGCCATCCACGACCTGGGCGACCTGGGTGCCCTGGAAGGCGGTCTGCACCGTGTCCAGGACGTCGGCGGCGCGCAGGCCCGCGGCCTCCAGCAGGGGCGGGCGCAGGCGCACGACCAGCTGCGGGGTGCCCGGGGGCGCCTGCATGCGCACGCCGACGGCGCCCGGCACCTGCTGCAGCACGCGCATGACCTCGCGCGCTTTCGCGTCGATCAGGTCCAGGTCCTTGCCGTGGACCTCGATCGCCATCGGCGCCGTGGTGCCGGAGATCGTCTCGTCGATGCGCTCGGCCAGGAAGGTGTTCACGGACGTGGTCATCCCCGGGAATCGTCCCAGGGCCTGGCGGATGCGGTCGAGCGTCCGCGCCTGCGCCCGCCCGCCCATGGGCTGCAGGTCCACCTCGAATTCGCTCACGTTCACGTCCACCGGGTCCACCACTTCCTGCGCCCGCCCGGCGCGCTGCGCCACGAGGCGCACGCCCGGGATCGCCCGCAGGGCCAGCGAGACGCGGTCGCCGATGCGCATCGTCTCCGCCAGCGAGGTCCCCGGCGCGAGCGCCGTGTGCACCAGGAAGTGCCCCTCCTTCAGGTCGGGGATGAAGCTGCCGCCGAAGAAGGGCAGGCAAGCCAGCGCCGCCGCGCACAGGAGGGCCACCGCCGCGATGGTGGCGCCGGTGTGGCGCTCCAGGGCACCCAGCCAGCGGCCGTAGCCGGTTTTCAGCGCCTGGACGAAGCGCGGCTCCGCGGCGTGGCCGCCGGCCTGCGGCAGCAGCAGGGCGGACAGCGCGGGCGTCACCGTGAGCGCCACGGCCAGCGAGGCGAGCACCGCCAGCATGTAGGCCTTGGCCAGGGGCGCGAACAGCTGCCCCGCGACACCGGGCAGCAGCAGCACCGGCAGGAAGGCGAGCACCACGATGAAGGTGGCGTAGACGACCGAGCCGCGCACCTCCAGCGAGGCCTGCCAGACCACGGTCGCGGCCGGCAGCGGGTCGGGGCGCGCCCGGTTCTCGCGCAGGCGCCGGAAGATGTTCTCGACGTCGATGATCGCGTCGTCGACCACTTCCCCCAGCGCGATCGCCAGCCCGCCGAGGGTCATGGTGTTGAGGCTCACGCCCAGCCACTGCAGGACGACCGCCGCGGCGACCAGCGACAGCGGGATCGCGCAGGCCGAGATCGCGGCCGTGCGCAGGTTCATCAGGAACAGGAACAGGACCACGACCACCAGCGCGCCGCCGGCCAGCAGCGCGGTGCGCAGGTGCGCCAGGGCCGTCACGATGAAGCGGGCCGGGCGGAACACGGAGGTGTCCAGCTGCACCTGTTCGGAGTCGAGCAGGGGCGCGAGCGAGGAAAAGGCGCGATCGAGCGTGGCCGTGACGGCCAGCGGGTCGGCGCCGTACTGGCTCTCGATCACCAGCAGGACCGCCGGCCGGGCGTCCAGGCTGGCCGCCCCCACCGGCGGCCCGGGCGCCCAGGCGACGCTGGCGACGTCCCCGATGCGCAAGGGGATGCCATTGCGCACCGTGACCGGTGTCTGCGCGACGTCCTGCGGCGTGCGGGCCTGGCCCTCCGTGCGGATCGCGAGGCGCTGGTTGGCACCCTCGATGAAGCCGGCGCCCTCCAGCCCGGTGGAGCGGCGCGCGGCCGCGACCACGTCCGCAGCGGTGAGGTCCGCGGCCGCCAGCTTCGCCGCGTCCAGCTGCACCTGCAGCTGGCGCGACTCGCCCCCGAACACGACCACGTCCGCCACCCCCGGCAGGCCCTGCAGCTGAGGCCGCAGCGTCCATTGCGCGAGGTCGTGAAGGTCGGCCGGAGAACGCTGGGCAGAGGTGAGCGCCGCCACCATCACCACGCTGGTGGAGGACGTCAGCGGAAGCAGCGTGGCGGGGCCGGTGCCGGCGGGCAGCTGCCCGACTACGGTTCCCAGCCGGTCGCTCACCTGCTGGCGCGCTGCCTGGACCGTCATCGCCGGATCGAAGGTCAGCGTCACCATCGCGAGGCCGGGCAGCGACTTCGACCGGAGCGTGGCGATGCCTTGCAGGCCGCCGAGCGCGTTCTCGATCGGCTGCGTGACCAGGACTTCCACCTGTTCGGCCGACAGTCCGGGCGCCGCCGCCTGCACGATCGCCAGCGGCGGCGCGAACTCCGGAAAGACATCCGTCCTCGCGCTGCCGAGAGTGTGCGCTCCGTACGCGAGCAGGACGCAGGCCAGGGCGAGGACGATGCCGCGCGATCGGATGGCCGCGCGGACGATCGCGCTCAGCACGCGGGCCTCAGTCGTCGCATTCGGGGTCCTTGCACGGGGCGGCATTGGGCGGCGGCGTCTGCTCCTGCGACAGCAGCAGGCCCGCGCCCTGCGTGACGACCGAGGCACCCGGGGCGATGCCGCCGCGGGCGACGTAGCCGTCCGGGGTCTCCGTGGCCTGCAGCAGCGGCACGCGGGCGAAATGCGAGGCATCGCGCCGCACGTAGGCCCAGGGCTGGTCGGCGTACCACACCACCGCGGACCGCGGAACGAACACGCCGGCGCCGGCCGCGGGCCCGGGCAGCCAGCCGGTCACGCTGGCGTCGGCGGGCAGGGCGCCGGGCACGAGGTAGACCTGCAGCCCCGCGCCCAGGCGCGGATCGGAGCGCACGGAGGGGCCGACCCAGGTCGCAGTGCGGTGGGTGCCATCGCCGGCGGTGACCGGGAGCGTCGCGGGTGGGGCGTCGCTGCCCAGTGCCAGGGCGACCAGGGACGACCGGTGTGCCAGCAGCCGCTGCAGGGGCGCGGACCGGGCCTGCGCCCAGGCGGCCAGCACGGGCCCGAACTGCTGCAAGGCGTCAGCCTGCAGCGTGCGCACCGAGGCCGTCGCTTCCTGCGCGGAGGACCGCGCGCGTTCCGCCTCGGCCTGGGCCGCCTGCACGGACTTCAGCGACGCGTCCTGGCCGTCGTCGTGCAGGGCGCGCAGGCGATCGCGCTCGGCCGTCGCTGTCGCCCACTGAGCGCGTGCCGCCTGCTCCCGCGCCTGCGCGGCCTCGTACTTGCCGCGCCAGTCCACCAGGGGCCTGAGGTCCAGGATGACCCCGAAGACCGCGGGGCCGGTGCTGCCCGCCGCCGCCGGGCCCACCGCCTGCTCCTGCAGGCCGCTGGCGCGCTGCACCGAGGGCTGGAGGTTCACCACGGCGAGGCCGTCCACGACCGAAACGGGGCCGGCCGGCGGCGTCGGAGGCGGTGCGGCCGCGCCCGCGCCGCCCAGGACCCACCCTGCCGTTCCTGCCAGCCCCAGGGCCACGGCCAGCAGCAAGCCGAACCCGATGGCGGTGCGAGGCCTCATCACGATCCTTTCTCCTGTCCCGGCGCGGCGCCCGGCCATTCCAGCACCGGCCGCTGCACCGCGTCCTCGATAGCCCCGGCGACTTTCTGCAGTTCGAGCAAGGCCTTCTGCGCGTCGAGGCGCGCCGATCCCGCGTCCAGCTCGGCCCGCAGCAGGCTCGTCCGGTCGCCTTCCCCCGCGCGCAGGGCCGCGGCCGCGGCGAGAACCAGGCGATCCTGCGTGGCCACTCGCGCGCGGGCAGAGTCCAGGGCCGCGGCCGCGGGAGGCCAGGCGGCGAAGGCCCGGTCCACCTCGGCGAGCGCGGAGGCCACGGTGGCGCGGACCCGGGCGGCCTCGAGGCGCCGCCGCGCCGTCGCTTCCGCGATCGGTCCCTCGTTGTCGTGGGGCAAGGGGATCGGGATGCCGGACAGGCTCAGCGAGAGCTTGTGGGCGCCGGCGTCGTAGGTGAAGCCGGGCCCCAGGTGCAGGTCCGGGTACTGGGCGGCCACGGCGAGCTGCAGGGCCGACTGGCTCGCCTCGTAGCGCGCGAGCTGCGCCTGCACGTCGGCGTGGTTGCGCAGGGCGGCATCGAGCAGGGCGTCGCGCCGCGGCGCGCGGGCGGGTTCGTCGAAGCCTTGCAGGTCCAGCGCCTGCCCCGCTAGGGCGGAGGCGGGCAGGCCAATCACGCCGGCGGCGGCAGCGAGCGCCTCGGCCCGCGCCTGCCGGGCCTGCGCCAGCCGCAACCGGTCGCCTTCGGAAAGGGCTCGCGCGACCTCCAGCTCCGCACGCGCGGCTTCGCCGAGCGCGAGCCGGTGTTCCAGCGAGTGCAGCAGGCGCTCGCGCAGGGCGACCTGTTCCTGCAGCAGGTGCACGCGCACGCCGGCATCCCACAGCGCGAGCAGTTGCGCGCGCAGCTGCTGCCGGATGCGCCATGCCACCGCACCGATGTCGAAGCGGGCAGCCAGCGAGAGCGCTTTGGCATTCGCCACCCGGTAGCCGCGCTTGCCGGCGGTCTCGATCGGGATGTCCAGGCCCAGGCCCAGGGTGTAGGGAGACTCGCCGGGCTTCGCCGTGGTGTTGTAGTCGAAGGGAACGTTCAGGGTCGGCCGCGGCCGCTGGCCCGCCGTGATCACGGCGGCGGAGCGGACCGCGAGCTGCGCCCGTGCCTGGTCCATCCCGGGGCTCGCATACCAGGCGGCGGCGGTGAGCGCATCCAGGTCCCACGGCGGCGCGGCGCGGTGCAGGTGCTGCCGCACATAGTCGCGCAGCGCCGGGTCGTCCAGGCTGCGGGCCTCCAGGTCCTGCTGGACCCGGGCCGTCGACAGGGGCAGGGGCTCGTAGTGCGCGCAACCCGCCAGGACCGCGGCGATGGCTGCGAGCACGACGAACGGGGGTTTCAACGGAGTCTCGGAGTGGAAAGGCGGGATCCGCGGCGGCCTGCGGACTGGGCTGTGCGCACCTTAACGCCCCGGGACTTAAGAGCGACTTAAGGTGGCCGCCGTGGACCCGGTTAGCATCCGGAGGCCACTGCCGTTGCGACGATGCGCTTTCTCCTGGTCGAGGACGATCCCATGATTGCCGCGGGCTTGCGCGAGGCCCTGCGGCGCGCCGGGCATGCCGTGGACTGGACCGCCGACGCACAGGTCGCTGCGGCGGCCGCACGCACCGAACCCTTCGACATGCTGGTGCTGGACCTCGGCCTGCAGCGCGGCGACGGCCTGGCGGTCCTGCGCGAGCTGCGCCGGCGCGGCGACACCACCCCCGTCATCGTCGTCACCGCGCGCGATGCGCTGCAGGACAAGCTGGCCGGGCTCGATGCCGGCGCCGACGATTACCTGGTCAAGCCGTTCGCGGTGGAGGAGCTGCTGGCGCGCATCCGCACGGTTGCGCGCCGGCGCGCCGACCTGCTCGTGCCCGAGCAGCTGGGCGCGGGCCCGGTTCGCCTGGATCCGGGCAGCCGCCGCGCATGGGTGGAGGAGGTGGAGATCCACCTGTCGGCGCGCGAATTCTCCATCCTGGAGATCCTGGTGCGCGCGCGTGGCGCCGCGCTGTCGCGCCCGCAGATCGAGCAGCGGCTCTACGGCTGGGACGAGCAGGTGGAGAGCAACGCCGTGGAAGTGCACATCCACCACCTGCGCCGCAAGCTGGGCGCCGGCGTGCTGCAGAACGTGCGCGGCGTGGGCTACCGCTTGCGCGCCTGAACATGCATTCCCTGCGCCGCCGCCTGCTCGCCTGGGTGCTGCCTACCTGCATCGTCGCCGCCGCGCTGGCGAGCGCCGCCACCTACTGGGGCGCGGCCAAGGAACTCGCCGGCCTGCTGGATGGCCAGCTCGAGTACCTCGCCAGCCACGTGACCGTGGACGGCGGGCGGGTCGGCATCGATCGCTCCAACGTCTACGCCGAGCGGCTGCGCGACGACCGCATGGATGCCGTGGTGCTGCAGGTCTGGTACGCGGGAAAGCTGGAATACACCGACGAATCGATCGACCTGCCGGAACCCGCGCGCACCGGATTCGCCGACGTCGTCGTGGGCGGACAGAAGTGGCACACCTTCGCGCTGCGTCGCGGCGACCGCATCATCCAGGTCGGCCAGGCGCAGGACGAGCGCTGGGAGGCCCTGATGCGCGTGGCGCTGCAGCTGCTGTGGCCCCTGTTCGCCTGCGTGGCGGCCGCCGGGGTCGCCTTGTGGTTCGGGATCGGCAAAGCCTTGCGACCCGTGCGCGTGCTCGCCGCCGAACTGGCGGATCGCGATGCCGACCGCCTGCGGCCGGTGTCGGTCGCGTCCGTCCCGTCGGAGGTGGAGCCGCTGTTCACGGCGTTGAACGACATGCTGCGCCGGCTCGACCACGCGTTCGCGGCGCAGAGGCGCTTCGTCGCCGACGCCGCGCACGAACTGCGCACGCCCGTGATGGCGCTGGCCATGCAGGCCGAACTGGCCGACACCGCGACCAGCGAACAGGAGCGCCGTGACGCCGTGCGCGAGCTGCGCGCCGGGGCGCAGCGCCTGACCCGCCTCACGCAGCAGCTGCTGAACCTGGCGCAGCTCGATCCGGCAAGCGCACCGGCGCTGCGGCAGGACCTGGACCTGGCCGAGCTTGCGCGGGAAGTGGTCCTGGACCAGGCGGATGCGGCGGAACGCAAGGGCATCGACCTGGGCCTGGACGCACCGCAGGCCGTGACCGTGCAGGGCGTGCGGGACCACCTCGCGATGCTCCTGCGCAACCTCGTCGACAACGCGATCCGCTACACCCCGCCGGGCGGCAGGGTGGACGTGTGCGTCCAGCGCGACGGCGATGGGCGCGCGATCGTGGAGGTGAGGGACGACGGTCCGGGCATCCCGGAAGACGAACGTGCCACCGTGTTCGAACGCTTCCGGCGCGGCGCGGGGATCGGCGGGGTCGGCAGCGGCCTGGGACTCGCGATCGCCAGCCAGATCGCGCAGGAGCATGGAGCGGCGATCGAGATCGGTGCGGGTCTGGGCGGGCGCGGTACCGGCATGCGCGTCACGCTGGCGGCCGCGCCGCGGCCGGGGCCGAAGCGGCTCAGTGAAGGCTAAGGGAGAGTCCGTAGTCTTTCGTTGGCGCGAATCCCGCGCGCTTTCCGAAAGACATCATGTACCGCTACACCAAAATTTCCCTATCCATCCTGGCCGTCGCCACGGCGGCGGCGGCCACTGCGGCCTACGCGGCCAAGGGAGAGGAGCAAAACGACGCCATGGCGATCACCCAGGCCCGGATCCCGCTGGCCCAGGCCGTGACCGTCGCCGAGCAGCACATCCAGGGCCGCGCGTCCCGGGCCGAGTACGAGCATTCCAGGCAGGGCTGGGTCTACGACGTCGAAGTGGTCGGCCAGGGCAAGGTGTTCGACGTCAAGGTGGACGCCGACAAGGGCACCGTCGTCGCGACCTCCGAAGACAAGGCCGACCACGACGACGACCAGGACGGACAGGACTGAAGCCGCAGCCGCGCAGGCCCGTGCCTGCGAAAGCGCGTCGCTGTGCCGAGCGCTACTGCTTCGCGCTTGCGGACCCGACGGACGCAGGGAAGACGACGGTTACGTCCAGGCCGGTCTCGTTTTCCTGGTCGGAGAAGTCGAGGAGGATCTCGGCACCGATGCGTCTGGCAACGGTCTGGACGATGGACAACCCCAGGCCCGAACCGACCTGCTCGCTGCCCAGGGCACGGTAGAACGGGTCGAAGACCCGGTCTCGTTCGGCCAGGGGGATGCCCGGCCCGTTGTCCTTGATGTGCAGTTCGGTGCGACCATCCGCTGTACGCACCGAAAGGTCGACCCGGCTGCCCACAGGCGAGTAGCGGACGGCGTTGTCGACCAGATTCTTCACCAGGGCGATCATGTCGAGCTCGCTCGCCAGCACTTCCGCGTCCTGCTCTCCTTCGACGCCGATGTCGATGTGCCTGGCCGCGGCCAGGGGCATGATGTCTTCCAGCACACGGCGGTAGATGCCCTGGATGGATACCGCGGATGCGGGCAGGTCGGGGGCGGACTGGGCCCTGGCCAGGGCCAGAAGCTGGTCCAGCAGGCCGCGGCCGCGCTCGATGCCTTGTCGCAGTACCGTGAGCCGCTCTCGTGCCAGGCCGGACATTTCCGTCTGTGCCAGACGCTCCGCCTGCAGCGACAGGGCGGTCAGCGGGGAGCGCAGCTCGTGTGCTGCATCCGCCACGAAGCGGCGTTGGGCCTCCATGGAGCTGCTGGCCTTGGCCAGCAGGCGGTTGATCGCCACCGCGAACGGCCGCACCTCGGCGGGAAGGTCATGCACTTCGATGGAATGCAGGTCCTCCTCGGATCGCTGGTCGATTTCCCTGGAAAGCGCAGCGATGGGCCTGAACATCTTGCGTACCAGGTCCGCGACGACCAGCAGGAGGACCGGCACGAGGATCAGGAACGGCATCACGGAACGAAGCGCTGCATCGCGGGCGATCTCGTCGCGAAATCCGGCCTCCTGGGCCACGGCGAAGCGTTCGCCGGCCGCCGTGGTGCGGACCAGCACGCGGAATGTCTCGCCGCCGACCTCCAGGGTCTGCAGTCCGTCGGACAGCGTGGCCGGCAGCGGCAGGGCCCCTCCCGCGTCCACGTTCGCCTGGCCAGGCGTGGCGTCCCCCAGGCGCTGGACGATCACGCGCGACTCCTCGTCGGCATCCTTCGGGCGGACGTCGATCCCCGAATGCGCCGGTGACAGGCGCTGCCGGATCACCAGCTGCGCCACCTGGCGCAAGACGTCGTCCTGCAGCTCGTGCGCCTCGTTGAAGGCGGACAGGAACGAAAAGATGCCCGCCACGATCGCGACCACGAGAATGGCCAGCGAAAGGGTGAACGACAGCTTGAGCTGGACGGATTCGTTCAGCCGCCTTTGGAGACCATCCATCCGACCCCCCTGACGTTCTTGATGACCTCGCTGCCAAGCTTGCGTCGCAGGGCGTGGATCAGGTATTCGACCGCATTGCTTTCGACCTCTTCCCCCCATCCATAGATGCGATCTTCCAGCTCGCTGCGCGAGAGGATCGCCCCCGGCCGGACGAGCAAGGCCTGAAGCAGCGAGAACTCACGGTTGGACAGCAGCAGCGGAGGTCCGCCGTGGACGCTGGCCTCCCTGGTGGCCGGATCGAGCGATACCATGCCGTTGCCGAGAACCGGCGCGGCCGTGCCACCCTTGCGTCGCAGCACGGCACGCATCCGCGCGAGCAGCTCCGCGAGATCGAAGGGCTTGAGCACGTAGTCGTCGGCCCCGCCGTCCAGGCCCCGCAGGCGGTCATCCAGGCCATCGCGCGCCGTGATGACCACCAGGGGAACCGGATTGTCCTTGGCGCGTAGGCCCGCGAGGACTTCCATTCCGTCCTTGCCGGGCAGGCCGAGGTCGAGCAAGACCAGGTCGTAATGCTGGGAATTCAGGGTCGCGAGCGCCGCACGCCCGTCCTTCAGCCAGTCCACCGCATAGGACGCATCCTTCAGTGCGCCCTGGATCGCGGCGCCGATCATGGGGTCGTCCTCGACCAGCAATACGCGCATGGCCCCTCCGCTCAGAACTTTTCAATGCACTGCCCAGGCAGACCGCTGCCTGAAGAACCGGCTGGCGGCTCAGCGCCATGCCCGCTGTTGCGGATTTTGCCTTGCAGCCCGCCCCAGGCTGCCGGCGGCCCGGCTGGACCGGTCCGTATTCAGGCTGAACTGCGCGAGCCCCACCAGCAGCACGATCACCGAGAGGAACAAGGTGCTCGTCCACATGGCTCCCAGTCCCAGACCGCCGTCGTTCCTGCCCTGGGTCAGCAGGTCACCCAGCGCGGCGCCGAACGGGCGGGTCAGGATATAGCCGATCCAGAAGGTCAGCACGGCGTTGCCTCCCATCCGCCAGACCGCGTAGGTCGCCGCGATCAGCGCACCGAAGGCGACCGCGCCCCAGGCGAAACCCAGGCCCAGCGCCGCCGTCGCGAGATCCCCGGCGGCGGTCCCCAGGGCGAAGGTGCACAGGATGGCGGACCAGTAGAACAGCTCCCGGCCGGGTGTGACGATCTCGTGGATGGACAGGGTGCGTTCCGCCCGGTACCAGACGAAGAAGATCGCGGCGAGCGCCACTGTGAACACCGAGGTGCTGATGAAGAGGCTGACGCCCAGTCCATCGGTCAGCAGGTCGGTGATCTGGGTGCCGACCACGCTGACCAGGACCACCGTCAGCCAGTAAGTCCACGGGGTGTAGCGCCGTGTGCGCAACTGCATGAACAAGGTCGCGGCCAAGAGGGCGGCCATGACCGTGCGGGTCAATCCCTGGCCCCACCCCGCGTTGACAGCCAGGAAGTCGGCCCCCGTTTCGCCGACGGTCGTGGACAAGATCTTGATGATCCAGAAGGTCAGCGTGACCTCCGGGACCTTGTTGAGCCAGCCGCCGGCCTGGCTCGGGTGCGGTTCGTTCATCGTTTTCTCCTGCTGAGTCGAAGGACTCGGGCGGGAGTGTGGCCACGCAGACTTAGCCTCGCCATAGGCGGGCTGGCCGCGCCCTTCCGGAGGCCGGCCGACAAGCGGCGCGGCGCGCTCCTTCAGCGCGCCGCCGGCTCGATCGCCGTGACCGTCAGCACCCCATTGGGCTGTTCGGCATGGAAGCGCACCTTGTCGCCGGC
>JAGWTH010000038.1 GCA_028868995.1 Burkholderiales bacterium | reverse complement strand
ACGGCGTCCTTGGCCATGAAGCAGAACGGGCCGCGGCAGTAGGCGACCACGGGCACGTCCTTCGGAATCTCCGCCAGCCGCTTCTTCAGCTCCTGGATCGGCATCGAGCGGGCATGCGGCAGGTGGCCGGCGGCGAACTCCTCGGCCGGGCGCACGTCCAGCACCTGCACCTCGCCCGCGCGCGCCCGGGCCAGGATGGATTTGCGGTCCACGCCCTGCAGGTCCGCCGGGTGCCGCACCGCCGAGGCCATGGCCAGGCGCAGTTCCACCAGCCGCTCCTCGGCCTGCTCGCGCAGGTGCACCCACAGGTCGGCCACTTCGGGGCTGGCCAGGCGGTACAGGACGTACTTGCCGTCCTTGCGCGTGTCCACCAGGCGCGCGTGGCGCAGCTCGCGCAGGTGGGCGCTGGCCAGCTTGACGCTGACCTGGGCCTGCTGCGCCAGCGTTTCCACGGCCTTCTCGCCCTGGCACAGCAGCTCCAGCAGTTCCAGCCGCTTGGGGCTGGCGAGGGCCTTGCCGATGCGGGCGACCTGGCCGTACAGGCTGTCCTTGACTTCTCTCATGCCAACATTCTAGTAAGTATTGGAATATTGGCCGGAAGACCCCTCGAACGGGGTCTGCCGCGCGGGCCGTTAGAAGCCGCTGCCCGGCTGCGCCAGCAGGCCGCGCAGGCGCTCGACGTCCAGGATGCGCACCTGGCGCTGGTGCACCTCGATCATTCCCTCCTCGGCGAAGCGCGAGAAGGTGCGGCTGACGGTCTCCAGCTTCAGTCCCAGGTAGCTGCCGATCTCCTGGCGGGTCATGCGCAGCACCAGTTCGGAGCGGGAGAAGCCGCGCGCCTGCAGGCGCTGCACCAGGTTCAGCAGGAAGGCGGCCAGCCGCTCCTCGGCCCGCATGGTGCCCAGCAGCAGCATGACGCCGTGCTCGCGCACGATCTCGCGGCTCATGACGCGGTGCAGGTGGTGCTGCAGGGCGCCCACCTCGCGCGAGAGCTCGCCGATGCGGTCGAAGGGCAGCACGCAGACCTCGGCATCCTCCAGCGCCACGGCGTCGCAGGT
Organism: Burkholderiales bacterium; assembly: GCA_028868995.1. Taxonomy (GTDB): domain Bacteria; phylum Pseudomonadota; class Gammaproteobacteria; order Burkholderiales; family Burkholderiaceae_C; genus Ramlibacter. Next base: position 36,067 of record JAGWTH010000038.1, on the reverse strand, counting down.
GTGCTGGTCGTGGACGATGCCGTCCAGGCCGACGATCTCGCCGGCCATCTGGAAGCCGGTGACCTGGTCGCGCCCGTCCTCCGCCGTCACGCAGGTCTTGAAGACCCCGGTGCGGATCGCGTAGAGGGCGTGGAACTTCTCGCCGGTGCGGAACAGGGCGGTCTTGCGCTTGACCTTGCGCCGGGTGGCGATCAGGCTGTCGATGCGCTTCATCTCCTCCTCGTTCAGGCCCACGGGCATGCACAGCTCGCGCAGGTTGCAGTTGGAGCAGGCGACTTTCATGCTCGCCGGGGTGAGGGGCTGGCGCCCGGAATCGTTGGCGGCGTTGGCGGCGATGGAGTGGGTCACGGAGGGGGTCTCTGGCGCTGATCTCGGTCAAATTGTCCCGGCCGACGAACGGCAGGGATTGACTCAGGTCAACTGCCACCCAGGGCGACTCGCGCACCATGGCGGCTAGCTGGAACCTCCCATGAGCGCCCTCCCGATCTCCCCCGAACTCCTGCGGCAGTACGACGTCCCCGGGCCTCGCTACACCTCCTATCCCACGGCGGACCGCTTCGTCGAGGCCTTCGGGCCGGGCGACTACGCGCAGGCCCTGGGCCAGCGCCGCGAAGGCCCGGCGGCGATGGCCATGCCGCTGTCGCTGTACGTGCACATCCCGTTCTGCGAGTCGCTGTGCTACTACTGCGCCTGCAACAAGATCATCACCAAGCACCACGAGCGGGCGGCGGGCTACCTGCGCTACCTGGAGCGCGAGGTGGAGCTGCACACCGAGGTGCTGGGCACCCACCAGCCGGTGAGCCAGCTGCACCTGGGCGGCGGCTCGCCCACCTTCCTGTCGGACGACGAGATGCGCGAGCTGATGGCGATGCTGCGGCGCAATTTCGCCGTCGTGCCGGGCGCCGAGTGCTCGATCGAGATCGACCCGCGCACCGTGACGGCCGAACGCCTGCAGGTCCTGGCCGACCTGGGCTTCAACCGCATCAGCTTCGGCGTGCAGGACTTCGACCCCGAGGTGCAGAAGGCCGTGCACCGCGTGCAGCCCTACGAGCAGGTGGCCGCGCTGATGGCCGACGCCCGCAAGATCGGCTTCGACTCCATCAACGTCGACCTGATCTACGGCCTGCCGCGCCAGACGCCGGACTCCTTCGCCCGCACGCTGCAGCAGGTGGCCGGCCTCAAGCCGGACCGCATTGCCCTGTACGCCTATGCGCACCTGCCCGAGCGCTTCAAGCCCCAGCGGCGCATCCAGTCCACCGAGCTGCCCGGCGCCGGCGCCAAGATCACCATGCTGTCGCAGGCACTGGCCTCCTTCCTGAGCGCCGGCTACGTCTACATCGGCATGGACCATTTCGCGCTGCCCGGCGACGCGCTGGCGGTGGCCAAGCGCCAGGGCCGGCTGCACCGCAACTTCCAGGGCTACAGCACCCAGGCCGACTGCGACCTGATCGGCCTGGGCGTCTCGGCGATCGGCAAGGTGGGCGCCACCTACAGCCAGAACGCCAAGACCATGGACGAATACTGCGACCTGCTGGACCAGGGCAAGCTGCCCGTGGTGCGCGGGCTGGCGCTGTCGCGCGACGACCTCGCGCGCCGGGCGGTGATCATGGCCCTCATGTGCCAGGGCCAGGTGGTGTTCGAGTCGATCGAGCTGGCCTGGCTGCTGGACTTCAGGAGCTACTTCGCCGCCGAGATGGACAAGATGCGCGAGCTGCAGCAGCAGGGCATGGTCATCGTCGACGACACCGGCATCCAGGTCACGGCCCAGGGCTGGTTCTTCGTGCGCGCGGTGGCCATGCAGTTCGACCGCTACCTGCAGGCGGACCGCAACCGCGCCCGCTTCTCGCGGATCATCTGAGATGCTCCTCACGCTGGCCGGCTCGGCCTTCCTCATGGGCCTGGCGGGCGGGCCGCACTGCATCGCCATGTGCGGCGCGGCCTGCGGCGGCGTGATCCGCGCCTCGGGCGCTCGGGCCGCGCCGGGCATGTGGACCTTCCAGGCGGGTCGGTTCGCCGGCTACACGCTGGCCGGCGCCGTCGCGGGGCTGGCCGTGGAAAGCTTCGCCTGGCTGGCCTCCAACACCGCCGCGCTCAAGCCGGTCTGGACGCTGTTCCACGTGCTGGTGCTGCTGTGGGGCCTGATCCTGCTCGCCCAGGCGCGCCAGCCGGCCTGGGTGGAGGCGGCCGGCCGCGGCGTCTGGTCGCGCGTGCGGCCGCTGGCGCAGCGGCGCGGCGGCCTGCTGGCCACCGGCGCCCTGTGGATCTTCATGCCCTGCGGGCTGCTCTATTCGGCCCTGCTGGTCGCCTCGCTGTCCGGCGGCGCCGCCGGGGGCGCGCTGAGCATGGCCCTGTTCGCCCTCGGCTCCGGCATCTCGCTGGGGCTGGCGCCCGCGGCGCTGCGCCGCCTGCAGGACATGGGCAACCGCCTGCGCAAGGACTGGGGCACCCGCGTCGCCGGCGGCCTGCTGGTGCTGGCGGCGGGCTGGGCCCTGTGGATGGACGTGGCGCAGAGGGTGGGCGAATGGTGCGGCCTCACCTGAGGCCGGCGCGGCGCGGACGGTTCCGTGCCGAGGAGCGACAATAGGCCGCACCGGAAGGCAACAAGAGATGAACCAGACCTCCTACAGCACCCCGACCAAGATCCTCCACTGGCTCACCGCCATCCTCGTGCTGGTGGCCTTCATCTACGGGCCGGGCGGCCCGGAGGAGCGCATCTATTCGGCCGCGCGCGACTTCGACCGGCAGCTGCACGAGACGCTGGGCATGTCGGTGCTCGTGCTGTCCGTGATCCGCATCCTCTGGCGCGCCTTCGACCGCCGTCCGCAGCCCGAGCCGGCGCCGGCGTGGATGCTGCGCGCGGCCGCCGCGGCCCAGGGGCTGCTGTACGCACTGCTGTTCATCGTCCCGCTCTCCGCCATCACCGGCGCCTGGCTGGAAGGCCATCCCCTCACGCTGCTGCGGGGGGCGGTCGTGATTCCGCCCCCGTTCGGCCCCTCGCACGACCTGGGTGAGCAGATCGCGGAGCTGCACGGCTGGCTCGGCGACGTCATCCTCTGGCTGGCCGGCGCGCACGCGGCCGCGGCGCTGTTCCACCACTACTTCCTCAAGGACGGGGTGCTGCGCTCGATGCTGCCGGGCCGCCGCTGACGCGGGCGCCGGTCCGCGCATCGGACCCCTGCCGGCGGATCCGGGAATTTCCGGCCCGGGTTGCCGTCGATTTCCGCCATAGTCTTTCGTCGTGGGTGCGGAGGGTCGTCCTCCGCCATCGAAGGAAGCACCATGAGCACCACCACCGTCCGCCTGCACCGCGTGCTGCGCGCGCCGCCCGAGCGCGTCTATCGCGCCTTCCTCGATGCCCAGGCCATGGCCAAGTGGCTGCCGCCCTACGGCTTCACGGGCCAGGTGCACCGCATGGAGGCCCGGGTGGGTGGCGAGTGGCGCATGAGCTTCACCCATTTCGGCGGCGGCCACGCCCATTCCTTCGGCGGCCGCTACCTCGAGCTGGTCTCCGGCGAGCGGCTGCGTTACACCAGCGCCTTTGATGACCCGAACCTGCCCGGCGAGATGACCACCACCGTCGTCCTGGCCGCCGTGTCCTGCGGCACCGAGCTGCAGGTGACGCAGGAAGGGATTCCTGCCGTGATCCCCGCCGAAGCCTGCTACCTGGGCTGGCAGGAATCGCTGGCGCAACTGGCGCGGCTGGTCGAGCCCGAGATCCCGGGGTGATCCCTGCTCGGGGCGGGCGCTGCCGTGGGCGGCGGTGCGGTCAGGGCGATGGCCGCGTCGCCCCGGGAGGTTCACTCCAGCGTGATGGTCTGCAGGTAGTCCGGCACCGTCACGTTCCAGCCCAGGTGGCGCTCGATGCGCTGGCGCATGGCGTCGGCCGCGGCCGGTTCGCCGTGGGTGAGGTACACGCGGCGCGGCGGCTGCGGGCAGCTGCGCAGCCAGGCCTCCATTTCCGCCGCGTCCGCGTGCGCCGACAGCGCGTCGATGCGCGAGACCTCCGCGCGCACCGGCACGTCCTCGCCGTGGATGCGCACGGTGGGCGCGCCGGCTTCCAGCGAGGCGCCGCGGGTGCCGCCCGCCTGGTAGCCCACCAGCAGGATCGTGTTGCGGCGGTCGGGCGCGAACTGCTTGATGTGGTGCACCACCCGCCCGCCCGTGGCCATGCCGCTGCCGGCGACGATGATCATGGGGCCCTTGCGGGCGTTGAGCTCGCGCGATTCCTGCGGGCTGCGGATGATCTGGGCGGACTCGCAGATCGCCTCGCAACCCTCGGCCGACAGGCGCAGCTCCGGCCGATGGTGCCGGTACACCTCCAGCGCGTCGGCCGCCATCGGGCTGTTCAGGTACACGGGCACGTGGTGGATGCGCTTCTGCTTCTTCAGCATCTCGATGCCGTACAGCAGCGTCTGCGCCCGCCCCACCGCGAAGGCCGGGATCACCAGCGTGCCGCCGCGCGCGGTCGTGCGGTTGACCACCTCGGCCAGCTGGTCGAAGGGGTCGACCGCGGGATGCAGGCGATCGCCGTAGGTGGACTCGACGATCGCATAGTCCGCCGCCGGCATGGGCTCGGGCGGGCGCAGCACCGGGTCCTGCGGGCGGCCGACGTCGCCCGAGAAGGTCACCGAGACCTTGCCGTCGGACACCCGCACCGTGGAGGCGCCCGGGATATGCCCCGCGTGCGAAAGCCGTGCGGTGAGCCAGGGCACCGGCTGGAAGTCCTGGTGCCAGGGCTGCGGCTCGAACTGCTTCAGGCAGCGCTCGGCGTCCTCGCGCGTGTACAGCGGCAGCGCCGGCTCGTGCTTGCTCAGGTGGTGCCGGTTGGCGAACTCGGCTTCTTCTTCCAGCAGGCCGCCGCTGTCGGGCAGCATGATGCGGCACAGGTCGCGGGTGGCGGCGCTGCAGAAGATGCGGCCCCGGAAGCCCTCGCGCACCAGCAGGGGGAGGTAGCCGCTGTGGTCGATGTGGGCATGGGTGAGGACGACCGCGGAGATGTCGCGCGGGTTCACCGGCAGCGGGTCCCAGTTGCGCAGGCGCAGCTGCTTGTAGCCCTGGAACAGGCCGCAGTCGACCAGGACCGTTCCCTTGCCGTCGCGGATCAGGTACTTGGAGCCGGTCACCGTGCCGGTGGCGCCGAGGAATTGGATCTGCATGGATGCAGTCTTTCACCCGGCGGCCGCAGCCCGCTTGAGGCGGATCAAGCGGACCGGACCGCGGTCCGGCAGCGCCTCACCAGGAAGCGCCGAAGGTGGCGCGCAGTTCTTCGACCTGCGCCTCGTTCAAGGGCGCCGGTTTCGGCTGCGCCAGCGACCACAGCTTGGCCGTCTCTTCCAGCTCCTCCAGCACCGCCATCGCCTGCGCCGGCGTCTCGTGCCAGACATTGGGCCCCAGCCGCGCCAGCATCACCGCGCGGATCGGCGTGCCGCGCGCACCGTAGCGCGCGACGAGCTCCGCCACGTGAGCGGCCACCCGCGGGTCGCCGGGACGGTGGTAGGGCACGACCGGCACGTGGCCGACCTTCATCACGAAGTAGGGCGTCACGGCCGGCAGCAGCTCCGGCCCCGCATCCTGCAGGGTGAGCGCCACGCAGTGCGTGCTGTGCGTGTGGATCACGCAGCCCGCCGGCGCGGCCAGGAGGTCCTGCGCCTCGTAGATGCGGCGGTGCAGGGCCAGCGTCTTGCTCGCGCGCTCCCCGGACAACTGCGTGCCCGCGCGGTCCACCTTGGCCAGCCGCGCGGGGTCGAGGAAACCCAGGCAGGCGTCGGTGGGCGTGATCAGGAAGCCGTCGGCCAGGCGCATGCTGATGTTGCCCGCCGTGGCATGGACGTAGCCGCGCTCGAACAGCGAGCGGCCGACGCGGCAGATCTCCTCCCGGGCCCAGGCCTCGTCCACCGCGTCCCTCACCGGAACGCCTTGGTGAAGAAATCGGCGGTGCCGAAGTTGCCGGACTTCAGCGCCAGGTGCACGCTGCGGCCGCAGGCCTCGGCGCGCGCGTGGCACCAGGGGACGCCGGGGTCGATCTGCGGGCCGATGCGCAGCTGGCGCACGCCCAGGGCCTGCACCGCCGCGCCGGAAGTCTCGCCGCCGGCCACCACCAGCTGGCCGACGCCGCGCTCCACCAGGCCCAGCGCGATGGCCGCCAGCGCGCGCTCCACCATCGCGCCGGCGTCGCCCGCGCCCAGGCGCTCCTGCACGCCGCGCACGGCCTCGGGCGGCGCGCTGGAGTAGACCAGCACCGGCTGCTCGCCCAGGAGCGGCGCGGCCCAGGCCAGCGCCTGGCCCACCACGTCGCGGCCGGCGGCGATCTCGAACGGGTCGATCGCCAGCGCCGGCAGCCCGCGCCCGATGAAGTCGTTCACCTGCCGGTTGGTGGCCTCCGAGCAGCTGCCCGAGACCACGGCGCGCGCGCCCTGCGCCGGCGGCAGTTCGGCGGCGGCGAAGGAGGGGCGGATGCCGTGGTTCTGCGGCAGGCCGATCGCCACGCCCGAGCCCGCCACCACCAGCGGCATGTCGGCGATGGCCCGGCCCAGGTGCATCAGGTCCTCGTTGTCCAGCGCGTCGACGACCGCGAAGCGATGGCCCTCGTCCTGCAGCTGGCGGATGCGGGCATGGATCGGCGCGGCGCCGCCGCGCACCACCTTGTGCTCCACCAGCCCCACCTTGCCGCGGCTCTGAGCCTGCATCACCCGCACCAGGCTGGCGTCGGTCATGGGCGTCAGCGGGTGGTTGCGCATGCCCGATTCGCTCAGGAGCACGTCGCCCACGAACAGGTAGCCCTTGTAGACGGTGCGCGCGTTCTCGGGGAAGGCCGGCGTCACGCAGCAGATGGCCGCGCCCAGCGCGTCCATCAGCGCCTCGGCCACCGGGCCGATGTTGCCCAGCGGCGTGGAGTCGAAGGTGGAGCAGACCTTGAAATAGAACTGGCGGCAGCCCTGCTCGCGCAGCCAGGTGAGCGCGTGCAGCGACTGCGCCACCGCTTCCGGCGCGGGAATGGTGCGCGACTTGAGGGCGACCACCACCGCGTCGACGCCGGCCACGGGTTCGGGCGGCACGCCGATGGTCTGCACCACCCGCATGCCCGCGCGCACGAGGTTGTTGGCGAGGTCGGTGGCGCCGGTGAAGTCGTCGGCGATGCAGCCGAGGAGCAGGGGAGAGGTCATGGGGATCGGTCCGCTATTTCTGCCGGATCACGTAGCGCACGAAATCATCGGCCGAAGCGAAGCGGTCGTAAAGGCGGCGCGCCTGCGCGTTGTCGCGGCGGGTCATCCAGTACAGGCGGGCCCAGCCCTCGGCGCGCATGGCGTTGCGCAGCCATTCCAGCAGGGCGGCGGCGATGCCCTGGCCGCGCGCGGCCTGGGCCACGTAGAGGTCCTCCAGGTAGCACACGGCCTGGGTCTCCCAGGTCGCCTCGTGCACCACGCAGTTGGCGAAGCCGAGCACCCGGCCCTCGACGTCGGCCACGATGCACATGATCTGCGAGTCGGGGTCCAGGATGCGCTGCCAGGTGCGCCGGGTGACCTGGTCCGGCAGCCGGGTCTCGTAGAACTCGCAGTAGCCCTGCCAGAGCTCGCGCCAGGCGGGCTCGTCCGAGGGCAGGGCGGCGCGGATGATGCAGGCGGCGGAGGTCACCCTGGCATTGTGCCCGGCCCGGGCCCGGCGAGTTGACGCGCAAGCAACACCGCCGCATGCACGGCGCTGCGCTGCATGCCGTCGTGGATCTGGTGGCGGCAGCTGGTGCCGTCGGCCACCACGATGGCCTCCGGGGCCGAGCGCACGGCGGGCAGCAGGGCGGCCTCGGCCATCTGCAGGGACACCGCGAGGTGCTCCGCCTCGTAGCCGAAGCTGCCGGCCATGCCGCAGCAGCTGGACTCGACCAGCTGCGGTTGCGCGCCCGGGATCAGCATCAGCACCTCCAGCACGGGCGACACCGCGCCGAAGGCCTTCTGGTGGCAGTGGCCGTGCACCAGCAGGGGCTGGGCGAGCGGCTGCAGGCGCTGCTTCAGCCCCTCCAGCCGGCCGGCCGCGGCCTCGCGCGCCAGGAACTCCTCCAGCAGCAGGGCCTGGCCGGCCAGCACCCCGGCCCGCTCGCCCAGGCCCAGGGCCGTCATCTCGTCGCGCAGCGACAGCAGGCAGGACGGTTCCAGCCCCACGATGGCGATGCCGCGCTCGGCCAGCGGATGCAGCGCGTCCAGCAGCTCGCCGGCCCTGGCGCGCGCTTCCTCCACCATGCCGGTGGCGAGGTAGGTCCGGCCGCAGCACAGGTGGCCGTGGCCGCCGCCGGCCTTGGAGGCGACGTGCACCGTGTAGCCGGCCGCCTGCAGCACCTCGAAGGCCGCGGCGGCGTTGTCCGACTCGAAGAAGCCGTTGAAGGTGTCGACGAACAGCACGACCGGCCTGGCCGCGGCCAGCAGCTCCTCGCGGCTCGCGCCCTTCGGGCCGGCGTTGAAGAAGTGCCGGCGGCGCCATGCTGGCAGGCTGCGCTGCGCCGCGAGGCCCAGGAACTTCTCGCCCAGGCGGGCCAGCAGGGGGCTGCGGTTGCGCAGGTTCAGCAGCCCGGCGAAACGGCTCGCGGTGGCGGCGTAATCGGGCAGGCGGGCGATGAGGCGCTCGCGCAGCGGCCAGCCGTTCTTCCGGCCGTCCGCATGGCGGAACTCGATCTTCATGCGCGCCATGTCCACGCCGGTGGGGCAGTCGCGCCTGCAGCCCTTGCAGCTGACGCAGAGATCCATGGCCTCGCGCACCGCTTCGCCCGCCAGGCCGCCGGGGCCCAGCTGGCCGGAAAGCGCCAGTCGCAAGGTGTTGGCGCGGCCGCGCGTGACGTGCTGTTCGTCGCGCGTGACGCGGTAGCTGGGGCACATGGTGCCGGCGTCGAACTTGCGGCAGTGCCCGTTGTTGTTGCACATCTCCACCGCCTTGGCCAGGCCCCGGGCCGGGTCGCCGCCGGTGCCGGGGGCGGTGGTGCGCTCGGTGGCCGGGTCGTTCTGCACGTCCCAGGCGCTCCAGTCCAGCGCGGGCCGCAGCGGGATCACCTGGTACGTCGGCGCAAAGCGCATCAGCCGCGTGTCGTCCATGGGCGGCGGGTCGACGATGCGGCCGGGCGAGAGCAGGCCGATCGGGTCGAACAGCTTCTTGATCTCGCCGAAGGCCGCGGCGATCGCGGAGCCGAACTGCCACTGGATCCACTCGCCCCGGCACAGGCCGTCGCCGTGCTCGCCGCTGTAGGCGCCCCGGTACTTGCGCACCAGCGCCGAGGCTTCCTCCGCGATCGCGCGCATCTGCGCGGCGCCGTTGCGGCGCAGGTCGAGGATGGGGCGCACGTGCAGCGTGCCGACCGAGGCATGGGCGTACCAGGTGCCCCTGGTGCCGTGCTTGCGGAACACCTGCGTCAGGGCGTCGGTGTATTCGGCCAGGTGCTGCAGGGGCACCGCGCAGTCCTCGATGAAGGACACCGGCTTGCCGTCGCCCCTCAGGCTCATCATGATGTTGAGGCCGGCCTTGCGGACCTCCCACAGCGCCTTCTGCGGTCCTTCCTCGGGCATCGTCACCACCGAGCCGGGCAGGCCCAGGTCGCCCATCCGCTGCTCGAGTTCGCGCAGCTTGCGCGCGAGCGCGGCGCGGTCGCTGCCGGCGAATTCCACCAGCAGCAGCGCCTCGGGCTCGCCGATCAGCGCGGCGCGCACCGTGGGCGCGAAGGCCGGGTTCCTCAGCGCCAGCTCGATCATCGTGCGGTCCACCAGTTCGACCGCGGTGAGCGTGCCGTCGCCACCCAGCTGCACGATGTGCTGGGCCGAGTCCATGGCTTGATGGAAGGTGGGGAAGTTCACCACGCCCAGGACCTTGGCGCGCGGCAGTTCGGCCAGCTGCAGCTTCAGGCTGCGGGTGAGGGCCAGCGTGCCCTCGCTGCCCACCAGCAGGTGCGCGAGGTTCACGCTGCCGTCGGCCGTGTAGGGCCGCTCGTTCTGGTTGTGGAAGACGTCCAGGTTGTAGCCCGCCACCCGGCGCAGCACCTTGGGCCAGCGCGCCTCGATCTCCGGGCGCAGCGCCCAGGCCAGTTCGCGCACGCGCTCGCCGATGGCGCGCGCGGCGCCCGTGGCCTCGCCGAAGCGGCCGAAGGTGTGCAGCGAGCCGTCGGAGGTCCAGGCCTGCGCGCCCAGCACGTTGTGCACCATGTTGCCGTAGGCGATGGAGCGGCTGCCGCAGGAGTTGTTGCCGGCCATGCCGCCCAGCGTCGCCTGGGCCGAGGTGGACACGTCCACCGGGTACCACAGGCCGCTCTTCCTCAGCCGGGCGTTGAGGTGGTCCAGCACGACGCCCGGCTCCACCGTGGCGGTGCGCCGGTCCTCGTCCACCTCCAGCACGTTGCGCAAGTGCTTGGAGAAGTCGATCACCAGGCCCGCGCCCACCGTCTGCCCGCACTGGCTGGTGCCGCCGCCGCGCGGCACGATGGGCACCTGCAGGTCGCGGCAGATGTCCAGCGCGATGCGCACGTCCTCCGCCGTCCGGGGCACGAACACGCCGGTGGGCATGACCTGGTAGATGGAGGCGTCGGTGGCGTAGCGGCCGCGGTCCGCGTGCGAGAACAGCACCTCGCCCTGCGTCTCGCCGACCAGGCGCTGCGCCAGCCGGCCGGCCACCTCGTTGCCGGCCCGGGCGACGCTGTCGTAGGCGGCACCGGGGCCGCCGCCGGACACGTTCACGGGCACGCGGGCGTTCATGCCGCGCCCCGCGATGACGCCTGCATCTGCTCCAGCACCACGTCGCGCTTGTTGCGCAGGTGCTGCTGCAGGATCTCCCGCATGGCCGCGCCGTCGTGCGTCGCCAGCGCCTCGATCATCTTCTCGTGCTCCTTCACGGCGCGCTTCCATTTCTCGCCGTCCTGGTTGGAGCGGAAGCGCAGCGCCTGCAGGCGGGCGTTGACCTGCTCGTAGACCTGCGAGAGCACCGGGTTCTTGGCCGCTGCGCTGATCGCCCGGTGGATGCGGGCGTTGATGCCGTAATAGGTGGACAGGTCGCGCCGGGTGAAGGCGGCCATCATCTCGAACTGCATGGCCTGGATCTCGGCCAGCTCCTCGGGCGTGATGCGCTGGGCGGCCAGTTCACCCGCCTGGCCTTCCAGGCCCGCCATCACCTCGAAGGTGTGGCGCACGTCCTCCTCGGTGAGCGACACCGCGATCGCGCCGCGGTTCGGCAGCAGTTCCACCAGGCCCTCGGCGGCCAGCATCTTGATCGCCTCGCGCAAGGGCGTGCGCGAGACCTTCAGCAGCCCGGACAGCTCGCGTTCGTTGAGCTTGGCGCCCGGGGCGATGCGGCCTTCCACCAGCATCGGGCGCAGCCGCTGCGCCACCTGCTCGTGCAGGGCCAGGCGGGGGATGGAGATCACTTCCGCGGTCATGCCCCCGGATTGTATGCAAAACCATGCCGCAGCTGTCGCCAGGGTCAGGGTAAGAACAGGTTGACTCCTGAATTTTGTATGCAAAAAATGCGAGCTGCCGACAACAAACCCGCTCCCCATGGTCACCCTCGACTTCCATCCCACCGGCCGCCATTTCCTGCAGATCCCCGGGCCTTCGCCGGTGCCGGACCGCATCCTGCGGGCCATGAGCCTGCCCACCATCGACCACCGCGGCCCCGAGTTCGGCGCGCTGGGCCTGCGCGTGCTGCAGGGCCTGCAGAAGATCTTCCAGACGAAGCACCCGGTGATCGTCTACCCCGCCTCGGGCACCGGCGCCTGGGAAGCCGCGCTGGCGAACACGCTGAGCCCCGGCGATCACGTGCTGATGGTCGAGACCGGCCACTTCGCCAGCCTGTGGAACAGGATGGCCACCCGCCTGGGCGTGAAAACCGAGTTCCTGGGCCTGCCGGGCACCGAGGGCTGGCGCCGCGGCGTGCAGGCGCACCTCATCGAGGAGCGCCTGAAGGCGGACACGCAGCACGGCATCCGGGCCGTGTGCGTGGTCCACAACGAAACCTCCACCGGCGCCACCAGCGACATCCGGGCCGTGCGTCGCGCCATCGACGCGGCGAAGCACCCGGCGCTGCTGATGGTCGACTCGATCTCCGGCCTCGCGTCGGCGGAATACAAGCACGACGAATGGGGCGTGGACGTCACCGTCAGCGGCTCGCAGAAGGGCCTGATGCTGCCCCCGGGCATCAGCTTCAACGCCGTCTCGCCCAAGGCGATCGAGGCCGCCAAGACCGCGAAGCTGCCCAAGTCCTTCTGGGCCTGGGACGAGATCCTCGAGATGAACAAGACCGGCTACTGGCCCTACACGCCCAGCACGAACCTGCTGTACGGCCTGGCCGAGTCCTGCGACATGCTGCTGGAGCCGGCCTTCGGCGGCCTGGACGGCGTGTTCGCCCGCCACCGGCGCTGGGGCGAGGGCGTGCGCAGCGCCGTGCGCGCCTGGGGCCTGGAGATCCAGTGCATCGAAGCGGCCAGCCAGTCGCCCGTGCTCACCGGCGTGGTGATGCCCGAGGGCGTGGACGCCGACGCGGTGCGCAAGCTCATTTACGAACGCTTCGACCTGTCCCTGGGCACCGGCCTGGGCAAGGTCAAGGGCCGCATGTTCCGCATCGGCCACCTGGGCGACTGCAACGACCTGACGCTGATGGCCGCGCTCTCGGGCTGCGAGATGGGGCTGAAGCTCGCGGGCGTGAAGCTGGCCGGCTCCGGGGTGGCCGCCGCGATGGAGTATTTCGCGGCCCATCCCGCGCCCGTCGCCCTGCGCAAGGCGGCCTGAACCGTTCCGACCCGACCCGCCAGCACACCATCGAGGAGAGAGAAGACATGCAGCGCAGAACCTTCATGACCGGCGTCGCGGCCACCGTCGCCCTGCCCATGGCGCGGGCGCAGACCTTGCCCACGCAGCCGGTGCGCATCATCGTGGGCTTCGCCCCCGGCGGCGGCACCGACATCCTGGCCCGCGTCATCGGCCAGAAGCTGAGCGAAATGTGGAAGCTCTCCATCGTCGTGGAGAACCGCGCCGGCGCCTCCGGCGTGATCGCCTCCGACTACGTGGCCCGGCAGGCCCCCGACGGCACCGTGCTCCACATGGCGCACATCAACAGCCACGCCATCGTGCCCAACCTGCAGAAGGTCAACTACGACCCGATCAAGGACTTCCAGCCGATCGCGCTGGTGGGCGTCACGCCCAACCTGCTGGTGTGCGGGCAGATGCAGCCGGCCAAGACCGTGAAGGACCTGGTGGAGCTGTGCAAGGCGCACCCGGGCCAGGTCAGCTTCGGTTCCGCCGGCACCGGCTCGGCGCAGCACCTGGCGCTGGAGATGTTCATGCTGCAGGCGGGCGTGAAGGCCATCCACGTGCCCTACAAGGGCTCGGGCCCCATGCTGACCGACCTGGTCGGCGGCCAGGTGCAGTACAGCTTCGACACCATGACGGCGGCCACGCCGCACGTGAAGGCCGGCAAGGCCGTGGCCATCGCGCAGACCCGCCTGAAGCGCGCGGCCAGCCATCCCACTGTGCCTACCATGGCCGAATCGGGCTTCCCCAACTTCGAGGCCACCACCTGGTACGGCCTGGTCGGCCCGGCGAAGCTGCCGCTGGCGATGGCCCAGCGCATGAACGAGGACGTCAACAAGGCGCTGGCCATGCCCGACGTGGTGGAGAAGCTCAACGTCTCCGGCGCCGAGGACGGCGGCGGGTCGATCGAAAAGTTCGCGCAGTTCATGGTCGCCGAGCAGTCCAAGTGGGCCAAGGTGATCCGCGAAGCCCACGTCAAGGTCGAGTCCTAGGCGATCCCCATGAGCGGACAGGGCGAAGTCCGATTGCAGGTGGACGGCGGCATCGCCTCCGTCACCTTCGACCGCCCCGAGGCGCGCAACGCGCTGACCTGGGCGATGTACGAGCAGCTGCGCGGATTCTGCGAGCAGCTGCGCGGCGACCCCGCCGTGCGCGCGGTGCGTTTCCAGGGGGCCGGCGGCGAGGCCTTCGTGGCCGGCACCGACATCGCGCAGTTCCAGGACTTCCGCTCCGGCGAGGACGGCATCGCCTACGAGCGGCGCATCGACGCGACCCTGCAGCTGCTGGCCGCGCTCCCCATGCCCACGGTGGCCGTGGTGCAGGGCTGGTGCATCGGCGGCGGCCTGGCCATCGCCAGCACCTGCGACTTCCGCCTGGCGACGCCGGGCAGCAAGTTCGGCGTGCCGATCGCGCGCACGCTGGGCAACTGCCTGTCCATGGCCAATGTCGCCGGCCTGGTCGCCGCCTTCGGGCGGCCCCGCGTGCAGCGCCTGCTGCTGCTGGCCGACCTGATCGCCGCGGAGGAGGCCCAGGCCTGCGGCTACGTGCTGGAAGTGGTGCCGCCCGAGGGCATCGAGGCGGCCGCGCAGAAGCTGTGCGCGAAGCTCGCGAGCCTGGCGCCCGTCACGCAGCAGGTGAGCAAGGAGGCCCTGGCCCGCCTGCTGCGGCGCGACCTGCCCGAGGCCGACGACCTGATCCGCCGCACCTATGGCAGCGAGGACTTCCGCGAGGGCGTGCAGGCCTTCCTGGCCAAGCGCCCGCCGGTGTGGAAGGGACGCTGATCAGGGCCTGAGCACCTCGCCGTGCCTCTCGGCGAGCCAGGCCTCGGCGGCGGCCGAGAACTCCTCCAGCACGGACAGCGACTCGCGCAGGTCGTGCTCGCTGCGGGGGATGCCGGTGTATTTCTCGTTGCGCACGGCGCGCACCGCGTCGAGCCGGTGGTACAGCGCCTCGCGCGCGCCGATGGCGTGGCAGGCGGCCTCCAGCGTGTGCTGGTGGTGGCCCGGCACCGAGCGCGGCCGCCAGCCGTCCGCCTCCAGTACGGCCAGCGCCAGGTCCAGGCAGGCGTCGTAGTTGGCCTCCACGCGGGTGTCGTAGGAAACCTGCGGCAGCAGGGCGTCGAGCCGCTTGCGCTCGGCCGACGCGACCAGGTCCCGGATCGCCGCCTTGTCGTGCGGCACGGGGTGGAAGGCTGCTTCCTCCAGGGCAAGCTGCTGCGCCGATCGGAGCATCGCGCGGGGCGGGGTAGTGGGGCTGGCGCGATGCTACCGCGGCGGCCGTGCGGGCGGGATGCCGCGAGCACTCTTGCGCCGCCGCGTCCCAGGCAGAACACTTCCGGGACCGGCAATCCTGTTCCGAGGCAATCCCATGGTCACCGTGATCTTCGAAGTCTGGCCCCATCCCGAGCACCGCGACGGCTACCTGAAGTGGGCTGCAGAACTCAGGAGCGAGCTGGAGAAGATGGAGGGTTTCCTCTCCATCGAGCGCTTCCAGAGCCTGACCGACCCGGACAAGCTGCTGTCGCTGCAGTTCTGGCGCGACGAGGCCTGCCTGGCGAAGTGGCGCAACCTGCAGGCCCACCGCGCGGCGCAGGCCGCGGGGCGCAGCACCATGTTCCGCGACTACCGGCTGCGCATCGCGGAGGTGGTGCGTGATTACGGGCTCGACGAGCGGGAGCAGGCCCCGGCGGACTCGCGCCAGGCGCACGGCTGACACGACCGCCTCAGGGCCGGAAGAAGAACGGGATCGCGCTCAGCGCCGCGCCCGCGCCCACCATGGCGTAGGTGTTGCTCACGAGGGGCACCAGCACCATCAACCCGAGGCCGCACAGCAGGGGGACGACGGCCTTCTGCTTCTTGCCGTAGACGAAGAAGCCCGTGCCCAGCGATCCGAACAGCAGACCCCAGAGGATGGACGAGGTGGTGAAGGTCAACGGCTTCTCCTGCGCGACGCAGGGGCGGCAGCCCCTGCAGGGGCACCAGTGTGCCGCAGCAGCGTGCCGGGCACCGGCCGGCCGTCGGCGCCGACGCGTAGGATGTCGGGCCGCCCCGCTAGCGGGGCGAGGGCGCCGGCCGGCAGCAGGGGGCAGCAGGGCCCGCCCCGGCGCCTTACTTGCTCATCGCCGTGTGCATCTTGTCGGCCGTCTTGTGGACCCCGTGGTCGACGGCGTCGCCCGCCTTCTTCAGGCCGTGGGCGGTGGCGTTCACGCCCACCTGCACGCCATGGGCCGTGGCCTCCACGCCGCGCTTGAGGAAGCGGCCCGTGGCCGCGCCCGCCCTTTCCAGCGCGTTGCCCACCTTCTGGGCGGTGGAGGGGGATTCGTCGGCCAGGGCGGTGCCCGAAGCCAGGGCGGCCAGCAGGCCGGCGGCGACGATGCGGGGTCTGGTGTTCAGCATGCTCTTGGGACGATTCCGTGGAAGCCCGAGCCTACACCAAAGCCCCGGCGGGCGCGCGAACGGGCGGTCAGCCGTTCAGCACGGCGTGCAATTTGTCCGCAGCCTCGTGGGTGCCGTGGTCGACGGCGTCGCCGACCCGCTTGAGGCCGTGGGAGATGGCATTCACGCCCACCTGCACGCCGTGCGCCGTGGCTTCCACGCCGCGCTTGAGGAAGTGGCCGGTGGCCGTGCCCGCCCGTTCGAGCGAGTGGCCCACCTGGTGGACCATGGAAGGGGATTCCTGGGCCAGGGCCGTGCCCGAGGCCAGGGCGGCCAGCAGGCCGATGGCGAGGATGCGGGAGGTGTTGTTCAGCTTGCGCATGGTGTTTCTCCAACGAAACACCAGCCTACACCGAGGCCCGGGCGAGGGCGTGACCGGGTGTGTCAGTCCGTTGCGGTCCGTGAAGAGGCTCAGCCGTCCACTTCGCGCGTCTCGAACTCGATGCCGCCGATGCGCTTGACCAGGGCGTTGTAGATGGAGCAGCCGATCACGACGACCACGTAGCCCATCACCAGGTAAACGAAGGGCATGACCAGGAAGAAGAACATGGCCGGCCTTTCTTCCGGGGGGACCACCGTGTAGGCGACCAGCGCGAGCGGGATGAAGAACACGAGGGAGACCACCAGCGCGAGCACGCCGACGACCTTGGCGTTCTGGTGGGGTGAGAGCCGGGTGATCTGTTGCTTCATCGATGGGCGCCTCCCCGCGCCGACGCGTGATTCTGCGGGCGAGCCCGCCCGGCGGCAAGCCTGCGGGGCCGTCTCACCGGTCGGCGTCCCGCGCGCCGCAGCCGACCTTGTAGTCCCGGCCCTCGGGCGAGCGGTAGTCGGCCCGCCCCACGGTGGGCACGAAGTCGGCCAGCGGCGGCCGCGCCACCACTCGCAGGCCCTCGCTGATCGGCCCGGTGGACCGGGGCGCCTCGTAGGATCCGGCGAGCGCCTCCAGGTAGTCGCCCACCTGGACCTGCAGGCCCAGGGGCAGGCGCACCTTCCACGTCGCCCAGGACTCCACGCCGGTGGCGCACTCGCCGATGGCGATGCGTCCGCGCTGGAGGTCCTCGTCCGCGATCAGGGCATTGCGCTGCGCCTCGGCTTCGGCCTCGTCGTAGGTCCAGGACTTCACCTCGCCGAACACCTCGACCCGCATCCGGCCGTCCGCGCCGGGCACCGGGCCGCAGCGGAAGGCCTTGCCGGAGACAGAGTACCGATAGGGGAAATAGTCGGCGTCGGTGGCGACGTCCGTGCGGAGGTAGCGCGCGAAGAACCGCGCATACGGCCCGTCGGTGCCGTCGGCCTCCTGCGCGGCGACCTCCAGCACGTCGCCCGGCCGCACCGTGACACCGGCGGGCAGCAGCGTGTAGCCATGGCGGATGACGCCCAGGGGCGTGCCGTGGCCGTTCTCGATCTGGCAGCCGGTGATGACCAGCCGCCCGGCCTGCACGTCCGCGCGGCTCACGCCCTGCTGCAGCGCCAGGGACAGGCCCGGGTGCACTTGCAGCTGCTGGCGCCGGTGCGGAAGGGCCGTGACCGCCACCACGATGTGCTGCCCGGACGTGGGCGTCGAGACGCAGGCCGGCAGCGCCAGCGCGCAGGCCAGGACGGCGCAGAGCAGGGGCCGAGGGGTGCGGTTCATGGTCCTGCCACCGAGCCGGGTGCCCCGCGCCGGGCTAGCGGATGGCCCATCCACCGCAGACCGGGAACACCTGGCCGACGAAGCAGCCGGCTGCGTCGCCGCACAGGTAGGCGACGAACTCGGCGTCCTCGCGCGCGGACACCAGGCGGCCCAGCGGCACCTCGCGCTTCAGGCGTTCCTGGAAGCGCGGGTTGCGCTGCACCTCCTCGGGGAAGTAGGTGGGGTTGTCCACGAAGTTCTGCGCGATGGCGTTGACCTGGATGTTCAGCGGGGCCAGCTCCACGCCGACGGCCTGCACGTAAGCCAGCTGCGCGCCGCGGGCCGCGCTGTAGGTGGACGTCCGGCGCATGCCGCGCAGCGCGGAGGCGCTGCCGATGACGAGGATCCTGCCGTGCCCGCGGGCCGTCATGCCCGGCACCACCGAGCGGACCAGCCGGGGCAGGGGATCGACCAGCGCGGCGAAGGTGTGCCGCCACTCGTCCTCGGTGACGTCCACCGCCGGCGTGCTGGGCGCGGGCAGGGCGAGGTTGGCGACCAGCACGTCCACGGCGCCCGCGGAGGCCACCACGCTCTCGGCCGCCCCCGGCGCGGACAGGTCCGCGTCGCTGGCCACGACCTGGGCACCGTGCGCCGCCAGAACTTCGCACAGGGGCGGACCCATGAACGCGTCGGCCTGGGTGACGAGGATGCGCTTGCCCTGGAGGGTGGGAGTCATCGAATGCCTTTCGGGTGGGGCGGACGGCCCTGCGAGGCGACGGCTACCGCAGGGAGGGTGCGCGCCGGGTTCACTTGCGCCACCACCAGGACAGCAACAGGCTGAGGACGACCGACACGACCAGCGACGTCATCAGTGGGAAGTGGAAGCTGAAGTTCTCGCGCTGGAACGAGAAGTCCCCCGGCAGGCGCCCCCAGGGCAGGCGCGAGAGCCAGGGCCAGGCGAGGCCGGCCAGGAGGAACAGGATGCCCAGGGCGATGGGCAGGCGTTGCATGGGGGGATGCTAGCGCGGTGGGGCGGGGTGGCGCCTTTGTAGCCACCAAATGTCAGTCTGTCCCCGGCCGGCAGGCGGGGGCTCACGACGGTGCCCCCTGGTCAAGCGCCCCATCGCGGCCTGCTTGAAGTTCGGCACCTTTGAAGCGTACCTTGGTGTCTTTCGGCATTTCGGCGCTCTGCGGCGGACTGCCGCGGTCGAGACTCAAAACGCGAACGTGCTGCCTTCGTGACGATGACGACGGGGGGAGGGGTGATGAAGGTGGAGGGCGCGATTCCGCCAATGCCCCTAAGCCAGCGTCTCCTGCTGCAGCTTCCGCAGGATCTGCCCGCCGCCGAAGCTCACCTGTTGCGGCGGGGTGCCGCCGGCGGTGACGCGGATGGCGCAGTACTTCAGCTCGGGGATCTTGGCCACCGGGTCGAAGGCGTCGTTGGTCACGCGGTTGATCGCGGCCTCGTAGTAGCAGAAGGGCACGAAGACCGCGCCGCGGGGCGATGTTTCGTCGGCGCGGCCGTACAGGCTGACCTTGCCGCGGCGCGACTCGATGGTGAGCAGTTCGCCGGGCTTGACGCCCAGCTCGGCCAGGTCCAGCGGGTGCACCAGGGCCACCGGGTCGGGCTCGATGGCGTCGAGCACCGTGGCGCGGCGGGTCATGCTGCCGGTGTGCCAGTGTTCGAGCTGGCGGCCGGTGATCAGCACCATGGGGTACTCGCTGTCGGGGCGTTCGGCGGCGGGGACGATGTCGGCCGGCACGAACCTCGCCTTGCCGTCCTCGCGCGGGAAGGACTCCACGAACACCACCGGCTCGCCCGGGTCGCCTTCCTTCGTGCAGGGGTAGGTGACCGCGTGCTCGCGCTCCAGGCGGTCCCAGGTGATGCCGCCGATGCTGGGCATGGTGTGCCGCATCTCGTCGAACACCTCGGACACGTGCTGGTAGTTCCAGTCCAGGCCGATGCGCTGCGCCAGCTCCTGGATGATCCACAGGTCCTGCCGCGCGTCGCCGGGCGGGTCGATCGCCTGGCGGCCCAGCTGCACCAGCCGGTCGGTGTTGGTGAAGGTGCCGGTCTTCTCGGGGAAGGCGCTGGCGGGCAGCACCACGTCGGCCAGGCAGGCGGTCTCGGTCAGGAAGATGTCCTGCACCACCAGGTGCTCCAGCTTCGCCAGCGACTCGCGGGCGTGGTTGGCGTCGGGGTCGGACATCGCGGGGTTCTCGCCCATGATGTACATGCCGTGCACCTTGCCGTCGGCGATGGCGTGCATCACCTCCACCACGGTCAGGCCCGGCTTGTCGTCCAGGGTGCCGGGCTTCAGGCCCCAGTGCTTCTCGAAGCGCGCGCGCGCCTCCGGGTCCACCACCTTCTGGTAGTCCGGGTACATCATGGGGATCAGGCCGGCGTCGGAGGCGCCCTGCACGTTGTTCTGGCCGCGCAGGGGGTGCAGGCCGGTGCCGGGGCGGCCGATCTGGCCGGTGATCAGCGACAGCGCAATCAGGCAGCGGGCGTTGTCGGTGCCGTGCACGTGCTGCGAGATGCCCATGCCCCACAGGATCATCGAGCCCTTGGAGGTGGCGAAGGCGCGCGCCACCTCGCGCAGCGTGTCGGCGGGGATGCCGCACACGTGCTCCATCTCCTCGGGGCTGTAGCCGATCAGGTTCTTCTTCAGCTCCTCGTAGCCGATGGTGCGCGCCTCGATGAAGCTCTGCGCCACCAGGCCCTCGTGCACGATCACGTGCATCAGGGCGTTGAGCATGGCCACGTCGGTGTCGGGCTTGAACTGCAGGTGGCGCCAGGCCAGGCGGGTGAGGTCCGACTTGCGCGGGTCCATCACCACCAGCTTCGTGCCGTTCTTCACCGCGTTCTTCATCCAGGTGGCGGCCACCGGGTGGTTGACGGTGGGGTTGGAGCCGATGACCACGATCACTTCGGCCTTGGTCACGTCCATCACCGGGTTCGACACGGCGCCGGAGCCGATGCCTTCCAGCAGCGCCGCCACCGACGAGGCGTGGCACAGGCGCGTGCAGTGGTCGACGTTGTTGCTGCCGAAGCCGGTGCGCACCAGCTTCTGGAACAGGTAGGCCTCCTCGTTGCTGCCCTTGGCCGAGCCGAAGCCGACCAGGGCCTTGGGGCCCTTGGTGTCGCGGATGGATTTCAGCTTGCCGGCCGACAGCGCCAGCGCTTCTTCCCAGGTCGCCTCGCGGAACACCTCGTGCACGCGGTCGGGGTCGATGGTCTGGTGCGGGATCTTGGGCGCGTCGGCGCGGCGGATCAGCGGCTTGGTCAGGCGCTGCGGGTGGTGCGCGTAGTCGAAGCCGTAGCGGCCCTTCACGCACAGGCGGCCGTGGTTCGCGGGGCCGTCACGGCCCTCCACGAACAGGATCTTGTTGTCCTTGACGTTGTAGGTCAGCTGGCAGCCCACGCCGCAGTACGGGCAGACCGAGGGCACCTGCTTGTCGGGCGTCTCCAGCGCCACGCCGCGCGCGGGCATCAGCGCGCCGGTGGGGCAGGCCTGCACGCACTCGCCGCAGGCCACGCAGGTGGACACGCCCATGGGGTCGTCCATGTCGAAGACGATCTTGGCGTGCTCGCCGCGGAAGGCCAGGCCGATCACGTCGTTGACCTGCTCGTCGCGGCAGGCGCGCAGGCACCGCGTGCACTGGATGCAGGCGTCCAGGTTCACCGCGATGGCGGGGTGCGACAGGTCGGCCGCCACCTGCTCGCGCGGGGCGAAGCGCGGCTTGCCCACGCGCAGCTTCTCGGCCCACTGGTCCACCTCGTTGTGGCGGGTGTAGCCGGTCTCGGGCATGTCGGACTGCAGCAGCTCCAGCACCATCTTCTGCGCCTTCACGGCGCGTTCGCTGTCGCTCTTGACGTCCATGCCGGCCGTCGGCGTGCGGCAGCAGCTGGGGGCCAGGGTGCGCTCGCCCTTGATCTCCACCATGCAGGCGCGGCAGTTGCCGGCCGTGTCCATCCCCGGCTTGTAGCAAAGGCGGGGGATCTCCACGCCCTCGCGGTCGGCGACCTGGATCACCGTCTCGTGGGCGCGGGCCACGACCTCCTTGCCGTTCAGGGTGAACTTGACGGTGGGGGTGTCGATCTGGGCCAGCTCGGCGCGGGTGATGGCGTTCATTGTTTTCTCCCAGGCTCAACCCAGCTCGTGCGGGAAGTACTTGATCACGCAGTCGAAAGGGTTCGGCGCCGCCTGGCCCAGGCCGCAGATGGACGCATCGCGCATCACCTGCGACAGCTCGGCCAGCAGCGCTTTGTCCCATTTCGGCTGCTGCATCAATGCATGCGCCTTGGCGGTGCCCGAGCGGCAGGGCGTGCACTGCCCGCAGGACTCGTCGCGGAAGAAGCGCAGCGTGTTCTTCGCCGCGGCCGTGGCGCTGTCCTTGTCCGACAGCACCACCACCGCCGCCGAGCCGATGAAGCAGCCGTAGGGCTGCAGCGTGTCGAAGTCCAGCGGGATGTCGTTCATGCTCGCCGGCAGGATGCCGCCCGAGGCGCCACCGGGCAGGTAGGCGTAGAACCTGTGGCCCTCGGCCATGCCGCCGCAGTACTCGTCGATCAGCTCCTGGATGGTGACGCCGGCCGGGGCCAGCTTCACGCCCGGGTTCTTCACCCGGCCCGACACCGAGAACGAGCGCAGGCCCTTGCGGCCGTTGGCGCCCTGCGAGGTGAACCACTCGGGGCCGCGTTCCAGCAACTCGCGCACCCAGTACAGCGTCTCGAAGTTGTGCTCCAGCGTCGGCCGGCCGAACAGGCCCACCTGCGCCACGTAGGGCGGGCGCAGGCGCGGCATGCCGCGCTTGCCTTCGATGGACTCGATCATCGCGGACTCTTCGCCGCAGATGTAGGCGCCGGCGCCGCGGCGCAGCTCGATGCGCGGCAGCCCTTTCGAGGGCGGGTCGGCCTGCAGCCGCGCGATCTCCTGCTGCAGCAGGGTGCGGCAGCCGTGGTATTCGTCGCGCAGGTAGATGTAGATGGCGTCGATGCCCACCGCCCAGGCGGCGATCAGCATGCCTTCCAGGAAGCGGTGCGGGTCGCGCTCGAGGTAGACGCGGTCCTTGAAGGTGCCGGGCTCGCCCTCGTCGATGTTCACCGCCATCAGGCGCGGGGCGGGCTCGCCCCGCACGATGCGCCACTTGCGCCCGGCCGGGAAGCCGGCGCCGCCCAGCCCGCGCAGGCCCGTGGCCTCCAGCGTGCCGATGACGGACTCCACGTCGCGCTGGCCCGTGAGGCACTGCTCCAGCAGCTGGTAACCGCCGGCGGCGCGGTACTGCGACAGGCCCATGTAGCCCTCGGGCTCGTGCCGCGTGGCGCCCTCGCGCACGCAGTCGGCCACCTTCTGCGCCGTGGCGCGGGGCACCGGGTGCTGCCCCACCACCGCCGCGGGCGCCTGCTCGCAGCGGCCGATGCAGGGCGCGGGGATCACGCGCACCTCGCGCCCGAGCAGGCCGGGCAGCTTCTGCAGCAGCTGCTGCGCGCCCGCCAGCTCGCACGACAGGCCGTCGCACACGCGCACCGTCAGCGCCTGCGGGGCGTCCTCGCCCTCGCGGACGATGTCGAAGTGGTGGTAGAACGAGGCCACCTCGTAAACCTCGGACTGCGCCAGGCGCATTTCCTGCGCCAGCGCCGCCAGGTGCGCGGCCGAGAGGTGGCCGAAGTGGTCCTGCAGCTTGTGCAGGTGCTCGATCAGCAGGTCACGCTGGCGCGACGCGTCACCGAGCAGCTGCCGCACGTCGGCCAGCGCGGAGTCCGTGGGCTTGCGGCCCTTGGGACCCTGGCGCTTGCGCTCCCGCACGGGGAGCGCACCGGCGGCGGCGATGGGGATGACGCGTTGCCCAGCCATCTTGCCTCGCTTACTTCAGGAGACCCGCGGAGCGGGCCCACTTGAACTTCGCGCCGAGCACTTCCACCGGCAGCTCGGTGGAGTAGGCGTAGGCCGGGATACCGTTCTCGTACAGGTACTGGGCGGCTTCCTCGACTTCCACGTCACCGGCGAGCGATGCGACCACCGGCTTGATCTTGCCCTTTGCCTTCATTTCGTTGACCACCTGGACCATATTCTTCGCGAAGACCATGGGGGGCGTCACGATGGTGTGCCAGTAACCCAGGATGAGGGCGTGGATACGGTCGTCCTCCAGGCCCAGGCGCACCGTGTTGACGTAGGTGATGGGCGGCTCGCCGCCGGTGATGTCCACCGGGTTGCCGGCCGCGCCGAAGGGCGGGATGAACTTGCGGAAGGCGGCGTCCAGGTCGTCGGGCATCGGCTTCATCAGCTTCAGGCCGTTGTCCACGCAGGCGTCGGACAGCAGCACGCCGGAGCCGCCGGCGCCGGTGATGATCACCACGTTCTCGCCCTTGGGCGTGGGCAGGATCGGCACGCCGCGCGACAGCTCCAGCATCTGGCGCAGGCTGTTGGCGCGGATCACGCCGGACTGGCGCAGCACGTCGTCGTAGATCTTGTCGGTGCCGGCCACGGCGCCGGTGTGCGACGCGGCGGCGGCGGCGCCCATGGCGGTGCGGCCGGCCTTGAGCATGATCACGGGCTTCTTCTTCGAGACGCGCTTGGCGACCTCGGCGAAGGCACGGCCGTCCTTGAGGTCCTCGCAGTGCTGGGCGATGACCTTGGTGTTGTCGTCCTGCTCGAAGAACAGCAGCAGGTCGTCCTCGTCGATGTCCGACTTGTTGCCCAGGCCCACGATCGCCGACACGCCCATCTTGGTGGAGCGGGAGAAGCCGATGATGGCCATGCCGATGCCGCCGGACTGCGAGGACAGGGCGGTGGAGCCCTTGACGTCGTAGGCCGTGCAGAAGGTGGCGCACAGGTTGGCCGGCGTGTAGTAGAAGCCGTAGATGTTCGGCCCCATCAGGCGGATGTTGTACTCGCGCCCGATGCGCTGCAGCTCCTCCTGGCCCTCGATGTTGCCGGTCTCGCCGAAGCCCGAGGGGATCAGCACCGCGCCGGCGATCTTCTTCTCGCCGCATTCCTTCAGCGCGCCGGCCACCAGCTTGGCGGGGATGGCGAACACCGCGGTGTCCACCTCGCCCGGGATGTCCTTCACGCTCTTGAAGGCCTTGATCCCCATGATCTCGGCTTCCTTGGGGTGGATCGGGTAGATCGTGCCCTGGTAGCCGCCGTTGATCAGGTTCTTCATCACCGAGTTGCCGATCTTGCCGGCCTCGTTCGATGCGCCGATCACCGCGATCGCCCGGGGCTTCATGATGCGGTTCATCGACGCAACGACGTCCTTTTCCTCGGGACGGTAGCGCGCGGGCTTCTGGTGGAAGTTCAGCACGATGCGCACGTCCGCGGCGATCGCGCCCTCGTCGGAGGCGAACACCGGGTTCAGGTCCATCTCGGAGATCTCCGGGAAGTCGGAGACCAGCTGCGACACGCGCACGATGGTGTCCTGCAGGGCCTGGCGGTTCACCGGTTTGGCGCCGCGCACGCCCTTGAGGACCTCGGCGGCCTGGATGCCGTCGAGCATCGAGCCGGCGTCCTCCTGCGTGGCCGGGGCCAGGCGGAAGGTGACGTCCTTGAGGACCTCCACCAGCACGCCGCCCATGCCGAAGGCCACCAGCTTGCCGAAGCTGTCGTCGCTCATGGCGCCGACGATCACTTCCTGGCCGCCCTTGATCATTTGCTGGACCTGCACGCCCACGATCTTGGCGTCCGCCTTGTACTTCTTCGCGTTGGCGACGATCTGCTCGTAGGCGGCGGCCGCCTCGTCGGCGCTCTTCACGCCCACGACCACGCCGCCGGCCTCGGTCTTGTGCAGGATGTCGGGCGAGACGATCTTCATCACCACGGGGAAGCCCATGGCCGAGGCCATGCCGGAGGCCTCCTTCGCGCTGGCGGCGACGCCTTCCTTGGGCACATTGATGCCGTACGCGTCGCAGATCAGCTTGCCCTCGGGGGCGGTGAGGGCGTCGCGGCCCTCCTTCTTCAGGGCGTCGAGGATCTGCCTGACCTTTTGCTTGTCGGCTTGGAAGTTGGCCATGGGTGTCTCCAAAAAGTTATCCGGGGATGGGGGCGGTCAGATCACCTTCGCGGCGCGAAGCTCTTCGATCTCACCCTTGCTGTAGCCCAGCTGCGCCAGCACTTCCTCGGTGTGCTCGCCCAGCAGCGGGGAGCGCGTCACCTCGGTGATGCTGTCGGACAGCTTGATGGGGTTGCCCACGGTGAGGTACTTGCCGCGGGTGGGGTGGTCCACCTCGACCACCGTGCCGGTGGCGCGCAGCGCGGGTTCCTCGGCGATCTCCTTCATGGACAGGATCGGGCCGCAGGGGATGTCGTACTTGTTCAGGATGTCCATGGCCTCGAACTTGGTCTTGGTCATGGTCCACTGCTCGATGCGATCGAAGATCTTCTTCAGGTGCTTCAGGCGCGCCGGCGGGGTGGCGTACTCGGGATCGGTGATCCAGTCTTCCTGGCCGATCACCTTGCAGATGGCGCCCCACACCGGCGCCTGGGTGATGAAGTAGATGTAGGCGTTGGGGTCGGTCTCCCAGCCCTTGCACTTCAGGATCCAGCCCGGCTGGCCGCCGCCCGAGGCGTTGCCCGCGCGCGGCACGGCGTCGCCGAACTTGCCGTCGGGGTACTGCGGGTACTCCTTGAGCACGTGGGTGCGGTCCAGGCGCTGCTGGTCGCGCAGCTTCACGCGGCACAGGTTCAGCACGGCATCCTGCATCGCGGCCAGCACCTTCTGGCCGCGGCCGGTGGTGTTGCGCTGGTACAGGGCGGCGACGATGCCCAGGGCCAGGTGCAGGCCGGTGCCGGAGTCGCCGATCTGGGCGCCGGTCACCAGCGGCGGGCCGTCGTCGAAGCCGGTGGTGGAGGCGGCGCCGCCGGCGCACTGGGCGACGTTCTCGTAGACCTTGCAGTCCTCGTACGGGCCGGGGCCGAAGCCCTTGACCGAGGCCATGATCATGCGCGGGTTCAGCTCCTGGATCTTCTCCCAGGAGAAGCCCATGCGGTCGAGCGCGCCGGGGGCGAAGTTCTCCACCAGCACGTCGCATTCCTTGATCAGGCGCACCAGGACCTCCTTTCCCTTGGGGTCCTTGGTGTTGACGGTGATGGAGCGCTTGTTGTGGTTCAGCATCGTGAAGTAGAGGCTGTCCACGCCGTCGATGTCGCGCAGCTGGCCGCGCGTGGCGTCGCCTTCACCGGCCTTCTCCACCTTGATCACGTCCGCGCCGAACCACGCCAGCAGCTGCGTGCAGGTCGGGCCGGACTGCACGTGCGTGAAGTCGAGGATCTTGACGCCGTCGAGTGCTTTTCCCATTTCGTTTCCTATCGCGAGTTTCAAAAATCGTCTTCCCGTCATCCCCGCGAAGGCGGGGATCCAAAGCGTCCTGGAAGCCTTGGATTCCCGCCTGCGCGGGAATGACGCGCTGCTACTTCTTCTTCGCCGCCGGGTTCAGGCTGGTGATGCGGCCGCTCTCGGTGCCGGCCGACTCGTCGATCAGCGCGTTGATCAGCGTCGGCTTGCGCGAGGCGAAGGCGGCGTCGATGGCCTTCTGCAGTTCCTCGGGGTTCTTCGCCGTGACGCCGACGCCGCCGAAGGCTTCCATCATCAGGTCGTAGCGGGCGTTCTTCACGAACTGCGTGGGCGCCATCGCGTCGCCGCGCGGGTTGACGTCGGTGCCCTTGTAGATGCCGTTGTTGTTCATCACCACGATGCACACCGGCAGGTTGTAGCGGCAGATGGTCTCCACCTCCATGCCGCTGAAGCCGAAGGCGCTGTCGCCCTCCACCGCGAGCACCTGCTCGCCGGTGACGGCCGCGGCCGCGACGGCGAAGCCCATGCCGATGCCCATGATGCCCCAGGTGCCCACGTCCAGGCGCCGGCGCGGCTCGTACATGTCGACGATCGAGCGGGTGAAGTCCAGCGCGTTGGCGCCTTCGTTGACCAGGTAGGCCTTGGGATGGGCCTTGATGGTGTTGCGCACGACGTTGAGCGCGCTGTGGAAGTTCATCACCGGCGGGTTCTTCGCCAGCGTCTCGGCCATCTTGGTGAGGTTCTTGTCCTTGCGCTCGGCGATCGCGCCCAGCCAGTCCGCCGGCGGCTTGGCCAGGCCGCTGCCGATGGCCTGGTTCAGCGCGGAGATGCAGGAGCCGATGTCGCCGATCACCGGCGCGGCGATGGCGACGTTGCTGTCCGCCTCGGTCGGGGAGATGTCCACCTGGATGAACTGCTGCTGGCCCCAGCCCTTGGAGCTGGCCGCGCCCCAGGTCTTGCCCTTGCCGTGCGACAGCAGCCAGTTCAGGCGCGCGCCCACCAGCATCACCACGTCGGCCTCGGCCAGCACGTAGGAGCGGGCGGCGGAGGCGGACTGCGCATGGTTGTCGGGCAGCAGGCCCTTGGCCATGGACATCGGCAGGTAGGGGATGCCGGTGCGCTCGATGAAGGTCTTGATCTCGGCGTCGGCCTGCGCATAGGCGGCGCCCTTGCCCAGGATGACCAGCGGCTTCTTCGCGCCCTTGAGCAGGTCCACGGCACGCTTCACGGCATCGGCGGCGGGGATCTGCTTCGGCGCCGGGTCCACCACCTTGATCAGGGAGCGCTGGGCGACTTCCTTGTCGATGTGCTGGGCGAACAGCTTGGCCGGCAGGTCCAGGTAGACGCCGCCCGGGCGGCCCGAGACGGCGGCGCGGATGGCGCGGGCGATGCCTACCCCGATGTCCTCGGCGTGCAGCACGCGGAAGGCGGCCTTGCACAGGGGCTTGGCGATGGCCAGCTGGTCCATCTCCTCGTAGTCGCCCTGCTGCAGGTCGACCACCTCGCGCTCGCTGGAGCCCGAGATGAGGATCATGGGGAAGCAGTTGGTGGTGGCGTTGGCCAGGGCGGTCAGGCCGTTGAGGAAGCCCGGGGCCGAGACGGTGAAGCAGATGCCGGGCTTACCGGTGATGAAGCCGGCGGCGGCGGCGGCGTTGCCGGCGTGCTGCTCGTGGCGGAAGGAGAACACCTTGATCCCCTCGGCCTGCGCCATGCGCAGGAAGTCGGTGATCGGGATGCCCGGCAGGGCGAAGATCGTGTCGATGTCGTTGAGCTTCAGGGCGTCGATGACGAGATGGAAGCCGTCGGTGGTCTCGCGATCCTGCGTTTCGG
Organism: Burkholderiales bacterium; assembly: GCA_028868995.1. Lineage (GTDB taxonomy): Bacteria > Pseudomonadota > Gammaproteobacteria > Burkholderiales > Burkholderiaceae_C > Ramlibacter. The sequence continues at coordinate 7,133 of JAGWTH010000038.1, read as the reverse complement.
TGGTCATGGTCGAGGGTCCTTTTCAGGGAGTGCGAGAATGCTAGGAGCAGCCTCCGGGAAAGCCTCTTGACCGCAGTCAATTTTCGAAAATTTGCGGTGGTTCCCCGGGGAATCCCCCGTTCCTGAGCCCATGTCCTCCATCGAGAAACACCCCGAGCGCAACGTCATCCGCGTCCAGCTCGCCCACAACGTCGCCTTCAAGGGCATGACGGCCGCCCAGATGGCGGAGCTGGAGCCCATGCTGGTGGTGGTGGACTGCCAGAAGGGCGAGGCGCTGCTGGCCCAGGGCGTGCACGAGATGGAGCAGTACTTCATCCTCGACGGCATTCTCAAGCGGGTGGTGAGCAACCAGGAGGCCAAGGAGATGATCCTGCGCTTCTCGGAGGAGGGGCAGATGGAGACGAGCTACGCCGCCTGGCGCCTCGGCACGCCCGCGCCCTACAGCATCGTGTGCGTCACCCGCGCCCGGGTGGCCAAGCTGCCGCTGCGCGACTGGGTGGCCTTCCTGGACCGCCACCCGAACCTCAAGCAGGCCTTCGAGTACGAGGTGATGCACCACATGAGTGAAATCATGGCGCACACCATCACCCTGCACCTGCTGGACGCCCCGGGCCGGGTCAAGCGCTTCCTGCGCAAGCACCCGGAGCTGGAGGAACGCCTGCCCAAGAAGGAGCTGGCCTCCTACCTCAACCTCTCGGCCGAGACGCTCAGCCGGCTGAAGCAGCGCGGGAAGATCTGAAAACACCGGCGGCCCGGCGCCTCTTGCGAGGCAGGCGGGCCGCCGGATGGGGAAGGCGTTTCGCTCTCAGGCGTTCGGACGGCCGGCAGAGTTGGAGCGCTCGATCAGTTTGTGGCGCATCGGCTGCAGCACGAACTTCGCCAGCAGGCCGGCGATGATCGAGATCGCCGCGGCGAACATGAACACGCGGTTCCAGTTCCCGCCCCGGGACAGCACGGCGGACAGCGGCACGATCAGCGAGGCCGTGCCCTTGGCCGTGTACATCATGCCCGCGTTGCCGGCGGCGTTCTTCACGCCGAAGGTGTCGGCCACCAGCGCCGGGAAGATCGAGAAGATCTCGCCCCAGAACAGGAAGGTCAGCGCCGCGAAGGTCATGAACAGCACCGGGTCATGGCCGAACTGCATCAGCCCCAGCATCGCCAGGCCTTCGCCGCAGAACACGAGCAGCATCGTGTTCTCGCGGCCGATGCGGTCGGAGATGAAGCCGCACAGCGGGCGGGTGAAGCCGTTGGCGAGGTTGTCGATCGCCAGCGTCATCGTCAGCAGCGGCAGCGTCCAGCCGAACAGGCTCATCGGGTTCTTGGCGATGCCGTAGTCCTTGGCGATCGGGCCGATCTGGGCGGTGGCCATCAGGCCGCCGGCGGCGACCATCACGAACAGCAGGTAGGTCAGCCAGAAGGTCGGCGTGCGCACCATCTGGTTGCCCGCGTAGTCGACCTTGGTGGTCACGATGCGCGGCTGCGCCACCACGCCCTGCGGCGGGACCGGCTTGGTCAGGAACAGCGCGCAGACGAAGATGACCACGCCCTGGGCGATGCCGAAGAAGAGGAAGGTGTGCTGGTAGCCCGAGCTCTGGATCATGTTGGCGATCGGGATCACCGTCAGCGCGGCGCCCGCGCCGAAGCCCGCGGCCGTGAAGCCGGCGGCCAGGCCGCGCTTGTCCGGGAACCACTTGAGCGCGTTGCCCACGCAGGTGCCGTACACGGCGCCCGCGCCGAGGCCGGCGATGACCGCGTAGGTGTACAGCTCGCCCAGCGAGGTCGCATAGGAGTTCATCACCCAGGCGAGGCCCGCGAGGATGGCGCCGCCGGCCACCACCGGGCGCGGGCCGAAGCGGTCCACCAGCCAGCCTTCGACCGGCACGAGCCAGGTCTCGACCAGCACGAAGATGGAGAAGGCGACCTGGACACCGGCGCGGCTCCAGTTGTTCTGCTGCACCATCGGCGAGACGAACAGCGTCCAGCCGTACTGCAGGTTGGCGATCATCGCCATGCAGATGATGCCCAGAACCAGCTGGGCCCAACGATATCCCGTGCCGTGGGCGCTGTGCGCCTCCGCGCCGGTCGCGCCCCCGAGCGGGGGCATTGCGCCAACAGTCTTGTCCATCCGATGTCTCCTGTAGTCTGAGGTTTTGGCGGGGAGAACCAAGCCGGCACAGCTCGCTGGTTTGGATTCCGGCGAGGCCATTCTGGTTGCGCGTTCAGGCGCAAAAAATTGACCGCGGTCATGAACTCGGGTAAGCCCCTAAGTTCACGCCGGGAAGGAAAAAGGCGGCCTAGGCCGCCTTCTTAGTACTTGGTCAGGATGCGTTCAGTTATGAACCGATTTGATCAGGTGGCGGTCAGGTTTTCGCGTGCGCGAACTTGCGCGTGATCGCCATGAGGTGCAGGCCGCTGTCGACCTTGCCGACGCCCGCGACGGTGGTCGCCACGCGCTCGGCCTCCTCCTTCTCCTGTTCGTTGACCACGATTCCGCTCAGGGCCACGCTGCCGTCGCGCGCTTCGATCTGCACGTCGACGTTGACGGTCGAGGCATTGGCCTTGAGCGCCGCGCGCACGCGGGCGCTGAGCGCCAGGCCCTCGAGCACCGCGCGCGACGCGTCGGTCTCCTGGAACTCGGGGCGGCGCGCGAGCTGCAGGACCAGCTCGGCGCAGCTGTCGATGCCGATGCGGTCGGTGTTGAACACCGCGTCGTACAGCAGCGGGTCGCCCCAGGTCACGCCGAACTGCGCGTGCATGCGCGAGGCGTGCGCGCCGTCGCTGCGCCGCACCTCCGCCTCGGCCGCCTCGCGGTCGTCGGTGCCGAGGTGGTCCATGAGCCAGGCGACGCGCTGCTCGAACGGGCGCGTGATGCGCACGCGCACCACGTGGCGCACCGGCCGCAGCAGGCAGGTCGCGCCCCAGCCGCGCAGCACCACGTTGCCGCGCACGGCCTGGGCGAACACCTCCTCGGCGCTGTAGAGGGCCAGGTCCTCGCTGTCGGTGCCGAGGCGCTCGACGAAGCCGGCCTTGCCTTCGCGCATGCGGCGCACCAGGCTGGCCGGCACGTGCATGCGGCCGGCGACGTTGTCGACCACCTCGTTGCGCATCACGGCCAGGCCGCCGACGTCGGCGAGGCGCAGCGCGACGTCCTTGGCGAGCGAACCCATCTCCTGGGTGAGGGCGATCACGGGCATGGCGCGGGTCCTCCTCAGTCGACCGGTTGCTCGGCGGCGAAGCCCGCGGGCTTGGGCTTGCGCACCCTGGCGATGGCGCGCGAGATCAGCGGCCAGAACAGCAGCACCAGGGCCAGACCGGTGATGCTGCCCACCAGCCCGTTGGACATGAAGATGCGCAGGTCGCCCTGCGACAGCAGCATGGCCTGGCGGAACGCGTTCTCCGCGTTGTCGCCCAGCACCAGCGCCAGCACCAGCGGCGCGAGCGGGTAGTCGAGCTTCTTGAACACGTAGCCCACCACGCCGAACAGCACCATCAGCCAGATGTCCAGCATCGCGTTGTGCACGGTGTAGGCGCCGATCGCGCAGATCACCACGATCACCGGGGCGATGATGGAGAACGGGATGCGCAGGATGGAGGCGAACAGCGGCACCGTGGTGAGCACCACGATCAGGCCGGCGATGTTGCCCAGGTACATGCTGGCGATCAGGCCCCAGACGAAGTCCTTCTGCTCCACGAACAGCAGCGGCCCGGGCTGCAGGCCCCAGATCAGCAGGCCGCCCAGCAGCACGGCGGCCGTGGGCGAGCCCGGGATGCCCAGCGCCAGCATCGGCAGCAGCGCGCTGGTGCCGGCGGCGTGCGCGGCGGTCTCGGGCGCGACCACGCCCTCGATCTGGCCGGTGCCGAACTTGGCGCCGTCGCGGGACATCTTCTTGGCCAGGCCGTAGCTCATGAAGGACGCGGGCGTGGCGCCGCCGGGTGTGATGCCCATCCAGATGCCCACCGCGGCGCTGCGCAACGAGGTCACCCAGTAGCGGGGCAGCTGGGCCCAGGTCTGCAGCACCACCTTCGGGTTGATCCGGGCGCTCTTGCCGGAGAAGGCCAGGCCTTCCTCCATCGACAGCAGGATCTCGCCGATGCCGAACAGGCCGATCACGGCGATCAGGAAGTCGAAGCCGCGCATCAGGTCGGTCAGGCCGAAGGTCAGGCGCAGCTGGCCGGTCACGGTGTCCATGCCCACGGCGGCCAGCGCGAAGCCGATGGACATGGACGCCAGGATCTTGAACGGCGAGCCCTTGCCCATGCCCACGAAGCTGCAGAAGGTGAGCAGGTACACGGCGAAGAACTCCGGCGGGCCGAACTCCAGCGCGAACTTCGCCACCAGCGGCGCCAGGAAGGTGATCATCAGCACCGCGACGAAGGCGCCGACGAAGGAGGAGGTGAAGGCCGCCGTGAGCGCCTGTCCCGCCTCGCCCTTCTGCGCCATCGGGTAGCCGTCGAAGGTGGTGGCCACCGACCAGGGCTCCCCGGGGATGTTGAACAGCACCGAGGTGATGGCCCCGCCGAACAGGGCCCCCCAGTAGATGCACGACAGCATGATGATCGCCGACGTCGGCGACATGCTGAAGGTGAGCGGCAGCAGGATGGCGACGCCGTTGGCGCCGCCGAGGCCCGGCAGCACGCCGATGAGCACGCCCAGCGTGATGCCCACCAGCATGAGGACGAGGTTCATCGGCGACAGCACGACGCTGAAGCCGTGGAAGAGGGCGCTGAGTTCGGTCATGGTGCCTCTCGCTCAGTAGCCCAGGAAGGACAGCGGGTCGAGGCTGCCCTTGACCAGCGGCACCTTGAACCAGACCTCGAACATCAGGAAGAACAGGGCGTTGATCACCACCGCGGCGACCACGCTGCGCACCGGGCCGAACTTGCCCAGCACGATCATGAAGCCGGCGATGTAGAGGGCCGAGGCGACGTAGATGCCGATCACCTGCACCGCCCCCACGTACACCACCGCGGGCAGCAGCACCACGAGGACGCGCCGCAACTGCTCGCGGTCGACGAAGACGTCGGTGTTGCGCTTCTTCCCGAACAGAGCCTGCCAGAGCGTGCCGGCCGAGGCAATGCACAGGATGCAGCCGACGTAGAAGGGGAAGTAGCCGGAGGCGGGGCCGTCGCTGGTCCAGCCGGCGCCCAGGCGGCGGCTCTCGACCACCACCACCAGGCCCATCAGCAGCAGCAGCGCCGCGACGACGGCCTCGACGACGTGGGTGGATACGCCCTGGCGCTCGTCGGCGCCGGACTCTTCGGGGGTGCTCATGGGGTTCTCCTGCTCTATGACTCCCTCCCCGTCCAGGGGAGGGTTGGGGTGGGGACGCTCCGCAGCCGAAGCGCTCCCCACCCGACCTCCCCCCGGAGGGGGGAGGAGCCCTGTGCGATCACTTCGCCAGGAAGCCGGCGGCCTGCATCAGCTCGTGGTGCTGCTGCTCCGCCTTCGCGAGCCAGTCCCGGTAGGCGGCGCCGTCCATGGAGGACTGGTTGAAGGCGCCCTTTTCCATGTAGTCCTTCCACTCGGGCGTCTCGCGCACCTTCTTCAGCAGGTCGATGTAGAACTGCTGCTGCTCGGCGCTGACGCCGGGCGGCATGAAGATGCCGCGCAGCATGGTGTAGCTGGTGGGCAGGCCGGCCTCCTTGCAGGTCGGGATGTCCTGCCAGGACTGGGTGTCGGTGATCTTGGCCGGGTAGGGCATGCGCTTGTCGTCGAACACGCACAGCGGCCGCACCTTGCCGGCGCGCCACTGGGCCACCGCCTCGATCGGGTTGTTCACCGAGGAGTCGATGTGCTTGCCCACCAGCTGCACGGCGACCTCGCCGCCGCCCTTGAAGGGCACGTAGGTGAACTTGGCGCCGGTGGCCTTCTCCAGGCCCACGGTGAGGATCTGGTCCTCCTGCTTGGAGCCGGTGCCGCCCATCTTGAACTTGTTGGGGCCGCCGGCCTTGACCGCGTTCATGTACTCGGTGGCCGTCTTGTAGGGCGTGTCGGCGTTGACCCAGAGGACGAAGTTGTCCAGGGCCATCATGGCCACGGGCGTCATGTCCTTCCAGTTGAAGGGCACGCCGGTCGCCATGGGGGTGGTGAACAGGTTGGACAGCGTCACCACCAGCTTGTTCGGGTCGCCCTTGGCGCCCTTGACGTCGAGGAACCCCTCGGCGCCCGCGCCGCCGGACTTGTTGACCACGATGAGCGGCTGCTTCATCAGGTTGTGCTTGGCCACGATGCCCTGGATCAGGCGCGCCATCTGGTCGGCGCCGCCGCCGGTGCCCGCGGGCACGACGAATTCCACGGGCTTGGTGGGTTCCCAGGCGGCCTGGGCCGAGGGCGCCGCGACGAGCGCGGCCGACGCCGCCACGGCCGTGGCGGCTGCTTGCAAGCGGATCTTGAGGTTGGAAATTTGCACGCTTTGTCTCCTGAGCTAGCGGCCCGTCCCTGCCACCTGCCTGCGATGGCATGCATCGCGAGCCGCAAGAGATCGTCAGCCAAAGGTCAGCTGATTATTCTTGACTGCGGTCAATTTTTCGGAAGTCGAAGCGCGATTGCGGGTTTGTCCGGGGGGGCTGAATCGCAACCGCGGGAGCGTGCGCTGCACGAGATAAGCAAATGTACGTACGCGGAAATCCGAAGGCTCGCGCCGTCCTCGGCATGCGCGGTGGGACGGTGGGCGGGTGGCGTGACCATGAAAGCTTCCGGTCAGGCGCAATCCGCTTGTCATAGCCCATCGCTTATGGCTACGATGACCAAAAATAATGTTGGGAACTGGGGTTAACCCTTAAAAATTGTTGCATCGCACAAGTTTTTTGATCCAGGAGCTACCCATGACCGATCTCGTCCTCCGCGGCAACGCCACCCTCGAATCCGGCTTCGCCTTCCTCAGCCGCCTGCTGAAGGAAATGTTCCGCGCCACCCCCCTGGGGATGGTGCTGGCCATGCGCGAAACCGGGCGCTGAGCCGGCAACCGCCGCAACGACAAAAGGGCCGCGCAAGCGGCCCTTTTGCTTGTGCGCCCAGCATGGGCGCGATCTTCGGGGTGCAAGTCCCCGGCCGAGCTGGCCACAGCGAGGCAAGTGAAGCGCAACTGCGCGAGGGCGACCGAGCGTGGGGAGGAAGCGTGGAGCGTAAACCG
>JAGWTH010000071.1 GCA_028868995.1 Burkholderiales bacterium | reverse complement strand
CGCCTGGCCCTTGGCCACAAGAGCTTCGCAGTCTCATGCCTGCTCGCCCTGGCCGGCGCCGCCTCGGATGCGGTTCGTGTACCTCGGCTCACGGTTTACGCTCCACGCTTCCTCTCCACGCTCGGTCGCCCTCACGCAGTTGCGCTTCACTTGCCTCGCTGTGGCCAGCTCGGCCGGGGACTTGCACCCCGAAGATCGCGCCCATGCTGGGCGCACAAGAAAAAGGCCCGGCGGGGCCGGGCCTGGTCGCAGCAGCCGAAGCCCGCCGAAGCGGCCCTCGGGAAACGCCTTAACGCTTGGAGAACTGCTTGCGACGGCGGGCGGAGTGCAGGCCCACCTTCTTGCGCTCGACCTCGCGGGCGTCGCGGGTCACGAAGCCGGCCGCGGACAGCTGGGGCTTCAGGGCCGCGTCGTAGTCGATCAGGGCGCGGGTGATGCCGTGGCGCACGGCGCCGGCCTGGCCGGATTCACCGCCGCCGTGGACGTTGACCTGGATGTCGAAGGCTTCGACGTTGCCGGTCAGCACCAGCGGCTGCTTGGCGATCATGATCGAGGTCTGGCGGCCGAAGAACTGCTCGATGTCCTTGCCGTTGACCGTGATCTTGCCGGAGCCCTTCTTCAGGAAGACACGCGCGACGCTGCTCTTGCGGCGGCCGGTGCCGTTGTTCCATTCACCGATCATGCTCAGATCTCCAGGGGCTTCGGTTGCTGCGCGGTATGCGGATGCTCGGCGCCGCCGTAGACCTTCAGCTTCTTGATCATGGCATAGCCCAGCGGGCCCTTGGGCAGCATGCCCTTGACGGCCTTCTCCAGGGCGCGGCCGGGATGCTTGGCCTGCATTTCCTTGAAGGTCTGCTGGCGGATGCCGCCCGGGTAGCCGGTGTGGCGGTAGTAGACCTTGTCGGTCTCCTTGGTGCCGGTCACACGCAGCTTGGATGCGTTGATGACGACGATGAAGTCGCCGGTGTCGACGTGAGGCGTGTAGATGGCCTTGTGCTTGCCGCGCAGTCGGAGGGCAGCTTCGCTGGCTACCCGGCCGAGCACCTTGTCGGTGGCGTCAATCACAAACCACTCGTGCTTCACGTCAGCGGGCTTGGCGCTGACAGTGGTGGTCATAAGACTCTCGAGCTTGGTTTGGCGGGCTCTTTTCCACGGTCGGTGTTCCTCTGGCGGGAACCTCTTAGGTGGGACAATACCGTTCGCCGCGGAGCCACGAAATCGCTGCGAACCCGGCATTATACGAAAAGGGCGCCCCGCGGCGCAGGACCCCCCTCCATGTTCAGCTACCGCCACGGCTTCCATGCCGGCAACCACGCCGACGTCCTCAAGCACATGGTGCTGATCGCCGTCCTCAAGCACCTGACGGCCAAGCCGACGGCCCTCACGGTGGTGGACACCCACGCCGGGGCCGGGCTGTACCGACTGGACAGCGATTTCGCCGACACCTCCGGCGAGGCGCGCGACGGCATCCTCAAGCTGGCCGCCAGCCCGCTGGCGGCCGGGGCGCCGCCGCTGGTGGCCGACTACCTGGAGCGGGTCGCCAGCTTCAACCCGTCCGGCGGCACGCGGATCTACCCGGGCTCGCCTTTCGTCACCCAGGCCCTGCTGCGCCGGGAGCCGCGCGACAAGCTGTGGCTGTTCGAGCTGCACCCGACCGACGGCAAGGCGCTGGCGGGGCACGTCGCCCAGCTGGAGGACCAGCGCCAGGTCGCGATCCGGCGCGAGGACGGCTTCGAGGGCCTGCGCTCGCTGCTGCCGCCGCCCTCGCGCCGCGGCCTGGTCCTGATCGACCCCAGCTACGAAATCAAGAGCGACTACCAGCGGGTGGCGGCCTGCCTGCAGGAGTCGCTGAAGAAGTTCGCCACCGGCACCTACATGGTCTGGTACCCGGTGATCCCGCGGCCGGAGGCGCACGAGCTGCCGCGGCGCCTGAAGACCCTGGCCAACCAGGCCGGCAAGCCCTGGCTGCACGCCACCCTGAACATCGGCCAGGCGCCGGAGCGGGCGAAGACGCACACGCCGGGCGAGCCGGCGCCGCGCCCTGGCCTGACCGCCAGCGGCGTGTTCCTGGTCAACCCGCCGCACACGCTGAAGGCGGCGCTGCAGGAGGCCCTGCCCGCCGTCCTGGAGGTGCTGGGACGGGGGCGGGGCCAGGCGCAGGCGGTCGAGGCCTCCTGAGCCCGCCAGGGCCCGCGCACTTTGGTGCATGATCGGGCGCATGCAAGGAGTCAGCATGGAGCATCCCGATCCCGAAACCCCGGCCGCGACGGCCGAGCCCCGCAACGCCTTCCTGGAAGAGAAGGCCTTCAAGTCGCGCACGGTGCTGCTGTTCGGCGCCATCACCGACCAGTCCGCCAGCGACATCGCCCGCCGCCTGATCGCGCTGGACGCGGAGTCCAGCGCCCCGATCGACATGCTGGTGAGCTCGCCGGGCGGCCACCTGGAATCCGGCGACGCGATCCACGACATCATCCGGTTCATCGCCGCCCCGGTGAACATGATCGGCACCGGCTGGGTGGGCAGCGCCGCGACCCACCTCTACCTGTCGGTGCCCAAGGAGCGGCGCTTCTGCACGCCCAACACCCGCTTCCTGATCCACCAGCCGTCCGGCGGCGCCGGCGGCCCGGCCAGCGACATCGCGATCCACGCGCAGGAAATCATCAAGGCGCGCGAACGCATCGCCGCGACCATCGCGCGCGAAACCGGCCGGCCGCTGGCCAGCGTGCAGGAGGACATCGAGCGCGACCGCTGGCTGTCGGCGGAAGAGGCGATCGAGTACGGCCTGGTGGGCCGCATCGTCCAGCGCAAGGGCGAGATCCAGCGCTGATCGCGCCGCCGGGGCGCGCTCCGGGTGGGCACGCGCCCACCCGGAGGGCCGCCGTCAGAAGCGGTAGCCGACGCCCACCCCGAGCAGCACGGGGTCGACCTTGAAGGTGCCGATCCTGGCGCCCGCCGCGCTCACGTCGGTCTGGATCCACACCTTCTTGACGTCGAGGTTGAGCGACCACTGGCCGGTCAGCGGGATGTCCACGCCCGCCTGCAGCGCGCCGCCGAAGCTGTTGCGGTCGACGTCCACGCCGGCCGGCAGGTTGACCGAGCTGAAGCGCGTGAAGTTGATGCCGGCGCCCAGGTAGGGCCGGAAGCCCTGGAAGTTGGTGAAGTGGTACTGCGCGAGCAGCGTGGGCGGCAGGTGCTTCACCGAGCCGATGTCGGTCCCGTTGGACCGGACGGTGTGCTCCTGCGGCACCGTCAGCACCAGCTCCGCCGCGATGTTGGGCGTGAAGAAGTAGCTGACGTCCAGCTCCGGGATCCACTTGTCGTTGATCGTCAGGCCCAGGCCGGTGCTGTCGCCGTTGGCCGACTGCAGGTGCACGGCGCGCACCCGCAGCTGCCACGGCGTCTGGGCCTGCTGGGCGAACCCGGGGACGCAAAGGAGGCTGGCCAGCGCGGCCGCCGCAAGGAGTTTCTTCTTCTGCATGGAGATGCTTCTTTCGGTAGGTCGGGGCAATTCCCGCCACCATTGCATCGCCCTGCAGCCCCCGCGACCTTGCGCGAGGGCAAGGTTCGAGGCGACCGCGCGCCGCGCGCGCCGCGAGCTTGCTTCAGCTCAAGGTCGCGCGTGTGCTTTCAGCAACGTCCCAGCGCCTCGCACAGCGCCAGCGTCGCCGGCGCCTGGTTCATCGTGTAGAAGTGGATCGCGGGCGCGCCGCCCGCGATCAGCCGCCGGCACAGGTCCGCGACCACTTCCTGGCCGAAGGCCCTGATCGACTTCACGTCGTCGCCGAATCCCTGCAGCCGCAGCCGCACCCAGCGGGGCACCTCGGCGCCGCAGGCGTCGGAGAAGCGCAGCAGCTGGCTCGAGTTGGTGATCGGCATGATGCCCGGCACGATGGGCACGGCAACGCCCAGCCCACGCACGTCGTCGACGAAGCGGAAATAGGCATCCGCGTTGTAGAAGTACTGGGTGATCGCGCCGTCGGCGCCGGCGCGCACCTTGCGCACGAAAGCCTCCAGGTCGGCCAGGGGCGAGCGCGCCTGCGGGTGCATCTCCGGGTAGCAGGCCACTTCGATGCGGAAGTGGCTGCCGGTCTCGGCGCGGATGAACTCCACCAGCTCGCTGGCGTGCTGGAACTCGCCGCCGATGCCGTAGCCGCTGGGCAGGTCGCCGCGCAGGGCCACCAGCCGCTTCACGCCCATGGCCTGCAGCTGCGCCAGCTGCTCGCGCACCCGCGCGCGGGTGGCGCCGATGCAGGAGAAGTGGCTGGCCGCCTCCATGCCCTCGGCGAGGATCTCGCCGACGGTGGCGAAGGTGCCGGCATGGGTCGAGCCGCCGGCGCCGTAGGTGACCGAGCAGAACTCGGGGCGCAGGGCATAGAGCTGCTGGCGCGCGGCGCGCAGCTTGTCCGTGCCTTCCGCCGTCTTGGGCGGGAAGAATTCGAGACTGATGGGAAGCATCAGGGGCTCCTCAGGGCATGCAGGAAGAATTCGCGATTGCCGTCGCCGCCGGTGATCGGACTGTCGTACCAGCCGGCGACGGCCAGTCCCAGCGCGGCGCAGGCCTCGCGCAGCCGCTGCTCCACCTGCCGGTACAGCGCGGGGTCGCGCACGATGCCGCCCTTGCCGACCTGGCCCGGCTGCAGCTCGAACTGCGGCTTGGCCAGCATCAGCAGCCGGCCGCCGGGCTTGAGCAGGGGCGCCAGCGCGGGCAGCACCAGCGTGAGCGAGATGAAGGACAGGTCACCGGTCACCAGGTCGAAGTCGGCGCCGACCTGCCCGCGCGTGAGCTCACGCGCGTTCAGCTTCTCGATGGCGACCACGCGCGGGTCATGGCGCAGCTTCTCGTGCAGCTGGCCATGGCCGACGTCCACGCCGGTCACCCGCGCCGCGCCGTGCTGCAGCAGGCAGTCGGTGAAGCCGCCGGTGGACTGGCCCACGTCCAGGCAGGTCCAGCCGGTGACGTCCAGGCCGGCCGCCTTCAGCGCGCCTTCCAGCTTGAGGCCGCCGCGCGAGACGTAGCGCGATTCGGCGGTGTCCAGCAGCTCGAGTTGCGCCGCCGGCGGCAGCTCGTCGCCGTTCTTGCCGACCCGCTGCCAGGCGGCGCCGTCGAACCAGCGCACGCCCGAGGCGATCAGCCGCTGCGCCTGCGAGCGCGAGGCGGCCAGGCCGCGTTCGACGAGCAATTGGTCGGCACGCATCCGGTTGTCCGCGTCATTCCCGCGGAGGCGGGGACGACGGATGGTTCTCAATACCGGTACGTATCGGGCTTGTACGGCCCCGCCTTGCTCACCCCGATGTACGCCGCCTGCGCGTCGGTCAGCTCGGTGAGCTGGGCGCCCAGCTTGGACAGCTGCAGGCGCGCGACCTTCTCGTCCAGGTGCTTGGGCAGCACGTACACCTTGCCGGCCTCGTAGGCCTGCGGCTTGGTGAACAGCTCGATCTGCGCCAGCGTCTGGTTGGCGAAGGACGAGGACATCACGTAGCTGGGGTGGCCGGTGCCGCAGCCCAGGTTCACCAGCCGGCCCTTGGCCAGCAGGATGATGCGCTTGCCGTCCTCGAAGATCACGTGGTCGACCTGGGGCTTGATCTCTTCCCACTTGCACTTCTTCTCGAGCGACGCGACGTCGATCTCGTTGTCGAAGTGGCCGATGTTGCAGACGATCGCCTGGTCCTTCATCTTCGCCATGTGGGCGTAGGTGATGACGTCCTTGTTGCCGGTGGCGGTGACGAAGATGTCGGCCTTGTCGGCGGCGTAGTCCATGGTGACCACGCGGTAGCCTTCCATGGCGGCCTGCAGCGCGTTGATGGGGTCGATCTCGGTGACCCACACCTGCGCCGACAGCGCGCGCAGCGCCTGGGCCGAGCCCTTGCCCACGTCGCCGTAGCCGGCCACCAGGGCCACCTTGCCGGCCACCATCACGTCGGTGGCGCGCTTGATGCCGTCCACCAGCGACTCGCGGCAGCCGTACAGGTTGTCGAACTTGCTCTTGGTGACCGAGTCGTTGACGTTGATCGCGCGGAACTTCAGCTGCCCCTTGGCCGACATGTCCTGCAGGCGGTGCACGCCGGTGGTGGTCTCCTCCGTCACGCCGATGATCTGGGCGGACTTGCGGCTGTACCAGGTCGGGTCTTCCTTGAGCTTCCTGCGGATCGCGTTGTGCAGGATGCGCTCTTCCTCGGAGGAGTGGGTGTCGATGAGCGACAGGTCCTTCTCGCAGCGCTGGCCCAGGTGCATCAGCAGCGTGGCGTCGCCGCCGTCGTCCAGGATCATGTTGGGGCCCTCGCCCTCGGTGCCCTGGGCGCCGAAGTCGAAGATGCGGTGGGTGTAGTCCCAGTACTCCTCCAGCGACTCGCCCTTCTTGGCGAACACCGGCGTGCCGTTGGCGGCGATCGCGGCGGCGGCGTGGTCCTGGGTGGAGAAGATGTTGCACGAGGCCCAGCGGACCTGCGCGCCCAGCGCCTGCAGCGTCTCGATCAGCACCGCGGTCTGGATGGTCATGTGCAGCGAGCCGGTGATGCGGGCGCCCTTCAGGGGCTGGGCCTTGGCGAATTCCTCGCGGATCGCCATCAGGCCGGGCATCTCGGTCTCGGCGATGCGGATTTCCTTGCGGCCCCAGTCGGCCAGCGAAATGTCGGTGATCGCGCTGTCGGCCGGCGCGGCGGGCTTGTGAACGGCGTTCATGGTGGCTCCGGAAAAGCGTGGGGTGGATCAGCCCACCCTTCCGGAGGTCTCACCGCACGGAAGGCGTGGGTGAGCGTCGTTGCATGGATTGCCGAGCCTCGCGTCCCTGGCGGACGCTGCAACGCTCCTCGGTTGGCCCGGATTCTAAGGGAAAGCCGCCACGCGCGGCGGCGGGCCGCTCGGCCGGGCTCGAGCCCGCGCGCGGCTCCAGTTGACGCGCCGCAACGACAACCCGGGCGGACGCCCCTAGCCTGTTCCCGCCTTCCGCAAGGAATCAGGAGGCCCGTTCCATGCACCCCAGGACCCTGCTGGCCGCCATCGCGGCCGCGCTCATCGCCGCAGCCGGCGCCCCGGCCGCCGCGGCGCAGCCCACCTACCGCCAGGGCGAGGACATCTTCATCGAGACGGGCGTGGAAGCGCCGGACCGCACGCCCACCTGGTATGCGTCCGTCGTCGCGCAGCCCTACGCCCCGGTGTTCGAGATGCTGGCGACCCGGGGAACGCAGGGCCGCTACTACCCGTACACCTACCCCGTCACCCTGAAGGACATCATCCGCTGGCACGGCCACGACTGCGAAGGCCTGACCCACGCGGCCAACGCGGCGGCCGTCGCCTTCCGGATCCTGTTTCCCGACGGGATCATCGACCGCAGCGTGCTGTGGGGCATCACCGGCGATTCGCCCTGCTGGTCGGATGCGGTCGCCTTCCTGACCGGCGCCAGGGTGCAATACGGCAACCTCGGCTTCTTCCGCGACAAGCGCTACGGCCACGCCCTCGTCCTGTACCGGGAAGACACGCAGCAGGCGGTGCTCGCCACCTGGAAGAAGGGCATCAACAACATCCCGGGCGAGCCGGTGGTGCTGCCCGAGGCGATCACCTGGCAGCCGAAGGTGACCATGGCGGACGTCGAGCGGCTGAAGGACGCCGTGAAGAAGGCCGGGGGCGAACCGACGCCGTACCAGGTGGACCAGATGCGCTACCAGCAATGGGTCCACCTGAACGACATCCTTTCCCGCCCGCTGGAGCAGAGCTACCAGGCGCGCGTGCTGGAGAACTTCCGCTGGGCCGACTGGATCGATCCCGGCAAGGCCGTGCCGAACCCCATCGTGCGCTCCGACACCCGGCTGAAGAACTACCCCTACCGCGGCCGGCCGATCGAAGGGCCGAAGCAGGGGATCGACCGCTAGGCCGGGTACATCTTCCTGATCATCCCGCGGTCCTGCGTGGACAGGTTCGTGTTCTCGTTCGTGGGCCCCTTGCCGTCGGAGAACAGCTGGGCGTCGAAGGCGTAGAGCATGATGGACTTCGCATCGAACGCGGTGGCCAGGATGCCCTTGGGCGAGTACTTCTGCAGCACGTTGGAGTCGATCGCGGCCTTGTCCCAGTAGTTGGGCGGCCCCTGGAAGTACTTGTAGACCGCCGCCTTGTCCCACTTGCGGTCGAAGGTGGGCGACTGGTGCTCGTGGATGCAGCCCAGCGCATGGCCGAACTCGTGCAGGATCACCGCCCGGTCCTCCGTCGGGTCCGAGTCGTCGCGCACCCAGCCGAAGTTCATCGTGGGCTGGTGCAGCGGGAAGTAGCTGGTGTTGAGCGCATCGCGGCCCACGGCAGACCAGGAGCCATCGTCGGCGTAGAAGGAGATGCGCACCTCCGCCGGGGCCCTGGTGACGAACTTGATCGTCACCTTGGCGTACTTCTCCCATTCCCTGGCGACCGTGCGCACCTTCTTCTGCATCTTCGCGCTGCCGTCCAGGAAGCGGCAGCGCAGCACGTAGCCCGGGCCCCAGCGCTTGGAGGCCACCAGCGCCATGCGCGCCACCTGCGCGACCTCGTCGGCCTGGAGCTTGCGGCCGGCCGATGCCACCATCTCCGCACGCAAGGCCCGGCGCACGTGCTGCTCCGGGTCCTGGGCGTCGGGGATGATGCGCTCGAAGCAGATGCGCGGCCGGCGCACGACGGCCTGCAGGGGCCGGCCTTCCTCGGGGGCCGCCGCAGCGGCTGGTTTCTTCCTGGCCATGGTCTTCTCCTTGGGGTGGGGGGGGGGAAATCGTCAGCC
>JAGWTH010000037.1 GCA_028868995.1 Burkholderiales bacterium | reverse complement strand
AGACCAAGGCGACCGAGCTGCTGGGCACCATGGTCGGCGGCTACAACGTCAAGCCGCTGATCGACCTGCTGGACGACGCCGAAGTCGCACCGATCGCCGCCGACGGCCTGAAGAAGACCCTGCTGATGTTCGACTACTTCCACGACGTCGCCGAGAAGGCCAAGGCGGGCAACGCCTTCGCCCGCGAGGTGGTGCAGTCCTGGGCCGATGCCGAGTGGTTCACCAGCCGGCCGGAAGTGGCGCAGAAGATCACGCTCACCGTGTTCAAGGTGCCCGGCGAGACCAACACCGACGACCTGTCGCCCGCGCCCGACGCGTGGTCGCGCCCGGACATCCCGCTGCACGCGATGGCAATGCTGAAGAACAGCCGCGCCGGCGCCGCGTTCAAGCCGGAGGAGGAGGGCAAGCGCGGCCCGATCCAGTTCATCGAGGACCTGAAGAAGAAGGGCCACCAGGTCGCCTACGTGGGCGACGTGGTGGGCACCGGCTCCTCCCGCAAGTCCGCCACCAACAGCGTGATCTGGATGACCGGCCAGGACATCCCCTTCGTGCCGAACAAGCGCTTCGGCGGCGTCACACTGGGCGGCAAGATCGCCCCGATCTTCTACAACACGCAGGAGGACTCCGGCGCCCTGCCGATCGAGGTCGACGTCTCCGCGCTGGAGATGGGCGACGTGATCGACGTCCTGCCCTACGAGGGCCAGGTGCAGAAGGACGGCAAGGTGGTGGCGAGCTTCTCGCTGAAGTCGGACGTGCTGCTCGACGAGGTGCGCGCCGGCGGCCGCATCAACCTGATCATCGGCCGCTCGCTCACCGCCAAGGCGCGCGAGTTCCTCGGCCTGGGCCACAGCACCGTGTTCCGCCTGCCCAAGGCGCCGGTCGACACCGGCCGCGGCTACACCCTCGCCCAGAAGATGGTCGGCCGCGCCTGCGGCCTGCCCGCGGGCAAGGGCATCCGCCCCGGTACCTACTGCGAGCCGCGCATGACCACCGTGGGCAGCCAGGACACCACCGGCCCCATGACCCGCGACGAGCTGAAGGACCTGGCCTGCCTGGGCTTCTCGGCCGACATGGTGATGCAGTCCTTCTGCCACACCTCCGCCTACCCGAAGCCGGTGGACGTGAAGACCCACCGCGAGCTGCCCGCCTTCATGAGCAACCGCGGCGGCGTCTCGCTGCGCCCCGGCGACGGCGTGATCCACTCCTGGCTCAACCGCCTGCTGCTGCCCGACACGGTGGGCACCGGCGGCGACAGCCACACCCGCTTCCCGATCGGCATCAGCTTCCCGGCCGGCTCCGGCCTGGTGGCCTTCGCCGCGGCCACGGGCGTGATGCCGCTGGACATGCCCGAGTCGGTGCTGGTGCGCTTCAAGGGCAAGATGCAGCCCGGCATCACCCTGCGCGACCTGGTGCATGCGATCCCCTACTTCGCCATCCAGCAGGGCCTGCTGACGGTGGCCAAGGAAGGCAAGAAGAACATCTTCTCCGGCCGCATCCTGGAGATCGAGGGCCTGCCGGACATGAAGGTGGAACAGGCCTTCGAGCTGTCCGACGCCTCCGCCGAGCGCTCCGCCGCCGGCTGCACGGTCAAGCTGAACCAGGAGCCGGTCATCGAGTACCTGCGGTCCAACGTGGTCCTGATGAAGAACATGATCGCCCAGGGCTACCAGGACAAGCGCACGCTGGAGCGCCGCATCCAGGCCGTGGAGGCCTGGCTGGCCAAGCCCCAGCTGCTGGAGGCGGACCAGGACGCCGAGTACGCCGCCGTGATCGAGATCGACCTGAACACGATCACCGAGCCGCTGCTGTGCTGCCCGAACGACCCGGACGACGTGAAGCCGCTGTCCGCCGTGCAGAACACCAAGATCGACGAGGCCTTCATCGGTTCCTGCATGACCAACATCGGCCACTTCCGCGCGGCGTCGCTGCTGCTGGAAGGCAAGCGCGACATCCCGGTCAAGCTGTGGGTCGCGCCGCCGACCAAGATGGACCAGGAGGAGCTGACCAAGGAAGGCCACTACGCCAACTTCGGCGGCGCCGGCGCCCGCACCGAGATGCCGGGCTGCTCGCTGTGCATGGGCAACCAGGCGCAGGTGCACGAGGGCGCGACCGTGGTCTCCACCTCCACCCGCAACTTCCCCAACCGCCTGGGCAAGAACACCAACGTGTTCCTGGCCTCCGCCGAACTGGCGGCGATCGCCTCCAAGCTGGGACGCCTGCCGACCGTGGCGGAATACCAGGCCGACATGGGCGTGATCAACGCCAACGGCGCCAAGGTGTACCGCTACATGAATTTCGACCAGATCGAGGAATACGCGGAAACTGCGCGCGAAGTCGCTGTCTAACAGGCACCTCGAGCTCAGCGCAAAGCGGCCCTGCGGGGTCGCTTTTTCTTTTTCTGTAGCATGCCCGACGGCAAGAACACCAAGGAAACCGTTCCATGTTCCGTTCCTTCTTCCTGAATCGCCGCTGGTTCGCCTGGTCGGTGCTCGGCTCCGCCCTGATCCTGCTGGCCACCTGGTACCGGGTGGAGCTGGACGTGCGCATCAACGAGTGGTTCGGCACCTTCTACGACCTGGTGCAGAAGGCCCTGGGCGGCAAGAACAGCGTGACCCTGCCGCAGTTCTGGAAGCAGCTGTCGACCTTCCTGTCCATCGCGATGATCTACGTGACGGTGGCGGTGGTGCTGGACTTCTTCATCAAGCACTACATCTTCCGCTGGCGCCAGGCGATGAACGACTACTACATGCAGCACTGGGAGCGGCTGCGGCGCATCGAGGGCGCGGCGCAGCGGGTGCAGGAGGACACGATGCGCTTCGCCCGCATCATGGAGGGCCTGGGCGTGGACCTGATGCGCAGCGTCATGACCCTGGGCGCCTTCCTGCCCATCCTGTGGGGCCTGTCGGAGAAGGTGACCACGGTGCCCTGGATCGGGCAGGTGCCGCATTCGCTGGTGTGGGTGGCCCTGTTCTGGGCGATCTTCGGCACCATCCTGCTGGCGGCCACCGGCGTGCTGCTGCCCGGGCTGGAGTTCAACAACCAGCGGGTCGAGGCCGCCTACCGCAAGGAGCTGGTGTACGGGGAGGACGATCCCTCGCGAGCGACGCCGCCGGTGGCCCGGGACCTGTTCCAGCGGGTGCGGCACAACTACTTCCGGCTGTTCTTCCACTACCTGTACTTCGACGTGGTGAAGTGGTCCTACCTCCAGGTGAGCGTGCTGGTGCCGCTGGTCGCCCTGGGCCCCACCATCGTCGCCGGCGTGATCACCCTGGGCGTGATGCAGCAGATCTCGCGCGCCTTCGACAAGGTGACCGAGTCCTTCCAGTACCTCGTGTACAGCTGGAGCACCATCGTGGAGCTGATCTCGGTGTACAAGCGGCTGCGGGCCTTCGAAGGGCAGCTGCGCGGGCCGGGGGCGGCGGCGGTGGAACTGGTGCCGTTGAATTCCTGAGCGGCGCTCAGCGGTCGGCGAAGCTGCGCAGGCGCTGCGCGCTCGCCGCATCCGCCGGGAAGAAGGTCTCCAGCGCCAGTTCCTGCAGGGTCACGTCCACCGGCGTGCCGAAGATCGTCGTGGTGCTGATCAGGTCCAGCTCGCCGGCGGGCGTGGCCAGGCGCAGCGGCACGGCGATGCCCAGCACCTCGCCTGCCAGCCGCGTCGCGTCCTCCCCCTCGACGCCCGGGTAGCCGCGCAGCTCCTGCTCCAGCGCCTGCAGCGCGCGGTCGCCCGTGGCCTGGATCTGCTGGCGCAGCCGCTCGAACAGGTGGTGCCGCCATTGCCCCAGGTTGAGGATCCGGGGAGCCAGGCCCTGCGGGTGCAGGCTCAGCCGCAGCACGTTCACCGGCGGCCGCAGCAGCGCGGCGTCGGCGCCCGCCAGCAGGTGCGGCACCACCGCGTTGTGGGCCAGCAGGTTCCAGTGGCGGTCCACCGCCAGCGCCGGCCAGGGCTCGTGGCTGCGCAGGATCAACTGCACGGCGTCGCGGGCCGCGGCCAGGGCCGGGTCGTCCAGGGGGCGTTCCCGGTACATGGGCGCATAGCCCGCGGCCACCAGCAGCGCGTTGCGCTCGCGCAGGGGCACGTCCAGGCGCTCGGCCAGGCGCAGCACCATCTCTCGGCTGGGTTCGGAGCGGCCGGTCTCCACGAAGCTCAGGTGGCGGGTGGAGACCCCGGCCTCGGTGGCCAGGTCCAGCTGGCTCATGCGGCGGCGCTGGCGCCAGGCGCGCAGGTGTTCGCCGAAGGGGCGCAGTTGCGAGGCCGGCGGGACGGACGGGGCGAGGGCGAGATCCATGGCAGCCATGGTAGGCCGCAACGGGCGGCTCTTCCATGACCTCCGGGGTCATGGCCCCGCCCCGGGGCCGCGGGGCCGGACGGCAGCGGGCCGCGCGCTTCTTCTTGTATGCTGGCAGGCCCGGGCGCGCGGCGCCCGACCTTTCCCCGTTGCCAGACCTCTTCATGACCCGCGTTTTCAACTTCAGCCCCGGCCCCGCCACCCTGCCCGAACCCGTCCTGCGCCAGGCGGCGCAGGAGATGCTGGACTGGCACGGCAGCGGCATGTCGGTCATGGAGATGAGCCACCGCGGCAAGGAATTCATGTCCATCCATGCGGAGGCGGAGGACCTGCTCGCCGAGCTGATGGGCATCCCCTCCGGCTACCAGGTCCTGTTCATGCAGGGCGGCGCCATCGGCGAGAACGCCATCGTGCCGATGAACCTGATCGGCGCCACCGGCCGCGCGGACTACGTGCTCACCGGCGACTGGTCGAAGAAGTCGTACAAGGAAGCGAAGACCTACGGCCAGGTGAACGTGGCCGCCACCGGCGAGGCCAGCAGGTTCACCGCGATCCCGCAGCCGTCGGAGTGGAAGCTCGACCCCGGCGCCGCCTACGTGCACATCTGCTCCAACGAGACCATCGGCGGCGTGCAGTTCCACTGGACGCCCGACACCGGCCGGGTGCCGCTGGTGGCCGACATGTCCTCGGACATCCTGTCGCGCCCGATCGACGTGAGCCGGTACGGGCTGATCTACGCCGGCGCGCAGAAGAACATCGGCCCCTCGGGCCTCACGATCGTGGTCGTGCGCAAGGACCTCCTGGGCCACGCGCTGCCGATCACGCCCTCGGCCTTCAACTACCAGACCCAGGCCGAGGCCGACTCCATGTACAACACCCCGCCCACCTACGCGATCTACATCGCGGGGCTGGTGCTCAAGCACGTGAAGGCGCTGGGCGGCATGGCGGCGATCGCGGAGCACAACGCCCGCAAGGCGAAGGTGCTGTACGACTTCCTGGACGCCAGCAGCTTCTACCGCAACCCGGTGGCCCGGGAGGACCGGTCGCTGATGAACGTGCCCTTCTGGCTGAAGGACGAAGCGCTCGACGAGCGCTTCCTCCAGGGCGCGCAGGAGCGCGGCATGATCCAGCTCAAGGGCCACCGCTCGGTGGGCGGCATGCGCGCCTCGATCTACAACGCGATGCCGGTCGAGGGCGTGCAGGCGCTGGTGAAGTACATGCAGGAGTTCGAAAGGGCCCATGGATAGCAGCCGGTCCTTCGGGGTGCTGGTCCTCAACCAGATCTCGAAGGCTGGTCTCGAGCGGCTGCCTGCCGGCCGCTGGCGCACCGGGGCGGACATCGCCGCGCCCGACGCGATCCTGGTCCGCTCGGCGGACCTGCATGCGATGGAGATCCCCGCGTCGGTGCAGGCGATCGCCCGTGCCGGCGCCGGCACCAACAACATCCCGGTGCGCGCCATGAGCGCGCGCGGGATCCCCGTGTTCAACGCCCCCGGCGGCAACGCCAACGCCGTCAAGGAGCTGGTGCTGGCCGGCATGCTGATGGCCGCGCGCCACCTCGCCGCCGCGCAGCGCTTCGTGGACGGCCTGGACGCGCAGCTGCCGCACCTGGAAAGGACCATCGAGGACGGCAAGAAGGCCTTCGCCGGCTTCGAGCTGGCCCGCCAGACCCTGGGCGTCATCGGCCTGGGCAGGGTCGGCGCGCTGGTGGCCGACGCGGCGATCAAGCTGGACATGCAGGTGCTGGGCCACGACCCCGAGATCACGGTGGAGGCGGCCTGGAGCCTGCCCTCGCAGGTGCGACGCGCGGCCAGCGTGGAGGAGGTCCTGGGGAACGCGCGGCTGGTCACCCTCCACGTGCCGCTGGTGGCCGCCACGCGGCACCTGGTGAACGCGGACAACCTCGGGCTGCTTCCCCCGGAGGGCGTGCTGCTCAATTTCTCGCGCGAGGGCGTGGTGGACGACGCGGCGGTGGTCGCGGCGCTGGACGCCCGCCGGCTCGGGGCCTACGTCTGCGACTTCCCCAACGCCACCCTCCTGCGCCACCCCCAGGTGATCGCGCTGCCCCACCTGGGCGCTTCGACGCGCGAGGCGGAGGACAACTGCGCCGTCATGGTCGCCGAGCAGCTGCGGGAGTTCCTGGAGCACGGCAACGTGCGCAACGCCGTCAGCTTTCCCGACACCAGCATGGGCCGCGGCACGGCCTGGCGGGTGGCCATCGCCAACGCCAACGTGCCCAACATGCTGGGCCAGATCTCCACGGCCATGGCCCGCGCCGGCCTGAACATCCACAACATGGTCAACAAGTCGCGCGGCGACATGGCCTACACCCTGGTGGACGTGGACAGCCCGGTGGACGAGCCGGTGCTCGCCGGGATCCGGGGCATCGACGGCGTGCTGTCGGTGCGCTACCTGCCCATGAACCCCTGACGACCTCCCGGCCACGCGGGGGCGGCACAATGGGGCCAAGCAACAAGAGAGGCTCGCCATGACCCATGCGTTCGCCGACACGCTCCAGGACTTCCAGGCCGGTCCCGGCCTGAAGGGAAAGTTCTACTCGCTGCCCGCGCTCGCCCGGCGCTTCCCCAACGTGAAGCGCCTGCCCGTGTCCATGCGCATCGTGCTGGAGTCGGTGCTGCGCCACTGCGACGGCCGCAAGGTCACGGCCGGGCACGTGGAACAGGTCGCGAACTGGAAGCCCAACGCCGAGCGCACGGACGAGATCCCCTTCACCGTCGCGCGCGTGGTGCTGCAGGACTTCACGGGCGTGCCCCTGCTGGCCGACCTGGCCGCGATGCGCAGCGCCGCCCGGCGGCTGGGCCAGGACGTCTGCCGCATCGAGCCCCTGGTGCCGGTGGACCTGGTGGTCGACCACTCGATCATGGTCGACTACTACGGCCGCAAGGACGCGCTCGACCTGAACATGAAACTGGAGTTCCAGCGCAACCGCGAACGCTACCAGTTCATGAAGTGGGGCATGCAGGCCTTCCAGACCTTCGGCGTGGTGCCGCCCGGCTTCGGCATCGTGCACCAGGTCAACCTGGAGTACCTGGCGCGCGGCATCCACCGCGGCGCCGACGGCGTCTGCTACTTCGACTCGCTGGTGGGCACCGACAGCCACACCACCATGATCAACGGCATCGGCGTGGTCGGCTGGGGCGTGGGCGGCATCGAGGGCGAGGCCGCCATGCTGGGCCAGCCCGTGTACTTCCTCACCCCGGACGTCGTGGGCCTGGAGCTCACCGGCCGGCTGCGCGAGGGCTGCACCGCCACCGACCTGGTGCTCACCGTCACCGAGCTGCTGCGCAAGCACAAGGTGGTCGGCAAGTTCGTCGAATTCTTCGGCGAGGGTACACGCAGCATCGGGGTGCCGGACCGCGTCACCATCGCCAACATGGCCCCCGAGTACGGCGCGACCATGGGCTTCTTCCCGGTCGACGAGCGCACCATCGAGTACTTCGAGGGCACCGGCCGCAGCCCCGAGGAAGTGAAGCTGCTGGAGGCCTATTTCCGGGCCCAGGGCCTGTTCGGCGTGCCGAAGGCGGGCGAGGTGGACTACTCGCAGGTGGTGCGGCTGGACCTGGGCACGGTCGCGCCCAGCCTGTCGGGCCCGAAGCGGCCGCAGGACCGCATCGAGATCGGCAAGGTCGCCGGCACCTTCCGCTCGTTGTTCTCCAAGCCGGCGGCGGAGAACGGCTTCAGCAAGGCGCCCGGGGACCTGGCGCAGCGCCGGCCGGCGGGAGACGTCAGTATCGGCCATGGCGACGTGCTGATCGCGGCCATCACCAGCTGCACCAACACCTCCAACCCCAGCGTGATGCTGGCTGCAGGCCTGCTGGCGAAGAAGGCGGTGGAGAAGGGCCTGCGCGTGCCGTCGCACATCAAGACCTCGCTGGCGCCCGGTTCGCGCATCGTCACCGAGTACCTGCGGGAAGCGAAGCTGCTGCCCTACCTGGAGCAGCTGGGCTTCGCGCTGGCCGGCTACGGCTGCACCACCTGCATCGGCAATGCCGGCGACCTCGCGCCCCGGATCAACGAGGCCATCAACCAGGGCGACCTGGTGTGCGCCGCGGTGCTCTCGGGCAACCGCAACTTCGAGGCGCGCATCCACCCGAACCTCAAGGCCAACTTCCTGGCCAGCCCGCCGCTGGTGGTCGCCTATGCGCTGGCCGGAACGGTGCTGAAGGACCTGATGACCGAGCCGGTGGGCCGCAACGCGAAGGGCGAGGACGTCTGGCTGGGCGACATCTGGCCCACCAGCGACGAAGTCCACCAGCTGATGAGGCATGCGATGAGCCCCAAGGCCTATCGCGCCAACTACGCCAGGGTGAAGAGCGAGCCGGGCGCACTGTGGACGGCCATCCCCGGCGTCGCGGGCGCCACCTACGACTGGCCGGAAAGCACCTACATCGCCGAGCCGCCCTTCTTCGACGGCTTCACGCTCCAGCCGCCGGCCGCGGGGTCCGGGCAGCCGCACACGGTGCGCGACGCGCGCATCATGGCGCTGTTCGGCGACTCGATCACCACCGACCACATTTCGCCGGCAGGGTCGATCAAGGACACCTCGCCCGCCGGCCAGTGGCTGCTGGCGCACGGCGTGGCCAAGGCCGACTTCAACAGCTACGGCTCGCGCCGCGGCAACCACGAGGTGATGATGCGCGGCACCTTCGCCAACGTGCGCATCAAGAACCTGATGCTGCCGGCGCGAGCGGACGGCTCGCGCGAGGAGGGCGGCCTCACGCTGTACCGCGGCGCGGACGGCCGCACCGAGCAGATGCCGATCTACGACGCGGCCATGAGGTACGTCGCCGCGGGCCGTCCCACCGTGATCTTCGCGGGCGAGGAATACGGCACCGGTTCTTCCCGGGACTGGGCAGCCAAGGGCACGCAGCTGCTGGGCATCAAGGCCGTGGTGGCGCGCAGCTTCGAGCGCATCCACCGCAGCAACCTGGTGGGCATGGGTGTGCTGCCGCTGCAGTTCCGCGGCGACACCAGCTGGCAGTCGCTGGGGCTCACCGGCGAGGAGCTCGTGGACATCGAGGTCGACCCGCAGCTGAAGCCGCAGAGCGAGGCCAGGCTGGTGGTGCGCCGGCCCGACGGCAGCCGCCAGGAAGCGAAGCTCACGCTGCGCATCGACACCCCGATCGAGGTCGACTACTACCGCCACGGCGGCATCCTGCCCTTCGTGTTGAGGCAGCTGCTCCAGGCGTGACGCGCGAACTGCTGGTCGCTGGCGGCGGCATCGCCGGATTCGCGGCGGCGCTCGCGGCCCGGCGGGCGGGCTGGGAGGCCCGCCTGTTCGAGCAGGCGCCCGAGTTCAGCGAGGTCGGCGCCGGCCTGCAGCTGGGGCCCAACGCCACCCGCATCCTGTGGGAATGGGGATTGCTCGAGGGCGCCTTGCGCGAGCAGGCGGTGGCCCCGCCGCGCCTGCGGGTGCGCGACGGCGCCGATGGCGCGGACCTGGGCGCGCTGCCGCTCGGCGGCGACTTCGAGCGGCGCTACGGCGCTCCCTACCTCACGGTGCATCGCGCCGACCTGCACTCGGCCCTGGTGGACGGCGCACGCGAGGCGGGCACGCGCCTGCATCCGGGCTGCCGCGTGCTGGCCGCGCAGGAGCGGCCCGAAGGCGTGGCCGTGCAGACCGAGCGCACCAGCGGCGTGGAGGGCGACGCCCTGGCGATCGCCGACGGCGTCTGGAGCGCCTTGCGCGCGCGGGTCGTCGCCGATGGGCCGCCGCGGTCCACCGGCCACCTGGCCTACCGCGGGCTGGTGCGCCAGCAGGACCTGCCCGCCGCACTGCGCAGTGAGGAAGTCACCGTGTGGCTCGCGCCGCGCATGCACCTGGTGACCTACCCGGTGCGCGGCGGCGAATGGCTCAACGCCGTGTGTGTGGTGCAGGGTACGCAGCCGGGCGACCCGCGCGACTGGGACCATGCGGCCTCGCAGGCGCAGCTGGAGGCGGCTCTGGGGCCGGTGTGCGGCGCGGTGCGCGAGCGCGTCGCCTCGGTGCCGTCCTGGCGCCTCTGGGTGCTGCACGCGCGGCCCCCGGTGGCCTCGGCCGAACAGATGGCGCACGGGCGCCTGGCGCTGCTGGGCGACGCGGCACATCCGATGCGGCCCTACCTCGCCCAGGGCGCGGCGATGGCGATCGAGGACGCGCGCGAGTTGCAGCGGGTGCTGGCGGTGGCCGATGGCCGGGTGCTGGAGGTGCCGACGGCCTTGCGCCGCTATGCGCTCAACCGCTGGCAACGCGTGGCGCAGGTGCAGGAGCGCTCGCGGCGCAACGGCACGGTGTTCCATGCGACCGGGGCGCTGCGGCTGGCGCGCAATGCGGCGCTGCGCACGCTGGGGACGCGGCTGCTGGACCAGCCGTGGCTGTATCGCTGACGGTGCGCTACAGGTCCGTGCGCAGCTGCCAGATCTCCGGGAACAGCACCACGTCCAGCATCTTGCGCAGGTAGCTCACGCCGCCGGTGCCGCCGGTGCCGCGCTTGAAGCCGATCACCCTCTCCACCGTGGTCACGTGGCGGAAGCGCCAGAGGCGGAAGGCGTCCTCCAGGTCGGTGAGTTCCTCGCCGAGCTGGTACAGGTCCCAGTGCCGCTGCGGCGCGCGGTACACCTGCAGCCAGGCCTGTTCCACCTGCTTGTCCGCCTCGTAGGGCAGCGTCCAGTCGCGTTCGAGGTGCGAGGTCGGCACGGGCAGGCCGCGGCGGGCGAGCAGGCGCAGCGCCTCGTCGTACAGCGAAGGCGCCTCGAAGGCCTCGCGCACCACCGCCAGCCGCTCGGGCCGGTGCGCGTGCGGCTTGAGCATGGCGGCGTTCTTGTTGCCCAGGCGGAACTCGATGCAGCGGTATTGCCAGCTCTGGAAGCCGCTGGAATTGGCGAGGTAGGGCCGGATGGCGCTGTACTCCGGCGGCGTCATGGTCGCCAGCACGTCCCAGGCGTGCACCAGCTGCTCCATGATGCGCGACACCCGCGCCAGCATCTTGAAGGCCGGTGCCAGCTCGTCGCGCGCGATGCAGGCGATCGCCGCGCCCAGCTCGTGCAGCATCAGCTTCATCCACAGCTCGCTGGTCTGGTGCTGCACGATGAACAGCATCTCGTTGTGGTCCGGCGAAAGCGGCTTCTGCGCGCCGAGGATCGCTTCGAGCTGCAGGTAGTCGCCGTAGCTCATGTCGCGGCTGAAATCCAGCTGCGCGCGCTCGGCGCGGACGATGTCTTCGGGTTTCGTCATGGTCAAGTCACGGCGTGCTGCTGGTTGAACTCGGGGCGCTGCCACTCGTCCTCCGACAGCACCTGGCGCAGGTGTTCCACCGCATGCCAGACGTCCTCGAAGCGCAGGTACAGCGGGGTGAAGCCGAAGCGCAGGATGTCCGGCCGGCCGGCGCGGAAGTCGCCGATCACGCCGCGCGCGATCAGCGCCTGCACGATCGCGTAGGCGCCGGTCTCGCGCGTGAGGCACACCTGCGAGCCGCGCAGCCTGTGGTCCCGCGGCGTGGCCAGGCCGAGGCCGTAGCCGCCGCAGTGCTGCTCCACCAGCCGGATGAACAGGTCGGTGAGCGCCAGCGACTTGCGCCGCAGCGCCGCCATGCCGCCCAGGGGCTGCGCGGCCAGCAGGGTGTCCAGGCCGCATTCCAGCGCCACCATGCTCAGGATCGGCTGGGTGCCGCACAGGTAGCGGGCGATGCCCGGCGCCGGCTGGTAGTCGTGGGTGAAGGCGAAGGGCGCCGCGTGGCTCCACCAGCCCGAGAGCGGCTGCCAGAAGCGCTCCGCATGGCGCGGATGCACCCACACGAAGGCGGGCGCCCCGGGGCCGCCATTGAGGTACTTGTAGCCGCAGCCGATGGCGAAGTCGGCATCGGCCCCGCGCAGGTCCACCTCCACGGCGCCGGCGCTGTGCGCGAGGTCCCAGACCGCCAGCGCGCCGGCGGCATGGGCGATCGCCGTGAGTTCGCGCATGTCGTGCATGGCGCCGGTGCGGTAGTTGACGTGCGTGAGCATCAGCACGGCCGTGTCCGCGTCGATCGCGCCGGCGACCTCCTCGTGCTCCACCAGCTTCAGCGTGAGGCCGCGTTCGCGGCACAAGCCCTCGGCGATGTACAGGTCGGTCGGGAAGTTGCTGCGTTCGCTGACGATGGTGCGGCGGCCCGGCGCGTCGGCGCACGCGATGGCGAGCGCCGCGCTCAGCACCTTGTACAGGTTGATCGAGGTGCTGTCGGTGGCCACCACCTCGTGCTCCCCGGCGCCGACCAGCGTGGCGATCTTGTCGCCCAGCCGCCGCGGCAGCTCGTACCAGCCGGCGGTGTTCCAGGAGCGGATCAGGCCCTCGCCCCATTCCTCGCGCACGGCGCGGGCCACCCGCTCGGGCGCGGCCTGGGGCAGCGGGCCGAGCGAGTTGCCATCCAGGTAGATCACGCCCTCGGGCAGGGCGAACAGTTCGCGCAGGGAGCGCAGCGGGTCCTGCGCGTCGAGCGCGCGGCAGTCGGTCAGGGAGGTCATGGGCTAAGTTCCCTCAGCACGGCGCGCACCGGCGAGGCGTCGGCCGTCATGAGTTTCAGGGGCAGGGCGATCAGTTCGTAGTCGCCTTCGGGCACGGCGTCCAGCACCAGGTTCTCCAGCACGCGCAGGCCGCGCCGCCGGATCACCTGGTGGCTGTCCAGGGTCTTGCTCTCCGCCGGGTCGATGCTGGCGGTGTCGATGCCCACCAGCCGCACCCCGGCGTCGGCGAGGCGCTCGATGGTCTCCGGCGCGAAGGCCGCGAGCGCCGGGTCCCAGCGGTCCACCGGTGCGCGCTCGTAGGTGCGCACCAGCACGCGCGGCGGCAGCGCCTGCGCGGCATGCGCGAGGTGCTCCCAGCGCACCAGCGGCCCGCGGGCGATCGCATGGATCACCCGGCAGGGGCCGAGGTAGGCGTCGAGGTCCAGCGCACCCGCAGGCAGGCCCTGCGGGTCGTAGTGCAGCGGAGCGTCGGCATGCGCGCCGACGTGCGGCGAGAGGGTCAGCTCGCCGACGTTGACCGGGCAGCCGGGCGCGATCCGCGCGGCCCAGCGCTGCCGGTACGGCGTGTCGCCGGGGAAGACGGGAGCGCCTTCCAGCACCGGGGGTGAGATGTCCCAGAGGCGTGGCATGCGGCGCAGTGTGCTTCGCGGTGGCGGAGCGTGGTGTCGGTTGTTTCCAACATTCCGCAAAAATAGTTGAGGTCTAAAGGATCGGCGGCCAGCCGGCCCGCCGGCGCGCTCAGGCCGCCAGCGGCGGCAGCCCGTTGCGGGCCCGCGCCTTCTCGCAGCCGAAGCTGCCCGGCTCCAGTTCGCGGCAAGGGTTGGGCCGCCATTCGTAGATGCCGCAGGCCACCCGCTCGCCGATGCGGCCCGTGAGCGCGGCGCAGCGGATGGGCACGTGGTCGGTGCCGCGCATGCGCCAGGTGTTGCCGTTCACCTCGACCGCGAGCCCCGTCGGCACGGTGCCGCCCTGGTCCTCCATCTCGTAGGCGGAGAAGTCGACGCGGAACGCGGCGCAGCAGGCGCCGCAGGCAAGGCAGGGAGGGTCGCTGGATTTCTGTGACATGGGAACGTCAACGCGGGTGGCGGCCTGCACGTTGCGGTGGAGCTGTATGGAGATACAGTCTTCCGCCACTTCCCCAGGAGGCATCCATGGAACTGCAGATCGCGCGCCAGATTATCGACACCCTGGCGCAGGGCATCCATCCCGTCACGGGCGAGGCCATGCCGGACGACAGCCCCTACAACGCGCCGCCGGTGATCCGCGCGCTGCACGTGGTCTCGCGCGCGCTGGAGGCCGCGGGCGCACCGGCGCAGCCCGAACCGCGGCGCCCCCAGCGTCCACGGCCGCCCCAGGCGGGCCAGCGCTGGACGGACCCGGAGGACCGCGCGCTGGAGGTCGCCTTCGATGCGGGCATCGCGCTCAAGCAGGTCGCCCAGGAACTCGGCCGCACGGTGTTCGCGGTGGAGCAGCGGCTGATCCGGCTGGGCAAGGTCCCGGCGCCGGCGGGAGGAGGGCGCTATCGCGGCTCGACGGCGGCGATGGACTGACAGGAGGTCCCTTCGCCGCCGCCTTCAGTCCGTCACGCGCCCCAGCAGCAGGTACTCCATCAGCGCCTTCTGCACGTGCATGCGGTTCTCGGCCTCGTCCCATACGACCGACTGCGGGCCGTCGATGACCTCGGCCTCGACCTCCTCGCCGCGGTGCGCGGGCAGGCAGTGCATGAACAGCGCGTCGGGCCTGGCGACCTTCATCATGTCGGTGTCCACGCACCAGTCGGCGAAGGCCTGGCGGCGCTGCTCGTTCTCGGCCTCGAAGCCCATGCTGGTCCACACGTCGGTGGTCACCAGGTCGGCGCCGCGGCAGGCTTCCATCGGGTCCTGGAAGACCTTGTAGCTGTCGGCGCTGCGCAGGCCGGCCACGGCCTGGTCCACCTCGTAGCCGCTGGGCGTGCTGACGTGCACGGTGAAGCCCAGGAGCTCCGCCGCCTGCAGCCAGGTGTTGGCCATGTTGTTGCCGTCACCGACCCAGGCCACGACCCGGCCCTGGATGGAGCCGCGGTGCTCGATGTAGGTGAAGATGTCCGCCAGGATCTGGCAGGGGTGGAACTCGTTGGTCAGGCCGTTGATCACCGGCACGCGCGAGTGTTCGGCGAAGCGCTCGATCTTGTCCTGGCCGAAGGTGCGGATCATCACCAGGTCCACCATGCGGCTGATCACCTTGGCGCTGTCCTCGATCGGCTCGGCGCGCCCCAGCTGGCTGTCGCCGGTGGTGAGGTGCACCACCGAGCCGCCCAGCTGGTACATGCCCGCCTCGAAGCTCACCCGCGTGCGCGTGGAGGCCTTCTCGAAGATCATCGCCAGGGTGCGGTCCGCCAGCGGGTGGTACTTCTCGTAGGCCTTGAACTTGCGCTTGATCACCGCCGCACGCCGGAAGATCCACTCGTGCTCCTCGGTCGTGAAGTCGCTGAACTGCAGGAAGTGCTTGATCGCCATGATGTTCACTCGGACAGGAACGCCTTCACCAGCGGCGCCAGGATGGCGACCACGTCGTCGGCCTGGCGCTCGGTCATGATCAGCGGCGGCAGCAGGCGCACCACGGTGTCGGCGGTGACGCTGATCAGCAGGCCGGCGTCGGCGGCGCGCTGGGTCAGCACGCCGCAGTTGCGGTCCAGCTCGATGCCCAGCATCAGGCCCTGGCCGCGGATCTCGACCACGCCCTTCAGTCCGCCCAGCTCGCGCACCAGCGCGCCCTTGAGGTGCGACCCCACGCGGGCGGCGTTTTCCAGCAGGCCATCCTCCTCCATGATGCGGATGGTCTCGACGCCCGCGCGCATGGCCAGCGGATTGCCGCCGAAGGTGGTGCCGTGGTTGCCCGGCTGGAAGATGGCCGCGGCCTTGGGGCCGGCGACGACGGCGGCGATCGGCACGCCCGAGCCCAGGCCCTTGGCCAGGGGCATCACGTCCGGCTGGATCCCCGCCCACTGGTGCGCGAACCACTTGCCGGTGCGGCCCATGCCGCACTGCACCTCGTCGATGATCAGCAGCCAGTCGCGGTCGTCGCACAGCTTGCGCACCTGCTGCAGGTAGTCGATGCGCATCTGGTTGATGCCGCCTTCGCCCTGGATGGTCTCGAACATCACGGCGACCACGTTCGGGTTGCCCTCGGTGGCGCGCTTCAGGGCCTCCACGTCGTTCATCGGCACGCGGATAAAGCCCTCCACCAGCGGGCCGAAGCCCTTCTGCACCTTCTCGTTGCCGGTGGCCGACAGGGTGGCGATGCTGCGGCCGTGGAAGGCCTTCTCGTAGACCACGATCTCGGGCCGCTCGATGCCGCGGTCGTGACCGTACTTGCGCGCCAGCTTGATCGCCGCCTCGTTGGCCTCCAGGCCGGTGGAGCCGAAGAAGACATTGGTCAGGCCCGACAG
This sequence comes from Burkholderiales bacterium, assembly GCA_028868995.1. GTDB lineage: Bacteria > Pseudomonadota > Gammaproteobacteria > Burkholderiales > Burkholderiaceae_C > Ramlibacter. Next base: position 20,995 of record JAGWTH010000037.1, on the reverse strand, counting down.
CTCGACCAGCTTGGCCGCCAGCCGTTCCTGGTTGGGCACGTGGTAGTAGTTGCAGCTGTGGATGATCCTGGCGACCTGGTCCTGCAGCGCCGGCACCAGCCGCGGGTGGTTGTGGCCCAGCGTGTTGACCGCGATGCCGGCCAGCGCGTCCAGGTAACGCTTGCCGTTGACGTCCCACACGTAGCAGCCGTCGCCCCGCTCCAGGGCGATGGGCAGGCGGCCGTAGGTGTTCATGGTGTGGGGCGATGCCGCCTCGATGTGGGCCATGGGTGCGTTTCCTCGGTTCACAAATGACAGCGGCTCAACGTGCGGGGTCCCACAGGTGAGCCGTTGGGACACGATTGTAGGCACACGCGTTGCCGGCTATGTTTGACAATTCCGCATCAGAGCGATGTCCCCGGCCGCCGCGTGAGCGGCGCGGCGGCCGCCGGCACGGCGGACAGAGCGGTTCCAACTCTTATATAAGATAGAATACTTGTGCGCCGCAGCAAGGCGATCCCTTGCGCGCCGGCCTGCCGAAACGACCCATGGTTTCCAGCCTCCCGAAAGAAGTGTTCATCCAGGGCATCACCCGCGATGGACGCACCTTCCGCCCCAGCGACTGGGCGGAACGGCTGGCGGGCGTCATGAGCTCCTTCCGCCCGGGCGGCGCCCAGCCCGGCAGCCACCTGAGCTACTCGCCCTGGTGCATCCCCACGGTGATCGAGGGCGTGAAGTGCGTGATCGTCCACCGCGACCTGCGGGACCACGAGCCCATGGCCTGGGACTTCGTCATCAACTTCGCCAAGGACAACGACCTGAAGGTGTCCGAGGGCCAGTTCGTGAAATAGGGCGGCCATGAAAAAACCGCCCGAAGGCGGTTTTTCACTTTGCTTGCTGGCAGCGCACCCGGTTCAAACGGCGTGAGCCCCGGGGCTCACGGGCTGACCTGACAGGTGCGTCAGGCGGCCGCGAGGGCCTTGACCTTGGCCGACAGGCGGCTCTTGTCGCGCGCGGCCTTGTTCTTGTGGAAGATGCCCTTGTCGGCCACCGTGTCCACGATCGATTGCGCCTTGGCGAACAGGTCGGTCGCCTTGGCCTTGTCACCCGCGGCGACCGCCTTCTCGACGTTCTTGACCGCGGTACGGTACTTGGAGCGCAGCGAGGTGTTCGCGGCGTTCAGCTTCACGTCCTGGCGGGCGCGCTTGCGGCCCGACGCGAGGCGCGGGTTCTTCTTCTTGGGTTTTCCAGAAGCCATGTGTGTGTTCCTTGGTGTCTGAGGATGATGCCAGCAAAGCCGGCCATTATAGCCCGGGGGCTCCGGACGCGCCGGCGCCCGGAGAGGGTGCCCACTGCAGGGCTACACTCGCGCCGGTGAGCCTGTTCAAAGCCGCCTCGACCGTCTCCCTGCTGACCCTCGCCTCCCGCATCACCGGGCTCGTCCGGGACGTGCTGTTCGCCTCCTTCTTCGGGGTCAACGCGCTCACCGACGCCTTCTACGTCGCCTTCCGCATCCCCAACCTGTTCCGCCGCGTGTTCGGCGAGGGCGCCTTCAGCCAGGCTTTCGTGCCGGTGCTGGCGGCCCAGCGCGCCACCGAGGGCGACGCGGGCGCGAAGCGGCTGGTGGACGACGTCGGCACCGTGCTGCTGTGGACGCTGGTGGCGCTGTGCATCGCCGGGGTCGCCGGCGCGCCGCTGATGGTGTGGGCGCTGGCCAGCGGCCTGCGCGCGAAGCCGGGCGCCTACGACGCGGCGGTGCTGATGACCCGCTACATGTTCCCCTACATCGGCTTCATGTCGCTGGTGGCGCTGGCGGGCGGCATCCTCAACACCTGGCGCCGGTTCGCGGTGCCGGCGGCCTCGCCGGTGCTGCTGAACCTGGCGATGATCGTCTCCATCACCACCGCGGCGCCCTGGTTCCGGCGCCTGGGGATCGAGCCGATCTACTCGCAGTGCATCGGCGTCATGGGCGGCGGCCTGCTGCAGCTGGCGATCCAGGTGCCGGCCCTGCGCCGCATCGGCATGCTGCCGCGCATTGGGCTGGCCCTGGCCAGCCTGCGCGCGGCCTGGCAGGACCCGGCCACCCGCAAGATCCTGGGCCTCATGCTGCCGGCGCTGCTGGGCGTCTCCGTCGCCCAGATCAGCCTCCTGATCAACACCCAGATCGCCTCCTGGCTGCCCGCGGGCAGCGTGAGCTGGCTGAACAACGCCGACCGCCTGATGGAGTTCCCCACGGCGCTGCTGGGCGTGGCCCTGGGCGTGGTGCTGATGCCCCAGCTGGCCGCCGCCCGCGCCGGCCGGGACGAGGAGCGCTATTCCGGCATGCTGGACTGGGGCCTGCGCCTGGTGGTGCTGCTGGCCATCCCCAGCTCGGTGGCGCTGCTGGTGTTTGCGCAGCCGCTGGTGGCCACGCTCTTCCACTACGGCGCCTTCAAGGACAGCGACGTGCGCCAGGTCGCCATCGCGCTGGCCGGCTACGGCACCGGGCTGCTGGGGCTGGTGGCGATCAAGGTGCTGGCGCCGGGCTACTACGCCAACCACGACATGAAGACGCCGATGAAGATCGCGGTGGCGGCGCTGGTGGTCACCCAGCTGATGAACCTCGTGTTCGTGCCCTACCTGCACCACGCGGGCCTGGCGCTGTCCATCGGCCTCGGGGCGCTGGTCAATGCCGGCAGCCTCCTGGTGGGCCTGCTGCGCCGCGGCAGCTTCCGGCCGCGCCCCGGCTGGGGGCTGTTCGGCCTGCAGGTGGTGGCCGCCTCGGCGCTGCTCGCGGTGTACCTGGCCTGGGCGGCGCATGCCTTCCCCTGGGTCGCCTGGCGCGCCGACCCCTGGCTGCGCGTGGCGGCGATGGCTGGCACGCTGGCCGGCGCGGTGGTGATCTACTTCGGCGCGCTGCTGGCCGCCGGCGTGAAGCTGCGCCACTTCATCGCCCGCTGATCCCCCCGCGTCGCCCCGCGACCGCGGGGCGCTTGACGCTCCCGGGCCCGTCCATTACAACCATCGCATGCCCGTGCTCCAGTTCACCGCACCCACGCCGCTGGAGTACTTCCGGATGCTGGTGCAGAGCGACGAGCAGTTCCCGCTGCTGGAGGCGGCCGCCAGCCTCGCCCAGGACGAATATCCCGACCTCGACCTGCAGGTCGTGCTGGGCGACGTCGACCAGCTGCTCGCCCGCCTGAAGCGCCGCATCCCCGCCGACGCCGCCGCGCTGCAGCGGCTGCGCACGCTCAACCAGTTCTTCTTCCGCGACCTCAGCTTCGGCGGCAACGTCAACGACTACACCGACCCGGACAACAGCTACCTCAACGTGGTGCTGCGCACCCGGCGCGGCATCCAGATCTCGCTGGCGGTGCTGTGGATCGAGCTGGCCCAGGGCATCGGCCTGCACGCGCGCGGCGTGTGCTTCCCCGGCCACTTCATGGTCAAGGTCAACCTGCCCAAGGGCCAGGTGGTGATCGACCCCTTCACCGGCCAGTCGCTCTCGCGCGAGGAACTGTCCGAGCGCCTGGAGCCCTACAAGCGGCGCAGCGGGCTGGTCGACGAATTCGAGGTCCCGCTGGGCCTGTACCTGCAGGCGGCGCCGCCGCGCGACATCGTCGCGCGCATGCTGCGCAACCTGAAGGAGATCCACCGGGCCCAGGAGGACTGGCAGCGGCTCATCGCCGTGCAGGACCGCCTGCTGGTGCTGCTGCCCGACGCCTGGGCCGAGTACCGCGACCGCGGACTGGCCCACGCGGAGCAGGGCCACACCGCGAAGGCGGTGGAGGACCTGGAAACCTACCTGGTGCACGCCCAGGACGCGCTGGACATCGACGCCATCGCCGACCGGGTCGCGGACCTGCGCCGGGCGCCGCAGTAAGCCCGGCTCCGGCGCTGCTAGCCGGGGTTCGCTCCGCTCACCGCCAGCCGGCCGGTCTCGTTCAGGGGCCGCCCACCGAGCACCCCCGGCCGCAGGCTGTCCCCCAGCGGCCTTCCCTGCAGCACGGACGGCCGGCGCACCGGCAGCACGGACTCGCGCCTGGCTTCCGGCTGCGCCGCCGGCCGCAGCACGGGCTGCAGCCAGTCCAGGATGGGCGCCCACTGCGCCAGGTCGGCCGCCACCTTGTCGGCGGGCAGGTCGAACATCGTCAGGCCGCGCTCCAGGCTGCGCACGTACAGCTGGGTCTCGCGCAGCACGCCGGGCATGTCGATCCCGTGCTCGCCGGCCCAGGACCGCAGCACCCCGGCGGCGCTGGTGCGGCCGTCCACTCGCATGCCCACGGCCGCCACCTTGCACTGGCCCTTGGCCACCCGAGGCAGCGTCATGAGTTCGGCCAGGCAGGCCGCCGCCGACTCGCGGTCGAACAGGGACGGGCACACCGGCAGCACGATCGCGTCGGCGAACATCACGATGCGCGCCAGCTCGAAGCCGTGCAGCCCGCCCGGCGTGTCCAGCACCACGTGGGTGATGCCGGTGGGCACGCGCAGGACGTTCTTCTGGTCGATGGTCCAGGGCGCGATGGCGGGCAGGGAGGGCTCGCGCCGGCGCAGCCAGCCGCGGCTGGACTGCTGGCGGTCGATGTCGCCCAGCATCACGGCCAGCCCCTGGTGGGCGCACCAGGCGGCGACGTGGGCGGCGAAGGTGCTCTTGCCGCTTCCTCCCTTGCGGTTGACGACCGCGACGACGGGCATGGCTTCTCCCTGGGGTGGAGGGGCAGTGTCCGCCAGCCGGCGGCCGAAGTCCAGCGCCGGCGGGCCCGCGGCTGCTTCGACTTTGGTAGCAGCGCAACGGCGCGCCGCCCGTCCGCCGCTAGCGGCCGTTCGTTTCCGGCGGGGCCTTCCAGGCCAGCACGGCCAGAGCCGCGACGCTGATCGCGGCCCCGGCCAGGAAAGTGGCGTCGCCGCCCAGCCGGTCCCACAGCAGGCCGGCCAGGGCGCTGGCGAGCAGCGTGGCGATGCCGCAGGCGAGGTTGAACACGCCGAAGGCGGTCCCGCGCAGGGCGGGCGGCGAGGTGTCCGCCACCATCGTGGCGAGCAGGCCCTGGGTGATCGCCATGTGCAGCCCCCACAGGGCGATGCCGGCCCACAGCACCGGCCCCCGGTTGGCGGCCGCCAGCGCCAGGTCCGCCAGCACCAGCACCGCCAGTCCCAGCCCCAGCAGCTTGCGGTGCGACGCCTGGTCGGCCAGCTTGCCGAAGGGATAGGCGCCCAGGGAGTAGACGATGTTCATCGCGATCAGCACCAGCGGCGTCCAGGCCTCGCCCAGGCCGCCGCGCTGGGCCCGCAGCACCAGGAAGGCTTCGCTGAAGCGTGCCAGCGTGAACAGCGCGCCGATGCCCACCACCCACCAGTAGGCGGCGTGCAGCTGGCGCAGGTTCTCGCGCCGGATCGGGTTGACCCGCTTCGTGCCGGCCGGCGCGTCCGGCTCCCGCACCCCGAAGGCGAGCAGGGCGACGGCGAGCACGGCCGGGATCACGCCGACCCAGAACACGGCATGGAAGTTGTCCGCCCAGGCGAGCATCAGCACGATGCCCAGCACGGGCCCCAGGAAGGCGCCGACCGTGTCCAGCGCCTGCCGCAGGCCGTAGGCGGCGCCGCGCATGTCCTCGCTCACCAGCTCCGCCACCAGGGCGTCGCGCGGGGCGCCGCGCAGGCCCTTGCCGGTACGGTCGATCAGGCGGGCGGCGGCCACCATGCCCACCGAGTTGGCGAGGGCGAACAGCGGCTTGGAGGCCGCGCCCAGCCCGTAGCCCAGCAGGGCCATGGGCTTGCGCCGGCCCAGCCAGTCGCTCCAGGCGCCGGAGAACACCTTGACGACCATCGCCGTGGCCTCGGCCGCGCCTTCGAGCAGGCCCACCGCCAGCATGGTGGCGCCGAGATGGCGGGTGAGGAAGACCGGAAGCAGGCTGTGGATCATCTCCGAGGAGACGTCCATCAGCAGGCTGACGAAGCCCAGCGCCCAGATGCCGGCCGGCAGGCGGGGGCGCGCGGGCTGCGCGCGGGACTCAGGCGACCGTGACACTGGCCCCGTCGCCGCGCGCGCCGATGCGGCCGATGTCGTGCACCGATTCGCCCTGCCGGCGCAGGGTCTCGGCCACGGCGGCGGCCTCGGCCGGGGCGACCACCACCACCATGCCGATGCCGTTGTTGAAGGTGCGGTTCATCTCGTGGTCGTCGATCGCGGCCACCGACTGCAGCCAGGCGAACAGCTCGCTGCGCGGCCAGCTGCCCGCACGCAGGTGCGCGGCCAGCCCCTCGGGCAGCACGCGCGGGATGTTCTCCAGCAGGCCGCCGCCCGTGATGTGGGCCAGGGCCTTGATGCCCGCGTGCTGCGCGAGCGCCGCCAGCACCGGCTTCACGTACAGGCGGGTGGGTTCCATGACGGCCTGGCGGAAGGGCTTGCCGTCCAGGGTGGCGGGCAGCTGAGTGCCGGCGCGCTCGATGCACTTGCGCACCAGCGAGAAGCCGTTGGAGTGCACGCCGCTGGAGGACAGGCCCAGCACTACGTCGCCGTCCCGCACGTCGCGGCCGGTCAGGATCTTGGCCTTCTCCACCGCGCCGACGGCGAAGCCGGCCAGGTCGTACTCGCCGGCCGGGTACATGCCGGGCATTTCCGCCGTCTCGCCGCCGATCAGGGCGCAGCCCGAGAGCTCGCAGCCGCGGGCGATGCCGCCCACCACCGCGGCGGCCGTGTCCACGTCCAGCTTGCCGCAGGCGAAGTAGTCCAGGAAGAACAGCGGCTCGGCGCCCTGCACCAGGACGTCGTTGACGCTCATGGCGACCAGGTCGATGCCCACCGTGTCGTGCATGTTCCACTCGAAGGCGAGCTTGAGCTTGGTGCCCACGCCGTCGGTGCCGCTGACGAGCACCGGCTCCCGGTACCGCTTGGGCACCTCGAACAGGGCGCCGAAGCCGCCGATGCCGGCCAGCACCCCCTCGCGCAGGGTCTTTTTCGCCAGCGGCTTGATGCGCTCGACCAGCGCGTCGCCGGCGTCGATGTCGACGCCGGCATCCTTGTAGGAGAGGGGGGAAGGGTTCATGCAGGGGCGTGGCCGGGACCCGGGAGCGCCGGCCGATAGAATTTGCGCTGGATTTTAGGTCAACGGACCCTCCCTCCGGCTCCACACCCGGCATGCAATTCACCCCCACCCGGCCGTCCCCGCGATGAGCGCGCCCATGAAGCAGCTTGCCCTGGACATCGGCCTGGCCCGCCCGCCCGGCTTCGCCAGCTTCCTCGCCGGCCCCAACGAGGCCGCCTGGAAGCACCTGCAGCTGTGGGCGGGCAGCCCCACGCGCTCGCCCGTGCCCACCTACCTGTGGGGCCCGGCCGGCAGCGGCAAGACGCACCTGCTGCAGGCGGTGCAGGAGGCCCTGCGCGAGCAGGGGGCCGCCTGCGGCTGGCTCGATGCGTCGGTGGCCGAGCCGCCGACCTTCGACGAACGCTGGGCGGCCGTGCTGCTCGACGACGTGCACCTGTACAACGCGGTGCAGCAGCACGCGGCCTTCAGCTGGTTCGTCCAGGCGCAGGCCCTGCAGCGCGGCGTGGCCGCCGCCGGCCTGCTGCCGCCGGCCGACCTGAAGCTGCGCGAGGACCTGCGCACCCGCCTGGGCTGGGGCCACGTGTTCGAGCTGCACGTGCTGTCCGAGCCCGAGCGCCGCTCCGTGCTGCGCCAGGCCGCCGACGCCCGCGGCGTGTTCCTGGGCGACGACGTCATGGACTTCATCCTGCACCGCTTCTCGCGCGACCTGGGCAGCCTGATGCAGCTGCTGGAGCACCTGGACGCCTACGGCCTGCAGACCCAGCGCGCCATCACGATTCCGCTGGTCAAGTCCATGCTGGAGAGCGAGTGAGCGCATGAAACCCCGGGTCACCCTGTTCGACCTCGACCACACCCTGCTGCCGATCGACTCGGACTACTCCTGGGGCGAGTTCACGCAGCGCATCGGCTGGACCGACCCGGTCGAATTCAAGCGGCGCAACGACGAGTTCTACGCGCACTACCTGGCCGGCACGCTGGACGTGCACGACTACGTGCGCTTCGCCGTCGAGGCGCTGCGCGTGCGCGGCCCCGCCGCCTACCAGGAGGCCCACGCCCGCTTCATGCGTGAGTGGATCGGCCCGGCGATGCAGCCCGTGGCGCTGGACCTCGTGCGCGGCCACCAGCAGCAAGGCGACCAGGTCCTCATCGTGACCGCCACCAACGAGCTGGTGACCCGGCCGATCGCGACCGCCTTCGGCGTGCCGGAGCTGATCGCGGTCGAGCTGGAGCGCGACGCCTCCGGCTGGATCACCGGCGAGATCGCCGGGGTGCCGTCCATCCGCGAGGGCAAGGTCCTGCGCATGGACGGCTGGCTGGCCGCGCGCGGCCTGGACTGGCTGGACGTGGAGACGACCTTCTACTCCGATTCCCTGAACGACCTGCCGCTGCTCGAGCGGGTGGAGCACCCGGTGGCCACCAACCCCGACCCGCGGCTGCGCACCATCGCCCTGGAGCGGGGCTGGCGTATCCTCGACCTGTTCCCAAGACAATGATCAAGAAACTCATCGACTCGCTCATCGCCGGCGCGACCGGACGCAAGCCGAAGTTCGGCAAGCGCAAGGAGGTCGGCCCGCAGGAGCACGCGATCGACCCCACCCTGGTGGACGAGCGGGCCCTCAGCGTGGTGCGCACGCTCAAGGAAGCCGGCCACGAGGCCTACATCGTCGGCGGCGCCGTGCGCGACCTGCTGCTGGGCCTGCGCCCCAAGGATTTCGACGTCGCCACCGACGCCACGCCGGAGCAGGTCAAGGGCCTGTTCCGCCGTGCCTTCATCATCGGCCGGCGCTTCCGCATCGTCCACGTCGTCTTCGGCCGCGGCCGCGAGCACGAGGTCATCGAGGTCTCGACCTTCCGCGCCTACCTGGACAACGCGGCGGCCGAGGCGGTCGAAGGCAACGAGCGCACCAGCAAGAGCGAGCTCGCGGGCATGAAGCACGCGGTGGACTCCTCCGGCCGGGTGCTGCGCGACAACGTCTGGGGCCCGCAGGAGGAGGACGCGGCGCGGCGCGACTTCACCATCAACGCGATGTACTACGACCCCGAGCGGCGCATCGTGGTGGACTACCACGGCGGCATCGCGGACGCCCGCAAGCGCGTGCTGCGCATGATCGGCGACCCGGCCACGCGCTACCGCGAGGACCCGGTGCGCATCATCCGCGCCGTGCGCTTCGCGGCCAAGCTCTCGGGCCTGGGCTTCAAGTTCGACCCGAAGACCCGGGCGCCGCTCGTGCCCAGCCTGCCGCTGCTGCAGGAGGTGCCGCAGAGCCGCCTGTTCGACGAGATGCTCAAGATGCTGCAGACCGGCCATTCGCTGGCCAGCATCGCGCAGCTCCAGGCGCTGGGCCTGGGCCGCGGCATCTACCCGTTGCTGGACCTGATCGTCGAGCGCGCCGGCGAGCCCTTCGTGCAGGCGGCGCTGCAGGACACCGACCGGCGCGTGGGCGAGGACAAGCCCGTGGCCCCCAGCTTCCTGCTGGCCTGCGTGCTGTGGTCCGACGTGCGCGAGGGCTGGAACGCGCGGCTCGCCCGCCGCATGCATCCCTACCCGGCGCTGCAGGAGGCGATCGACGAGGTGTTCGACGCCCGCATCGGCGACATCTCCGGCCGCGGCAAGCTGGGCGCGGACATGCGCGAGATCTGGATGATGCAGCCGCGCTTCGAGAAGCGCAGCGGCACCACGCCCTTCAGCCTGGCGGAGCAGCCGCGCTTCCGCGCCGGCTTCGACTTCATGCGCCTGCGCGCCGACATCGGCGAGGTGGACGTGGTGCTGGCCGACTGGTGGCAGGAGTTCAGCCAGGCGAGCGACAGCATGCGCGAGGACATGGTGGCGGCGCTGCGCGACGAGCAGCGCAGGCAACCGCCGCGCGCGCGCCGGGTGAAGCCGGCGGCGACCGAAGCCGGCGAGGCGGCGCCCGCCCCGCGCGGCCCGCAGGCCGAGGAAGGTGCGGCCGAGGCTGGCGAGGGCGAGGCCCCGCGCAAGCGCCGCCGCCGCCGCCGCAAGCCGGGGGGCCAGGGCGGCGGCGCCGCGCCCGCGGGCGGTGACGCCGGCGAATGAGGCCCGGCGCATGCGCGCTGCGGTGACCGCCTTCGTCGGGATCGGCGCGAACCTGGGGGATGCGCAGCGCACCGTGCGCGAGGCGATCGCCGCGCTGGGAACGCTTCCGGCCACGCGCCTGGTGCGGGCCTCTCGCCTGTACCGCAGCGCGCCGGTCGACGCCGGCGGGCCCGATTTCATCAACGCCGTGGCCGAGGTCGAGACGCGGCTCGGCGCGATGGAACTGCTGGCGCAGATCCAGGGACTGGAGCAGGCCGCGGGCCGCGAGCGGCCCTACCGCAACGCGCCGCGCACGCTGGACCTGGACCTGCTGCTGTACGGCGATGCGCGCATCGAGAGCGCCGCCCTGACCGTGCCCCATCCGCGCCTGCGCGAGCGCGCCTTCGTGCTGCTGCCCCTGAGCGAGATCGCGCCGCAGCGCGTGGCTGACGCCGACCTGGCAGCCGTCGCCGGCCAGCGCATCGAACCATTACCTGCCGCGTCATCGACCGCCTGACCGCGGGCCGGCACCATGGGTGCAGGTCCAACGAAAGGAGTTCCCCATGACCGACACCGGTCTCATCGCCGTCGCGTGCGGCCTCATCATCGGCCTGGGCGCCATCGGCGCCTGCCTGGGCATCGGCGCCATGGGCGGCCGCTTCATCGACGGCGCGGTGCGCCAGCCGGAGCTGATGGAGCCGCTGCAGACCAAGATGTTCCTGCTGGCCGGCCTGATCGACGCCAACTTCCTGATCGGCGTGGGCGTGGCGATGATGTTCGTGTTCGCCCATCCCTTCGCGAAGTGAGGCCGCCGCCGCTCAGAACCAGTGCACCAGCCCCGACTGCTCCGCGTTCTGCGGGTTGGATCCGGCCTCGCGCACGCGCCGCAGCGCCTCCTGCGCGTCCAGGCCCAGGGCCTTGAGCAGGCAGGCCGCCGCCGAGCCCGTGCGGCCCAGGCCGGCGGCGCAGTGCAGCAGCACCGCGTCGCCGCCGCGCACCGCCTGCGCGAGCGCGGCGATGTCGCGCCGGAAGCCCGCCGGATCCTCCGGCAGGCCGAGGTTGCGCATCGGCAGGTTCAGCCAGCGGAAGGGCAGGTCGTCGCGGCCGAGCGCGGCGTGGTAGTCGGGCGCCAGTTCCGCCAGCTCGGTGCGCGGCGCGAGGCAGACCACGGTGCCCAGGCGCACGCGCAGCGCCTCCTCGCGGAAGGCGGACCAGGACTCGAAGCGGCCGGGCATGGGGCCCAGCCACACCTGGCCCGGCACTTCGGGGGGCAATCGCAGTGGGCGCAGGGGCATGGCGGAATTGTGGCCTCTTTGTGGCCTCTACTCGCGCGTGCCGCTGCGCTGCTGCGTCACCTCGAGCTCGCTCACCGGCGCCGCCTGGTTGCCCCAGGAGGAACGGATCGCGGTGATCACGGCCGCCACGTCGGCGTCGCTCAGCCGGGTCGCGAAGGGCGGCATGCCGAAGGGCCGCGGATTGCCGCGCGTGGCCGGCGGGAAGCCGCCGTGCAGCACGACCTGCACCAGGTTTTCGGTCCGCCCCAGGGTCACCGCGCGGTTGCCGGCCAGCGGCGGATAGGCCCCGCGCACGCCCTGGCCCTGGTCGCCGTGGCAGGCGGCGCAATGCTCCCCGTACAGCTTGCCGCCGCGCTCGAGCACGCTGGCCGGGGCGCGCTGCGCTGCGCGCGGATCGCTGTCGGCGGCCGCCTGCGGCAGGCTCTTGAGGTACACCGCCATCGCGCGCAGGTCGCCGGGCTCCAGGTACTGCGTGCTGTGCAGGACCACGTCCGCCATGGGGCCCTGCACGGTGCCGCGCGGCGAAGTGCCGGTGGCCAGCAGCTGCACGATGTCCTGCAGCGGCCAGTCCGCCACGCCGGCCTCGGCGGGCGAGGTGAGCGAGGGGGCGTACCAGTTGCGCATGGGGATCAGCCCGCCGGACAGGTCCATGCTGCGCTGCCCGCCCAGCCAGTCGCGCGCGCCGTGGCAGGCGCCGCAGTGGCCCAGGCCCTGCACCAGGTAGGCGCCGCGGTTCCACTCGGGCGAGCGCGCCGCGTCCTCCCGCTGCGGCTGCGGGCGGAAGTACAGCGTGCGCCAGACGGCCAGCGCCGCCTGCGTGCCATAGGGCCAGCGCAGGCGGTGCGGGCGATCGGCCTGGCGCACCGGCGGCAGGCTGCGCAGGAAGGCGAACAGCGCATCGGCGTCGGCATCGGTGACGCGCGTGAGGTGCGGATAGGGGAACACCGGCACCAGCAGCCGGCCGTCGCGCCCGCGTCCCTCGTGCAGCGCCCGGCGGAAGTGCGCGGCCGACCAGGTGCCGAGGCCGGTGTCCGCGTCCGGCGTGAGGTTGCTGGAGTAGACCGTGCCGAACGGGGTGTCGAACGGCCGTCCGCCGGCGTAGGCGGCGCCCCCGCGCTGCGTGTGGCACAGCGCGCAGTTGCCCGCGCGGGCGAGGTAGGCGCCCCGCGCGACCTCCCCGGGCGAGGGGGGCGCCGTGGGCGCGGCGTCACGGATCGGGGCACCGCCGAAGTTCATGGACCACACGACCGCGCCCAGCGCGGCCGCCGCCAGGGCGAGCAGGATCGCGAGCGCGGCGAGCAGGCGCTTCACCGTGCGCTCTCCCGCACGGGCAGCGGCGCCGCGCCGCATTCCAGGGGCCGCTTCGGCAGGGGCTCGGGGACGGCCACCGGGTGCGGATCGCGGGGCAGGGCCTGCGCAGCGAGCCACGCCGTCACCGCCGCGAGCTCCTGCGGCGAGAGCCGGCGCGCGACTTCCGCCATGCAGTCGGGCGCGAACGCGCGCCGCTGGCCCGTGCGCCAGGCGCCCAGCTGCGCGTTGAGGTAGTCGCGCGGCAGGCCCAGCAGGCCGGGAACGGCCGGACGCACACCGGTCAATGCCTGGCCGTGGCAGTCGATGCAGGCGGGCAGGCGCCGGTCGGGGTCGCCCTGCAGCGCGAGGACGCGGCCGCGCTGCAGCACCTCGGGAGGTGCGTCGGCGGGCGGCGGCGGCGGGTAGGGCAGGTCCAGCCCGGAGAAGTAGCGGGCGATCTCGAACAGGTAGTCGTCCGAGAGCGGTTCCAGCAGCCCGGCCATCAGGCCGTAGTGGCGGCGGCCGTCCCGGAAGTTCAGCAGCTGCGCGTACAGGTAGCCCAAGGGCTTGCCGGCGATGCGGGGGTAATAGCCGTCCGGGCCGGCCCGCCCTTGCTTTCCATGGCAGGCGGTGCAGGCGAGGGTGCGCTGCGCGATGGTGTCCTGGAACACCACGGGATCGGCGGTGGCCGCGGCTGCGCCGCAGAGCAGGGCGATGGAGAGGAGGAACGCGCGCACGGGAAGCGACTATGCCACCGCGCGGACTCCTAGTCGCCCAGCACGACGTCGCTGTCGGGGCAGGCCACGCAGGGAAGCACCCACTGGCCGCTGGCTTTTTCCTCGGGCAGCAGGCCCGGCCAGGGGATCTCGTAGTGCACGCGGCCCGAGCGCAGGGGGCGCAGGCAGGCGCGGCAGGTGCCGTTGCGGCAGGAACTCGCGAGCACGATCCCGGCGTCCTGCGCGGCCAGCAGCAGCGCCCGCCCCGCCGGCGCGGCGAAGCGCCGGCCCGAGGGCAGCAGCAGCGCCTGGTACGTTGCGCCCTCGGCGTCCGGCTCGGTCATGGCCTCATGATAATGAGCGCATCCCCACGACCGACCCGCCATGGCCTCCAGCCTGCTCGCCCTCCTCGACGACATCGCCAACATCCTCGATGACGTGTCGACGCTCACCAAGACGGCGGCGGGCAAGACCGCGGGCGTGCTCGGCGACGACCTCGCGCTCAACGCGCAGCAGGTGTCGGGCGTGCGGGCCGAGCGCGAGCTGCCCGTGGTCTGGGCGGTGGCGAGGGGCTCGCTCGTCAACAAGGCGATCCTGGTGCCGGCCGCGCTGGCGATCAGCGCGCTCGCGCCCTGGGCCGTCACGCCGCTGCTGATGGTGGGCGGCGCCTTCCTGTGCTTCGAGGCCGGCGAGAAGCTGGCGCACCGCCTGCTGCACGGACCGCAGGAGGACGCGCAGCACCAGGGCGAGCTCCTGCAGGCCCTGGCCGACCCGCAGGCGGACCTGCGCGAGGTGGAAAGGGAGCGCATCCGCGGCGCGATCCGCACCGACTTCATCCTCTCGGGCGAGATCATCGTGATCGCGCTCGGCACGGTCGCCGGCCAGGACTTCCCCACGCGACTCATGGTGCTGGCGGCCGTCGCCGTGGCCATGACGGCCGGCGTCTACGGCCTGGTGGCGGCGATCGTGAAGCTCGACGACCTGGGCCTGTATCTCGCCCGGCGTGGCGCGGCCGCGGCGCGTGGCATCGGCCGCGGCATCCTGCGCGCGGCGCCCTGGTTCATGAAGGGCCTCGCCGTCGTCGGCACCGCCGCCATGTTCCTGGTGGGCGGCAGCATCCTGGCGCATGGCCTGCCGGCGCTGCGCCATGCGTTCGAGGCGTTCACGGACGGCGCCGGCTTCTGGCGCATCCCGCTGGGCATGCTGCTGGACGCCGCGACGGGCGTGGTGGCCGGCGCCGTCCTGGTGGGCCTGTTCGCGCTGGTGCGGCGCCTGCGGGGCCTGCCCGCGCTGCCGGCGCCCTAGGGACGCCTCAGTCGCCCAGCAGGATGGGCAGTCCGGCGTCGGGCTCGAAGCGCCCTTCGCGCCAGGTCAGCCGCGTCGGCCCCGGCAGCGCCTGCTCGCGCACCGAGTGCCAGGGGTCGCCGGGGTAGCAAAGCACGCGCAGGCCCTCGACGTCGTGCGGCTCGGGCTGGATGCAGGGCGGCCGGCGGGCCGCCGCGGAAGCGAACACGCTGGCCACGCTGCGGTGGCGCGCCAGGTGCGCCAGGCTCATGATCTGCGGCGGCGCCAGCTCGATGAGGCCGTCCCAGTACTGGCGCAGCGCCGAACGCGGCGTGAGCCACGCGCTCTCGGTGGCCTCGTGCTGGTCGTGCGCCGGCTCCTGGCCCGGCGGCACCGCGGCCACGAAGAAGCGCGTGTCGAAGCGCTTGCGCGTGACGCTGCTGAGGACCGGCGTGATCCACCGCGACCAGGGACGCAGCGCGCCCGCGGCCAGGCGCAGGTTCCGGGGTCCCAGCAGCTCGTCGAAGCGCGGGCCCTCGCGCAGCTTCGCCCAGGCCTCGCGCGCCTGCTCGGGCGTCACGTCGGCGAGCAGCAGGCCACTCTCCTCGAACAGCTCGCGGATCGCGGTGACGAACAGCGCCGCGGCCTCCTCCGACCCCAGCCCGGGCTCGCCCAGCAGCTCCTGCAGCTCGCCCGCGGGGCGGTCCAGGCGATCCACCCACTCGCGGTCCTCGGGGTCGGCCTTGCCGCCGGGGAAGACGTAGGCGCCGCCCAGCACGGCGGACTGGCCGTGGCGGCGCAGCAGGAAGACCTCCAGGTCGTCCGCCGCGTCGCGCAGCAGCACCACCGTGGCCGAGGGCGCGGCCGGGCCCTCGTTGCGGATCGTGTTCAACTCCATGGCCACGAGGCTAGCAGAGCGGCGTGGCCGTATGCTCGGGTGATGCCCGACTTCAGCGAAGCCATCGCCCACGCCCAGGCGCACGAGGTGCCCTGGCCGCGGGACCCCGCCGCCGATCCCGCCCATTGGGGCGTGCACCACGCCGACCCGCCGCCCTTCGACCGGCTGCGCGGTCCGGTCCATCCCCGCGGCGGCGTCTCCGGCGTGATCCGCGTCGGCGGCCGTGAAGTGGCGGCCTGGGGCGAGCCGGACCGCGCCGACCTGACCTTCAGCGTCGCCAAGACCTATCTCGCGCTGCTGGCCGGCCTGGCGCATGCGCGCGGCCTGCTGCCCGATCCGCGGGAGCCGATCGCGGCGCGGCTGCCGGGCATCGGCTTCGACGACGCGCACAACCGCGCCGTCACCTGGGCCCACATGCTGGAGCAGACCAGCGAATGGCAAGGCCGCTGCTTCGGCATGCCCGACACCGTGGAGCACAACCGGCGGGTGGCGCACGACCCGAAGCCGCCGCAGGGCCGCAAGGGCGAGCCGCGCCCGCTGCAGCCACCGGGCAGCCACTGGGAATACAACGACGTGCGCATCAACCAGCTCTCGCTGGCGCTGCTGCACCTGTTCGGCCGGCCGCTGCCGGAGGTGTTCCGCGAGGCGCTGCTGCAGCCCCTGGGCGCGGGCGAGGGCTTCCGCTGGGAGGGCTACGACGATGCCTGGGTCGAGATCGGCGGCCGGCGCGTGCAGTCGGTGCCGGGCGGCTCGCACTGGGGCGGCGGCGTGTCGATCGGCGCGCGCGACCAGGCGCGCATCGGCCAGCTGCTGCTCGACGGCGGCCGCCACGAAGGACGCCAGCTCCTTCCCGCCGACTGGGTCGAGCGCATGCGGCAGCCCTGCGCCATCGCGCCCTTCTACGGCTGGCTCACCTGGCTCAATCGCGACGGCGGCCTGTTCGCCGACGCCTCCCGCGCGAGCTGGTTCATGGTCGGTGCCGGCGGCCACTACACCTGGGTCGACCCCGAGCACCAGGCCGTGGTGGTGGTGCGCTGGATCGATCCGGCGCACAGCCCGGGCTTCGTCACGCGGGTCGCGCGCGCCCTGGCGGCCGCACAATGAAGCCATGAGCACGCCCATCGCCTGCTGAAGACAAGGAGAACGCCCATGCTGGACGCGATCGAAGCGGTGACGGGCGACGAACCCGGCGCCACCATCCTCATCCTCCACGGCCTGGGCGCAGACGGCAACGACTTCGTGCCCATCGCCGAGGAACTCGACCTCGACACCGTGGGCCCGGTGCGCTTCGTGTTCCCGCACGCGCCGGTGATCCCGGTCACCATCAACAACGGCTACCGCATGCGGGCCTGGTACGACGTGGTGGGCTTCGGCGCCGACGCGCCGCAGGACGAGGCCGGGCTGCGCCGCTCGCAGTCGCTGGTGGAGGCGCTCATCGCGCGCGAACGCCAGCGCGGCATCCCTTCGCGGCGCATCGTGCTGGCCGGTTTCTCCCAGGGCTGCGCGATGGCGCTGCTGACCGGCCTGCGCCACTCCGAGCCGCTGGCCGGCATCGTGGGCCTGTCGGGCTACCTGCCGCTGGCCGACACCACGGCGCAGGAAAGGCATCCGGCCAACCTGGACACGCCGATCTTCCTGGCGCACGGCACCGACGACGAGATCGTCGCGTTCGACCGCGCCGAGGATTCGCGCGCAACGCTGCTGGCGCTGGGCCATGACGTCGAGTGGCACAGCTACCCGATGGGGCACTCCGTGAGCCCGCAGGAGATCGCGGACCTCAACGCCTGGCTGCTGCGCGCGCTGGCGCCGGGCTGACGGACTCAGACCTCGCCGCCGAAGGTCTCGACCAGGTTGGCGATGTACTTCTCGACCAGCTTCTCGAATTCGGAGGTGACCAGGGGCGCGATCACCGGCTTCATCAGGGCCGGGAACGGCACGGTCACCGTGCCTTCGGTGTGGAACGCGACCTTCGTGGAGCGGCCGTGGCGGTCGGTGATCTTCCAGTGCCCGCGGACCTGGGCATTGCCCACGCCCTCCACCGGCGTCCAGCGGACCGTGCCCCTGGCCTTGTCGGCCACGTACTGGCAGGCGTAGACGGTCTGGATGTGGATCTGCGGGGTGCCCACCCGCTGCATCTCCCACTGGTAGATGCCGTTGTCCAGGTGGGTGAGCTTGCGGACCTTGGGGAAATGGGAGACCGACTTCGGCACGTCGGACAGCACCGCGAACACCTCGTCGAACTTCGCCCGGACCTCGAATTCGTAGCCCAGGTCGATCTGAACGCTGATGGTCATGGCGGTCCGGTTCTCCTTCGCCGACCCATTCTGCCAGCCGGGGTTGCCCGGCCGGCCCGGGGCGCGGCCAGGGGAGACTGTCGAGGAAAAGTACTCCCCGCGAGGGAAATCCCTAGCACAGGGGCGGCCACCGCGCTGGCGCCGTGGCGAGCAGGGATTGTGCAAAGGTGTTAACTTCCACGCCGGACGAGAACCGGGCGAAGAAGAGAAGAGATCCCATGACCCCATTGCAACAGGCCTTGAGCACGCTGGCGCCCGCGCGGCTGCAAGGCATCCGTCGCGGCATCGAGAAGGAAAGCCTGCGTGCGACCGCCGCCGGCGCCCTGGCCCTGACGCCCCATCCGGCGGCGCTGGGCTCGGCGCTCACGCATCCGAACATCACCACCGACTACAGCGAGTCGCAGTTGGAGCTGATCACCGGCGTGCACGCCAGCGTGGAGCAGTGCCTGGAGGAGCTCACCCGCATCCACCAGTTCACCTACCGCGCGCTCGGCGACGAGATGATGTGGGTGAGCAGCATGCCGTGCCGGCTGCCCGCCGACGAGAACATCCCGATCGGCCGCTACGGCGCCTCCAATGTCGGCCGTGCCAAGAGCGTGTACCGCATGGGCCTGGCGCACCGCTACGGCCGGCGCATGCAGACCATTTCGGGCATCCACTACAACTGGTCGCTGCCGGGCGTGAGCGACGCCGAGTACTTCGGCCTGATCCGCAATTTCCGCCGCCAGGCCTTCCTGCTGCTGTACCTGTTCGGCGCCTCGCCGGCCGCCTGCGCCACCTTCGTGGCGGGGCGCAAGCATGAGCTGCAGATGCTGTCGCCGAACACGGTCTACATGCCGCACGGCACCTCGCTGCGCATGGGACGCCTGGGCTACCAGAGCGAGGCGCAGGCCAGCCTGGCGGTGAGCTACAACAGCCTGGAGGGCTATGCGTCCTCCCTGTACGAGGCGCTCACCCGGCCCTATCCGGCCTACGAGAAGGTGGGCATCGTCAACCCGGGCGGCGAGTACAACCAGCTCTCCACCACGCTGCTGCAGATCGAGAACGAGTTCTACGGCACCATCCGTCCCAAGCGCGTGATCCGCCCCGGCGAGCGCCCGCTGCATGCCCTGCGCGAGCGCGGCGTGGAGTACGTGGAGGTTCGCCTGATGGACCTGGATCCCTTCGTGCCGATCGGCATCAAGGCGCAGACCATCCGCTTCCTCGACGTGTTCCTGCTGCACTGCCTGCTGGCCGCGAGCCCCGAGGACACGCCGCAGGAGATCGCCGCGCTGGGCCGCAACCAGCACCGCACGGCGGCTTTCGGGCGCGACCCGGCGGTCACGCTGGAGCGCGGCGGCCGCGAGGTGAAGCTCGTCGACTGGGGCGCGGAGATCGTGGCCGAGTGTGCGCCGATCGCCGCGCTGCTGGACCGCGTGCACGGCACCAGCGACTACGGCGACGCGGTCCGCGCCGCCGAGGCGTTGCTGGGCAACCCGGACATGCTGCCGTCGGCGCGGGTGCTGGCGGCCCTGGCGGGCGAGCACGGCAACAGCTTCCCGGCCTTCACGCTGGCGCAGTCCGAACTGGCCAAGGCGAAGCTGCTGAAGCTGCCCTTCCCGGGCAGCCTGCAGTCGCAGATGGAGGCGCTGGTGCGCCAGTCCGTCGAGGACCAGGCGGCCGTGGAGGCGGCCGACACCCTGCCTTTCGAGCAGTACCGCCAGCAGTACATCTCGGCGGAGCGCCTGGGGCGCTCGAAAGGCGCGGTGGCGCCCGCGCTGGCCGCCGTCTGACCGGCGGCGGCGACCGCTCGGTCGGCGGCCGCTGCAATTTGCAGCATTTCTTGCAGGGGCAGGGCCCGATCCTCTGCGAAAGTCGGCGTTGGTTCCGTATCGACGCCGAGGAAGGAGACCCCATGCCCGCCCCCCACCGCAACCATCGCCTGCCCGCCCTGTTGCTGGCCGCCCTGATCGGGGCCGGTCCCGCGTTTGCCGGACCACCGCCCTGGGCCGGTGGCGGCCAGGGCGGCGACGGGCCGCGAGGCGGCCACGACCGGGACCGGGATGGTGGCAGGGGCAGGCAAGGCACGGACCGGCACGAGGCCCGCAGGGAACTGCGGCCCGGGGCCTACTTCGTGGCCCAGGACCGGGATTCCGTGCACCGCTACTACGCCTCGCACTGCCCGCCGGGCCTGGCCAAGAAGCACAACGGCTGCCAGCCTCCCGGTCACGCCAAGAGGGTGTGGGTGGTCGGCCAGCCGCTGCCGCCGACCGTGGTGGTGGCGCCGGTGCCGGCCCAGATCCTCGTGACCCTGCCGCCGGTGCCCGTGAACCACAGGTACGTGCAGGTCGCGGGCGACATCCTGCTGGTGGCGGCGGGCACCATGATGGTCGTCGACGGCATCAACGGCCTGAGCCGCTGAACCGCTGCGCCGGCCTGGGCTTCCAGCCTCGGGGTCGTCGACCGGCACTTCGCCGCGGCCGATGGACCCGCGCTCCTGCAAGCCCGGTCGCGCCGGCCTACAATACGCGGGTAAGGGATTGGAGTGCGCGCCGAGCGCATGGCCGGTCCACGAAGCAGACCCCGCCCCCGGCGCACGCGCCGGCCCGGTGACGCCGGTTTGCACGTCCCGGCCCGTGAGGCCGGCCCATCCATCCACGAACCGGCGCCCGCCCTCCGCACTTGGGGGCCGCAATGCTGCCCGCTACGGCGGCACCGGATGTGCCAGAAGGACCCGCATGGCGAAGGAAGAACTGATCGAAATGAACGGCCGCGTGGCCGAAATCCTGCCGGATTCGCGCTACCGCGTGATCCTGGACAACGGCCACGAGCTGGTGGCCTACACCGGCGGCAAGATGCGCAAGAACCACATCCGCATCATCGCCGGCGACTTCGTGAGCCTGGAGCTGTCGCCCTACGACCTGACCAAGGGGCGCATCATGTTCCGCCACCTGCCCAACCGCACCACCACCGGCGCGCCGCCGCAGCACCGCCGCCGCTGAGGCGCATCCCGCGCGCCGGCGAGCGCAACGACAGGGCGGCCCATCGGGCCGCTTTTGTTTGTGCGCCCAGCATGGGCGCGATCTTCGGGGTGCAAGTCCCCGGCCGAGCTGGCCACAGCGAGGCAAGTGAAGCGCAACTGCGCGAGGGCGACCGAGCGTGGGGAGGAAGCGTGGAGCGTAAACCGTGAGCCGAGGTACACGA
>JAGWTH010000036.1 GCA_028868995.1 Burkholderiales bacterium | reverse complement strand
ACAACGTGACGATCACCGTCAAGCTGATCGCCCCGATCGCCATGGAAGAAGGCCTGCGCTTCGCCATCCGCGAGGGCGGCCGCACCGTCGGCGCCGGCGTCGTCGCCAAGATCATGGAGTAATCCAGTGACTTCGGGGACAGATCAAGAGCAAGGCGATTGCTCTGTCCTCGACAAGGATAAGGGGAACAGGTCATAATGGCCGGTTCCCCGAAACTGGTTTCCGGAGGGGTATAGCTCAATTGGCAGAGCGTCGGTCTCCAAAACCGAAGGTTGTAGGTTCGATTCCTACTGCCCCTGCCACCTGAGTGGCATCCCGAAAAACCGAGCCCGTCCCCGTGACGGGCTTCAGTGTCTTGAGCGGACACCCTTTTTGAAGCAGGAAGACGCCCTTTTTCATGGCTACGACCCAAGTTGAGACCGTTTCCACCGGCGCCGACAAGGCCAAGGTGGGCGCGGCCATTGCGCTGGTGATCGCCGCGCTGGCCGGCTTCTACCTCCTGGGCAAGCAGGGCCAAGTCGCCCAGTGGGGCGTGCTGGTGGTGGGCCTGGCGGCCGCCGCCGGCGTGTTCTTCACCTCCGAGGTGGGCCGGCAGCTGGTCGGCTTCGGTCGCGATTCGGTCAAGGAAGTCAGGAAGGTCGTCTGGCCCTCCCGCAAGGAGGCCGTGCAGATGACGGCCTACGTGTTCGGCTTCGTGATCCTCATGGCGATCTTCCTGTGGGTGACCGACAAGACCCTCGAGTGGGTGTTCTACGACCTGATCCTGGGGTGGAAGAAGTAATGAGCGAGATCGAACACGCCGCGGCCGAAGGCCAGCCCCAGGGTCCGGGCGTCGCCGCCAAGGCGGCCAACCCCGACCTGAGGTGGTACGTGGTGCACGCCTACTCCGGCATGGAGAAGGCGGTGGAGCGCAACATCAAGGAGCGCATCCACCGCGCGGGCATGCAGAACATGTTCGGCGACATCCTGGTGCCCACCGAGGAGGTGGTCGAGATCAAGAACGGCCAGAAGCGCACCTCCGAGCGCCGCTTCTACCCCGGCTACGTGCTGGTGCAGATGGTCATGAACGACGACACCTGGCACCTGGTGAAGCACACCAACAAGGTGACCGGTTTCGTGGGCGGCGCCAAGAACCGCCCGGCGCCGATCAGCGACGAGGAAGTCGCCAAGATCATGGGCCAGATGGAAGAGGGCGTCGAGAAGCCCCGCCACAAGGTCGAATTCACCGTGGGCGAGTACGTGCGCGTCAAGGACGGCCCGTTCACCGACTTCAACGGCACCGTCGAGGAAGTCAACTACGAGAAGAGCAAGGTGCGCGTGTCGGTCACGATCTTCGGTCGTGCCACGCCCGTGGAGCTCGAGTTCTCGCAGGTCGAGAAAACCTAAGGACCTGATGGCCTCCCGGCTCGGCCACCAGGTGTCAGCAGAGAGCCTTTAACCCCCGGGGAGCCGCAAGGCGTTCGTACCCGCAAGGAAGACAGAAATGGCAAAGAAGATTGTCGGCTTCGTGAAGCTGCAAGTCCCGGCCGGAAAGGCGAACCCGTCGCCCCCGATCGGTCCCGCGCTGGGCCAGCGCGGCCTGAACATCATGGAGTTCTGCAAGGCGTTCAACGCCCAGACCCAGGGCGTCGAGCCCGGTCTGCCGCTGCCGGTGGTGATCACCGCGTTCGCGGACAAGAGCTTCACCTTCATCATCAAGACGCCCCCGGCGACCACGCTGATCAAGAAGGCGATCAAGCTGGACAAGGGTTCGTCCAAGCCGCACACGGACAAGGTCGGCAAGATCACCCGTGCCCAACTGGAAGAGATCGCCAAGACCAAGCTGAAGGACATGAACGCCGCATCCGTGGACGCCGCCGTCCGCACGCTGGCCGGATCCGCCCGTTCGATGGGCGTCACGGTGGAGGGCCTGTAATCATGGCGAAGCTGACCAAGAAGCAGAAGGCCCTGGAGGGCAAGGTGGACAGCACCCGGCTGTACCCGATCACCGATGCCATCGGCATGGTGAAGGAAGCCGCCACCGCCAAGTTCGACGAGTCGATCGACGTGGCCGTGCAGCTGGGCATCGACCCCAAGAAGTCCGACCAGGTCGTGCGCGGCGCGGTCGTGATGCCCAACGGCACCGGCAAGACCAAGCGTGTGGCCGTGTTCGCCCAGGGTGCCAAGGCCGACGAGGCCAAGGCCGCCGGCGCCGACGTGGTCGGCATGGACGACCTGGCAGCCCGCGTGAAGGCCGGCGACATGCCGTTCGACGTGGTGATCGCTGCCCCCGATGCGATGCGCGTGGTCGGTACGCTGGGCCAGATCCTGGGTCCCCGCGGCCTGATGCCGAACCCCAAGGTCGGCACCGTGACGCCGGACGTCGCCACCGCGGTGAAGAACGCGAAGGCGGGCCAGGTGCAGTTCCGCGCCGACAAGGCCGGCATCATCCACGCCACCATCGGCCGCCGCTCGTTCGAGTCCGACAAGCTCCAGGGCAACCTGGCGGCGCTGATGGATGCCCTGAACAAGGCCAAGCCGGCTTCGAGCAAGGGCGTGTACCTGCGCAAGCTGGCCGTGTCCTCGACGATGGGCCTGGGCGTGCGCGTGGACCTGCAGTCGCTGCAGGCCCAGTAAGGATTGGCCGGCGAAAGCCGGCCGGTGTGGTGGGCCCCCGGGCAACCGGGGGGCCATCCAAGACCGCTGGCGAGGCGCGAGCCTCTTAATCGGAAGAAAGCCAGCGCAGATGGCGATCCCGCCGCTGAAGAAGTTGAGAGATTTCTGAAGACGGTTGGTCGCTTGTACAAGGGCGCGCAAGGGAGCGATCCCGAGCGCAATTGATAGGAGTAGACCTTGAGTCTGAATCGCAGTGAGAAGCAAGCGGTCGTCGAAGAAGTCGCCGCTCTCGCCGCTAAAGCTCAAACGCTGGTGATGGCGGAATACCGCGGCATCACGGTCGCCGACATGACGAAGCTGCGCGTGGCCGCGCGCGGCGCGGGCGTGGACCTGAGTGTTCTGAAGAACACCCTGGCCCGCCGCGCCGTGCAGGGCACCGCCTTCGAGTCCGTCGGTGACCAGATGACCGGTCCGCTGATCTACGGCTTCTCCGTGGATGCCGTGGCCGCCGCCAAGGTGGTGGCCGACTTCGCGAAGACCAACGACAAGCTGGTCATCCGCGGTGGCGCATTCGCGGGCAAGGCCCTGGACGTCAACGGCGTGAAGCAGCTGGCGAACATTCCCTCCAAGGAAGTCCTGCTGGCGCAGCTTTGCGGCCTGCTGAAGTCGCCCATCTCGCGCACCGCCGTGGTGCTGGGCGCTCTGGCGAAGAAGAAGGAAGAGGCGGGCGCCGCGGCCTGAGGCCGGCGTCCCCACGAGTCACCAACTTATTCAGGAAACATCAAAATGGCATTCAACAAAGACGAATTTCTGACGGCCCTGGACAGCATGTCCGTCATGGAACTCAACGACCTGGTCAAGGCCATCGAAGAGAAGTTCGGCGTCTCCGCCGCCGCGATGGCCGCCCCGGCCGCCGCGGGTGGTGGTGGTGCGGCCGCCGCCGCCGCCGAAGAGAAGACCGAGTTCACCGTGATGCTGATGGAAGCCGGCGCGCAGAAGGTGGGCGTCATCAAGGCCGTCCGTGAAATCACGGGCCTGGGCCTGAAGGAAGCCAAGGACCTGGTCGACGGCGCTCCGAAGCCCGTCAAGGAAGGCATGAACAAGGCCGACGCCGAAGCCGCCAAGAAGAAGCTGGAAGAAGCCGGCGCCAAGGTCGAACTCAAGTAAATCGCCCCTGGTTGCCGAGGCTGGAGAGTCCGAAAGGGCCTCCAGCCTTTGCCGTTCCAGAGAGCACCTCAAAGAAGCCCCGGCAGGGGGAGTTTTTGAAGTGTTTTCTGATCCGACTGCAGAAGACTGCTTGGTTCGGGCGCCGTGCAACGCGGCGCCGTCCGCCAAGGTTGGTAGTGGCCAACCCGCCAAGACTGCCCCCCTCGTCCCGGGGCGCGACAGTTGAAGAGACCTAGCCCGGAGATCTCATGGCCTATTCCTATACCGAACGCAAGCGCATCCGCAAGAGCTTCGGCAAGCGCGACAGCGTGCTCGAAGTGCCGTACCTGCTGCAGATGCAGAAGGACGCGTACACCGCCTTCCTCCAAGCCGACGTCCCGCCCCAGAAGCGGACCATCGAAGGTCTGCAGGCCGCTTTCGACTCCGCCTTCCCGATCGTGTCGCACAACGGGTTCGTGGAGATGAAGTTCATCGAATACAACCTGGCCAAGCCCGCGTTCGACGTGCGCGAGTGCCAGACCCGCGGCCTCACGTTCGCCTCGGCCGTGCGCGCCCGGGTGCAGCTGATCATCTACGACCGCGAATCCTCCACGCCCCAGTCCAAGGTGGTGAAGGAGGTGAAGGAGCAGGAGGTCTACATGGGCGAAGTGCCGCTCATGACGGACAAGGGCTCGTTCATCATCAACGGCACCGAGCGCGTGATCGTCTCGCAGCTGCACCGCAGCCCGGGTGTCTTCTTCGAACACGACAAGGGCAAGACGCACAGCTCGGGCAAGCTGCTGTTCTCCGCCCGCATCATCCCCTACCGCGGCTCCTGGCTGGACTTCGAGTTCGACCCGAAGGACGTGCTGTACTTCCGCGTCGACCGCCGCCGCAAGATGCCGGTCACCATCCTGCTCAAGGCCATCGGCCTGACGCCGGAGACCATCCTGGCGAACTTCTTCGTCAACGACAACTTCCGCCTGATGGACAGCGGCGCGCAGCTCGAGTTCGTGCCCGAGCGCCTGCGCGGCGAGGTCGCCCGCTTCGACATCACCGACAAGTCCGGCAAGGTCGTGGTGGCGAAGGACAAGCGCGTCACCGCCCGCCACACCCGCGAGCTGGAGCAGTCCGGCACCACCCACATCAGCGTGCCCGAGGACTTCCTGGTGGGCCGCGTGGTCGCGCGCAACATCGTCGACCCGGACACGGGCGAGATCCTGGCCAAGGCGAACGACGAGCTGACCGAGGCCCTCCTGAAGAAGCTGCGCGCCGCGCACATCCAGGAGATCCAGTGCATCTACACGAACGAGCTGGACCAGGGTCCCTACATCAGCCAGACGCTGCGCATCGACGAGACGGTGGACGAGTTCGCCGCCCGCGTCGCGATCTACCGCATGATGCGCCCCGGCGAGCCGCCGACCGAGGACGCGGTGCAGGCCCTGTTCCAGCGCCTGTTCTACAACCCGGACACCTACGACCTGTCGCGCGTGGGCCGCATGAAGTTCAACGCCAAGGTCGGCCGCGACACGAGCGACGGCCCCATGGTGCTGACCAACGACGACATCCTGGCCGTCGTGAAGATCCTGGTGGACCTGCGCAACGGCCGCGGTGAGGTCGACGACATCGACCACCTGGGCAACCGCCGCGTGCGCTGCGTCGGCGAGCTGGCCGAGAACCAGTACCGCACCGGCCTCGCCCGCATCGAGAAGGCCGTGAAGGAGCGCCTGGGCCAGGCCGAGCAGGAACCGCTGATGCCGCACGACCTGATCAACTCCAAGCCGATCTCCGCGGCGCTTAAGGAGTTCTTCGGCGCGTCGCAGCTGTCGCAGTTCATGGACCAGACCAACCCGCTGTCCGAGATCACGCACAAGCGTCGCGTGTCCGCCCTCGGCCCGGGCGGCCTGACGCGCGAGCGCGCCGGCTTCGAGGTGCGCGACGTGCACGTCACGCACTACGGCCGCGTGTGCCCGATCGAGACGCCGGAAGGCCCGAACATCGGCCTGATCAACTCGCTCGCCCTGTACGCTCGCCTGAACGAGTACGGCTTCATCGAGACGCCGTACCGGCGCGTGGTGGACGGCAAGGTCACCAACGAGATCGACTACCTGTCGGCCATCGAGGAAGGCAAGTACGTCATCGCCCAGGCCAACGCGACCCTGGACGCCGAGGGCCGCCTGACCGGCGACCTGGTGTCCGCCCGCGAGAAGGGCGAGTCGATCCTGGTGTCGGCCGACCGCATCCAGTACATGGACGTGTCGCCCGCGCAGATCGTCTCCGTGGCCGCCTCGCTGGTGCCGTTCCTGGAGCACGACGACGCGAACCGCGCGCTGATGGGCGCCAACATGCAGCGCCAGGCCGTGCCCGTGCTGCGTCCCGAGAAGGCCTTCGTCGGCACCGGCATCGAGCGCGTCTCCGCGGTCGACTCCGGGACGGTGGTCACCGCCAACCGCGGCGGCGTCGTGGACTACGTCGACGCCACCCGCATCGTGGTGCGCGTGAACGACGAGGAAGCCGTCGCCGGCGAGGTCGGCGTCGACATCTACAACCTGATCAAGTACCAGCGTTCCAACCAGAACACGAACATCCACCAGCGCCCCATCGTCAAGCGCGGCGACAAGATCGCCCGCGGCGACGTCGTCGCCGACGGCGCCTCGACAGACCTGGGCGAGCTGGCCCTCGGCCAGAACATGCTGGTCGCGTTCATGCCCTGGAACGGCTACAACTTCGAGGACTCGATCCTGATCAGCGAACGCGTCGTGGCCGACGACCGCTACACCTCGATCCACATCGAGGAACTGGTGGTGATGGCGCGCGACACCAAGCTGGGCCCCGAGGAAATCACCCGCGACATCCCGAACCTGTCCGAGCAGCAGCTCAACCGCCTGGACGAGTCCGGCATCATCTACGTGGGCGCGGAAGTGCAGCCGGGCGACGTGCTGGTGGGCAAGGTCACGCCCAAGGGCGAGACCACGCTGACCCCGGAGGAGAAGCTGCTGCGCGCGATCTTCGGCGAGAAGGCCTCCGACGTGAAGGACACCTCGCTGCGCGTGGACCAGGGCTCGCAGGGCACCGTCATCGACGTGCAGGTCTTCACCCGTGAAGGGATCCAGCGCGACAAGCGCGCCCAGCAGATCATCGACGACGAGCTCAAGCGCTTCCGCCTGGACCTGAACGACCAGCTGCG
Source organism: Burkholderiales bacterium (assembly GCA_028868995.1). Classification (GTDB taxonomy): domain Bacteria; phylum Pseudomonadota; class Gammaproteobacteria; order Burkholderiales; family Burkholderiaceae_C; genus Ramlibacter. The sequence continues at coordinate 31,215 of JAGWTH010000036.1, read as the reverse complement.
CATCGTGGAGGCCGACGCCTTCGACCGGATCGCCAAGCTGCTGACGGGCCGCGCGGCCAACGGCGGCCCGCAGAAGCTGGCCAAGGGCGCGACCATCGACAAGGCCTACCTGGACTCCGTCGAGAAGTACCACTGGTTCGACATCCGCCCGGCGGAAGACGAGGTCGCCACCCAGCTCGAGTCCATCAAGAACTCGCTGGAGCAGACCCGCCACAGCTTCGACCTCGCGTTCGAGGAGAAGCGCAAGAAGCTGACCCAGGGCGACGAGCTGCCCGCGGGCGTGCTGAAGATGGTCAAGGTGTACCTGGCCGTCAAGCGCCGCCTGCAGCCCGGCGACAAGATGGCCGGCCGCCACGGCAACAAGGGTGTCGTCTCCAAGATCGTCCCGGTCGAAGACATGCCCTACATGGCCGACGGCACGCCGTGCGACATCGTGCTCAACCCGCTGGGCGTGCCTTCGCGCATGAACGTGGGCCAGGTGCTGGAAGTGCACCTGGGCTGGGCCGGCAAGGGCATCGGCCAGCGCATCGGCGACATGCTGCAGCGCGAGGCGGCCGTGGCCGAAGTCCGCGGCTTCCTCGACGAGCTGTACAACAAGTCGGGCAAGAAGGAGAACCTCTCCGAGCTGTCCGACCAGGAAGTGCGCGAGATGGCCACGCAACTGGCCAAGGGCGTGCCCTTCGCGACGCCGGTCTTCGACGGCGCGTCCGAGCAGGAAATCCGCAACATGCTGCAGCTGGCGTTCCCCGAGGACGTGGCCAGGCGCAAGGGCCTGACGGCCACGCGCACGCAGGCGCACCTGTTCGACGGCCGCACGGGCGACCAGTTCGAGCGCCCGGTGACCGTCGGCTACATGCACGTGCTGAAGCTGCACCACCTGGTGGACGACAAGATGCACGCCCGCTCGACCGGCCCCTACAGCCTGGTCACCCAGCAGCCGCTGGGCGGCAAGGCGCAGTTCGGCGGCCAGCGCTTCGGCGAGATGGAAGTGTGGGCGCTGGAGGCCTATGGCGCCGCCTACACCCTGCAGGAAATGCTGACCGTGAAGTCCGACGACGTCCAGGGCCGCACCAAGGTGTACGAGTCCATCGTCAAGGGCGAGCACGCCATCGACGCCGGCATGCCGGAGTCGTTCAACGTGCTGGTGAAGGAAATCCGGTCGCTCGGCATCGACATCGAGCTCGAGCGCTCCTAAGGAGGACAGAAGTCAATGAAATCCCTACTCGACCTGTTCAAGCAGTTCACGCCGGACGAGCATTTCGATGCCATCCGCATCGGCATCGCCTCGCCCGAGAAGATCCGCTCCTGGTCCTTCGGCGAGGTGAAGAAGCCGGAGACGATCAACTACCGCACCTTCAAGCCGGAGCGCGACGGCCTGTTCTGCGCCAAGATCTTCGGCCCGATCAAGGACTACGAGTGCCTGTGCGGCAAGTACAAGCGCCTGAAGCACCGCGGGGTGATCTGCGAGAAGTGCGGCGTCGAAGTGACCCAGACCAAGGTGCGCCGCGAGCGCATGGGCCACATCGACCTGGCCGCGCCCTGCGCGCACATCTGGTTCCTGAAGTCGCTGCCGTCGCGCCTGGGCCTGGTGCTCGACATGACGCTGCGCGACATCGAGCGCGTGCTGTACTTCGAGGCCTACGTCATCACCGACCCGGGCATGACCCCGCTGAAGAAGTTCGGCATCATGTCCGAGGACGACTACGACGCCAAGCGCAAGGAGTACGGTGACGAGTTCGTCGCCAAGATGGGCGCCGAGGGCATCAAGGACCTGCTGGAAGGCATCGACCTCGACATCGAGATCGAGAAGCTGCGCGGCGACCTGACCGGCTCCGAGGTCAAGGTGAAGAAGAACGCCAAGCGCCTCAAGGTGCTGGAGGCCTTCAAGAAGTCCGGCATGAAGCCCCAGTGGATGGTCATGGACGTGCTGCCCGTGCTGCCGCCGGACCTGCGTCCGCTGGTGCCGCTGGACGGCGGCCGCTTCGCGACCTCCGACCTGAACGACCTCTATCGCCGGGTCATCAACCGCAACTCGCGCCTCAAGCGCCTGCTGGAGCTCAAGGCCCCCGAGATCATCGCGCGCAACGAGAAGCGCATGCTGCAGGAAGCCGTGGACTCCCTGCTGGACAACGGCCGTCGCGGCAAGGCGATGACCGGCGCCAACAAGCGCGCGCTGAAGTCCCTGGCCGACATGATCAAGGGCAAGAGCGGCCGCTTCCGCCAGAACCTGCTGGGCAAGCGCGTCGACTACTCCGGCCGTTCCGTGATCACGGTCGGCCCGACCCTGAAGCTGCACCAGTGCGGCCTGCCGAAGCTGATGGCGCTGGAGCTGTTCAAGCCCTTCATCTTCTCGCGCCTGGAGGCCATGGGCATCGCCACCACCATCAAGGCGGCGAAGAAGGAAGTCGAAGCCGGCACGCCGGTGGTGTGGGACATCCTGGAAGAGGTCATCAAGGAGCACCCGGTCATGCTGAACCGGGCGCCCACGCTGCACCGCCTGGGCATCCAGGCCTTCGAGCCGATCCTGATCGAGGGCAAGGCGATCCAGCTGCACCCGCTGGTGTGCGCGGCGTTCAACGCCGACTTCGACGGCGACCAGATGGCCGTGCACGTGCCGCTGTCGGTGGAAGCGCAGATGGAAGCCCGCACGCTGATGCTGGCCTCCAACAACGTGCTGTTCCCGGCCAACGGCGAGCCGTCCATCGTGCCGTCGCAGGACGTGGTGCTGGGCCTGTACTACACGACGCGCGAGCGCACCAACGGCAAGGGCGAAGGCATGGTCTTCACCGACGTGCCGGAAGTGCTGCGCGCGCTCGACGCCGGCGTGGTCGAACTGACCGCGAAGATCTCGGTGCGCCTGACCGAGTGGGAAAAGAACAAGGAGACCGGCGAGTTCACGCCGATCACCAAGCTGCACGACACCACCGCGGGCCGCGCGTTGCTGTCCGAGATCCTGCCCAAGGGCCTGCCCTTCAGCGTGCTGAACAAGGCGCTGAAGAAGAAGGAGATCAGCAAGCTGATCAACATCTCCTTCCGCAAGTGCGGCCTGAAGGAGACCGTGGTCTTCGCCGACAAGCTGCTGCAGAACGGCTTCCGCCTGGCGACCAAGGCCGGCATCTCGATCGCCATCGACGACATGCTGGTGCCCAAGGAGAAGCACGCGATCATCGAGCGCTCCGAGAAGGAAGTGAAGGAGATCGAGCAGCAGTACGTTTCGGGTCTCGTCACCGCCGGCGAGCGCTACAACAAGGTCGTGGACATCTGGGGCAAGGCCGGCGACGAGGTGTCGAAGGTCATGATGGCCCAGCTGGCCAAGGAGAAGGTGGTCGACCGCAACGGCAAGGAAGTGGACCAGGAGTCGTTCAACTCCATCTACATGATGGCCGACTCCGGCGCCCGCGGCTCCGCCGCCCAGATCCGCCAGCTGGCGGGCATGCGCGGCCTGATGGCCAAGCCGGACGGCTCGATCATCGAGACGCCGATCACGGCCAACTTCCGCGAAGGCCTGAACGTGCTGCAGTACTTCATCTCCACGCACGGCGCCCGCAAGGGCCTGGCCGACACGGCGCTGAAGACCGCGAACTCCGGCTACCTGACCCGCCGCCTGGTGGACGTGACGCAGGACCTGGTCGTGACCGAGGAGGACTGCGGCACGACCGAGGGCTCGCTGATGCGCGCCATCGTCGAGGGCGGCGAAGTCATCGAGTCGCTGCGCGACCGCATCCTGGGCCGCGTCGCGGCCGAGGACGTGCTGCACCCCGAGACCCGCGCCGTCGTCGTCAAGGCCGGCAACATGCTGGACGAGGACGCGGTGGAGGAGCTCGAGGGCGCCGGCGTGGACGAAGTGAAGGTCCGCACCGCGCTGAACTGCGCCACCCGTTTCGGCCTGTGCGCCAAGTGCTACGGCCGCGACCTCGGCCGCGGCGGCCTGGTGAACACCGGCGAGGCGGTGGGCGTGATCGCCGCCCAGTCGATCGGCGAGCCGGGCACGCAGCTGACGATGCGCACCTTCCACATCGGCGGTGCCGCCTCGCGCGCCGCCGTGGCCTCCAGCGTGGAAGCCAAGTCCGCGGGCCTCGTGGGCTTCAACACCACGATGCGCTACGTGACCAACCAGAAGGGCGAGCTGGTGGTGATTTCGCGTTCGGGCGAGATCGTCATCCACGACGAGCACGGCCGCGAGCGCGAGCGCCACAAGGTGCCGTATGGCGCCACGCTGACCGTGAAGGCCGACCAGCAGATCAAGGCCGGCACCATCCTGGCCAACTGGGACCCGCTGACCCGACCCATCATCACGGAATTCGCCGGCAAGGTGAAGTTCGAGAACGTGGAGGAGGGCCTGACGGTCGCCAAGCAGGTCGACGAGGTCACCGGCCTGTCGACGCTGGTCGTGATCGACCCGAAGCGCCGCGGCTCCGCCAAGGTGGTTCGCCCGCAGGTGAAGCTGGTCGACGGCGCCGGCAACGAAGTGAAGATCCCCGGCACCGACCACTCGGTGACGATCGCCTTCCAGGTCGGCGCGCTGATCCAGGTGCGCGACGGCCAGGACGTGGGCCCCGGCGAAGTGCTGGCCCGCATCCCGGTCGAGGGCCAGAAGACCCGCGACATCACGGGCGGCCTGCCGCGCGTGGCGGAGCTGTTCGAGGCGCGTTCGCCCAAGGACAAGGGCGTGCTGGCCGAGATGACCGGCACCGTGTCCTTCGGCAAGGAGACCAAGGGCAAGATCCGCATGCAGATCACCGACCCGGACGGCAAGGTCTGGGAGGAACTCGTGCCCAAGGAGAAGAACATCCTGGTGCACGAAGGCCAGGTGGTCAACAAGGGCGAATCCGTGGTCGACGGCCCGGCCGACCCGCAGGACATCCTGCGCCTGCTGGGCATGGAGGAACTCGCGCGCTACATCGTCGACGAGGTGCAGGACGTCTACCGCCTCCAGGGCGTGAAGATCAACGACAAGCACATCGAGGTGATCGTGCGCCAGATGCTGCGTCGCGTGGTCGTCGAGAACCCGGGCGAGTCCGACTACATCGCCGGCGAGCAGGTCGAGCGCTCCGAGATCCTGGACACCAACGACAAGCTGCGCGCGGACGGCAAGATCCCGGCCACCTACAGCAACCTGCTGCTCGGTATCACGAAGGCGTCCCTGTCGACCGACTCGTTCATCTCCGCCGCCTCCTTCCAGGAGACGACGCGGGTGCTGACCGAGGCGGCCATCATGGGCAAGCGCGACGAGCTGCGCGGCCTGAAGGAGAACGTGATCGTCGGCCGCCTGATCCCGGCGGGCACCGGCATGGCCTACCACCAGGCCCGCAAGGCGAAGGACCAGATGGACGAGGCCGAGCGCCGCGCCATCGCCGACGCCGAGGCGGCCGAACTGGCCGGCATGACGGAAGGCGGCGCGCCCGAGACGAGCGAAGGCACGGCCGCCGCCGAATAAGCGGAGCCGGCTGCTTTCGCCGCTACACTGCGGGCGCCAACCCCTCGGGGCTGGCGCCCGTTTTCATTGGTCGATAGGAGGCTCGTGCAGACGTCGTCCTTCGTTCCCTGGGGCATCGCCGCCTTCACGCTGTTCTGGGCGGTGGGCGCCTACAACCGCCTGGTGCGGCTGCGCTCGGACGCCAACACTGCCTTCGCCGCGCTGGAGGCGGAGCTGGCGCGCCAGGTGAAGCTGGTGCAGGAATGCATCCCGCCCGAGGAGGAGCAGCCGCAGTCGCAGTTCACCGGCGGCAGCGCCTTCTGGGGCGGCCTGCAGGGCGCCGCGGCGCAGCTCGCGGCGACCCTCGCGTCGGCCCGGGCCCGGCCGCTGGACCCGGAACGCATCGCCGCGCTCGCCGCGGCGCAGGAGGTGCTCACCATGGCCTGGGACCGCGCCGAGCGCGACGATGCCCACGACCTGGCCGGACCGCGCCTGCCGGCCACCTTCGGCGGCGAGCGGCAGCAGCTGGTGCGCATGACGCTGGCCGCCACGGAACATTTCAACCAGGCGGTGCATCGATACAACGAGGCGATCACGCAGTTCCCGGCGGCCCTGCTGGCCTGGCTGTTCGGCTTCCATCCCGCCCGCGGCTTGCCCGCACACCCCTGATTCCCACCGGAGATGGCATGAGGATCCCCCTGATGCTGGCGGCAGCGCTCGCCGGCCTCCCGCAGGCTTCGCCTGCGCAGACCCCGGATGCGCTGTACCTGCGCGGACTGGCTGCGACCTGCGCCAACTGCCACGGCACCGACGGGCGCCCGGCGCCGGGCTCCACGCTGCCGGAGCTCGCGGGCATGCCGATGCCCTACATGCTGCAGCAGCTGCGCGAGTTCCGCGCCGGCAGCCGCCCCGCCACCGTCATGACCCAGATCGCCAGGGGCTTCAGCGACGCCCAGCTGCAAGGGCTCGCCGCCTTCTTCGCGGCGCAGCCGAAGTGAGGTGCGCATGAAGCGACGCTCCTTCCTCCATTCGTCCGCGGCGCTCGGCCTGCTGGGCCTGGCCGGCTGCGCCACCTCCTCCCTGCCCGCCCGCGCCAAGGTGGTCGTGATCGGCGGGGGCTTCGGCGGGGCCACTGCCGCCAAGTACGTGCGGCTGCTGTCGGACTCCAAGGTGGACGTGGTGCTGGTCGAGCCGGATCCCGCCTTCGTGTCCTGTCCGGTGTCCAACCTCGTGATCGGCGGCAGCCGCCACCTCGCGGACATCACCGTGCCCTATACCGGCCTGGAGCGCCGGCACGGGGTGCGCATCGCGCGTGACTGGGCGCAGTCGGTGGACACGCGGCGCAAGACGGTGACCCTCGCCGGCGGCGCGACCCTCGCCTACGACATGCTGGTGGTGGCGCCGGGCATCGAGCTGCAGCTCGACGCCATCGAGGGCCTGCGCGCCGCGCGCGAGGCGGGCCGGATCGTCCAGGCCTGGAAGGCCGGCCCCGAGACGGTCGCCCTGCGCCGCCAGCTGGAGGCCATGCCCGACGGCGGCGTCTTCGCGATCGCGATTCCCGAGGAGCCCTATCGCTGCCCGCCCGCGCCCTACGAGCGGGCCTGCCAGGCGGCCTGGTATTTCCAGCGCGCCAAGCCGCGCAGCAAGGTCCTGATCCTGGACGCCAATCCCGATGTCACCTCGAAGGGCCCGTTGTTCAAGAAGGTCTGGGCCGAGGAATACCGGGGCATGGTGGAGTACCGCCCCCAGTACAAGACGGTGGCCGTGGACGCGCGCGCCGGCGTCCTGAAGTTCGAGGTGCAGGACGACGTGAAGGCCGACGTGCTGAACGTGCTGCCGCCCATGCGCGCGGGCACGATCGCGCAGCAGGCCGGGCTGAACGACCAGGCCAACCACCGCTGGTGCGGGGTGGATTTCCTCACCTTCGAGTCCACCGTGGCGCGCGACGTCTACGTGCTGGGTGACGCGATCCAGATCGCGCCGCTCATGGCCAAGAGCGGCCACATGGCCAACAACCACGCCAAGGTGGCGGCCGCGGCCATCGTCGCGCGGCTGGCCGGCTGGCCGGTGAACCCCTCGCCCATGCTCACCAACACCTGCTACAGCTACCTGGACGACACCTCGGTGGTGCACGTGTCCAGCGTGCACGCCTACGACGCGGCGCAGAAGACCTTCCTGCCGGTGCCCGGCGCCGGCGGCCTCAGTCCTGCGCCGAGCCGGGAAGAGGCCCTGGACGCGTGGAACTGGGCGCACAACATCTGGGCCGACTGCGTGGCCTGAGGCCGATGCCACAATGGCCGGATGAGTCCGCCGGCCCCACCTCTCTGGCAGCAGCTGCAGGCCGCCGCTTCCGTCCTGGCGGCGGTGCGCCGCGGGGAGTCGGCCACTCCCGCCATCGCCGCCGTGGCGCCGGACCTGCGTCCGGCCGCCCAGGCGCTCGCCTTCCACGTGCTGCGGCAGCTCGGTCGCGCCGAGGCGCTGCGCCGGCGCCTGGCGAAGAAGGCGCCGCCGCCACCGGCCGACGCGCTGCTGTGCACGGCGCTGGCGCTGGCCTGGAAGCAGGAGGAGGCACCGTATCCGCCCTTCACGCTGGTCGACCAGGCCGTGGAGGCGGCCAAGCGCTCGCCGCAGACCCGTGCGCAGCAGGCCTTCGTCAACGCCTGCCTGCGGCGCTTCCTGCGCGAGCGCGAGCAGCTGGTCGCCGAGACCGATGCGGAACCGGTGGCGCACTGGAACCATCCGCGCTGGTGGATCGCGCGGCTGCAGCAGGACTGGCCGCACCAGTGGCAGGACATCCTCGAGGCGAGCAACCTGCCGGCGCCGATGACCCTGCGCGTGAACACCCACCGCATCTCGCGCGAGCCCCTGCGCGACCTGCTGGCGGCCGCGCACATCGCCTCCGAGCCGGTCGGCACGCAGGGCCTGCTGCTGGACAAGCCGAGGCCCGTGCATGCGATCCCGGGCTTCGACGAAGGGCTCTGGTCGGTCCAGGACGCCGGCGCCCAGCTCGCGGCCGAGCTGCTGGTGCCGGGCCTGCCGCCGCAGGCCCGCATCCTCGATGCCTGCGCCGCGCCGGGGGGCAAGACCGCCCACCTGTGCGAGCTGGCGCCGGACGCCCAGGTGCTGGCCCTGGACGTGGACGCGGGGCGCTGCGAGCGCATCCACCAGAACCTGGGGCGGCTGGGACTGCAGGCCGAGGTGCGCACGGCCGACGCCGCCGAGCCGGGCTATTGGTGGGACGGCCGCTCCTTCGACGCGATCCTGCTCGACGCGCCCTGCACGGCGTCGGGCATCGTGCGGCGGCATCCCGACGTGCGCTGGCTGCGCCGCGAGACCGACGTGGAGCAGCTGGCCGCGCAGCAAAAGCGGCTGCTCACTGCGCTGTGGCCGCTGCTGAAACCGGGTGGGCGGCTTGTCTATTGCACCTGCTCGGTGTTCCGGGCCGAGGGCCAGCACCAGATCGCGGCGTTTCTTGCGCACAACAGGACGGCTGTTTTGCGGCCCGGCCCGGGCCATTTGCGGCCCGCGCATGGGGCGGGGACGGTGGCCGTCCCGGACAATCGACCGAGTGACCACGACGGCTTCTTCTATGCGGTGCTGCAAAAGAGTGCACTGGATGCACCGGCCCGCCCGGACGATTGAGCGGGGCCGCCGCTGGCTGCTCGCCTGGTTCCTGTGCCTGGTCGCGGCCTGGCCGGCGGCCTGGGCCCAGGGCAGCACGGCCGAGGTCACGCAGCTGCGGGTGGATCGTACCGAGGACGGGGTCCTGCTCAGTTCGACCGTGCGCTTCGACCTGCCGCCGGTGGTCGAGGACGCCCTGATGAAGGGCATCCCGATGTACTTCCTGGTCGAGGCCACGATCTACCGTGACCGCTGGTACTGGTACGACAAGCGGGTCGCCTCGGCCCAGCGGCACATGCGCCTGATCTACCAGCCGCTGACCCGGCGCTGGCGGCTGCAGGTGTCCTCGGCGCCGATCTCGCATTCCGGCCTCGTGCTCGGCCAGGTCTTCGACAGCCAGCAGGAGGCGCTGGAAGCCGTCCAGCGCATCTCCGGCTGGCGCATCGCCGATCCCGGCGAAGTGGACCCCGAGGTCGCGCACACCGTGGACTTCCGCTTCCAGCTGGACGTCTCGCAGCTGCCGCGGCCGTTCCAGATCGGCGCCGTCGGGGAGTCGGACTGGAATATCCTGGCCGTGCGCAAGGTGCGCCTGCAGCCGGACCGACCCAAGTGAAGGCCGCCCCTCCGCCCGCCGCGCCGCCGCGCAAGCTGATCGCCAGCTCCAAGGCCTGGCGCTGGGCGATCGTCGTGGGCGTCGCGGTCGCCATGGGCATCGGCATCGTGCTGATGTTCCTGCTCACGCAGGCGACCAACAACCGCGCCTTCTACGAGCGCAACTACGGCCGCCTGTTCGTGCTGAACATGGTGGTGGCCGGCGTGCTGCTGGCCGTGATCCTGTGGGTGTTCGTGCGGCTGGCCTCGCGCCTGCGCCGCGGCAAGTTCGGCAGCCGCCTGCTGGTGAAGCTGGCGGCGATCTTCACGCTGGTGGGCCTGGTGCCGGGCGTGCTGATCTACGTCGTGTCCTACCAGTTCGTCTCGCGCTCCATCGAAAGCTGGTTCGACGTCAAGGTGGAGGGCGCGCTGGACGCCGGCCTCAACCTGGGGCGGGCCACGCTGGACACGGCGGCCGGCGAGCTGGCCGGCAAGACCCGCAACGCTGCCAGCCAGCTGGCGGAGACGCCCGACGCCTCCGCCGGCCTGGCGCTGGAGCGCCTGCGCGAGCAGATGGGCGCCATCGACATGGTGCTGTGGAACGCGTCGAGCCAGATGATCGCGAGCGCCGGCCAGTCGCGCTTCCAGCTCAATCCCGAGCGGCCCACGCCGCAGCAGCTGCGCGCGGCGCGCACCCAGCGCGCCTTCACCGTGGTCGAGGGGCTGGAGGACCCGGCCGTGGTCAACACCCGGGACGCCCGCGTGAAGGCCATCGTGGCGCTGCCCGCGTCGAACCTGGGGCTGCTGTCGGAGACGCGCTACCTGCAGGCCACGGCCATCATCCCGCCGACGCTGGTGGCCAACGCGCTCGCGGTGCAGGAGGCCAACCGCGAGTACCAGGAGCGGGCGCTCGCGCGCGAGGGCCTGCGCCGCATGTACATCGGCACGCTGACCCTGAGCCTGTTCCTGGCGGTGTTCGGCGCGGTGCTGCTGGCGATCGTGCTGGGCAACCAGCTCGCCCGGCCCCTGCTGCTGCTGGCCGCCGGGGTGAGCGAGGTGGCCGCCGGCGACCTCTCGCCCAAGCCGGCGCTGCAGGGCAAGGACGAACTGGGCGGCCTGACCCGCGCCTTCGCCGACATGACGCAGCAGCTGGCCGACGCCCGCGAGGCGGTGGAGCTGAGCATGGAGCAGGTGAGCGCGGCGCGCGCCAACCTGCAGACCATCCTGGACAACCTGACGGCCGGTGTGATCGTGCTGGACGAGGACGGCCACATCCAGGCATCCAACCCGGGCGCCTCGCGCATCCTGGGGCTGCCGCTCAGCGACCGGCAGGGCGCCCTGCTGCGGCAGGTTCCGGGGCTGGAGAGCTTCGGCGCCGCGGTGCAGCAGCGCTTCGACGATTTCCTCACCGAGACGCAGATCATCGACCACTGGCAGCAGCCGTTCGAGCTGAACCTCTCGCGCGGGGCCGAAGCCCACGCCAACATCGTGACCCTGGTCGCCCGCGGCGCGCAGATGCCGGGCGGGGCGCGGCTGCTGGTGCTGGACGACATCTCGGAGATCGTCTCGGCGCAGCGGGCCCAGGCCTGGGGCGAGGTGGCTCGCCGGCTGGCGCACGAGATCAAGAACCCGCTGACGCCCATCCAGCTGTCCGCGGAGCGGCTGGAGATGAAGCTGGCCGCCAAGCTGCCCGACCCCGACCGCGCGATCCTGGCCAAGTCAGTCCACACCATCGTCGACCAGGTGGACGCCATGAAGCGGCTGGTCAACGAGTTCCGCGACTACGCGCGGCTGCCCGCCGCCCAGCTGAAACCGGTGGACCTGAACGAGCTGATCCACGACGTGCTGCACCTGTACGTGCGCGAGGGGGAGGCCGCCCATGGCGCCGCCCAGGTGCCGGTGCGGGTGGAGCTGGATGCGGCCTGCCCGCGCATCCTGGGCGACGCCCAGCAGTTGCGCCAGGTGGTCCACAACCTGCTGCAGAACGCCCAGGACGCCACCGAGGGCCGGCCGCACCCCGAGGTGGTGGTGCGCACGCAGTGGAGCGAGACGTCCCACCGGGTGCGGCTGATCGTGCTGGACAACGGCAGCGGCTTCCCCGAGCACATCCTGAAGCGGGCCTTCGAGCCCTATGTCACCACCAAGTCCAAGGGCACCGGCCTCGGGCTGGCGGTCGTGAAGAAAATCGCGGACGAGCACGGCGCGCGCATCGACCTGAAGAACCGGGTGGCCGAAGGGGTGATCCAGGGCGCCCAAGTGTCGCTATCATTCGCAGTTGCAAGTTAACAACAGGGTTGCCCGGGCACGGGCGGTCCTTCAGCAGAGAGGGCGATGGCAAACATACTGGTGGTGGACGACGAACTCGGGATCCGGGACCTCCTGTCCGAGATCCTCAACGACGAAGGTCACACCGTCGAACTCGCCGAGAACGCGGCGCAGGCGCGTGCGGCCCGCCAGCGCATGCGACCCGACCTCGTGCTGCTGGATATCTGGATGCCGGACACCGACGGTGTCACGCTGCTGAAGGAGTGGGCGACCGGCGGCCTGCTGACCATGCCCGTGATCATGATGAGCGGGCACGCGACCATCGAGACGGCGGTGGAGGCCACCAAGATCGGCGCGCACTCCTTCCTGGAGAAGCCGATCACCATGCAGAAGCTGCTCAAGGCGGTGGAGGCGGCCCTGGCGCGCAACACCGGCGCCGCCGCCGCGGCCGCGCCGCCGGTGCGCAAGCCGGGCATGGCCGGCGTCGTGCCGATGCCGGCGCAGGAGCTGACGGTGGAAGCGGCCATGACCGGCGGCCAGGCCATCCCGGCGGCGGTGGAGATGGGCCCGCAGGCGCGGCAGATGTTCGAGCTGGACAAGCCCTTGCGCGACGCGCGCGACGAATTCGAGAAGTGCTATTTCGAGTACCACCTCGCCCGGGAAGGCGGCTCGATGACGCGCGTGGCGGAGAAGACCGGCCTGGAGCGCACGCACCTCTATCGCAAGCTCAAGCAGCTGGGCGTGGACCTCTCGCGCGGCAAGCGCGACCGCTCCGCGGCCTGACCCGCTTTCTCCCTCCTCCACCGGGGGAGGGCCGGGGCAGGGGCTCACCCCCTCGCCCCAAAGAACGCCGCTTCCCCCTGCTATAATCTCGCCTCTCACGGCCCGGTAGCTCAGTTGGTAGAGCAGCGGATTGAAAATCCGCGTGTCGGTGGTTCGATTCCGCCCCAGGCCACCATCTTCGGAACCCGCATGGAACCTGCAGTCCATGCGGGTTTTTCGTTTTCGGCGGCATCCAGGTCCGCGGCGAACCGGGAGCAAGCGTCCGCTGGCTCCGGGTCGGGCCCAGGTTCTCGCTGCCACCCCCGCCTGCCGATCCCCGTCCCGCACCCCGAGACCCTGGCGCGCACGGACTCTATTTTCGTGTTAAAGTAATTTCGCAATTACTTATATTCCATGACGCCGCCCCTCCGCACCAAGCAGCCCACCGAGGCCAGGCAGACCGGCCTGGTCCAGGCCGCCCTGCAGCTGGCTGCGGTCCAGTGCCCCGCGGAGATCACCACCCGTGACCTCGCCGCGGAGGTGGGCATCACTCAAGGTGCGGTGTTCAAGCACTTCGACAGCAAGGAAGCCATCTGGCTCGCGGCGCTCGACTGGGTGCACGAGTCCCTGATGGCCCGCCTGCGCGCGGGCGCCGTCGGTCATGCCGCACGGGGCGCGCTGGCGGCCTTGCGGGCCGTCTTCGTGGCGCACGTCGACTTCGTGCGGGAGCACCCCGGCGTGCCGCGCCTGATCTTCCAGGAGCTGCAGCAAGGCCGGTCCTCGCTCCTCAAGGACCGGGTCGAGGCGCTGATGGATGCCTACCGCCAGCTGGTGGCCGGCCTGCTGGAACAGGCCCGGTCCGAGCGATCGATCGCCGCCGACGTCGACACGCATGCGGCCACCGTCCTGTTCATCGGAGCGATCCAGGGCCTGGTGATGCAGTCCCTCATGGCAGGCTCGCTGGACCGGATCCAGCGGCAGGCCCTGGCCGTCTACGAGATCTATGCCCGGGGCCTCCAGCGCTTGCAGTGAGGCCCCGCGAACCCCAAGTTTTTCATCAAAGGAGTAACGAAATGACCGTCAACAAACTGATCAACGCCATGGCCGGCTTCATGATGATGCTGGGCCTGGCCCTGGCGCACTTCAGCGGCCAGATCAATCTCGGCCAGCCCAGCTGGCTGTGGCTGTGCGCCTTCGTCGGCCTGAACCTGTTCCAGTCGGCCTTCACGGGCTTCTGCCCCGCGGCCAAGGTCTTCAAGCTGCTCGGCGCCAAGGACGACGGCGCTGCCTGCTGTGCGCGCTGAGAACCGGCCCCGCCTGAACGCCGATGGACATCCAAGCCTTTCTCCGGGACTACTGGCCCCTGCTGCTGCTGGGCGCCTGGTTCGGATACAAGTGGTGGAGAGCGAGGAAGGTGGCCGGCATGCTGCCTGAGCTCAAGCAGGCCGGCGCCGTGCTGATCGACGTGCGCTCCCCCGCGGAGTTCGCCCAGGGCAATGCGCCGGGCACGGTCAACATCCCGCTGCAGGAGCTCGGTTCCCGCCTGCACGAAATCCCGAAGGCGTACCCGGTCGTCGTGGGCTGCGCCAGCGGGACGCGCAGCGGCATGGCCGCGATGCTCCTCAAGCGCCATGGCTACGCCGCCGTCTACAACATCGGTGCCTGGAGCAACTTCCTGAAGTGAGCGGCTCGGTCCGCCGGAGCCCGGGCGCGCCCGGCGGGCCTACACTCGCTTCATGAACGCAGCAGCCCGGGACAGGATCCTCCCCGCGGACGTCGAGGTGCTCGCCTTCGACGTCTTCGGCACCGTCGTCGACTGGCACGGCAGCATCGTGCGCGAGCTGGCGCGGCTGTACCCGAAGGTGGACGGCGATGCCTTCGCCCTGGCCTGGCGGGCGGGCTACAAGCCGGCCATGGCCAGGGTCATGTCGGGCGAGCTGGGCTGGACGCGCATCGACGAACTCCATCGCCTGATCCTCGATTCCATCCTCGCGGAGCACGGCCTCGCGCACCTGGACGAAGCGCAGCGCCAGCACCTCAATCGCGTGTGGCACCGGCTGGATCCGTGGCCGGACGTGCTGGCCGGGCTGCAGCGGCTGAAGCAGCGCTTCCTCCTCTGCACCCTGTCCAACGGCAACATCGGCCTGCTGACCCGCATGGCCAAACGCGTCGGCCTGCCCTGGGACTGCGTGCTGTCGGCGGAGGTGTTCCGCGCCTACAAGCCGGACCCGGCCGCCTACCTCGGCGTCGCGCAGGTGTTCGACCTGCCGCCGCAGCGGGTGATGCTGGTGGCCGCGCACCACGACGACCTGGCCGGCGCGCGCGCCTGCGGCCTGCGCACGGCTTACGTCGAGCGGCCGCTGGAGTTCGGCGCCGCGCATCCCAAGGACGTGGGCCCGCGGCCGGAGAACGACCTGCACTGCCGCGACTTCGCGGACCTGGCCGACCGCCTGGGCTGCTGAGCGCGGGCGCTAGTCGCGCGTCACGCGCAGCACTTCCTCGCGCGAGGTGACGCCCTCGCGGACCAGCCGCTCGCCGTCCTCGCGCATCAACCGCATGCCGTGCGCGAGAGCTGCCTCGCGGATCTCCGCTTCCGAGCCGCGGTTGTGGATCAGCGCGCGGATGCGCTCGTCGGCCAGCATCAGCTCGAAGATGCCGGTGCGGCCCTGGTAACCCGTGTGGCCGCAGTGCTCGCAGCCGGGGCCCACGCCGCCGCCCGCCGGCTTGCACGCCGGGCACAGCTTGCGCACCAGGCGCTGCGCCAGCACGCCCAGCAGGGAGGAGCTCAGGAGGAAGGGCTCGACGCCCATGTCGGTCAGCCGCGTGACGGCGCTGGCCGCGTCGTTGGTGTGCAGCGTCGCCAGCACCAGGTGGCCGGTCAGCGAGGCCTGGATGGCGATCTGCGCGGTCTCGTAGTCGCGGATCTCGCCGATCATGATCACGTCCGGGTCCTGGCGCAGGATGGCGCGCAGCGCCTTGGCGAAATCCAGCTCGATCTTCGGGTTGACCTGCGTCTGGCCGATGCCTGGCAGCTCGTACTCGATCGGGTCCTCCACCGTCATGATGTTGCTGGTGTTGGCGTCCAGCCGGCTGAGCGCCGCGTACAGGGTGGTGGTCTTGCCCGAACCGGTTGGGCCGGTCACCAGGATGATGCCGTGCGGCTGGCCGATCAGCGCCAGGAAGCGCTCCAGCGTGTCGCCGGTCATGCCCACCGACTCCAGGCTGATGCGGCTGTCGCTCTTGTCCAGCAGGCGCAGCACCGCGCGCTCGCCGTGCGCGCTGGGCAGCGTCGAGACGCGCACGTCCACCGCGCGGGTGCCGATGCGCAGCGAGATGCGGCCGTCCTGCGGCAGGCGCTTCTCCGCGATGTCCAGTTCGGCCATGATCTTCAGGCGCGAGATCAGGGCGGCATGCAGCGCGCGATTGGGCTGCACCACCTCGCGCAGCGCGCCGTCGACGCGGAAGCGCACGCTGGAGTGCCGCTCGTAGGGCTCGATGTGGATGTCGCTGGCGCCGTCGCGCGCCGCCTGCGTGAGCAGCGCGTTGAGCATGCGGATGATGGGCGCGTCGTCGCTCGCCTCCAGCAGGTCCTCCACCGCGGGCAGCTCCTGCATGATGCGCGACAGGTCGGCGTCGGCCTGCACCTCGCTCACCACCGAGGCGGCGCTGGACTCGCCCTGCGCGTAGGCCGCGGTGATGCGCTGCGCCAGCGCCGGCGGTTCCAGCCGCTGCAGGCTGCGCACCGGGTACTTGCGCAGCACCTCGCCGAAGGCCGGCGGCGGCGATCCGGCGTGCCACAGCACCAGTCGGCCGCCGTCGTCCTCCAGCAGCAGCTGCTGGCTGCGGGCGAAGGCGTAGGGCAGGGGGTAGCGCATGGCCCGTCAGCGCTCGCTCGGCGCGGTCGCCGCGGGCGGCGGCAGGAAGGGCGAGTGGATCTTGTCGTTCGCCGGAGGCTGCCTGGCGATCTCCGGCGCGACCGGCGCGGACTGCACGCCATTGAGCAGCGTGCTGGGCAGCGGCTGCGCGTTCTGCTGCTTGGACCGCATCAGGTTGTAGCGGTCGATCGACAGCGCCTCGGTGTCGCCCGCGCTGCGCACGATCACCGGGCGCAGGAACACCATCAGGTTGGTCTTCTTGCGCGTGCGCACCTCGGTGCGGAACAGGTTGCCCACGCCGGGGATGTCGCCCAGGCCCGGCACCTTCTCCTGGTTGCCGGAGTACTGGTCCTGCATCAGGCCGCCCAGCACCACCACCTGGCCGTCGTTCACCAGGACGTTGGACTCGATGGTGCGCTGGTTGGTGGTGGGGCCGTTGGCGTTGTTCTCGGTGCCGGCCTGCACGCTGGAGGCTTCCTGGTAGATCGTCAGGCGCACCGTGCCGTCGTCGTTGATCTGGGGCTTCACCCGCAGCGTGATGCCCACGTCCTTCCGCTCGATCGTCTGGAACGGGTTGACCGAGCCGTTGCTGGCCCCGGTGTTGGTGAACTGGCCGGTGACGAAGGGCACGTTCTGGCCGATCGTGATCTTGGCCTCCTCGTTGTCCAGCGTCAGCAGCGTCGGGGTCGACAGCACGTTGCCGTCGCCTGTGCTCTCGAAGAAGCGCGCCAGCAGCCCCAGCACGTAGTTGCCGTTGATGTTGCGCACGGCGCCGAAGTTGAAGCCGGAGGAGGGCACCGCGCCCTTGGTGGCATTCGTCGCCAGGTTGATGATGTTGGTGCCGCCTATGCTGAAGTTGCTGCCCAGGAAGCCGATCACGCTGCTGCCCGTGGTGCCCAGGATGTTCTGCCACTGGATGCCGAATTCGGCGTCCTTGTCGGCATTGACCTCGACGATCAGGCTCTCCACCAGCACCTGCGCCCGCCGGCCGTCGAGCTGGTCGATCACCGCACGCAGCTGGCGGTACTGGGGCTCGGGCGCCGTGATGATCAGCGAATTGGTGGCCGGGTCGGCCTGCACCTGGCCTCCGGTGCTGGGATCGGCCGAGGGCGTGACGGGAGCGGTGGCTGCGCTGGAGCCGGCGCCGGTGCCGGAGACCCCCGTGGCGCGGGCGGCCGGCGCGGAGCCACCCGTGCCGACCGCGCCCGCCGTGCCGGCGGTGCCGGTGCTCATGCTGGCAATGGCGGCGCGCAGCACCACCGCCAGCTTGGTGGCCTGGGCGTTCTTCAGGTAGACGACGTGCACGTTGCCGGCCGTGCCGCCGGCGTCGGGGGTGTCCAGCTGGGCCACCAGCGACCGCACCAGGTTGAGCCGCGCGGGATTGGCCGCGCGCACGATGACGGAGTTGCTGCGCGGCTCGGCGATGATGGTCGTGCGGAACGAGGTGTCGGTCTGCCCCTGGGTGGCCGGCGCCCCCGGGGTCGCGCCGACGGCCGAGGCGTCGACCAGCCGCTGCACGATGGGCACCAGGTCCACGGCGAGCGCGTTGTGCAGGTTGATCACCTCGACGTCGGTCGCGTTCGACACGTCCAGGGCCGCGATGATGCGCCCCAGGCGCTGCAGGTTGTCGGAGTAATCGGTGATCACCAGCGAGTTGGTGCCGGGGTTCACGTTGATCGTGTTGTTGGGGCTGATCAGCGGCCGCAGGATGGGCACCAGGTTGGCCGCGTTCTCGAAGTTGAGGCGGAAGATCTGGGTGGCGATCTGGCTGCCGCTGGCCTTGCCGTCCACCTCCACCGCGCCGCCCTGCAGCTTGGCATCCGCCTCGGGCACGACCTTCGTCAGGCCGCCGGCGTCGACCACCGCGAAGCCGGACAGGCGCAGCGTGGCCACGAACTGGTTGAAGGCGGCCGCCGGCGGGACCGGCTTGTCGGTGGCCAGCGTGATCGTGCCCTTCACGCGCGGGTCGACCACGACGTTGCGCCCGGTGATGGTCGCCATGGCGCGCGCCACCGCCTCGATGTCGGCGTTCTGGAAGTTGAGCGTGACGGGTTCGTTGGCGCGCTGCGCCAGCGCGCCGGGCGGCGCCAGGCCGAGGAGCAGGGCGACGGCCAGCGACACGGCGGCGAAACGGTGGTTCATGCGGAAAGGTCCCGGGACGTCAGCCGATGGTGATGAGCGAGCGCTCGCCGCTGCGGCGCCCGATGATGTTCAGGAGGTTGGCGAGCGCGGCTTCCCTGCCCGGCCGGGCGCTGGCTTCGCCGCGGAAGCGCAGGCGCGCTCCGACCCATTGCCCGGAACCGGACAGCTGCAGGCTGCCTTCCAGGGTTTCGAGCCGCAGCGACGCCTGCGCGCCGCCTTGCAAGGTGATGCGGTAGCTGCCCATGGGCCTCAAGGTAGACAGGCGCGACGCGACCCGTTGCGCCTCCAGTTCGGCCCGTCCGCCCACGCGCGGCCGACCTTCGGCCCATTCTACTGAAAGGCCCTGCGTCGCCAGCCGGATCTGCCCATCCAGCTGCAGCGTGTTCCAGGGCGTGCCCAGCCCGGCGAGCACGTCGGCGGGCCACTGCGAGACGGCGTCGGCGACCTCCAGCCGCGGCCCGGCCAGCCGCCAGTGCGCGCGCAGGACCAGCGGCGCCGGGGTGCAGCACTCGGCCTGCACCTGCATCGCGATGCCGTCCCACAGCGGCCGCAGCTGCCAGCGCACGCGCCCGGGCAGCGCCGCGACGTCCGCGCTGCCCCGGCCGCCCGCCAGGACCAGGCGGGCCGAGCCCGCCCAGACCGTCCCCCGGGCGTCGGCCAGCAGGACCTGGTCGCCGCTCGCCTGGGCCAGCGCGCCGGCCAGCCATCGCGCGGGGGCGAAGGCCAGCAGGGCGACCACCAGGCCGAGCGCGGCACCGGCGGCCGCCCAGCCCCAGGGGACGTCCCGCGCCTGGCGGGGGAGGCGGGCCCGGACGCGCGCCACTCAGCGTGCCGGCAGCGTGAGCACGACGCTGCCGTCCCAGCCGCCGGAGGCGTTGCGCGTGAGCCTGGCCTCGGCCGGGACCGCGCGCGCGTTGGTGCGCACCTGGGCCAGCCACTGCGCGAGCACCGCCGCCGGGGCGTTGGCCAGCGTCACCGTGACCCGGTCCCCCGCGACGGCGTAGCGGGCGCTCGCCCCCAGCTGCTGCTGGATCGCGGCCTCCAGCTGGCGCGTGGCCTCCTGCGGGTCCTGCCGGGGCAGGGCCTGCATGGCCCGGGCCTGGGCCCGCAGCCGCTGCATCTGCGCGAGCTGGGCATCCAGGGCATGGTGCTCGGTAGCGGAGGCGCGCAGCGTGGCGATGGCCGGCGCGAGCGCCACCCACCACACGAGCGCGGCCGCCACCAGCCACGCGGCGGCCAGTACCAGCGTCCGCTCGCGCGGGGCCAGGGCCGCCCAGCGGGCTCGCAGGGCCTGCGCATTCATCGCATGCCCCCTGCGCTGACCACCAGCGCCGCCCCGTCGGCGCTGGCGCCATAGCCCAGGCCGCGCAACTGCTGGTCGAGCGCGCGCACCTGGTCGGGCGACAGACCCAGGCCGGCGGCGCGCAGCTGGCCGTTGCCGTATTCCAGGCCCGCTGGCGTGCGACCGGCGGGCAGCGCCGAAGCCAGCGCGCCAAGCAGCGCGTCGAGGTCCTGCGGCGAGGCCGCGCCGGTCTGCTGGCGCAGCGCGGCGACCTCCCGTTCCATCTGCACCGGCGCATCCACGATGACGCGCACCTTCGGGAAGGTGTCGCTGAGCGTGAGCCGCACGGCTTCGCGCTGGCGCTCCAGGCTCGCGCGCTCCTTCCAGGCCCAGGCGTTCAGCCCGGCGAGGTTCGCGACCAGCAGCAGCGCCACGGCCCAGCGGGCGGGCCGCCAGGCCGGGCCGTGCAGCAGGGTGCTCCAGCCGCCCGCGACCTTCTTCAGCGCCCGGGCCCGCGGGCTGCTGGCGAATTCGAACTGGGCCAGGTCCCAGCCGGTGCGCGCCGACTGCAGCCAGCGCTGCGGCGCCTGCTGCAGGGTCCACGGCCCGGGCAGGACCTGCTCGGCCAGCGCCGCGGCGGCCGGCTCCACCTGGCGCTGGGCCCCGGACGCCTGCGCCGGCAGCAGCGGCAGCGCCGCCGCCGCCAGGGGCAGGGCCAGCACGCCCTCGGCGCTGTTCGCGACGAGCAGCGCCTCCTCGGGCTCGCCCAGGGCGGTCAGCTGGGGCGGGCCTTCGGGCGCGAACTCCGGGACGATGCGGCTGGCCGGCCGGCCGGCCGCCTCCAGGGCCTGCAGCGCGGCGCGCAGCCAGGCGCGGTCGCAGGCGGCGATCCACGCCGCATCGCCGCCGCGCGCACCGGGCTGCAAGGCGAGGTGCACGGCCTCGGCTTCATCCAGCAGCTGTTCTTCCAGCAGTCCCTCCAGCGCAGCCCGCAGGCGCGGGGTGCCGGGCGCCACGCCCTTGGGCAGGGTGACCCGGTGCCAGGACAAGGCCTGGACGGGCACCACGGCGACCACCTCCGCGCCGGCGCCCGCCGGCTGCGGCAGCAGGGCCGCCGGCGCGCTGCCGTGGTCGGCCAGGCCATGGCCGTCGGAAGTGAGCGCGTAGGCCCATTCCGTCGCCCCGGTGGGGGGCGCCAGGGGCAGCGAGACGATCAGGGAGCTCATGGACTGCGGCGCATTGTAGGTTGGGGTGGGGAGGTCGCCTCGCCGCCGCAAGCTAGCGCACAGGCGGCGGCAGCGTCGCCGCGAAGCTGCCGCGCTCGCGCCGCAGCGTGCGCACGTTGAGGCCCATGCGCTGGACCATCGACCGCTCCTCGACCACCGCGTCGTCCAGGCGCAGGCGGCCGCGCACCTGGAAATAGCTGGTGCTCACGCCGGCCAGGCTGGGGTCGAAGCTGGCGCCCGGCACCAGGCGCGCGGCGTCCGCCAGCGTGCGGAAATGCTGCTGCGCGCGCTCGGCGACCAGGCGGTTGGCGTCGGCCAGGCTGAGCTTGCGCCCGACTGCGTAGATCGCCTCGGCCGACGCGGTGTTGAGGTTCACCGGGGTGGCCACCGGGGACGGAATGAGCGTGACGTAGGGCGCCAGCGTCGCGATCACGTCGGCCGGCACGCCCAGCCAGGCGAGCTGCTCGATGCGCTGCGGCTTCAGCGGCGCCCGCGCCGCGTTGCGGTTGTCGGCGCTGGTGTCGCCGGCGAAGCGCAGGTTCTCGGCCAGCGCATCGAGCTGCGCCTGCGGCAGGCCCAGCACGTCGAACAGCCGCTGGAAGCTCTCCAGCCACTGCGGCTGGATGGCGTTGCCCGCGACGAGGTTGTTCAGGTTCAGCCTGGCCTGCAGGTCGCTGATCTCGCCCGAGAGGAACACGTCGTCGGCCTCGGTGCCGGCGTCCATGTTGTTGTCCCGGTCGGCGGCGAGGAAGGTGGACAGGCGCGCCTCCTTCAGCGGCACCGCCCAGGGTTCGGAGAGGGAGTCCGTGCCGTCCGAATTGCGGTCCTCGCGCAGGATGAGCCGGGCCCAGTCGAGGGCGCCGGTGAGGATCCAGCCGGATTGCACGCGCGCGCGGTCGGCCGCCTCGACCTCCGTGCCGCGCCACTGGCGCCAGATGGCGGCCGTCGCGAAGGCGGCGACCAGGGCCACCGTGAGCATGGCCACGAGCAGCGCGGCGCCTCGATGGCTCGGTCGGTTCATGGCGTCAGGGCGGGACGCACCCAGTCCCGCTGCAGCGTGCCCGCGAGGGCGGTTCCCGGCGGCAGCTGCAGCACCAGGCGCACGCCGTCCGGCACCGTGGAGGTGCTGCCGGCGGCGGCGGGCGCGGCGGCGCCGGGGGCGGTGGTCGTCGTCGTGGCGCTGGACTGGGGGTTGGTCCAGGCGTTCTCGCGGAAGAAGAAGATCTCCCAGTGCGCGAGCGGAGTCACTGCCACCTCGTGCCGGCGCATGGCGTCGCTCGGGTTGCCCGCCCACAGGTCGGCCTGCACCCAGGCCGCCTCGAGGTCGCCGCGGGTGGTGATCGGCGGCGATTCCCAGCGTCGCCACTGGCCGTCGCGCAGGGCCCAGCCCACCACGCGCGCGCCGTCGGAGGGCGACAGGCGGCCGGTGCGGGTGAGGCGCAGCACGCGGCCGTTCCATTCCAGCGGCGGCGTCGGCGCGAACTCCGTGATCGCGTCCAGGTCGTCCTCCCACTGGGTGAGCCCGGCCTGCAGGGTCAGCACGGCGTCCGTGCGCGCCTCGGTCTGCTCGCGCGAGCGCATCATGCCGTCCAGCCCGCGCCAGCCCAGGCCGGCCATTAGGGCCAGCGCGAACAGCGCCACCAGCAGTTCGACCAGGGTGAAGCCGCGCGCGCGCCGCCGCATCAGAAGCGCCCCATCACGGTGGACAGCCGCAGCACCGGGACGTCGGCCGCGAACACCTGGGCGTCGATCCGCCGGAAGTTCGGGTTGGGCGTGGTCGCGACGTGCAGTCGCACCAGGAAGTCCTGGCCCGCCTGCCGGCAGGCCTGGTCGCTGTCCCCCACGGGCGGCAGCTGCCGGGCCAGCCTCAGGGCCACCAGCTGGTTTTCCGCGCAGATGTGTGCCAGCAGCACGTCGGACTGGCGCTGCGCGTTGCCGGCCAGGGAGGCGCTCGCCCGCAGGCCGGCGACCAGGGCGATGGCGACGATGGCCAGCGCCACCAGCACCTCGATCAGCGTGAAGCCGCGGACCCGCTGCGCGCTCATCGCTGCTCCGGTGCCACCGTGAAAGGCCGCAGGCCATCGGTGGCGACGCGCACGGAGCGCTCGGGATGGGCGGCGCTGGTCAGCTCCACTGCCTGCGGGCCGATCACCGGCTCGGGGCCCAGCAGCAGCACGGTGCCGGCCGCCACGCGGGTGTCGGGGTCGAGCCAGGCGTGCGGCAGGGTGTCGCGCGGCAGGCCCTCGAAATGGAAGCCGTCGGCATCGGCCACCCAGCGCACCGGCTGGCCGGTGAGGCGGGAGCGGGCGCGCGCCGACTCCAGCAGCGCGCCCAGGCGCTGGCCCTCGCGGTCCAGGCCGTCGCCGGTGGCATCGCGCAGGGCGAAGGCGACGCCGGCGGAGGCGATGGCGATGATCGTCACCACCACCAGCAGTTCCAGCAGGGTGAAGCCGGCCGGGCGCCGGCCCGGCCCCCGGCGGCCGCTACTGCCAGGAGCCGATGTCGGCATTCTTGCCCTCGCCGCCGGACTGGCCGTCCGCGCCGAAGGACATCACGTCCACCTCGCCCTTGACGCCGGGGTTGAGGTACTGGTAAGGGCGGCCCCAGGGGTCGTTGGGCAGCTTTTCCAGGTAAGGCTTCCAGTTCGGCGGGATCGGTGGGGTCGCCGGTTTGGTCACGAGCGCCTGCAGCCCCTGTTCCGCCGTCGGATAGCGCTGGTTGTCCAGCTTGTACAGCTTCAGCGCCTGCATCAGGTTGTTGACGTCGGTGCGGGCCGCGGTGACGCGCGCGTCGTCGGCGCGTTCCAGCACGTTGGGCACGATCAGGGCGGCCAGCACGCCGATGATGACCAGCACCACCATCAGCTCGATCAGGGTGAAGCCGCGCGGGCCGCGGCGGGGACGGGAAGAGGGGGCGGGCAGGGAGGGTAGGGACGAAGCCTCGCGGCTCCGCCCCCCCCAGAGAACCGGACATGCACCTTTCAGCGCATCCGGCTCACGCACAACTGCTGGCATGGTAGGCTGTATCGGCTGCATAGGCCACAGTCTACCGTCCCAGTATTAAATCCCTTGTGCCGGGACCGGCTTGGTTACCTCCAAACCCAGGGCGTGTACCCGCCGGTGACAGACCGGGTGCAGGAGCACCCGATTGGAGAGAGCGTGGCTCCCGCCGTGCATGCGGTAGACGATGTGATGGTCGTCCGACCCGCCTGCACTGTCCAGTAACGTCTCACAGACAGGGCAGTATCCGCCCTGCTGCAACCACAGCGTCTGGCGCTGCGAATTCACGAAGTCGAGCGACTTCAGTTTCGCATGGCGTTGCTCACCGTAGAGTTCCCACGCAGGATCAAAGGGGTTGTAGTCCCCGTGAACCTTGTACTGGTAGCGGATCACTTTCGTGTCAGCCAGCCGGTACAGGGGCAGCGACCGAGTCACATCCCCATCGGCGTTGTGGCGCTGAACGGCGAAAACCCGGCGGTTGCCGAGTTCGAGCCAGTGCTTGCTGTACAAGCGCGCTTTCCGCTTCTGGGGGTTGCGACGCTGTGCCCAGCGCATCAACCGCCAGTAAAGCAGCTGGTCGAGGCGGGACAGCGTGGCCTTGCTGCACACACCCTTGTGGTACGCAGCCCAACCCCGAAGGACTGGGTTGAGTCGACGTATGAGACGCTCTGTTGGAAGCGACAGCGAACGTTCGACGATGTCACTCACCTTCCGGTAGAACGCCTTCACGTTCGCGCGGCTGGGCTTGATGTACATCTTCCCGTTGCGGTACTTGCGAAAGTTCCACCCGAGGAAGTCGAACCCGTGATCAATGTGCACAACGCGAGTCTTCTCCGAGGACAACTGCAACCCCCGCTCGCGCAGGAAGCTCGTCACCCAAGGGACCACGATGGTTTCGAGCACTTCTTGCGAGGCACCCGTTACTACGAAGTCGTCTGCGTATCGCACGACATTGCACTTTGACGCCTGGACTCCTCGGTAGCCGAGCGTCGCGCGGAGGTGCGCCGCCAAGCCACTTTCAAGTCCATTGAGCGTGATGTTCGCCAGAGTCGGCGAGATGATCCCGCCTTGCGGCGTTCCCATCTCGGTGCGGCGCAGGTGTCCCTTGTCGATGACCCCTGCTTTCAACCACTGATGGAGAACGCGCGTGTTCATTCGAACATTGCGAGGCAACCAGTCGTGATTGATGTTGTCGAAGAACCCCGTGATATCGGCGTCGAGGACCCATCGCGCTGAGACGCGCTTGGACAGACACACGAATATCCGACCCATTACAGGCCGGCGTTTGCTTCTTACTTCTTCCTCTGCCCGCTACGCCGTCACCGTCACTCTGGGAGTGCCATTGATCGGGCTTGCCGAGTCCTTGCGGACCCGGCGGCGTATCGGGTTTACCTCGTTTCCCAAGGTGCCCATCTGGCTGGCGAGCCAAACGATGGGGTTAGGGACGTTCTCTCCGCCGGGTGCATTCATGGGAACGAGCTGAGGTCGATGACCCCCAGACTCCAAGCACCGTGCCTTTTGGCCGCAGCTCCCCGGTTGCCCGGGAGACAAGCGTTAGCTGATTCATTGTTACGGCGGTTCGGGCGAACGTTCACGTTACATTTCCCATACCCTTTACCTCCCCCTCCTCGCGCAGTCTTGCTCTGCACGTCGCCCACCCTCGCGGGTCGGCTTCGCCCCAAGGGCTAAGGAGGACTATCCGTGGCTCCGCACCACCCGATTGCTCGAGACGCACGCACGGGAAAGGTCACTCAGTTCCATGAGTGGTTTCAGAGAAACAAGGCACCTTGAGCGGTGCCGCTTCGTTAACCGCGCAGAGACGCGGCAGCGACGGTCCAAATTTATTTTGTAACCGTAGCGTTCAGGCAACAAAAACCCAGTCCGCGAAGGCAGATTTCGTTGCGAAGGTCCTCCGGAGGAGTCCTTCAAGCCAGAAAATGCGGGCGCATTTCGCTGGCTAGCTGAGGTAACTTCCTGGGAGGAAGCTTTTGTTTCTCCGAGGAGAAACACTCTGGTCATTGCTAGGACAAACCTAGCGAGGAAGCGAATCGAAGCAGCTCGAGTCGCACTATCGGGTCAATGATAATCGCCGCATGTCGACTTCGAGCTCTGCGGCCTGGACCGCGCGCGGCACGGCCTTCCTCCTGTGGGCGCTGGCGGCCGCGAGCGCCGCTTTCTGGGCGCTGCGGCTGGGCGGTGGCGGTCCGGTCACCTCGCTGCCCGCCGAGCCGCCGCGCCCGGTGGCCTCGGTCGACCCGGCCGCGCTCGCGCGCCTGCTGGGCGGCGTGCCTTCGGCCTCCGCCCCGGCCGCCGCGGCACCGAGCCTGGCGAGCCGGTTCAGGCTGCTGGGCGTGGTCGCCGGCGTGCGTTCCGGCGAAGGCGCGGCGGTGATCGCGGTGGACGGCAAGCCGCCGCGTCCCTACCGCGTCGGCGCGACGATCGACGAGGGCGTGGTGCTGCAGTCCGTGCGCGGCCGCCAGGCCGTGCTGGGCGCGCCCGGCGCCGGCGGCCAGGCGCTGGTCACCCTGGAGCTGCCCGCGCGCAAGTAGGGCTCAGGCGCTGCGCAGGAACAGCTGGTAGACCGGGTTGCCGGTTTCCTCGACGTACGGGTAGCCCAGCGTGTCGAGGAACTGCTGGAACGCCTTGCCGTCGCCCTGCGGCACCTGCAGGCCCACCAGGGTGCGGCCGTAGTCGGCGCCCTGGTTGCGGTAGTGGAACAGCGAGATGTTCCAGGTGGGCTGCATGGTCGAGAGGAACTTCAGCAGCGCGCCGGGCCGCTCCGGGAACACGAAGCGCAGCAGGCGCTCGTCCTGCGCCAGCGGCGAGGGGCCGCCCACCATGTGGCGGATGTGCTCCTTGGCGAGCTCGTCGTGCGTGAGGTCCAGGGCCTCGAAGCCGTGCCGGCTGAAGTTGGCGGCGATGCGCGCCGACTCGCCCTTGCCGTGGGTGGTGAGGCCGACGAACACGTGCGCCCGGCGCGCGTCGCCGATGCGGTAGTTGAACTCGGTGACGTTGCGCGGCCCGCCGGGCAGCGTGCCGATCAGCTCGATCAGCCGGCGGAAGGCGCCCCGCTCCTCGGGAATCGTGACGGCGAACAGCGCCTCGCGTTCCTCGCCGACCTCCGCGCGCTCGGCCACGAAGCGCAGCCGGTCGAAGTTCATGTTGGCGCCGCACAGGATCGCCGCGTAGGTCTCGCCGCGGGTCTTGCGCTCGGCCACGTACTGCTTGATGGCGGCCACGGCCAGCGCGCCGGCCGGCTCCACGATACTGCGCGTGTCGACGAACACGTCCTTGATGGCGGCGCACACGGCGTCGGTGTCCACAAGCATGAACTCGTCGACCAGTTCGCGCGCCAGGCGGAAGGTCTCCTCGCCCACCAGCTTGACCGCGGTGCCGTCGGAGAACAGGCCCACGTCGGCGAGCGCCACCCGCTTCTTCGCGGCGACCGAGCGCGCCATGGCGTCGGAGTCGCTCATCTGCACGCCGATCACCTTCACCTCGGGCCGCACCGACTTGATGTAGCTGGCCACGCCGGAGACCAGGCCGCCGCCGCCGATGGCCACGAAGACCGCGTCCAGCGGGCCCTGGTGCTGGCGCAGGATCTCCATGCCGATCGTGCCCTGGCCGGCGATCACGTCGGGGTCGTCAAAGGGATGCACGAAGGTCAGCTGCTCGCGCTCGCACAGCGCGTTGGCGTGTTCGGCGGCGTCGGAGTAGCTGTCGCCCTGGAGCACGACCTCGCCGCCCAGGGCCTTCACCGCATCGATCTTCACCTGCGGCGTCGTCACGGGCATCACGATCACCGCGCGCGCGCCCATCTTGTGGGCGGCGAGCGCCACGCCCTGGGCATGGTTGCCGGCCGAGGCGCAGATCACGCCGCGCTGCAGCTGCTCGGGAGTGAGGTGCGCCATCTTGTTGTAGGCGCCGCGCAGCTTGAAGCTGAACACCGGCTGCTGGTCCTCGCGCTTGAGCAGCACCTTGTTGTGCAGGCGCCGGCTGAGGTTGCGCGCGGGTTCGAGGGGGGATTCGACGGCGACGTCGTAGACGCGTGCCGTGAGGATCTTCTTGAGGTAGTCCTCCGGCTGCAGGTGCTTTTTCATGACCAGGGAATGATAAGAGGCCGGCCCATGGGCCCGGGAAGCCAGAAAAAAGCCCCCGGATCTTGCGACCCGGGGGCTAAATCCACCAAAGGAGGGTGGAGGAGACAACTTGCGAGGGCCGGCCGCGGCTGCGGGCTTCGACCGGCGGGACTTAGCGGAATCGCTATGCTGTGCGGTCAGTATAGCGGGCAAATTGTTGCGTTGCACAAGGGTCGGCAGTGCCCCTGTCGCATCGGCGGCACGAATCGGCGCGGATGAATACTTCCGGCCCAGGAAAAGGACAGCAGCATGGAATGCACGGTGACGTGGACGGGCGCGACGGGCGCGCGTTCGGGGATGGGTTTTCTGGCCGAGACCGGCAGCGGTCACGTCCTGGTCATGGACGGGGCCCCCGACGAGGCGCGGCCCGAGAACGGCGGGCGCAACCTGGCGCCGCGGCCGATGGAGACGGTGCTGGCGGGCACCGGGGGCTGCACTGCCTACGACGTGGTCCTGATCCTCAAGCGCGGGCGCCACGAGGTGCGGGGCTGCTCGGTCAAGCTGAGCGCCGAGCGCGCCGCCACCGACCCCAAGGTCTTCACGAAGATCCACATGCATTTCACGGTGCGCGGGCGCCAGCTGCCGCCGGCGGCGGTCCAGCGGGCCATCGCCATGAGCCACGAGAAATACTGCTCGGCGAGCGCCATGCTGGCGAAGGCGGCGCAGATGACGACCAGCTTCGAGCTGGTCGAGGACGCCGGGGGGTGAGGCGCCCGACGCGCTAGATGTAGTGGGCGGTGGTGGTCATCACCTTGGCCGCCGCGCGCATCGCCAGCTTCACCGGCGGCGGCAGTTCCACCGCGCCGGCGGCCTGCGCCTTGTCCGCGTGCTCGGCCTCGTCCGACTTCATCTGCGCGACGATCGCCCGCGAGGCATGGTCCGCGGCCGGCAGCCGGTCCAGGTGGCCCTGCAGGTGCGCCTCGACCTGGCGCTCGGTCTCCACGATGAAGCCCAGGCTGACGCGGTCGCCGATGCGGCCGGCCACCAGGCCCAGCGCGAAGGCTCCGGCATACCAGAAGGGGTTCAGCAGCGAGGGCCGGGCGCCGAGTTCGTCCAGCCGCGCCTGGGTCCAGGCGAGGTGGTCGGTCTCCTCGCGCGCGGCCTGCTCCAGCGATGCGCGCAGCGCGTCGTCGCGGGTGGCCAGCGCCTGGGC
Organism: Burkholderiales bacterium; assembly: GCA_028868995.1. Lineage (GTDB taxonomy): Bacteria > Pseudomonadota > Gammaproteobacteria > Burkholderiales > Burkholderiaceae_C > Ramlibacter. Next base: position 1,744 of record JAGWTH010000036.1, on the reverse strand, counting down.
CGTGTAGAGCGCCTGGGCGCAGACCTCGCCCACATGGTTGACGCGCATCAGCGCCGCCGAGTGGCTGCGCTCCTGCGCGCCCAGGTGGGTGGATTCGGCCGGCACCGTGGGGCAGGGGCGGGTGCCGCGCGGGCGGGCAAACAGGGTTCGGAGCGCCTGGTCGCAGGCGCCGAGGAAGCGGTCCATGAAGACAAGTTTAAGAGAACCGAGGGTGCGCGTTCCCGGCGGGTTGGCCGGGCGCCCCGCGGACAGGCGGCCGGTGCATGGCTGACAGGCGGTCGATCCTTTTTGGAATGCGAAATTTCCAGGACTTTTGTTGCATAGGGTCCACTCAGCCTTGGAATCCTTGTTGTCTGTCCACAACGAAACGCATCTTTACCGGCTAAATACTTTGCCCACGTTGAAGGGCTCTGGTGCAATACCACCAACTTCCCAAAAGGAGGTTGGCCCGGGGATCCGGTGGGAACGCGAGCGTGCCTGCAATCGAAGACCCATGCGTAACCGGAGCCCTCTGTTTAACCTTGGAGAAACTTGCATGAAAAAGTCCCTGATTGCGCTGGCTGCGCTGGCCTTCGTCGGCGCGGCTTCCGCCCAGTCGTCGGTCACCCTGTTCGGTATCGTCGACGTCGGTGTTTCGCACTACAGCGTGTCTGGCGGCCAGTCGCTCAACACCATGAGCGCCAACGGCTACAACAGCGACCGTATCGGCGTCCGTGGCACCGAAGACCTGGGCGGCGGCATGTCCGCTTCGTTCTGGCTGGAAGGCGCGATGTCGCCGCAGGACGGCACCAAGAGCGGCCTGAGCTTCACCCGTCGCTCGACCGTCAGCCTGGCTGGCAACTGGGGTGAACTGCGCCTGGGCCGTGACTACACGCCCTCGTTCTGGAACCTGACGATCTTCGATCCGTTCGGCACCAACGGCGTCGGCACCAACATCGCCATGGCCGCGAAGGCCGCCATGAAGGATCCGACCTTCGTGCGTTCCAACAATGCCGTGGGCTACTTCCTGCCCCCGAACCTGGGCGGTTTCTACGGCCAAGTTCAGTACGCGTTCTCCGGCACGCCTGCAAACAGCACTGGCGAATACAAGGGTCTGCGTGTTGGCTACCAGGCCGGTCCTGCCAACGTGGCCCTCTCCTGGGGTAACACCTCCGCTCAGACCAAGTCTGCCGCCACCCCCGAAATCAACGCCCTCAACATCGGCGGCTCGTGGGACTTCGGTGTCGCCCAACTGCTGGCGCAGTACGACGACTCCAAGTACGACAACGGCGTGACGACGCCCCACCTGAAGACCTACCTCATCGGTGGTCTGGTGCCCGTCGGCGCTGGTCAGATCCGTATCGACTACAGCACGGTGAAGATGACCTCCACCGGTGGTGCCGAGCCGGAGTCCAGCCAGTGGGCCCTGGGTTACGTGCACAACCTGTCGAAGCGCACCGCCCTGTACGCCACCTACGCTCATCTGAGCAACAAGAATGGTGCTTCGCTGAGCTACGGCGGCCTCACCGGTATCGCCAACGCCGGCGGCAACGGCTACGACATCGGCATCCGCCACAGCTTCTGATTTTCGAACCGGCCGCAAGGCCGGTGCAGAAAGCAAGAAACTTGGAAAGCCGCCTTCGGGCGGCTTTTTTCATGTGCGCCCAGCATGGGCGCGATCTTCGGGGTGCAAGTCCCCGGCCGAGCTGGCCACAGCGAGGCAAGTGAAACGCAACTGCGTGAGGGCGACCGAGCGTGGAGAGGA
>JAGWTH010000070.1 GCA_028868995.1 Burkholderiales bacterium | reverse complement strand
CGGCGGCAGGGGGGGATGCAGGCGCCGGGCCGGCGCCTGCGGTGCTGGCGGCGGCGGGCGTGGCGGCAGCCGCGGGCTTGGCGGCGGGCGCGGGCTCGAGCAGGTTGACCGGCTTCATGGTCTTGGCGAAGGCCACCTGCTCCGGGCTCTGGCAGTCGTCGGCGATGCGCTTGCCTTCCTTCTGGTTCAGCAGCATGGACTTGTTGCCCAGCTGCAGCCAGACGGCGCCGCGCTGCGGGTCCTCCAGGCGGATGGCGCCGGTGCGGCTTTCCACCGGGTGCATCACGTAGCGGTAGATGCCGCGCGCGACGAAGAAGTAGCCCTCGCGCTTCATGGCCTTCACCCGCACCCTCTCGCCCAGCTCGCACGGCAGGTCGCCCGTGTACACGCGCTTGGCGATGGCGATCTGCTCGTCGTCCAGCTTGTCCGCCGGGTCGTAGTCCTCGGTGGGCGTGGTCTCCTCGATGGCCTGCCGCTTGGTCGGCGCCTTCACATGCTTGATCGACACCGGCTTGGTCGGCTTCTTGGCCGCGGGCTGCCCGCCGGCCGACGGGGCCTGCGCCGCGGCGGTGCCGGCGACGCCGGCGATCAGGAGGGTGGCAAACAGGAACTTCATGACGTCTCTCCGTTGGACTTAAGGACGCGCGAACCAGTCGCGCGCTTGATCGGGGAGCGGCCGCCCGGTCGCATGTGCCCTCTCCAGCACCTGCCAGTAGTAGCGGTAGCTCGCCCGGTCCTCCAGTTTGCCGTCGAAGCTGATAGGCGCCCATTGCGCGGCCTCGGCGGCCCGCAGAAGTTGTGACGCCTTGTGAATTTCCTCTGCGCCGGGAGCGAACACTTCCACGATGGGCCTGATCTGGTCAGGGTGGATGCTCCACATGCGCGTGTAACCGAATTCGTTGGCCGCGCGCGACGCCGCGGCGCGGAAGGCCGCCTGGTCGCGGAATTCCGTGACCACGCCGTGCGAGGGCACCTTGCCGTGGGCATGGCAGGCCGAGGAGATCTCCAGCTTGGCGCGCACCACCAGCGGGTGCGTGAACTGGCCCTGCACGCCCATGCCCGCGGACGGGATGGCGCCGCCGTGGGCGGAGACGAAATCCATCAGGCCGAAGCTCAGCGACTGCAGGCGCGGGTGCGCGGCGATGTCGAAGGCCCGGTGCACCGCCGCGGGCGACTCGATCAGGCCCTGCAGAGGCAGGTCCCGGGCGCCGGCGGCATCGAGCGCGCGGCCGGCACGCTCGACGTCCTCCACCCGCTCCACCTTGGGCAGCATGACGTGCACCAGGCGGTGGCCGGCGCGGCCGGCGATGGTGGCGATGTCGGCCTCGAAGGCCGGATGGTCCACCGGGTGCACGCGCACCGCGACGCGCGCGCCCGGCTTCGCCGCCAGCGCCAGCTCGGCGACCAGCGCCGCGTGCTCCGCCTCGCCGCCCACCGGGGCGCCGTCCTCGCAGTCGAGGGTGACGTCGAACACGCAGGCGCCGAACTCCTGCGTCATCTCCTCCTGCAGCGCCAGGCTCTTGCGCATGCGCGCCTCCACGCCGCTGTAGTGGTCGCACACCGGCAGCGTGCCGGTGCGCGCCTGGGCGCCGAGGAGGAGGTCGCGGGGATGGGTCATGGGCGGTGCTCCCTCCCCCACCGGGGAAGGGACGGGATGGGGGCGCTTACAGCAGGTGCGCGACGCCCGCCTGCTCTTCCTGCAGCTCCTTCAGCGTCAGGTTGATGCGCTCCTGCGAGAAGGCGTCGATCTCCAGGCCCTCCACGACCTTGTACTGGCCGTTGGCGCAGGTCACGGGGAAGCCGAACATGGTGTCCTTCGGGATGCCGTACCAGCCGTCCGAGGGGATGCCCATCGTGACCCACTTGCCGTTGGTGCCCAGGGCCCAGTCGCGCATGTGGTCGATGGCAGCGTTGGCCGCGGAGGCGGCCGACGACAGGCCGCGCGCCTCGATGATGGCGGCGCCGCGCTTGCCCACGGTGGGCAGGAACACGTCCTTGTTCCAGACCTGGTCGTTGATCAGGTCCTTGACGGACTTGCCGCCCACGGTGGCGAAGCGGTAGTCGGCGTACATGGTGGGCGAATGGTTGCCCCACACGGTCAGCTTCTCGATGTCGGCGACCCGGGTGCCGGTCTTGGCGGCGACCTGCGACAGCGCGCGGTTGTGGTCCAGGCGCAGCATGGCGGTGAAGTTGCCGCGCGGCAGGCTGGGCGCGCTCTTCATCGCGATGTAGGCGTTGGTGTTGGCGGGATTGCCGACCACCAGCACCCGGACGTCGCGCGAGGCGACCTGGTCCAGGGCCTTGCCCTGGGCGGTGAAGATCGCGGCGTTGGCCGACAGCAGGTCCTTGCGCTCCATGCCGGGGCCGCGCGGGCGGGCGCCGACCAGCAGGGCGTAGTCGGTGTCCTTGAAGCCGGTCATCGGGTCGCCGTGGGCCTCCATGCCGGCCAGCAGCGGGAAGGCGCAGTCCTCCAGCTCCATCATCACGCCCTTCAGCGCCTTCTGGGCCTTCTCGTCGGGGATCTCCAGCAGCTGCAGGATCACGGGCTGGTCCTTGCCCAGCATCTCGCCGGAGGCGATGCGGAACAGCAGGGCGTAACCGATCTGGCCGGCGGCGCCGGTGACGGCAACGCGGACGGGCTTCTTGCTCATGGAATTCTCCGAATGGAAGTGGATGCGGGTCGAGGCGTCGGCGCGGGGCGCGGGGAGGGGCTCGTGGCCCGGCTCTGGCCCTTCGGGACAGCCCGGGAGTGTACCCGGGCAAACCCGCAGGGGTCAACGCGTCTTATGTCTTATATAAGATATGATTGCGGGTATTCCCGGCGTGCCGACGCCGGTTGCGCCCATGGCCACCACCCACCCCACCGCCGACCCGATCGCAGCGCCCGACCCGGCGGCGGCCACGCCCGCGTTCAGCCCGCTGTACCAGCAGATCAAGGAGCTGATCCTGCAGAGCCTGCAGGCCGGCGAATGGAAGCCGGGCGAGGCCATCCCCAGCGAGATGGAACTGGCCGCGCGCTTCCGCGTCAGCCAGGGCACGGTGCGCAAGGCCATCGACGAGCTGGCCGCCGAGAACCTGGTGCTGCGCCGCCAGGGCAAGGGCACCTTCGTGGCGACGCACTCGGAGCAGCACGTGCGCTACCGCTTCCTCAAGCTGGTGCCCGACAGCGGCAACGAGGGACGGGCGCAGCGCAGCATCCTGGAATGCCGACGCCTGCGCGCCAGCGCCGAGGTGGCGCGCGCGCTGCAGCTGCGCACCGGCGACCCGGTGGTGCAGGTGCGGCGGGTGCTGTCCTTCTCCGGCACGCCCACCATCCTCGAGGACCTGTGGCTGCCGGGCCATGCGTTCAAGGGCCTGACGGCGGACCAGCTGGTCGCGCACCAGGGCCCGACCTATGCCCTCTTCGAGCTGGAGTTCGGCGTGCGCATGGTGCGTGCCGAGGAGAAGATCCGCGCGGTGGCCGCCGACGACCAGCAGGCCGCCCTGCTCGGGGTCCCCGCCGGCGCCCCGCTGCTGTCGGTGGAGCGCCTCTCCTACACCTACAACGACGTGCCGATGGAGCTGCGCCGCGGGCTCTATCGCACCGACACCCACCATTACCGCAACGACCTGAGCTGAATACCCATGCGCCCGACGTGCTGTCAGTCCTGAGTACCAGTGTGTTGCATTGCAATAGAATCTTGCGCTGCCCGTCCCGACCCCCTTCCCTGACCTGAAAGAAACCCAGTCATGACAGTCGCCCAGAAGCGGCCGGAGTTCCGCAACATCAACGCCTTCAAGGACCTGCCCACCTACCGGCTGCCCGTCGCGGGCTGGGTGTCCATCCTGCACCGCGTCAGCGGCGTGCTGATGTTCGTGCTGCTGCCTTTCATCCTTTGGATCTTCGACACCTCGGTGTCCTCCGAGATCTCCTACGCACGCCTGCACGCCGCCTTCGGCATGGGCCCCGGCGGCGTGGTCCTCAAGCTGGTCGCCCTGGCGCTGATCTGGGCCTACCTGCACCACTTCATCGCCGGCCTGCGCCACCTGCGCATGGACGTGAGCCACGCGGCCGTCAGCAAGGCCGGCGGCGCCGCCTCCGCCAAGATCACCCTCGCGCTGAGCCTCGCGCTCACCGTGGTGCTGGGCGCCAAGCTGTTCGGCGTTTACTGAGGAGAAGAAGAAATGGCTGTCAACTACGGCTCCCGTCGCACCGTCGTCGGCGCCCACTACGGCGTGCGCGACTGGCTGGCCCAGCGCGTGACCGGCGCCCTGATGGCGCTGTTCACCGTGGTGGTGCTGGCGCAGGTCCTCTTCACCCGCGGCCCGGTCGGCTACGACCAGTGGGCCGGCATCTTCCATCCGCAGTGGATGAAGATGCTCGCCTTCGCGACCATCGTCGGCCTGCTGTACCACGTATGGGTGGGCATGCGCGACGTGCTGATGGACTACGTCAAGCCCGTCGGCATCCGGCTGGTGCTGCAGATCCTGGTCATCGTGTGGCTCGTGGGCTGCGCGGGCTGGGCCATCCAGGTGCTGTGGCGCATCTAAGGACAGAACAATGGCATACACCAAGAACAACGTCACGACGCGCAAGTTCGACGTCGTCATCGTGGGCGCCGGCGGCTCCGGCATGCGCGCCTCCCTGCAGCTGTCGCTGGCCGGCCTGAACGTGGCCGTGCTGTCCAAGGTGTTCCCCACCCGCTCCCACACGGTGGCGGCGCAGGGCGGCATCGGCGCCTCGCTGGGCAACATGTCCGAGGACAACTGGCACTACCACTTCTACGACACCGTCAAGGGCTCCGACTGGCTCGGCGACCAGGACGCGATCGAGTTCATGTGCCGCGAGGCGCCCAAGGTGGTGTACGAGCTCGAGCACTTCGGCATGCCGTTCGACCGCAACCCCGACGGCACGATCTACCAGCGCCCGTTCGGCGGCCACACGGCCAACTACGGCGAGAAGCCGGTGCAGCGCGCCTGCGCCGCGGCCGACCGCACCGGCCACGCCATGCTGCACACGCTGTACCAGCAGAACGTCAAGGCGAAGACCAGCTTCTTCGTCGAGTGGATGGCGCTGGACCTGATCCGCGACGCCGAGGGCGACGTGGTGGGCGTGACCGCGCTGGAGATGGAGACCGGCGACCTGCACGTCCTGCACGCCAAGACGGTGCTGCTGGCCACCGGCGGCGCCGGCCGCATCTTCGCCGCCTCCACCAACGCCTTCATCAACACCGGCGACGGCCTGGGCATGGCCGCGCGCGCCGGCATCCCGCTGGAGGACATGGAGTTCTGGCAGTTCCACCCGACCGGCGTGGCCGGCGCGGGCGTGCTGCTCACCGAGGGCTGCCGCGGCGAGGGCGCCATCCTGCTGAACAGCAACGGCGAGCGCTTCATGGAGCGCTACGCGCCCACGCTGAAGGACCTGGCGCCGCGCGACTTCGTCTCCCGCTCCATGGACCAGGAGATCAAGGAAGGCCGCGGCTGCGGCCCCAACAAGGACTACGTGCTGCTCAAGCTCGACCACCTGGGCGCCGACACGATCCACAAGCGCCTGCCGTCGGTGTACGAGATCGGCATCAACTTCGCCAACGTCGACATCACCCGCGAGCCGATCCCGGTGGTGCCCACCATCCACTACCAGATGGGCGGCATCCCGACCAACATCCACGGCCAGGTGGTGCTGCAGAGGAACGGCAGCGACAACGACCCGGTCAACGGCCTCTACGCCGTGGGCGAGTGTTCCTGCGTGTCGGTCCACGGCGCCAACCGCCTGGGCACCAACTCGCTGCTGGACCTGCTGGTGTTCGGCAAGGCCGCCGGCAACCACATCGTGGAGTTCGCGAGCAAGACCAAGTCGCACAAGCCGCTGCCGGCCGACGCCGCCGAGTTCTCCCTGGAGCGCCTGAACCGGCTCGAGGGCCGCGCGAAGGGCGAGTACTCGCAGGACGTCGCCAACGACATCCGCGCCGCGATGCAGGCGCACGCGGGCGTGTTCCGCACCCAGGCCGGCATGGACGAAGGCGTGAAGAAGATCGCCGCCATCCGCGAGCGCGTGGGCGGCATCGAGCTGAAGGACAAGTCCAAGGTGTTCAACACCGCCCGCGTCGAGGCGCTGGAGGTGGAGAACCTGATCGAGGTGGCGCAGGCCACCATGGTGTCGGCCGCCGCCCGCAAGGAATGCCGCGGCGCCCACACCGTGATGGACTACGAGCGCCCGGCCGACGACCCCGTGGCGCCGCTGGGCCGCGACGACGCTCAGTGGATGAAGCACTCGCTGTGGTACAGCGAGGGCAACCGCCTGGCCTACAAGCCGGTGAAGCTCAAGCCGCTGACCGTGGACACGGTGCCGCCGAAGGTTCGGACCTTCTGATTACGTACTTCTGCGGACCGCGAAACCGCCTAGATTCAGGATACGGACACCCCCTATGCAAAAGCGCACCTTCCACATCTACCGGTACGACCCGGACAAGGACGCCAAGCCCACCATGCAGGTGGTGGAGATCGAGCTGGAGGGCAACGAGCGCATGCTGCTCGACGCCCTGATGAAGCTCAAGGCGCAGGACCCGTCCATCGCCTTCCGCCGCTCCTGCCGCGAGGGGGTCTGCGGCTCCGACGCGATGAACATCAACGGCAAGAACGGCCTGGCCTGCCTGACCAACCTGCGCACGCTGAAGGACCCGATCGTCCTGAAGCCGCTGCCGGGCCTGCCGGTCATCCGCGACCTGATCGTGGACATGACCCAGTTCTTCAAGCAGTACCACTCGATCAAGCCCTACCTGGTCAACGACGAGATCCCGCCGGAGAAGGAGCGCCTGCAGTCGCCCGAGGAGCGCGAGGAGCTCAACGGCCTGTACGAGTGCATCCTGTGCGCGAGCTGCTCCACCAGCTGCCCCAGCTTCTGGTGGAACCCGGACAAGTTCGTCGGCCCGGCCGGCCTGCTGCAGGCCTACCGCTTCATCGCCGACAGCCGCGACCAGGCCACCGGCGAGCGCCTGGACAACCTGGAAGACCCGTACCGCCTGTTCCGCTGCCACACCATCATGAACTGCGTGGACGTCTGCCCGAAGGGCCTGAACCCCACGATGGCCATCGGCAAGATCAAGGAATTGATGGTCCGGCGCGCGATCTGACCGCTTGCGACACAATGGCCGAGACGCTGCTCGACGAACGCTCCCTCAGCAAGCTGCGCTGGCGCTGCCGCCGCGGCCTGCTGGAGAACGACCTGTTCATCGAGCGCTTCTTCGACCGCTACGCCGCCGGCCTGACGGTGCGCCAGGCGGGGGCGCTCGGGGAGCTGATGGATCTGGCCGACAACGACCTGCTGGACCTGCTGCTGGCGCGCAGGGAACCCGCAGGCGAACTGGATCGGCCGGACGTGAACGAAGTGCTGGGGATGCTGCGCAAGCCCGCATCGCCGGGACCTGGGCATTGAATACCTGTTGAGGAAAACACATGAAACTCGCTGACAACAAGGCCACGCTGTCCTTCAGCAACGGCAGCCCCAGCGTCGAGATGCCCGTCTACCAGGGCAGCATCGGCCCCGACGTGATCGACATCCGCAAGCTGTACGCCCAGACCGGCATGTTCACGTACGACCCGGGCTTCATGTCCACGGCCTCCTGCCAGTCGACCATCACCTACATCGACGGCGACAAGGGCGAGCTGCTGTACCGCGGCTACCCCATCGAGCAGCTGGCCACCCAGTGCGACTACCTGGAGACCTGCTACCTGCTGCTGTACGGCGAACTGCCCAATCCGCAGCAGAAGAAGGACTTCGTCTCGCGCGTGACCAACCACACCATGGTCAACGAGCAGATGCAGTTCTTCCTGCGCGGCTTCCGCCGCGACGCGCACCCGATGGCCGTGATGACCGGCCTGGTGGGGGCGCTCTCGGCCTTCTACCACGACAGCACGGACATCAACAATCCCGAGCACCGCGAGATCGCGGCGATCCGCCTGATCGCCAAGATGCCCACGCTGGTGGCCATGGCGTACAAGTACTCGGTCGGCCAGCCGTACATGTACCCGAAGAACTCGCTGTCCTACACCGGCAACTTCATGCGCATGATGTTCGCCACGCCGTGCGAGGAGTACGAGCCCAACGACGTGCTGGTGCGCGCGATGGACCGCATCTTCATCCTGCACGCCGACCACGAGCAGAACGCCTCCACCTCCACGGTGCGCCTGTGCGGCTCCTCAGGCACCAACCCGTTCGCCGCGATCGCGGCCGGCGTGGCCTGCCTCTGGGGCCCGGCCCACGGCGGCGCCAACGAGGCGGCCCTGAACATGCTGGAAGACATCCAGCGCATGGGCGGCGTGGCCAAGATCGGCGAGTTCGTGGCCAAGGTGAAGGACAAGAACAGCGGCATCAAGCTGATGGGCTTCGGCCACCGCGTGTACAAGAACTACGACCCGCGCGCCAAGCTGATGCGCGAGACCTGCCACGAGGTGCTGGACGCCCTGGGCCTGCACAACGACCCGCTGTTCAAGCTGGCCATGGCCCTGGAGAAGGTGGCGCTGGAGGACGAGTACTTCGTCTCCCGCAAGCTGTACCCGAACGTCGACTTCTACTCCGGCATCGTGCAGCGCGCGATCGGCATCCCGGTCTCGCTGTTCACCGCGATCTTCGCGCTGGCCCGCACGGTCGGCTGGATCGCCCAGCTCAACGAGATGATCGGCGACCCCGAGTACAAGATCGGCCGCCCCCGCCAGCTGTTCACCGGCTCGGGCAAGCGCGACGTGCAGCCGATCGGCAAGCGCTGATCGCTTTTCCCAGCGCACTCAGAAGGCCCGCTCGCGCGGGCCTTTCTTCTTGGACGCCTTGGATTCCCGCCTGCGCGGGAATGACGGAACGGGCGCGGGAATGGCGGAATAGCTCCCGTCATCCCCGCGCAGGCGCACTGGTGTCCGGAATAATTTCGTCAAGTGAACAGGCCCGGCTGAGCCGCATGGAATGAGGCTTCCCGCTCGCGCCGTCGTCGCGAGCGGTCTTCTTCCTCCTGCACCCGCAGGAACAAGCCAGTTGTGAGCTTGGCCAAG
>JAGWTH010000006.1 GCA_028868995.1 Burkholderiales bacterium | reverse complement strand
TTGCACCCAACATCCAGTTCGCATCGTTTAGGGCGTGGACTACCAGGGTATCTAATCCTGTTTGCTCCCCACGCTTTCGTGCCTCAGTGTCAGTGCTGGTCCAGGTAGCCGCCTTCGCCACTGGTGTTCCTCCCGATCTCTACGCATTTCACTGCTACACCGGGAATTCCACTACCCTCTACCGCACTCCAGCTTGCCAGTATCCACCGCCATTCCCAGGTTGAGCCCGGGGATTTCACGGCAGACTTAACAAACCACCTACGCACCCTTTACGCCCAGTAATTCCGAGTAACGCTTGCACCCTTCGTATTACCGCGGCTGCTGGCACGAAGTTAGCCGGTGCTGATTCTTCCGGTACCGTCAGTTTACGAGGCTATTCACCCCGCACGTTTCGTTCCGGACAAAAGTGCTTTACAACCCGAAGGCCTTCTTCACACACGCGGCATTGCTGGATCAGGGTTGCCCCCATTGTCCAATATTCCCCACTGCTGCCTCCCGTAGGAGTCTGGGCCGTGTCTCAGTCCCAGTGTGGCTGATCATCCTCTCAGACCAGCTACGGATCGTCGCCTTGGTAGGCCTTTACCCCACCAACTAGCTAATCCGACATCGGCCGCTCCAATAACGCGAGGCCTTGCGGTCCCCCGCTTTCCCCCTCAGGGCGTATGCGGTATTAGCTATCCTTTCGGATAGTTATCCCCCATTACTGGGCACGTTCCGATGTATTACTCACCCGTTCGCCACTCGCCACCAGGGTTGCCCCCGTGCTGCCGTTCGACTTGCATGTGTAAAGCATTCCGCCAGCGTTCAATCTGAGCCAGGATCAAACTCTACAGTTCGATCTTGAATAACTCGCTCATTTAGGAATCGACAAAGACGATCATTTCTGATCTTCTTGTCTTTTCATGAGCGTTTGATTTGTTCCGAAGAACTTGGCAATCGCCATCAAACGCCCACGCTTATCGGCTGTATGTTGTTAACGATCCTCGCAAGACACCAGGCTCTCCGCCTTCCTTCTTGCCACTCCGCTGCGATCAGCGAAGCCTGCGATTATGACATGTTTTTTGAGACCCTGTCCTGTCTTTTTGCTGTCTTCGCTGCGATCCGTGGCACTTGCCGCGTTTCGCTGCTCTCGTCAGCGGAGCCTGTGATTCTATACCGACTTTTGATCGTCCGTCGAAACTCGCGGCTCTTTTTTTCTCCGCCGTCTTCGGCCTGCTTGGTGCAGCACCGTCGTCAGCGGAGCCCGCGACTATAGCACAGGGAAAACCCGGGCAGCTAGACCGCGAAAGGTAACGAGCGGTGGCGCCGGCCCGTGAGGGCGAACAACGCGCCTGCCACCGCCGGCGCCACGGGGGGCACACCCGGCTCTCCGACCCCGGAAGGCGGACGCTCCGAGGGCACGATGTACGTTTCCACGACGGGCGCGGAAGCCAGTTGCAGCATCCGGTAATCGGGGAAGTTCGCCTGCTGGACGGCACCGTCGCGGATGTCGATGCGCCCATGCAGGGCGGCGGTCAGGCCGAAGACCACGGCCCCTTCCATCTGCTGGGCCACGATCTGCGGGTTGACCACCGTTCCGCAGTCGATGGCGCAGACCACGCGATGGACCCGGGGCACGCCCTGGTCCAGCGAGACCTCCACCACCTGCGCCACGATCGATCCGAAGGATTCGTGCAGCGCGACCCCTAGCGCGCGACCCGCCTGCAACCGTCGCGTGCCCCAGCCGGCCATGCGGGCCGCCAGTTCCAGCACGGCCAGGCAGCGCGGCGCATCCTTCAGCAGGTCCCGCCGCAGTTCAACGGGATCCCGCCCGAGCTGCGCGGCGATCTCGTCCACGAAGGACTCGAGGAAGAACGCATTGTGCGAATGTCCGACGGACCGCCAGAAGCCCACCGGCACGTCGCTGTGCGTGAAGACATGCTCCATGCGCTGGTGCGCGAAGCCATAGGGCTGGTCGAAAAGCCCCTCCGCGGCGGTCTTGTCCGGCAGCTCGATCGGCCCGGCCAGCGCCGGCAGGGCGCGCTCCATCCAACGCGGCGAGATCGCATCGCCGGCGGACTTGACCTGCAGGGAGACCGGTTGCCCCGAGGCATCCAGGACGGTCCTCATGCGCGCGACGTGCATCGGCCGGTAGAAGTCGTTGCGCATGTCCTGCTCGCGCGGCCAGATCAGCTGCACCGGCGTGCCGGGCACATCCATGGCGACGCGCACGGCCTGCGCGACGTAATCCACCTCCAGCCGCCGCCCGAAGCCGCCACCGAGCAGCGTCACGTGCAGCTCCACGCGATCTTCCGGCACGCCGGCAACCTGCGCCGCGGCGGCCCGGCCCATGCCGGGCACCTGGGTCGGCGCCCAGACTTCCACCCGGCCGTCCGCGATGCGGGCGGTGGCGTTCATCGGCTCCAGCGCCGCATGCGCAAGATAAGGCGCGCTGTACCAGGACTCCAGGGTGCGGCCTCCGCCGGCCGCGGCAGGGTCCACGTCGCCATGCTCGTAGAAGCGATGGCCGGTGCGGTGCTTCACCGCGTCGCGCAGCGCCTGCTCCACCTGCGCGGAGTCCGGCGCCTGGCCGGGACGCGGCAGCCAGTCCACATCCACGGCCAGCGCAGCCTGCTGCGCCCGCCAGTAGCTGTCCGCCACCACCGCGATGCCGCCTGAAGCACCGCCGTAGGGCGGAAGGGTCACGACGCGCTGCACGCCGGGCTGCGCCAGCGCCGCCTGCGCGTCGACGCGGCCGGGCGCCCCGCCCAGCGTCGGCGCCAGCCGCAGGGCGGCGAAGCGCATGCCGGGCAGGCGCACGTCCAGCCCGAAGCGGGCGGTGCCGTTGACCTTCGCATCCAGGTCCAGCCTGGGCACCGGCTGGCCGATCACGCGCCAGTGCTTGCGGTCCTTGAGCCGCACGTCGCCCGGCGGCGTCGCGGCCGCGAAGCGCGCCAGCTCGCCATAGCTGCGTGACAGCCCCGAAGGGTGCGAGACCACGCCGTCCACCGTCCGCAATTCGTCGACCGGCAGCCTCCATTGCAGCGAGGCAGCGCCCATCAGGCAGGCGCGCGCCGTCGCCGCGGCCTCGCGCACCGCGTCCCAGGCATCCGCCACGCTGGACGAGCCCCCGGTCACGTTGAGACCCAGCTCGCGCGCCACCTTGCCGACCAGCCAGCGCGCGGCGTGCACCCGGCCGAAACCGTCCTCGCGCTCCTCGTCCAGCGGGTGGAACGGGAGGTTGGCCTCCAGCATGGCCACGTTGCCGTACACCGAATTCCAGCCGGCCTGCTGGATGCGCACGCTGGCCAGCGGCACGTCGAGCTCCTCGGCGGCCAGTTGCGGTAGGGCCGTGTACACGCCCTGCCCCATCTCGCTGCGCGGCATGGCCAGCAAGACGCTGCTGTCGGGATAGATGCCGATCCAGCCATTGAGGGAGATCCCGTCTTCGCCGGCTTCCAGCATGGAGGCGAGCCCGACGCGCGAGCGCGCGGGCAGGACGACCCATCCCACGAGCAGCGCACCCGCGCCCGCGGTCGTTCCCAGCAGCCAGCTGCGGCGCCTCACTTCTTCAGCCCCGCGGCGCGCTTGATCGCCTGGCGCACCCGCTGGTAGGTCCCGCAGCGGCAGATGTTCGTCATGGCCTGGTCGATGTCGGCGTCGGTCGGACGCGGCTTCTTCTCCAGCAGGGCCGCCGCCGCCATCAGCATGCCGCTCTGGCAGTAGCCGCACTGGGGCACCTGCTCCGCGATCCAGGCAACCTGCACCGGGTGCGGCTTGCCGCTCGTGCCCAGCCCCTCGATGGTCTGGATGGCCTTGCCGGCCACGCTGCCCACCGGGAGCACGCAGGAGCGCACGGCCTGCCCGTTCACGCGCACGGTGCAGGCGCCGCAGGCCGCCACGCCGCAGCCGAACTTGGTTCCGGTGAGCTGCAGCAGGTCCCGCAGCACCCACAGCAGGGGCATCGCCGGATCCGCCTGCACCTGCAGGCGCGCCCCATTGACGTTCAATTCCACGGAACCCCTCCTTGTGCGGCCCGCCCGACTATAGCCAAGCCCCCGGGCACCCGGTAGGGGCGCACTGCGCCAGCGACAGCGGTGATACGCTCGCTGGCTTTCCCGCGACCCCCATGGCCCTGATCACCCTCGCCGACGCGCAACTGGCCTTCGGCCACGTGCCCCTCCTGGACCACGCCGACTTTTCCCTGGAAGCCGGCGAGCGGGTGGGCCTGATCGGCCGCAACGGCGCGGGCAAGTCCTCGCTGCTGCGCATCCTCGCCGGCCAGGAACGCCCGGACGACGGCGAAGTGCAGCGCCAGCAGGGCCTGCACACCGCGTTCGTGGCGCAGGAGCCGCAGCTGCCCGACGACGCCACGGTGTTCGAGGCCGTGCAGTCCGGCCTGGCCGACGTGATCGCGCTGATCGACGACTACAGCCACGGCCGCGGCGACCTCGACGCGCTGCAGGCCCGCATCGAGGCCCAGGACGGCTGGAACTGGCGCCAGCGCGTCGACGAGACCCTGCACCGGCTGCACCTGGAAGCCGAGGCGCGCATCGGCACCCTCTCCGGCGGCAACCGCAAGCGCGTGGCGCTCGCCCAGGCCCTGGTGCGCCGCCCCGACGTGCTGCTGCTGGACGAGCCGACCAACCACCTGGACCTGGACTCCATCGAGTGGCTGGAGAACCTGCTGCTGGAATTCCGCGGCAGCGTGGTGCTGATCACCCACGACCGCGCCTTCCTGGACCGCGTGGCCACGCGCATCGTGGAGCTCGATCGCGGCAAGCTGCTGACCTATCCCGGCAACTTCAGCCAGTACCAGGCCCTCAAGCAGGAGCAGCTGGCCCAGGAGGCGGTCATCAACGCCAGGGCCGACAAGCTGCTCGCGCAGGAGGAGGTGTGGGTGCGCAAGGGGGTGGAGGCGCGCCGCACCCGCGCGCAGGGCCGCATCACGCGGCTGGAGCAGCTGCGCTCCCGGCGGGCCGCACGCCGCGAAGCCCTGGGCCGCGTCAGCATGGAGGTGGCCACCGGCCAGCCCAGCGGCAAGATCGTCGCGGAACTTACCCACGTCTCCAAGGCCTTCGGCGACCGGGTCGTCGTACGCGACTTCAGCGCCACCCTCCTGCGCGGCGACAAGGTGGGCCTGGTCGGGCCGAACGGCGCCGGCAAGACCACGCTGCTGAAGCTGATCCTGGGCGAGCTCGCCCCCGACAGCGGCCGCGCGCGCCTGGGCAGCAACCTGCAGGTGGCCTATTTCGACCAGATGCGCAGCGCCCTCGACCCCGACGCGACGCTGGAGGACTTCATCAGCCCCGGCAGCGAGTGGATCGAGATCGGCCGCCAGCGCAAGCACGTCAAGAGCTACCTGGGCGATTTCCTGTTCTCGCCCGCGCGCGCCACCTCGCCGGTGCGGTCGCTCTCCGGCGGCGAGCGCAACCGGTTGCTGCTGGCGCGCCTGTTCGCGCGCCCGGCCAACGTGCTGGTGCTCGACGAGCCCACCAACGACCTCGACATCGACACGCTGGAGCTGCTGGAGGAACTGCTGCAGGACTACGAGGGCACGGTGTTCCTGGTGAGCCACGACCGGACCTTCCTCGACAACGTGGTCACCAGCACCATCGCGTTCGAGGGCGACGGCCGCTGGCGCGAATACGAAGGCGGCGTGGAGGACTGGCTCACGCAGTCGCGCCGGGCCCGCGAGCTCGCGGCGGCACGCGGCGCGCCGCAGCCGGAATCGCCCCCGCCCGCCGCCGTGCCCGCCCCGGCGCCGGCGGCGGCACCCGCGAAGCGCAAGCTGGGCTACAAGGAGCAGCGCGAACTGGAAGCCCTGCCCGAGCTGATCGACGCGCTCGAGAAAGAACAGAAGGACGTCCAGGCCGAACTCGCCGCGGGTGCGGTCTACCGCGACGACCCGGAGCGCGCGAACCGGCTCGTCGCGCGCTACGACGAGATCGAGCTGCAGCTGATGGACGCCCTCGAGCGCTGGGAAGCGCTGAGCCGGTCCTGAGGGCGCGCGCTACATCCGCTTCACCAGCTCCGCGTACTTCTTCCAGAACGCCGCGTCCTGCGTGGTCGCGAAGTTGATCCGCATGAGGGTGCTGGGCGTGCGCTCGGCGTGGAACAGCGCGCCCGGCGCCAGCAGGTAGCCCTCGTCCAGCATGCGCTGCGACAGGGCATCGGTATCGACGCCGGTGTCCACCCAGCCGAACAGGCCCGCCGGCTCGGCGGCGAAGCGGCAGCCGGCGTTCAGCGCCAGCTTGACGCTGCGCGCGCGGGCCAGGTCCAGGCGGGTGCGGATGCGCTCGCTGTGGCGGCGCAGCTGCCCCTGCTCGATGCACAGCGCCAGCGCCTTCTCCAGCAGGGCCGGCGTGGTCAGCGTGGCCAGCAGCTTGGTGTCCAGCAAGCGCTCCACCAGGGCCGGCGGCGCGGCCAGGAAGCCGATTCGCCAGTTGGGCGCCAGGATCTTGGCGAAGCCGCCCACGTAGATCGTGCGCCGCAGCCCGTCCAGCGCGGACAGGCGGGTCGCATGCGCGGGCGCGATGTGGCTGTAGGTGTCGTCCTCGACGATGTGGAAGTCGTGCTGCTGCGCCAGCTGCAGCAGGCGGTGCGCGCTGCCGGGGCTGAGGCAGTAGCTGGTGGGGTTGTGGAAGACGCTGACGCTCACGTACAGCTTGGGCTTGTGCACCTCGCAGTACTTCGCCATCACCTCCAGGTCCGGGCCGTCGGCGCGGCGCGGCACGGGCAGCAGGCGCATGCCCAGCGCGTTCAGCCGCGCGAACTCCACCGCCCAGCCCGGCTCCTCCACCATCACCGGGTCGCCGGGGCGCAGCAGCGTGCGGCTCACGATGTCCAGCGCGTGGGTCGCCCCCACCGAGGTGATGATCTGCTCGGGCGAGGCCGGCACGTCCAGGCCCGCCAGCTTGTTCGCCAGCGCGCGGCGCAGGCCGGAGTCACCCAGGGGTTCGCCGTACTGCAGGGAGAAGTCGTGCAGGGCGCGCGTGTTCGTCACCTTGCGCACGGCCGCCGGCATGAACGTGGACTCGAGCCAGTCCGAGGGAAACACGCCCATGCCCGGCTGCGGCTTGTCGCTGATCTTGTGGAACATGCCGCGGATCAGCGCGGTCGCGTCCACCGGGGCGGGCCCGCGCCGCGCCACGATCCAGTGCGCCGCGCTCCAGCCCTGGGGCGTCGCCTCGGACGGGGCCTCGTCGGCGGCCGAGGCCAGTTCCCGGACGAAGAAGCCGCGGTTCTTGCGCGCCTCCACCAGGCCCTGGGCCAGCAGCTGGTCGTAGGCGGCCACCACGGTCGACGGGCTCACCCCGTGCTGCTCCGCGCACTGACGCACCGAGGGCAGGCGCGCGCCCGGGGCCAGCAGGCGGTTGCGGATGCGTTCGGCGAAGCGGCCGGCCAGCTGCTCGGTCAGCGACTGGGAGGTGGCCTTCATCAGCATGGTCGGGTCCCGTGTATTGCCATGGTGAACAGTACAGTTCAGGTTGTGAACTGGGAAACTGTACTGGTCGTGTATTGGTACCGAAGGGTACATTGATCCGCATGCCGCCGCAATCACCCCGCTCATGAACCCGGGCGAGATCACGACCCTGCTGCTGTTCTGCACCGCGATGAGCTTCTCGCCGGGACCGAACACCACGCTGTCGACCGCGCTGGCCGCCAACGGCGGGCTGCGCCCCGCGCTGCGCTTCTGCCTGGCGGTGCCGACCGGCTGGACGCTCCTGATGGCCGGCAGCGGCCTGGGCCTGGGCGCGCTCGTCCTGGGCGCGCCGGGCCTGCGTTGGGCGCTCAAGCTCGCCGGTGTGGCGTACATGCTGTGGCTGGCCTGGAAGCTCGCGCGGGCCGACCAGCTGGCGCAAGTGGATGCGCGCCGGCTGCGCGTGGGCTTCTGGCAGGGCGTGGGCCTGCAGTTCCTCAACATCAAGGCCTGGATGCTGGCCCTGACCCTCACCGCGGGCTGGGTGGTCAACGCCGCCGGCCGCCCCGCCCCCAATCCCGGCGAGCGGCTGGCGATCATCTGTGCGGTGATGCTGGTGTTCGCCTTCAGCAGCAACTTCACCTACGCCCTGGTCGGCTCCACCCTGCGTGGCTGGCTCGCCCAGGGCCGGCGACTGCTCTGGTTCAACCGTGTGCTGGCCCTGGTGCTGGCGAGCACCGCGGCCTGGATGCTGACGGTATGAAGGCGCCGGAACGACGCGGCCTCTGGCTCGGCTTCCTGGGCGTGGCGATCTTCGCGCTCACGCTGCCGATGACGCGCCTGGCCGTCGGCACGCCCGAGGTCCCGCTGATGTCCGGCCTGTTCGTGGCCATGGGGCGCGCGGCCGTCGCCGCCGCCCTGTCGGCCGCGTTCCTGCTGGCCACGCACGCCCCTCTTCCGCGACGCGAGGACTGGTGGCCGCTGGCGCTCACCGCCGGCGGCGTGGTGTTCGGCTTCCCGCTCTTCACCTCGATCGCGATGCGCTACTTGCAGGCCGTGCACGCCAGCGTGATCGTGGGGGTGCTGCCGCTGGCGACCGCGCTGGTCGGCGCGCTGCTGCACCGCCAGCGGCCCTCGGCCGGCTTCTGGGCCTGTGCGCTCCTGGGCTCCGCCCTGGTGGTGGCCTTCGCCCTGCTGCGTTCCGGCGATGGCCTGAGCCTGCACCTGGCCGACACGCTGCTGCTCGCCGCCATGGCCTGCGCGGCGGTGGGCTACGGCTGGGGCGCGCGCCTGTCGCAGCGCATGCGCGCCGAGCACGTGATCTGCTGGGCCCTGGTCATCTCCTGGCCGCTCACGCTGCCCCTGGCCCTGTGGACCCGGCCGGCGGCGCCCCTGCCTGCCAGCGCCTGGTGGGCCTTCGGCTACGTCGCCCTGTTCTCGATGTGGATCGGCTTCTTCGCCTGGTACCGCGGCCTCGCGCTCGGCGGCACGGTGCGCGTGAGCCAGGTGCAACTGGCCCAGCCCTTCCTCAGCATGCTGTTCGCCGTGCCGCTGCTCGGCGAGCGTCTCGACCTCGTCACGCTGGCCTTCGGCCTGGCCGTGATCGCCACCGTGTTCGTCGGCCGCCGCATGCCCGTGCGAGCCGCCGCCCGCCAGCCCTCCATCCTCCCCGCCACCCTGGAACCCCGATGAATCCCCACGACCTGCCGCCCGCCACGGGCTGGACCCTGGCGCGCCGCGCCGAGCGCATGAACCCCTCGGTCCTGCGCGAGATCCTCAAGGTGACGGAACGCCCGGGCATCATCAGCTTCGCCGGCGGCCTGCCCTCGCCGCGCGCCTTCCCGGTCGCGGCCTTCGCCGCCGCCTGCGCGGAAGTCCTGCGCGCCGACGGGCCGGGTGCGCTCCAGTACGCCGCCAGCGAAGGTTACCGGCCGCTGCGCGAGGAAGTGGCGCGCATGCTGCCCTGGGACGTGAGCCCGGAACAGGTGCTGATCACCACCGGTTCGCAGCAGGGCCTGGACCTGGTCGCCAAGGTGCTGCTCGATCCCGGCAGCCGCGTGCTGGTGGAGACGCCGACCTACCTCGGCGCGCTGCAGGCCTTCGGCCCGATGGAGCCCGAGGTCGTGGGCGTCGCGAGCGACGATGAGGGCATAGCCGTGGCCGACCTCGCGCGCCGACGCGGCGGGGCGCGTTTCCTGTACGTCCTGCCCAATTTCCAGAACCCCACCGGGCGCACGATGAGCGAGGTACGCCGCGCCGCCCTGGTGCAGACCGCCCGCGAACTGGCCCTGCCCCTGGTCGAGGACAACCCTTACGGCGACCTGTGGTTCGATGCGCCGCCGCCGGCACCCCTGGCCGCGCGCCATCCCGAGGGCACCATCTACCTGGGCTCCTTCTCCAAGGTGCTGGCGCCGGGCCTGCGCCTGGGCTACGTGGTCGCGCCGCCGGCGGTGTTCCCCAAGCTGCTGCAGGCCAAGCAGGCGGCCGACCTGCACAGCCCCGGCTTCAACCAGCGGATGGTGGCCGAGGTGCTGCGCGACGGCTTCCTCGAGCGGCACGTGCCGACCATCCGCGCGCTGTACAAGGGGCAGCGCGACGCGATGCTGGCGGCGCTCGAGCGCGAGATGCGCGGCCTGGGCGTGGAATGGAACACGCCCGCCGGCGGCATGTTCCTGTGGGCGCGCCTGCCCGCCGGCCTGGATGCGGTGACCCTGCTGCCCCAGGCCGTCGAGCGCGGCGTCGCCTTCGTGCCGGGCGCCCCCTTCTATGCGGGTGCGGCCGACGCGCGGACGCTGCGCCTGTCCTTCGTCACCGCGTCGGCCGAGGAAATCGACCGGGGTATCGCCGCGCTGGCCGCGACGATCCGGGACGCACGCACCGCCCTCGCCGCCCGGGGAGGCTGAGCCATGCGCCTGCGCCCCTTCAAGCAAGTCGACGTCTTCACCGAAGTCCCTTATCGCGGTAACCCGCTCGCGGTGGTCCTGGACGGCCAGGGCCTGGACGAGGAGGAGATGCAGCGCTTCACCGACTGGACCAACCTGTCCGAGGCCACCTTCCTACTGCCGCCCACCCAGCCGGGTGCCGACTACCGGGTGCGCATCTTCAGCCCGGGACGCGAGCTGCCCTTCGCCGGCCATCCCACGCTGGGCAGCTGCCACGCCTGGCTGGAAGCGGGCGGCCGTCCGCGCGGTGAACACGTCGTGCAGGAATGCGGCGTGGGCCTGGTGAAACTCCGGCGCGACGGCCAGCGCCTGGCCTTCGCGGCGCCGCCGCTGCGCCGGGGCGGGCCGCTGCCGGAGGAAGACGTGGCGCTGATCGCCCGCGGCCTGGGCGTCGCGCGCGCCGACATCGTGGACCACGCCTGGTGCGACAACGGCCCCCACTGGCGCGGCGTGCTGCTGCAGTCCGCCGAGCAGGTGCTCGCGCTCCAGCCCGATGCCACGGTGCTCGCGGGCCTGGACATCGGCGTGGTGGGACCGCGGGGCAAGGTGGGCGTGGTGGGCGCGCGGCCGCAGGGCGACGAATGCGCCTTCGAGGTCCGCGCCTTCTTCCCCGGCAACAACGGCATGGCGGAAGACCCCGTCACTGGCAGCCTCAATGCCGCGCTCGCCCAGTGGCTGATCGGCGCGGGCATCGCGCCGCGCCGCTACATCGCGAGCCAGGGCACGGCGCTCGGGCGCGCGGGCCGGGTGCACGTGGAGCGCGACGACGCCGGCGAGACCTGGATCGGCGGCGCCTCGGTCACCTGCGTGGACGGGCAGGTCCGGCTCTGACATGCAGGCGCGCGTCGATCACCTCGTCGTGGCCGCCGCCAGCCTGGACCAGGGCGCAGCCTGGTGCGAGGCCACCCTGGGCGTGCCGCCCGGCCCGGGCGGCACGCATCCGCTCATGGGCACGCACAACCGGCTGCTGCGCATCGCCACGGTGGACTATCCGCGCGCCTACCTGGAGATCATCGCCGTGCAGCCGGGCCGCTCGCCGCAGCAGGGCCGGCGCTGGTTCGACCTGGACGACGAGGCCGTGCGCGATGCGCTGGCGCGCAGTGGGCCGCGCCTGCTGCACTTCGTGGCCAGCGTGCCGGACGCGTCCGCCGGTGTCGCCGCGCTGCGCGCGCTGGACATCGACCGCGGCGAAGCGGTCGCCGCATCGCGCATGACGCCGCGCGGGCTGCTGTCCTGGCGGATCACCCTGCGGCCGGACGGCCAGCGCCTGTGGCAGGGCGTGCTGCCGACGCTGATCGAATGGGGCGACGCCCACCCGGCGGCGGCCCTGGCGGAGTCGGGGATCACGCTGCAATCGCTCTGGGCCACGCATCCGCAAGCCGGCGCGCTGCGTTCGGCCTGCGAGGCCCTCGGATTGCAGGGCGTGGCCGTGCGGGAGGGCGCACCCAATCTCTGCGCCGTGCTGGAAACGCCCCGGGGGCGCATCCGGCTGGAATCGGAAGGACTCTGAACTCACCATGCGATTCGAACGCGAGGAAGTCGAACGGGCCGTGCAATGCGTGCGCCGCTTCGTTCCGCCGACGCCGCAATACGCCTGGCCGCTGCTGCAGCGGCGCCTGGGCCTGCCGGTGTGGGTGAAGCACGAGAACCACACGCCCGCCGGCGCCTTCAAGGTCCGAGGTGGCACGACCTATTTCGACGCGCTGGTGCGGCGCGAACCGGGCGTGCGCGGCGTCATCTCGGCCACCCGCGGCAACCACGGCCAGTCGGTCGGCTGGGGCGCACGGCGCAGCGGCCTGGAAGCCACCATCGTCGTGCCGCGCGGCAACTCGGTGGAGAAGAACGCCGCCATGCGCGCCCTGGGCGTGCAGCTGGTCGAGCACGGGGAGGACTTCCAGGCGGCGCGCGAGCACGCCATGGCGCTGGCGACCGAGCGCGGCCTGCACATGGTCCCGTCCTTCCATCGCGACCTGGTGCTGGGCGTCTTCACCTACTGGCTGGAGTTCTTCGAGAGCTTTCCCGCCGGCGAGGAGCCTGCGGTGGTCTACGTGCCCATCGGCCAGGGCTCGGGCTTCTGCGCCGCCGCGGCGGCCCGGGCGCACACGGGCCGGCGCAGCCGCCTGGTGGGCGTGGTCTCCGCCCATGCCACCACCTACCTCGATTCCTTCCGCGCCGGCCGGGTGGTGGAGGCGCCGGTGACCACGCAGCTGGCCGACGGCATGGCCTGCCGGATCGCGGACGAGGAGGCGCTGGACATCGTGCGGCGCGAGGCCGACGACATCGTCGCCGTCACGGACGAGGAGGTCGCCGAGGCCATGCGCATCCTGTTCGCCGACACCCACAACGTGGCGGAGGGCGCCGGTGCCGCCGGCCTGGCGGCGCTCCTGCGCGACCGCGCGCGGGCCGGCGGCCGCGGCGCCGCCTTCGCCCTCACCGGCGGCAACGTCGACACCGAATTATTCGCCCGGGTGCTCGCCGGCGGCGCGCGTTGAAGTCGCCGCTGGGACGGCGCCGGACCCCGCCCTTTGCCAGAATCGGCCCATGGGCACCCTTTACCTCGTCCGCCACGGCCAGGCTTCCTTCGGGGCCGACGACTACGACCAGCTCAGCGAGCTGGGCCGGCGCCAGAGTGTGCGCCTGGGCGAGTACTTCGCCGAGCGCGGGATCCATTTCGACGGCCTGATCGCGGGCACCCTGCGGCGGCACAAGCAGACCCTGGAAGGCATCCTGGAAGGCATGAACCGCGGCGGGGAGCACCTGTCCTGGGACGGCCTCAACGAGTACGACAGCGAGGCGGTGATCGCCACCGTGCACTCCGGCAAGCTGGCCAGGCCGACCTCGCCGGACATGGTGCGGCACCACTTCCGCCTGCTGCGCGACGGCCTGGCGCAATGGATGGCCGGCACCACGGCCCCCGCGGGCATGCCCAGCTACGCCGACTTCGTGGCGGGCGTGGCGGGCGTGCTCGATCACGTTCGCCACAACCACTACGGCCACAAGGTGCTGGTGGTCACCAGCGGCGGGCCGATCTCCACGGCCGTGTCCTACGTCCTGGGCGCGAAATCCGAGGCGACCATCGACCTGAACATGCGCATCCGCAACACGGCCATCACCGAGTTCGCCTTCACGCCGAAGCGGCACATGCTGGTGTGCTTCAACGCCGTCCCGCACCTCGACGCACCGCAGTACCAGGACTGGGTCACCCACACCTGAAGGACGGGCGCGGCGCCGTCGCCGCTGGCTCGCTACACTGAGGCATGGACAGCTCGGCCGGCGAGGAACAAGCGACCTGGTGGGTGGCCTGCCTGTGCGCCGCCTGGTGTGGCGTGTGCCGGGACTGGCTGCCGCAATTCACCGAGCAGGCCCGCGCCCATCCCGACCTGCGTTTCGCCTGGGTGGACGTGGAGGACGAGGACGAGACCATGGGCGAGGTCGACATCGTGACCTTCCCCACCCTGCTGGTCGGACGCGGCGAGCAGGTGCTGTACCTCGCTCCCATCCCGCCGCTGGGCACGCAGTTCACGCGCCTGCTGGCGCGCCTGCGGGGGCAGGCGCAACCCGATCCGGGGGTCCCGGCCGAAGCCGACGCGCTGTTCGCCCGGCTTCGCGCCGAGGTCCTGCCGCGCAGCCGCCTCTGACGGACGGGCAAATCTCCTACACGCTGCGGCTGTGCCGCCTGACGCAGGCGGGGCCCGCCCGCGCGTTCTAAGAGGGCATGGACCGCGGCTCGCGGCCATGAAATCTCAACCCAGCTCTCAAGGAGTTCCCAGCATGGCTTTCAACGACCATCCCCACGCCGGCGGCAAGCCCCTGCGCGGTTTCGCCTCCATGGATCCCCAGCGCCAGCGCCAGATCGCCAGCCTGGGCGGACGCGCCGCCCACGAGAAAGGGACGGCGCACGAATTCACCTCGCAGGAAGCCCGCGAGGCCGGGCGCAAGGGCGGCATGGCCCGCAGCGCCGTTCGGCGCGAAGCGCTCGCGCGCGCTCAGAAGGTCTTGTAGGGCAGGAACTTGCCCGACATCACGACCTGGACCCGGTCGCCCTTCGGGTCGGGCTCGCGGCTGATCTCCATGGAGAAGTCGATGGCGCTCATGATGCCGTCGCCGAACTCCTCGTGGATCAGCTCCTTGATGGTCGTGCCGTAGACGTTGACGATCTCGTACCAGCGGTAGATCAGCGGATCGGTCGGCACGGCCGTCGGCAGCGAGCCCTTGTAGGGCACCACCCGAAGCCACTTCTGCTCCTCTTCGGTCAGGTCGAACAGCTCGCCGAGGATGCGGGCCTGGTCGGCGTTGGCGGTCATCTGCCCCAGGCAGAGCGCCGTCGTCCACTCGGTGGACTGGCCGACCTTGCGGGCGACCTCGGCCCAGGTGAGGCCGCGGGAGACCTTGGCCGAGACGATCTTCTCGGTGACTGCATTGCGGTTCATGGCTGGCTCCTTTCGGCGCGGAAAGAAGCAACGACCGTGCCCGCGGGTGTGCCGCGTCCTCAGGCCTCGCCCAGCTGCCACTCGCCGACGAGGCGCACGCGCGCGTCGAGATCCTCGGGGAGTTCCGGCTGGGGGGTGGCGACCGGGTGTGCCGCCTCGCGCGCCGTCTCTTCCCGCTGCACCTCGTACGGCGGTGAAGGCTGCTGGAAGATCGACGAGAAGCGCATGGAACTCACCTTGCTTGCAGTCTAGGCGCAAGTCGATGTCCACGGTGTGACGCGAGCGCGCGATCGCGACAAGGTCCGCAGCGCTGTGGCCAGCCCCCAACTCGGCCAACCGGGTGATGGACAGGCGGCCGATCAACCGGTGTAGACGGCCTGCGGCCGCTCGCCCGCCAGCGCCTGCAGCAGGTTGCCGGTGGCGAGCCGCGCCATCGCATGACGCGTCTCGTGCGTGGCCGAGCCGATGTGGGGCAAGGGCGTCACGCGCGGATGGGTGCGCAGCGGCGAATCCGGCGGCAACGGCTCGGTGGCGAAAACATCCAGCGCGGCGGCGCGCAGCCGGCCGCTGTCCAGCGCCGCCAGCAGGGCGGGCTCCTGCACGGTGGCGCCGCGACCGCCGTTGACGAAGATGGCACCCGGCTTCATGAGGCCGAATTCGCGCGGGCCCATCAGGCCGCGCGTGGCGTCGGTCAGCGGCAGCGTGGCCGCGACGATGTCGCTCGTGGCCAGCAGTTCGTCCAGGGGCAGGTGACGCGCGCGGCCCGCGAGTTCGGGCAGATCGACCGGCTGCGGGTTGTGGTACTGGACCCGCATGCCGAAGCCGAGCGCCCCGCGGCGCGCCACGGCCTGGCCGATGCGGCCGAAGCCGAGGATGCCCAGGGTCTTGCCGTGCACGTCCCAGCCGAACAGGTCCTCGCCGATGTTGCGGTCCCAGCGGCCCTCGCGCACGTGGTTCGCCAGTTCCACGACGCGCCGGCTCGCGGCCATGACCATCAGGAACACCGTGTCGGCGGTGGTCTCGGTCAGCACCCCCGGCGTATGGCATAGCAGGATGCCGCGCCGGCGCAATTCGGCGACGGGGTAGTTGTCCACGCCCACGGAGATGGTGGAGATCACCTCCAGCCGAGGCGCCGCATCCAGCAGCGCCGGGGTGATCGCGTAGCTGGATCCGATCAGGCCCTGGGCCTGGGGCAACGCCGCTTCGAAGGCCGCCTTCCGGTCCGGCTTGCGCGGATTGGCGACGACGACGTCGTGCAGGGCGGCGATGCGCGCGAGCTGGTCGTCCGGCAGCTCGCGGAAGACCAGCACCGACTTGCGGGTCGCGCTCACAGCCTGGCCGCCTCCAGCTCGGCGCGAGTGGGCAGGCCTTCGGTGTCGCCCAGCACCTGCACGGCCCGCGCGCCGATCCAGGCGCCGCGGCGGACCGCGTCCGCGACGCCGCGGCCCTCCAGCAGCGCGCTCACCACGCCGACCGCGAAGCCATCGCCGGCGCCGACCGTGTCCACCACTTCCTTCACGGGGAACCCCGGCACGCGGCCGCTTCCCTGCTCGGAGTCGTAATAGGCGCCTTCGGGACCCAGCTTCACCGCGACCAGCTTCGCGCCGCGCTCACGGTAGAACCGTGCGATCGCCTCGGGCGTGTCCTGACCGGTCAGGAAGCGGCCCTCCTCCAGGCCCGGCAGCACCCAGTCGGCCTGGCAGGCGAAGGCGTTGATCTCGCGGCGCATCTCCTGCGGCGTGGCCCACAGGGTCGGCCGCAGGTTGGGGTCGAAGGAGATGGTGCGGCCGGCGGCGCGCATGACCTCGAAGGTCTTGTGCGCCGCGGCGCGCGCCGTGGCCGAGATCGCGGGGAACACCCCCGTGGCGTGCAGGTGGCGCGCACCGCGCAGCCAGGCCGCGTCCACGTCGTCCGGCGCCATGTGGCTCGCGGCCGAACCCTTGCGGTGGTATTCGACGGGCGGGTCGCTGCCGTCGGTGACGCGCCCCTTGAACTGGAAGCCGGTGCGCTGCGCGGGATCGCGCGCGACATGCGAGCAGTCGACGCCCTCGCGCTGCATCTCGGCCAGCAGGTAGCGGCCCATGGAGTCGGTGCCGAGGCGACTGCCCCAGGCCACGCGCAGTCCCAGGCGCGCGAGGCCGATCGCGACGTTGGTCTCGGCGCCGGCCGTGCGCTTGTGGAACGACGGCACCTCCTCCAGCGGGCCCGGTCGGTCCGCCACGAGCAGCATCATCATCTCGCCGAACAGCGCGACGTCGAAGCGCACCGGTTCCTTCATGCGCTGCCCCCCGGCGTGCCGGCGACCTCGCGCAAGTGCGCCACCTGGGCACGCGTGATGCCAGCCAGGTCGTCGCCCACCAGCGGATATTCGATCGCCCAGGGCACCCCGGGCGGCATGCGGCGCAGCACGGCACGCCAGGGCGCGGCGGAGTCCGCCAGCGGCACGGCCACCCATTTCGCCGGCAGGCGCTGCACGCCCTTGCAGTGCACGTAGGCGACCCGCTGCGCACAGGCGCTCGCGGACGCCAGCGGGCATTCGCCGGTCCAGTGCCAGTTGCCCATGTCGAAGGTCATGCCCAGGGGCAGGCCGGCACGGTCGGCGGCGGCGAAGAAGGCGAGCAGCGCCGGCAGCGTGCCGGCGGCCACGGTCTGGTCGTTCTCGATCACCAGCTCGATGCCGCGGCCCTGCAGGGCCTGCGCGAGTGGCGCGAAGCCGGCGGCGGAGGCCTCGCTGAAGCCGCCGATGGACATCTTCAGGCGCGGCGCGCCGAGCTGCGCCGCCGCCGCGAGCGCGCGGTCCAGGGCGGCGCGGTCGAGGCCGCCGTCCGGGTCCCAGAGGCCTTCCGGGCTGGAGTAGACCGTGGCGCAGCCGCGCGCACGGGCCTCGGCCGCCAGGGCGGGCAGTTCGGCGGCGGGGTCGTTCAGCAGTTCGCCGCGCACCTCGAAGCCGTCCGCGCCGGCCTCCAGGGCCAGCCGGGCGAAATGCAGCTGGCCCCGGCGCAGCACCTGCGCCGCCCCGAAGGAAGACAGCGAAATCAGGACCTGCCGCATCACGCCGCCGCCGGATGGTGGTGGGAAGTGAGGATCTGGCCCAGGAAAGCCTTCGTGCGCTCGTCGCGCGGCGCCGTGAAGAACTGCTGCGGCGGCGCCTCCTCCACGATGCGGCCGTCGGCCATGAAGATCACCCGGTCGGCCACGCGCCGGGCGAAGCCCATCTCGTGGGTCACGCACAGCATGGTCATGCCTTCCTCGGCCAGGCCGATCATGGTGTCGAGCACTTCCTTGACCATCTCGGGGTCCAGCGCGGAGGTGGGCTCGTCGAACAGCATGATCTTCGGGTTCATGCACAGCGCGCGGGCGATCGCCACCCGCTGCTGCTGGCCGCCGGAGAGCTGGCTGGGGTACTTGTGCGCCTGGTCGGGGATGCGCACGCGCGTGAGGTACTTCATCGCGGTGGCCTCCGCCTCCTCCCGGCTCAGGCCGCGCGTGCGCATGGGCGCCAGCGTGCAGTTCTGCAGGATGGTCAGGTGCGGGAACAGGTTGAACTGCTGGAACACCATGCCGACCTCAGCGCGCACCTTGTCGACGTTGCGCTTGTGGGCGGTGAGGTCGATGCCGTCGACCTCGATGCGGCCTTTCTGCACTGCCTCCAGGCCGTTGATGCAGCGGATCAGCGTGGACTTGCCCGAGCCCGAGGGCCCGCAGATCACGATGCGCTCGCCGGCCGCGACCTGCAGGTCGACGGCCGAGAGCACCTGGAACTTGCCGTACCACTTTTCCACCCTCTCGAGGCGGATGATGGGTTCGACCGGGGTCGGGGCGCGGGCGTCCATGGTGTTCCTGCGGCGGTCCTTACTGCATCTTCGGCAGGTCGGTGGCCAGCCACTTGTGGTACAGCTTGTTCAGCTCCCCGTTGGCCGTATTCTTCGCCACGAAGTCGTTCACCGCCTTGAGCAGCGCGTCCTGGCCGGGGCGCAGGGCGATGGCCATGTCCTGCTGCTTCAGGATGAACTTGGGCTCGTACCGGCCAGGCTCGCGCTTGCTGATCTCGGCAGCCACGGTCGTGGCGCAACCGATCGCGTCGACCTGGCCGGAGATCAGGGCCTGCATGGCGGAGGCGTCGTCGTCGAAACGGCGGATCTCGGTGCCCTGCGGCGCGATCTGCGTCAGGGCGACGTCCTGCGTGCTGGCGCGCGCCACGCCGATCTTCAGCGGCTTGAGGTCGTTCGGGCCCTTGATGGCGACCTTCGTCGGGCCGTACAGCACGATGCTGGCGGCGGAGTACGGCTTGGAGAACTGCACCTGCTTGGCACGCTCGGGCGTCACGGCGAGCGAGGCGACCAGCAGGTCCACCTTGCCGGTCAGCAGGTAGGGGATGCGGTTGGGGCCGGTCACGGGCACCAGGTTCACCTTCACCCCCCAGTCCTTGCCCAGCAGGCGGGCGACGTCGGCGTCATATCCGTCGGGCTGGTTCTGCGCGTTGGTGGTGCCGTAGGGCGGGAAGTCCACCAGCAGGCCGACGTTGATCTCGCCTTTCTTCTTCAGGTCGCCGGGCGTCTGGGCGAAGGCGGGGGCGGCGGCGAGCGCCACGGTGGCGGCCAGGCCGAGGGCGGCGAAGGCGCGGCGGGACAGGTCTTGCACTTGTTCTCTCCAGTGGATGAATGGGAAGGGGTTCAGCGCGCCAACGCGCGGGCCTGGCGGCGTTCCATGCGCGCGGCCAGCAGCGACAGCGGCCAGCACAGCGCGAAGTAGATGGCGGCCACCAGCCCGAACACGGCGAGCGGCTGGAAGGTCGCGTTGTTGATGATCTGGCCGGCGCGCGTGACCTCGGTGAAGCCGATGATCGCGGCGAGCGAGGTGCCCTTGATCACTTGCACCATGTAGCCCACGGTGGGCGGCAGGGCGATCCGGAAGGCCTGCGGCAGGATCACGTCGCGCATGCGGGCCACATAATGCAGCCCCAGCGCGTCGGCGGCCTCGCGCTGGCCGTGCGGGATGGCCTGGATGCTGCCGCGCCAGATCTCGCCGAGGAAGGCGCTGGTGTTGAGGATAAGCGCCATGCCGGCGGCCACCCAGGGGTTGACGTCGATGCCGAGCACCGGGAAGCCGAAGAAGATCAGGAACAGCTGCAGCAGCAGCGGCGTGCCCTGGAACACCTGCACGAACACCGTGGCCACGCCGCGCGCGAAGGCGTTGTCGCTGGTGCGCGCCAGCGCCACGGCCAGGCCACCGATCGCGCCGCCCACGAAGGCGATCAGCGACAGGGCGATCGTCCAGCGCGCCGCCTCGAGGATGAACAGGAAGTCGGGAAAGCCGAAGGTGCGCATCAGCGGCGGTCCGGGTAGTCGAGGGCCAGGCGGTAGACCAGGCGGAACAGCACCGAGAAGGCCAGCGCCAGCACCAGGTAGATGGCCGCCACCACGATGTAGATCTCGAAGCTGCGGAAGGTCTGCGACTGCAGGTTCGCGGCGACCGAGGTGAGGTCGTCGGCGGAGATGGCCGAGACCACCGCGGAACTGAGCATCAGCAGGATGAACTGGCTGGTGAGCGCCGGGTAGATCGCCTTCAGCGCCGGTTTGAGGACGATGTGCCGGAACACCTGGTGGCGCTTGAGGTTGAGCGCCAGCCCGGCCTCGACCTGCCCGCGCGGGATGGACTCGATGCCGGCACGGATGATCTCGGTGGCATAGGCACCGAGGTTCACCACCATGGCCACCAGCGCGGCGGCCTGCGCCGACCAGCGCAGCCCCAGCGCCGGCAGCCCGAAAAAGAAGAAGAACAGCTGCACCAGGAAGGGCGTGTTGCGGATCAGCTCGATGTAGGCGTTGACCAGCCAGCGCAGCGGCGGCGGACCCGAGGTCTTGGCCCAGGCGCCCAGGATGGCCACGCCCAGGCCCAGCACCGTGGCGGCGAGGGACAGGCGGATCGTGATCCACGTGCCCTGCAGCAGCAGGGGCCACGCGGCGAAGACATCCTGGAACTGGAAGTGGTAGTGCACGACTGAAACCGGTTTCTAAGTTGGATTATAGAAACCGGTTTCAGGTTTTCATCCGGGTTTTCACTGATCTGATGCCCGGGCCGACGAGCGTCGCACCACCAGCCGGCCGGGCAGCAGGATCTGCCGGGGCGGCACGTCCAGGCCCTGCAGGCGCTCCAGCAGGCAAGCCGTGGCCAGGCGGCCGA
Organism: Burkholderiales bacterium; assembly: GCA_028868995.1. GTDB lineage: Bacteria > Pseudomonadota > Gammaproteobacteria > Burkholderiales > Burkholderiaceae_C > Ramlibacter. The sequence continues at coordinate 103,115 of JAGWTH010000006.1, read as the reverse complement.
GGGCATCGGTCGGCTGGGCGATGGTGGTCAGGCCCGGGCCCACCAGGGGGGCCCATTCGGTCTCGTCGATGCCGACGAAGCCGAGGTCGTGGCCGAAGCGCCAGCCCAGGCGCGCCACGGCATCGCAAACCCGCAGCGTGATGACGGCGTTGCTCGCCAGCACCGCGGGGCGGCGACCGCGGGCGCGCAGGCGCCGGAGTTCGGCCTCCAGGCCGGCCGCGTCATCGGCGGCCGACTCGAAGGTCGCGCCGTGGAGCTCGGGATGCCCGCCGACGAAGGCGCGGAAGGCCGCCTCCCGCTCCTGCCGGGTGGAGACGCCCGCCATCGGCTCGGTGACGAACAACAGGTCGTCCCAGCCCTGCTCGCGCAGGTGGCCGGCCGCCATCCGCGCCGCGCCGGCGTTGTCGAGGGAAACGAAGTCGGCCTGCATGTCGGCGTGGCGCCGGTCCACCAGCACCACCGGCCGGCCCTGGCGGGCCACGGCGGCGGCCGCGCCCTCGTCGCGGCCCAGGGTGTTCAGGATGAGGCCCTCGACCTGGTAGGAGGCGAGCGCCTCGATGGCTTCGCGCTCGCGCTGGCCGTCGTCGCCCAGGTTGAACAGCATCAGCAGGTAGCCGGCCTCCTGGCAGGCCTTCTCGGCGCCGCGCAGCACGGCCACGGAGTACGGGTTGGTCACGTCCGCCACCACCAGGCCGATCAGCCGCGAGCGGCCGCGCTTGAGCGCCTGCGCCATGGGGCTGGGGGAATAGCCCAGGGCGGCGATGGCGGCTTCCACCCGCTGGGCGATCTCCGGGGTGAGCAGTTCGTCGCGCCGGTTCAGGAAGCGCGAGACGGTGGCCTTGGACACCCCGGCCTTCTCGGCGACGTCGGCGATGGTCACGCGGGGACCGGCGACGGGGGAAGGCGGAGGGGTTGGGGACATGGATCGCTGAAACTGGTTTCAGCGATGGTAGCGCGACCGGCGGGGCTCGCGCCAGGGGATCAGCGCTTCGGCCGCTCCGCCACCGTGGCCAGGGGCAGCGCGGCGATCTCCTGCAGCAGCAGCGCCAGTTGCGCACCCGCGGCCTCCAACAGCGCGCGGCCCTTGTCCGCGCTGGCCGCGGCGGCATTGCCGGCGGCGCCCTGCGCGTTGTAGTCCTGCATGGCCCAGCCCAGCTTGGCGCTGCGGCCGTCGCCCAGGATCGCGTGGCGGGCGGCGCGCTCGCGCGAGGTGGAGGGGAAGTCGCGGGCCTGGGCCCTGCGCACGCGGTCCGGGGCCAGCGCCAGCATCAGCGAAGTCTCCTGGTCGCCGCCGTGCACGCCGAAGCGGTGTTCGTCGGGCGGGAACAGGCCCGTGACCGCATCGCCCAGGGGCAGGTTCCACCAGCTGCTGCCGTAGACGATCAGGCCGTGGCGCATGCGCAGCTCGCGCGCGACGATGTCCATCACGCTCACCTGGCCCCCATGCGCGTTGAACAACAGCAGCTTGCGCACGCCGGCCCGCGCGACGCAGGCGCCGAGCGCGACCCAGGTGGCGATCACCGTCTCGATCGGCAGGGTCAGCGTGCCGGGGAAATCGCCGTGCTCGGGGCTGTAGCCGACCTGCTGGGTGGGCAGCACCAGCACGGGCAGTTCCGCGGGCAGCCGCGGCAGGGCCTGCGCCACGATGCCATCCACCAGGCACTGGTCCACCGCGAGCGGCAGGTGCGGCCCGTGCTGCTCGGTCGCGCCCAGCGGCAGCACCGCCACCGTGGTCGCGGGATCGAGCGCGGCAAAGTCGGTGGTGGCGAGGTCGGCCCAGCGGCGGGAAGGGAGTGCCATGGCCGCAGTGTACGGTGGGGTCACCCCAGCGCGTGCTGCGCCGCCCGCACGATGCTCGCCGCATCCACCCCGAAGAAGGCCCGCAGCGCCGCCCGCGTGCCGCTGCGGCCGAAGCCGTCGGTGCCCAGGGTGACGTAGCGGCGCCCGGCCGGCAGCCAGGCGCGGATGCTTTCCGGCACCGCGCGCACGTAGTCGCTGGCCGCGACCACCGGACCGCTGCCGGCGAGGAGCTGCGCGACGTAGGGTGTCGCCTGCGGCTCGCCGGCGAGCGCGCGCCGCTCGCACTCCGCGCCGTCGCGCGCCAGCTCGCTCCAGCTGGTGATGCTGTAGACGTCCACCGGGATGCCGTCGGCGGCGAGCTGGCGCGCCGCTTCCACCACCTCGTTGAGGATGGCGCCGGAGCCGAGCAGGCTCACGCGCCGGCGGGCGGTCTCGTCGCCGAAGCGCGCGAAGCGGTAGCCGCCGCGGACCACGCCCTCGTGCGCCTCGGCCGGCAGGTCGGGCATCGCGTAGTTCTCGTTCATCAGCGTGACGTAGTAGAAGGCGTCGCGCTGCTCCACGAGCATCTCGCGCATGCCGCGGTCGATGATCACCGCCAGCTCGCCGGCGAAGGCCGGGTCCCAGGCCTTGCAGTTGGGGAGGGTGGCGGCCACCAGGTGGCTGCTGCCGTCCTGGTGCTGCAGGCCCTCGCCGCCCAGCGTCGTGCGGCCCGAGGTCGCCCCCAGCAGGAAGCCGCGGGCGCGCTGGTCGGCGGCGGCCCAGATCGCGTCGCCCACGCGCTGGAAGCCGAACATCGAGTAGTAGATGTAGAACGGCAGCATCGCGAAGCCGTGCACGCTGTAGCTGGTGGCCGCGGCCGTCCAGCTCGCGATGGCGCCCGCCTCGCTGATGCCCTCCTCCAGGATCTGCCCGTCCAGCGCCTCGCGGTAGGACAGCACCGAGCCGATGTCCTCCGGCTCGTAACTCTGGCCCACGCTGGAGTAGATGCCCACCTGCTTGAACAGGTTGGCCATGCCGAAGGTGCGCGCCTCGTCGGCGACGATGGGCACGATGCGCGGGCCCAGCCGCGGGTCCTTCAGCAGTGCGCCCAGCAGGCGCACGAAGGCCATGGTGGTGGACATCTCCTTGCCGCCGGCCTGCAGCGCGAACTGCGCATAGGTGGCGGCCTCGGGCACCGGCACCGTGGCGCAGGCCGTCTCGCGCCGGGGCAGGTAGCCGCCCAGCGCGGCGCGCCGCTCGTGCAGGTAGCGCAGCTCGGGGCTGTCGTCGGCCGGCTTGTGGAAGGCCAGGTGCTTCGCCTGTTCGTCCGACAGCGGCAGGTTGAAGCGGTTGCGGAACTCCAGCAGCGCCGCCTCGTCCAGCTTCTTCTGGCTGTGTGTGGTCATGCGCCCCTGGCCGGCCGCGCCCATGCCGTAGCCCTTCTTGGTGTGCGCGAGGATCACCGTGGGCTGGCCGCGGTGTTTCGCGGCCGCGTCGTAGGCCGCATGGATCTTCACCAGGTCATGGCCGCCGCGCTTGAGGCGGTCGATCTGTTCGTCGGTCATGCCCTGCGCCAGCCGCGCGAGCGCCTCGTCCTGGCCGAAGAAGTGGTCGCGGTTGAAGCGGCCGTCCTTGGCCGCGAAGGTCTGCATCTGGCCGTCGACGGTGTGCGCGAAGGCCCGCACCAGCGCGCCGGCGGTGTCGCGGGCGAACAGGCCGTCCCAGTCGCTGCCCCACAGCAGCTTGACGACGTTCCAGCCCGCGCCGCGGAACAGCTTCTCCAGCTCGTCGACGATCCTGCCGTTGCCGCGCACCGGGCCGTCGAGACGCTGCAGGTTGCAGTTGACCACCCAGACCAGGTTGTCCAGCTTCTCGCGCGAGGCGAGCGTGAGCGCGCTCATGCTCTCGGGCTCGTCCATCTCGCCGTCGCCGAACACGCCCCAGACTTTCCGCCCTTCGCAATCCAGGAGGCCGCGGTGCGTGAGGTAGCGCATGAAGCGCGCGTGGTAGATCGAGCTGATCGGGCCGATGCCCATGGAGCCCGTCGGGAACTGCCAGAAGTCCGGCATCAGCCAGGGATGCGGATAGCTCGAAAGCCCGCGCGCGCCGCGCGACGGTGCCGTGATCTCCTGGCGGAAAGAGGCGAGGTCGTGCTCGGTCAGGCGCCCTTCCAGGAAGGCGCGCGCGTACACGCCCGGCGCGCTGTGCGGCTGGAAGAACACGAGGTCGCCGCCTTGCCTTTCGTTCCTGGCCCGGAAGAAATGGTTGAAGCCCACCTCGAACAGGTCCGCCGCGCTCGCATAGCTCGCGATGTGGCCGCCCAGTTCGCCGTGCGCCGCATTGGCCCGCACCACCATCGCCAGCGCGTTCCAGCGCATGAGGGAGGCCAGCTTCTCCTCGATGGCCAGGTCGCCGGGGAACACCGGCTGCTTCTCCACCGGCACGGTGTTCACATAGGGCGTGACCAGCTCGGGCGACCACGCCACCTTCGGGTCGCGGGCCAGCACGGCCAACTGGTCGAGGATGAAGCGCGCCCGCGCCGGCCCCTCCGAGGCGACCAGCGCCAGGAAGGCATCGCGCCATTCGGCGGTCTCGACAGGATCGGCATCGCCGCCCGGGTCGGCGAGGTAACGGGTGATGCTCTGGTCGGCCATCCCGGCACTGTAGGCCGCGGAGGCCGGCACCGGCTGCCAAAAGCGGACCGCAATGGAAGAGGTGCAGCATAGAATGCCGCCAAACGCCGCATCCTCAGCATTCCATGAAACTGGACGCCATCGACCTCCGCATCCTGGCCGAGCTCCAGGAGGACGGGTCCCTCACCAACGTCGAACTGGCCCGGCGCGTCCACCTCTCGCCTTCGCCCTGCCTGGCGCGGGTGAAGGCGCTGGAGGCCGCCGGCGTGATCGAGCGCTACGTCGCCCTGGCCAGCGCCCGCCAGCTGGGGCTGGGGCTCAACGTCTTCATCAACATCAGCCTCAGGAGCCAGTCCAAGGAAGCGCTGGCCCAGTTCGAGCGCCGCATCGCCGAACACGACGAGGTGATGGAGTGCTACCTCATGACCGGCGACAGCGACTACCTGATCCGCGTCGCGGTGCCGGACATCGCGGCACTGGAACGCTTCATCCTGGAGCAGCTCACGCCCATTCCCGGCATCGAGAAGATCCGTTCCAGCTTCGCCCTGAAGCAGGTGCGCTACAAGACCGCGCTGCCGCTGCCGGGGCGCGCCTGAGCGGCCGGCAGCGGCCCCACGCCCCGCTAGGGTCCGCCCAAACCGGGACAATACCGGCATGACCCAAGAGCTGTTCCGCCAGGATGCCTACCTGAAGGAGACCCCCGCGACGGTGAAGGCCGTGAACGAGCAGGGCGTGATCCTCGACCGCACCGTCTTCTATCCCCTGGGCGGCGGCCAGGCCGGCGACAGCGGCGTGCTGGTGCTCGCCGACGGCAGCGCGCTGCAGGTGGCCGACACCCGCAAGTGCAAGGACGCGGAAGGCCGCCCCACGGCGGACATCGCCCACGTCCCGGCGCCGGGGCAGGAAGACCTGCTCGCCCGCCTGCGCGTGGACGAGCCCGTCGTCGCCCGCGTGGACTGGGACCGCCGCCACAGGCTGATGCGCTTCCACACCACGACCCACTTGCTGTGCCACCTGGTGCCGCAGCTGGTCAACGGCTGCTCGATCACGCCCGACTACGCGCGCCTGGACTTCAACATGACCGACCCGCTGGACAAGGACGCACTGAGCGAAGGCATCGCGCGGCTCGTCGCCGCAGGGCATCCGGTCACCGTCGGCTCGATCAGCGACGAGGAACTCGACGCCAACCCGGCGCTGGTCAAGAGCATGTCGGTGCAGCCGCCGCGCGGCACCGGCCGCGTGCGCACCATCCGCATCGGCACGCCCGACAACCCCGTCGACTTCCAGCCCTGTGGCGGCACGCACGTGGCCAACACCTCCGAGATCGGTGCCGTGGTGGTGACGAAGATCGAGAAGAAGAGCGCCACGACCCGACGGGTGGTGCTGGGCTTCGCCTGAACGTGCGGAACTTGACTGTCCTGACGCGCTCCCACCCTGCGATGCGATTGACCCGACTGCTTGCCGCCGCCTGGCTGGCCCTCCCCCTGCTGCCCGCGCTGGCGGCCTCCCGCGGCGACGGCGCCGTCGTCCAGACCGATCACGTGCGCGCCGAGCTGATGGCCCAGGCCCCCGATGGCGTCGCGCCCGGCAAGCCCCTGTGGGTGGGCCTGCAGCTGGCCCACCAGCCCGGCTGGCACACCTACTGGAAGAACGCCGGCGATTCCGGCCTCCCCACCCAGCTCACCTGGACCCTGCCGCCGGGCATCCAGGCCGGCGAGATCGCCTGGCCGGCGCCGACGAAGATCTCCGTGGGTCCGCTGGCCAATTACGGTTACGAAGGCACGGTGCTGCTGCCGGTGCCCCTGACCGTCACGCCCGCCTTCCAGCCCTCCCCCTTCGGCGCCGCGGAGATCCGCCTGCAGGCCAACTGGCTGGTGTGCGCGAAGGAGTGCATTCCCGAGGAGGGCAGCTTCACGCTCAAGCTGCCGGTGCGCAGCAGCACGGCCCTCAACGCGGCGGACTTCCAGAAGGCCCGGGATGCACAGCCCCAGCCCGTGGCCGGCGAGGCCCAGGCGCGTGTCGACGGCCAGACCCTGAAGGTCTCGATCGCGGGCCTGCCGGCCGCGGCGCGCGGCAAGACGCTGGAGTTCTTCCCCGAGACCGGCGAGATCATCCAGCCCGCGGGCCCCTGGACCCAGTCCTGGCAAGGCGACACCTGGAGCGCCACCGTGCCCCTGTCGCCCGATCGCTCCGAATCGCCCACGCTGCTGCCGGTGGTGCTGGCCGCGGGCGGCCAGGCCTGGCGCAGCGAGCTGAAGGTGTCCGGCCCGTGGCCGGCGCCGGCCGCCGCCGCCGCCGTGTCGCCGGCCCTGGAAGCCGCGCTGCGCAGCAACGCCGCGGCCACGCCGCCGGCACCCGCGCGGCCCTCGGCCGGTTTCGCCATCGCGCTGCTCGGCGCCCTGCTGGGCGGCCTGATCCTCAACCTGATGCCCTGTGTGTTCCCGGTGCTGGCCATCAAGGTCGTGGGCTTCACCAAGCACGCCGACGACCGCCGCGGCCACCGCATCGCAGGCCTGGCCTACACCGCCGGCGTGGTCGTGTCGTTCGCGGCCCTGGGTGCCCTGATGCTGGCGCTGCGTGCCGCCGGCCAGGAACTGGGCTGGGGCTTCCAGCTGCAGTCCCCCGCGGTGGTGGCCACGCTCGCCGTCCTGTTCACGCTGATCGCGCTGAACCTCGCGGGGCTGTTCGAGTTCCACTCCTTCCTCCCGAGCAGCGTGGCGACCCTGGAGGCGCGCCATCCGGTGATGAACTCCTTCCTCACCGGCATGCTCGCGGTGGCGGTGGCTTCGCCCTGCACCGCGCCCTTCATGGGGGCCTCGCTGGGCCTGGCGATCAGCCTGCCGGAGGCGCAGGCGCTGGCCATCTTCCTGATGCTGGGCCTGGGCATGGCCCTGCCCTACCTGCTGGCGAGCTGGGTGCCCGCGGTGGCGCGCTGGCTGCCTCGGCCCGGCGCCTGGATGGAGACCTTCCGCCGGCTGATGGCCTTCCCCATGTTCGCCACCGTCGCGTGGCTGGTCTGGGTGCTGGGCCAGCAAAGCGGCATCGACGGCGCCGGCGCGCTGCTGGCGCTGCTGGTGGCGCTGAGCATGGTGGTGTGGACGCTGACGCTGCGCGGCGGCGCGCGCATCGCGCTTTCGGCGCTGGCGCTGGCCGGCCTCGCCTTCGTCGGCTGGTCCCTCGGCGGCGTCATCACCCGGCCGGCGCCCACGGCCAGCGTCGCCCAGTCGGAGGAGCTCTGGCAGCCCTGGGCGCCCGACCGCGTGCAGCAGCTGGTCGCGCAAGGCCGCCCGGTGTTCGTCGACTTCACGGCGGCCTGGTGCGTGACCTGCCAGTACAACAAGAAGACCACGCTCGCGCGCAGCGAGGTGCTGGCCGGCTTCTCCGCCCATAACTACGCCCTGCTGCGCGCCGACTGGACGCGGCGCGACCCGGCGATCACCGAGGCGCTGGCGAAACTGGGACGCAACGGCGTGCCGGTCTACGTGGTCTACCGCCCGGGGAAACCGCCGCAGGTGCTGTCCGAGGTGCTCGACGTCCGGGAAGTGCTGCAGGCGATCGCCCTCTAGGAACGCGCTCGCGGGCTGCGTACACTGGCCCGCATGAGCACCATCCACGCGCTGCGCCGCATCCTCGGCTCCTGCCGCACGATCGCGGTGGTGGGGCTGTCGCCGCAATGGCACCGCCCCAGCTTCTTCGCCGCCAAGTACATGCAGGAGCACGGCTACCGCATCGTGCCGGTCAACCCCTCGGCCTCGGAGATCCTGGGCGAGCGCAGCTACCCGAGCGTCAGCGCCGCGGCGCAGGCGCTGGCGGGCCAGGGCGTGAAGATCGACATGGTGGACTGCTTCCGCAAGCCGGGCGACATCCCGCCGCTGGCCGATGAGGCGCTCGCCATCGGGGCGAAGTGCCTGTGGCTGCAGATCGGCGTGGTGCACGAGGAGTCCGCCGCGCGGGCGCGCGCCGCCGGCCTGGACGTGGTGATGGACCGCTGCGTGAAGATCGAGCATGCGCGCCTGTTCGGCGGCCTGAACTGGGCGGGCGTCGACACCAAGGTGATCTCGGCGCGCCGCCCGCACCAGCTGCCCTACTGAGATGGCCGACGACCACGAGTACGGATTCGGGACCCGCGCGATCCACGCCGGCGCCATCCCCGACCCCGTGACCGGCGCGCGCGCCACGCCGATCCACCAGACCACCAGCTTCGTGTTCGACTCGGCCGAGCACGCCGCCAGCCTGTTCAACCTGCAGACCTTCGGCAACGTCTACAGCCGCATCAGCAACCCCACGGTGGCGGTGCTGGAGGAGCGCGTCGCCTCGCTGGAAGGCGGCCGCGCGGCGCTGGCCTGCGCCACCGGCATGGCGGCGCAGATGACGGCGATCCTGGCCATCCTGAGGGCGGGCGACCACATCGTCGCGGCCTCGACACTCTATGGCGGCACGGTGGGCCAGCTGGGCATCGGCTTCCACCGCCTGGGCATAGAGACCACCTTCGTCGACCCCGAGGATCCCGAGAACTTCCGCCGGGCGATCCGCCCGACCACGCGCGCCGTCTATGGCGAAACCCTGGGCAATCCGCTGGTCAACGTGTTCGACATCGAGGCCGTGGCGAAGATCGCGCACGAGCACGGCCTGCCGCTGATCGTCGACAACACGGTGGCGAGCCCCTACCTGTGCAACCCCTTCGCCTTCGGCGCCGACATCGTGGTGCACAGCGCCACCAAGTACCTGGGCGGCCACGGCACCACCATGGCCGGCGTGGTGGTCGAAAGCGGCAAGTTCGACTGGGGCAGCGGGCTCGCGCGGGAGAAATTCCCCGAGATGCTGGAGCCCAGCCGGGCCTACCACGGGGTGAAGTTCTACGAGACCTTCGGCGACTTCGGCTACACCATGAAGGCGCGCATGGAGGTCAACCGGACCTTCGGCGCAGCGCTGTCGCCGCTGAACGCCTGGCTGATCCTGCAGGGCATCGAGACCCTGCACCTGCGCATGCAGGCGCACTGCCGCAATGCCCGGCGCGTGGCCGAGTTCCTGGGCGAGCATCCGCTGGTGGGGTGGGTGAACTACCCCGGACTGGAACGTTCGCCGCATTACGCGCTGGCGAAGAAGCAGTTCCGCGCGATCGACGGCCAGCCCGGTGCCTCCGGCATCCTCACCTTCGGCATCCGCGCGGACGACGCGGTGAAGGCGGGCGAGCGCTTCATCGACGCCTGCGAGTTCCTCAGCCACCTGGCCAACATCGGCGACGCCAAGACGCTGGTGATCCACCCGGCCTCCACCACGCACCGGCAGCTGGACGAGCAGGAACTGGCGCGCGCCGGCGTGCGGCCGGACATGATCCGGCTGTCGGTGGGCATCGAGGACGTCGAGGACATCCTGTGGGACCTGGACCAGGCGCTGCGCCGGGCCGTGGCCTAGGAGACTGCGACAATTGGGGGATGTCCTTCCCGCCGCTCGCCAACGACACCTTCCTGAAAGCCTGCCTGCGCCAGGCCACCGCCACCACCCCGGTCTGGCTGATGCGGCAGGCGGGCCGCTACCTGCCCGAATACAAGGCGACGCGGTCCCGCGCGGGCAGCTTCATGGGACTGGCCACCAACGTGCAGTACGCCACCGAGGTCACGCTGCAGCCGCTCGAGCGCTTTCCCCTCGACGCCGCGATCCTGTTCTCCGACATCCTGACCGTGCCCGATGCGATGGGACTGGGCCTGAGCTTCGCCGAGGGCGAGGGCCCGCGCCTGGCGCGGCCCGTGCGCGACGAGCAGGCGGTCGCCGCCCTGCAGGTGCCCGACCTGGAACGCCTGCGCTACGTGTTCGACGCCGTCACCTCGATCCGGCGGGCCTTGAACGGCCGCGTGCCCCTGATCGGCTTCTCCGGCAGCCCCTGGACCCTGGCCTGCTACATGGTGGAAGGCGGCGGCTCGGCCGACGACTGGCGCGGCGTGAAGAGCCTGATGTACAGCCGCCCCGACCTGATGCACCGCATCCTGGCCGTCAATGCCCAGGCCGTCGCGGCCTACCTGAACGCCCAGATCGACGCCGGGGCGCAGGCCGTCATGGTGTTCGACAGCTGGGGCGGCGCGCTGGCCGATGGCGCCTTCCAGCAGTTCAGCCTGGAGTACACGCGGCGGGTGCTGGCCGGCCTGAAGCGCACCGGCGCCGACGGCGCGACCATCCCGCGCATCGTCTTCACCAAGGGCGGCGGCCTGTGGCTCGCGGAGATGGAGCGGCTCGATTGCGACGTGCTGGGGGTGGACTGGACCGTCAACCTGGGCCGCGCCCGGGCCGTGGTCGGCGGCAGCAAGGCCTTGCAGGGCAACCTGGATCCGGCCGTCCTGTTCGCCCCCCCGGAGGCGGTGGCGGCCGAAGCTCGCCGGGTGCTGGAGGATTTCGGCGCGCCGCACACCGGCAGCGGCACGGGTCCCACCCACATCTTCAACCTGGGCCACGGCATCAGCCAGCACACGCCGCCCGAACACGTGAGCGCGCTGGTGGAGGCCGTCCACGCGCATTCGGCGCGGATGCGCGGCAACGCGAACGGTTCCTGATCCACCCGCATCGGGACGTTCCCTAGTGGCCAGGAGCCTGGAAATCCTCCGGAGCGCGGCTTGACTTATGCACAAAAACCGTGTTGCGGCGCAACCAAGCAGCCTTGCCGTCATGGCCGGCGCTTCGATTTCCGTAGCGTTCGTAAGTCCCTGATTTTGCTGGGGCCGGCGCGCAGAGGTTTTCCCGGCGGGCATCGGCAAGCCCTTGATTTTTCGGGGGGTTCGGGCCTCTGAAGCCAGTCGTATCAACAAAGTTATCCACAGATTCTGACTTCTCGCCTCAAAGTTCATTGGAATCAAGGACTTGCCCCGCTTTTCGCGACAGCGTCTTAAGCATCATGCGTAAGCTTCGGCACAGATGAGCGAGAAAGTGCACATCGTCGTCCCGACGCCGGCCCACAGCGCGGTCGGCGCCTCGCTCAGCTATCGCAGTGAGCTCCCACTCGCGCCCGGAGCCCTGGTGCGCGTGCCCCTGGGGCGCCGAGAGGTCTGCGGCGTGGTGTGGGACGCGCCGGCGGCGGCCGAACCGGCAGATCCCCCCGCGCAGCTGAGGAGCATCCTGGGGCCGCTGGAGGGATTGCCGCCCCTGGCGGCGGCCTGGAGGCAGCTGGTCGACTTCGCCGCGGGCTATTACCAGCGCAGCCTGGGGGAGGTCGCCCTGTCGGCCCTGCCGCCGCAGTTGCGCGAACTCGACGCCAGCCAGCTGGCGCGCCGCCTCAAGCGCGTCCGCCCCCACGGCGAGCCCGTGGCGGCCTCACCGGAGCGCCCGCCGCTCACGGGCGAGCAGGCACAGGCGCTCGCCGCGATCGCGGCGCAGCCGGGCCCCTTCCTGCTGTTCGGCGCCACGGGCAGCGGCAAGACCGAGGTCTACCTGCGCGCCGCCGAGGCCCTGCTGGAACAGGACGCCGAGGCCCAGGCGCTGGTCCTGGTCCCCGAGATCAACCTCACGCCGCAGCTGCAGGCACGCTTCCAGGAGCGCTTCGGCGCCGACGCGGTGGTCGCCCTGCACAGCGGCATGACGAACCCGCAGCGCCTGCGCGCCTGGATCGCCGCCCACCTGGGCGCCGCGCGCATCGTGCTGGGCACGCGCATGGCGGTGTTCGCCTCGCTGCCGCGGCTGCGCCTGGTCGTGGTCGACGAGGAGCACGACCCGAGCTACAAGCAGCAGGAAGGCGCGCGCTATTCCGCGCGCGACCTCGCGGTCTACCGCGGCCGCCTGGAAGGAGCCAAGGTGATCCTGGGATCGGCCACGCCCTCGCTGGAAAGCTGGCAGGCCGGCGAACGCGGGCGCTACCGGCGCCTGGACATGCCCACGCGCGTGGGCGCCGGCCCCCTGCCGGCCGTGCGCATCGTGGACATGAACCATCAGCCCCGCGGCACGCTGTTCTCGCCGCCGCTGCTGGCCGCGATCGCGCAGCGGGTCGCCCGCGGCGAGCAGTCCCTGGTGTTCCTGAACCGGCGCGGCTACGCCCCCGTGCTGGCCTGCACGGCCTGCGACTGGCGCAGCGAATGCAGCCATTGCAGCGCCTACCGCGTCTTCCACAAGGTCGATCGCACCCTGCGCTGCCACCACTGCGGCTTCACCGAGCGGGTGCCGCGCGCCTGCCCGAAGTGCGGCAACGTCGACATCGCGCCGCTCGGGCGTGGCACCGAGCAGCTGGAGGAACAGCTGGCGGGACTGCTCGCCGACACCCGCCGCCCGGACGGCGAGCCGGTGCGCATCGCCCGCATGGACGCCGACAGCACGCGGCGCAAGGGCGCGCTGGAGGAGCAGCTGGCCCAGGTCCATGCCGGCGAGGTCGACGTGCTGGTGGGCACGCAGATGGTTACCAAGGGCCACGATTTCCGCCGCATCACGCTGGTGGCGGCCGTGAACCCGGATGCGGCGCTGTTCTCCAGCGACTTCCGCGCGCCGGAGCGGCTGTTCGCGCTGCTGATGCAGGCGGCGGGACGGGCCGGACGCGACGCGCAGCATGCGGCCGCCAGCGAGATGTGGGTGCAGACCTGGAACCCGCAGCACGCCCTGTTCGGCGCCCTCAAGCGGCACGACTATCCGGCCTTTGCCGCGCAGCAGCTCGAGGAGCGCCGGCAGGCGGCGATGCCGCCCTTCGCCTACCAGGCGCTGCTGCGCGCGGAAGCGCGCACGCAGGAGGTGGCCCAGGCCTTCCTGCAGGCGGCGGCCGACGCGAGCGCCAGCCTGGAAGGCGCCGGCCACGTGGTCGTGTACGCGCCCGTGCCGATGTCGGTCCAGCGCGTGGCCAATGTGGAGCGCGCCCAGCTGCTGCTGGAAAGCGGCTCGCGGCCGGCCCTGCAGGCCTTCCTCGCTGCCTGGCAGCCGGTGCTGCAGGGATTGCGGATGAAGGGCCTGATCCGCTGGGCGGTGGACGTGGACCCGCTGGCGATCTGACTCCAGGAAGCCCGCAGTCCGTAGGGTGGGGGTGAGCGCGCGAAGCGCCGAACCCCACCGTTACGAGCCGGACTCCTTCCTGAGCGACAGCGCCAGTTCGTAGAGCTCGTTGCGCGGCGCGCCGGTGATCTCCGCGGCCAGCTTCACCGCGGTCTTCGTGGGCAGCTCCGCCAGCAGCAATTGCAGCACCCGCCGCCCTTCGCCCTCGTCGCGCTCCCGCGCCACCGCGTGCAGCACCAGCGCGAATTCGCCCCGGCTGCGCTGGGGCGAGGCCGCCAGCCAGGCCGGCAGGCCGCCGCAGGCCAGCGAGGCGATCTCCTCGAACTGCTTGGTGAGTTCGCGGCCGATCGTCACGCCCCGCTCGCCCAGCGGTGCCAGCGTCTCGGCCAGCGCCGCGATGCGGTGCGGCGCCTCCAGCAGCACGACCGCGCGCGGCTCCTGGCGCAGCGCCTCGACCGCCTGCTGCCGCTCGCCGCCCTTGGCGGGCAGGAAACCGGCGAAGACGAAGGCGCTGTCCTCCTGCTGCGTCGGCATGGCGCTGAGCAGGGTGGTGATGCTGCTGGGCCCCGGGATGGGCACCACCCGCAGGCCGGCGGCGCGCACCGCGGCCACCACGCGCGCGCCGGGGTCGCTGATGCCGGGCGTGCCCGCGTCGCTGGCATAGGCCACCCGCTGTCCCTGCTGCAGCCGGGCGACCACTTCCTGCGCGCCTTGCGCTTCGTTGTGCCGGTGCACGCTGAGCCAGGCGGACTTCTCGATGCCATAGGCGCGCAGCAGCGCCTGGGTGTGGCGCGTGTCCTCGCAGGCCACGGCGTCCACCAATTGGAGGACGTGCAGGGCCCGCAGACCGATGTCGGCCAGGTTGCCGATGGGCGTGGCCACCACGTACAGGCTACCCTGCGGGTAGTGCTGCGCGGCGGCCGCGTCGCGCGCGCCGGCGAGGGCGGCGGCAAAGGATGGGTTCAACGAGACTCCTTCGAAAGGCCCGATGGTGAGTACCAAGGAGCGGGGCGATGCGGCGGAGGACCGGGCGCTGGCGCACCTGCTCGCGCGCGGCCTGCGCCTGGTCGCGCGCAATTATCGGACGCCCGGCCGCGGCGGCGGCGAGATCGACCTGGTGATGCGCGAGCCCGACGGCACGCTGGTGTTCGTGGAGGTGCGCCAACGGGGTCGCAGCGACTTCGGCGGCGCCGCCGCCAGCATCGTCTGGCGCAAGCAGCGGCGCATCGTGTTCGCGGCCCGGCACTACCTCATGCGCCTGGGCGCACCGCCGCCCTGCCGTTTCGACGTGGTGAGCCTCGACGCCGGCGGCATCCGTTGGCTGCGCGGCGCCTTCGAGGCGGGCTGAGCCGCGCGATGGTCGGGTCACAGCTGCTCACACCGGCTCGACAGAGCCGACACGTGGCGGCCGCGGCCCGGGCGGTATCATGTACGGGTCATGCTCGAGCAACGCATACAGCAGAACTTCATCGACAGCGCGGACCTGAAGTACCAGGCGGCTCAGACCCTCAGCAAGCCGATCGCGCAGGCCGTGCAGGCCGTGCTGGCCTGCGTGACGAGCGGCGGCAAGGTGCTGGCCTGCGGCAACGGCGGCTCGGCCGCCGACGCGCAGCACTTCTCCGCCGAGTTCGTGGGCCGCTACGAACGCGAGCGGCCCGAGCTCGCGGCGATCGCTCTGACGACCGACAGCTCCATCCTCACGGCCATCGCCAACGACTACGACTACAACCGCGTCTTCTCCAAGCAGGTGCGTGCGCTCGGCCAGGCCGGCGACGTGCTGCTGGCCCTCTCGACCAGCGGCAACTCCGCCAACGTACTCGCCGCGATCGAGGCGGCGCACGAACGCGAGATGACCGTCGTCGCGCTCACCGGGCGCGGCGGTGGCAAGATGGCCGGCGTGCTGCGCGAGACCGACGTGCACATCTGCGTGCCGCACGAACGCACCGCCCGCATCCAGGAAGTCCACATCCTCGCGCTGCACTGCATCTGCGACGGCGTGGATGCGCAGCTTCTCGGCGACCAGGACCCAACCGCATGAAACGCAAACTCCGCACTTCCCTGCCCCTCACTTGCCTCGCCGCCGCGCTGCTGGCCGGCGCGCTGGCCGGCTGCGCGCCCCTGGTGGTGGGCGGCGCGGCCGTCGGCGGCGCCCTCGTGGCCACCGACCGCCGCAGCTCCGGCGCCCAGCTCGACGACCAGACCATCGAGCTGCGCTCGTCGTCGCGCCTGTCCGATGCCCTCGGCGACCGGGCCCACATCAACGTGACCAGCTACAACCGCCAGGTGCTGCTCACCGGCGAGGTGCCCAGCGAGGCCGCGAAGCAGCAGGCGGGGCAGATCGTCTCCCAGGTGGACAACGTGCGCCGGGTCGTCAACGAGCTGGCGGTGATGGCGCCCTCGACGCTCATCGAGCGCTCCAACGACACGCTGATCACCGGCAAGGTGCGCGCTTCCCTGGTCGATGCCTCGGACCTGCAGGCGACCGCCTTCCACGTGGTCACCGAGCGCAACACGGTCTACCTGATGGGCCGCGTGACCGAGCGCGAGGCCGATCGCGCCACCGCCATCGCGCGCCAGATCCCCGGCGTGCAGCGCGTCGTGCGCATCTTCGAGGTCGTGTCGCCGCAGGAGCTGTTGCAGCTCGAGCAGGGCGGCGCGGCCACGCCGGCCAGCAGCCCTGCGTCCGCCCCGGCGCCCGCCCCCGCCCCCGTGGTGCCGCCGGCGGCCGGCGGCGGCGCCGTCGTCACGCCGGTGCGCTGAGACGCGCCTTGCCGGCGCCTGTGCCGGCCTAGCGCAGCCGCTTGATCAGGCTGGAGGTGTCCCAGCGGTTGCCGCCCAGGGCCTGGACGTCCGCATAGAACTGGTCCACCAGCGCCGTGACCGGCAGGCGAGCGCCGTTGCGCTTGGCTTCGTCCAGCACCAGACCCAGGTCCTTGCGCATCCAGTCGACCGCGAAGCCGAAGTCGAACTTGTCGGCGATCATGGTCTTGCCGCGGTTGTCCATCTGCCAGCTCTGGGCGGCGCCCTTGCCGATCACCTCCAGCACCTGCTCCATGTCGAGGCCCGCCTTCAGGCCGAAGGCGATCGCCTCCGACAGGCCCTGCACGAGGCCGGCGATGGCCACCTGGTTGACCATCTTGGCGAGCTGGCCGGCGCCGCTCGCGCCCAGCAGGGTGAAGGCGCGCGAGAAGGCCATGGCCACCGGCTTCGCCGCGTCGAAGGCCGTGGGGTCGCCGCCGCACATCACGGTGAGCAGGCCGTTCTGCGCGCCGGCCTGGCCGCCCGACACGGGCGCGTCGACGAACTGCAGGCCGCGCCTGCCCGCCTTCGCGGCCAGCTCGCGGGCCACGTTGGCCGAGGCCGTGGTGTGGTCCACGAAGATCGCGCCGGGCTGCATCCCGGCGAAGGCGCCCTGCTCGCCCAGCACCACCGAGCGCAGGTCGTCGTCGTTGCCGACGCAGCAGAACACCAGGTCGCACCCGGCCACCGCTTCCCGCGGCGTGGCCGCGGCGGCGCCCTTGAATTCCTGGCACCAGGCCGTGCGCTTGTCCGCGCTGCGGTTGTAGACCGTCACCTGGTGGCCGGCCAGCGCCAGGTGGCCGGCCATGGGGAACCCCATCACGCCCAGGCCGAGGAAGGCGACCTTGCGGGAAGGGGTGGGTTCGTAGGTTTTCGGGTTCGTGCTCGGCATGCGCGCGACTTTATCAGCCGCGAGGCGGGAGCGCACCCCGGGCGCTGCGCGTCAGCGGGGATTCACACAATCGCGAGATGCTCCGTGCCCGCGGCCAGGTCCTGGGTCTTGGCGCGCTGGCTGTTGAGCTTGATCTGCAGGCGCAGGTCGTTGACCGAGTCGGCGTTGCGCAGGGCGTCCTCGTAGGTGATGACGTTGCCCTCGTACAGGTCGAACAGCGCCTGGTCGAAGGTCATCATGCCCAGGTTGCGGCTCTTCTTCATGATCTCCTTGATCTCGGAGATCTCGCCCTTGAAGATCAGGTCGGAAATCAGGGGCGAGTTGAGCATCACCTCCACCGCCGCCGCCCGGCCCTTGCCGTCCTGCTTGGGCACCAGGCGCTGCGAGATGAAGGCCTTGAGGTTGAGCGACAGGTCCATCAGCAGCTGCGGCCGGCGTTCCTCGGGGAAGAAGTTGATCACCCGGTCCAGCGCCTGGTTGGCGCTGTTGGCGTGCAGGGTGGCCATGCACAGGTGGCCGGTCTCGGCGAAGGCGATCGCGTGCTCCATGGTCTCGCGGTCGCGGATCTCGCCCATGAGGATCACGTCGGGTGCCTGGCGCAGCGTGTTCTTGAGCGCCGCCTCCCAGGTGTCGGTGTCCAGCCCCACCTCGCGCTGCGTCACCACGCAGTTCTTGTGCGGGTGCACGAACTCCACCGGGTCCTCGATGGTGATGATGTGGCCGTAGCTCTGCTCGTTGCGCCAGTCGATCATGGCCGCCAGCGTGGTCGACTTGCCCGAGCCGGTGGCGCCCACCAGCACGACCAGGCCGCGCTTGGACATCACCACTTCCTTGAGCACCTGCGGCACGCCCAGGCCGTCGATGGTGGGCAGCACCTGCGGGATCACCCGCAGCACCATGCCGACCTTGCCCTGCTGCACGAAGGCGTTGACGCGAAAGCGGCCGACGCCCGGCGGCGAGATCGCGAAGTTGCACTCCTTGGTGCGCTCGAACTCGGCGGCCTGCTTGTCGTTCATGATCGAGCGGGCCAGCGCCAGGGTGTGGGCGGCGTTGAGCGGCTGCGGCGACACCTTGGTGACCTTGCCGTCCACCTTGATCGCCGGCGGGAATTCGGCGGTGATGAACAGGTCCGAGCCGTTGCGCCCGATCATGAGCTTCAGCAGGTCGTTGATGAATTTCGATGCCTGGTCGCGTTCCATTTCAAGCCTTCCTTCTGTCTCTTTCCAGTGCCACCGTGGATCCGGCTTTGCCGGGCCGCCGGTGGCGCCCCCTGGAGGGGGAGGCGGCCGCAGGCCGCTTCGGGGGGGAGCCCATCAGCCGGGGAAGTTCTCGGGGATCTTGGCCTTGCTGCGGGCCTCGCCGGCGCTGATGACGTTGCGCTTGACGAGGTCGGTGAGGTTCTGGTCCAGCGTCTGCATGCCCGCGGAGTTGCCGGTCTGGATCGCCGAGTACATCTGCGCCACCTTGGCCTCGCGGATCAGGTTGCGGATGGCCGAGGTGCCGATCATGATCTCGTGCGCCGCCACCCGCCCGCTGCCGTCCTTGGTCTTGCACAGGGTCTGCGAGATCACCGCCTGCAGCGACTCGGACAGCATGGCGCGCACCATCTCCTTTTCCTCGGCGGGGAACACGTCGATGATCCGGTCGATGGTCTTGGCGGCGCTCGACGTGTGCAGCGTGCCGAACACCAGGTGGCCCGTCTCGGCCGCGGTCATGGCCAGGCGGATGGTCTCCAGGTCGCGCATTTCGCCCACCAGGATGCAGTCCGGGTCCTCGCGCAGCGCCGAGCGCAGCGCATTGGAGAAGGACAGCGTCATCGGGCCCACCTCGCGCTGGTTGACCAGGCATTTCTTGGACTCGTGCACGAATTCGATCGGGTCCTCGACGGTCAGGATGTGGCCGTACTCGGTCTCGTTGAGGTGGTTGATCATGGCCGCCAGCGTGGTGGACTTGCCCGAGCCGGTCGGGCCGGTCACCAGCACCATGCCGCGCGGCTTGAGCGCCAGGTCGGCGAAGATCTTGGGCGCGTTCAGCTGCTCCAGCGTGAGGATCTTGGAGGGAATCGTCCGGAACACGGCGGCGGCGCCGCGGTTCTGGTTGAAGGCGTTGACGCGGAAGCGGGCCAGGCCCTCGATCTCGAACGAGAAGTCGCACTCGAGGAATTCCTCGTACTGCTTGCGCTGGGCGTCGTTCATGATGTCGTACACCATGGCGTGCACCTGCTTGTGGTCCATGGGGTCGACGTTGATGCGGCGCACGTCGCCGTGCACGCGGATCATGGGCGGCAGGCCCGCCGAAAGGTGCAGGTCCGACGCCTTGTTCTTGACGCTGAATGCGAGCAGCTGGGTAATATCCACGAATCCCTCTTCCTTATGGTCCTTCCCGGTGGCGCAGCTGAGGCCCCGGCCGGCCCATTATGACGACGATTGCATCCAACCTCCAGAGCGTGCGCGAGCGGATCGCGAGGGCCTGCGCGGCCGCGGCGCGCGACGTGAACGAAGTCACGCTGCTTCCCGTGTCGAAGACGTTCGGACCCGACGCCGTGCGCGCGGCCTACGCCGCCGGCGAGACCGCGTTCGGCGAGAACTACATCCAGGAGGCGGTGGACAAGCAGGCGCTGCTCGCCGACCTGCCGCTGCAGTGGCACTGCATCGGGCCGATCCAGAGCAACAAGACGCGGCTGGTCGCGGCGCACTTCGACTGGGCGCAGTCGGTCGACCGGCTCAAGATCGCGCAGCGCCTGTCCGAGCAGCGCCCCGAGGGGCTGCCGCCCCTGCAGGTCTGCATCCAGGTCAACATCGACGGCGGCCCCACCAAGGCGGGCGTCGCGCCCGACGAGGCGCTGGCGCTGGCGCGCGAGGTGGCGCGACTGCCGCGCCTGCAGCTGCGCGGCCTGATGACGATCCCCGAGCCCTCCGAGGAGTACGCCGCGCAGCTGGCCGTGCACCGGCGCGCCCGCGCGCTGTTCGACGCCCTGTGCGACACCGGCCTGCAGCTGGACACCCTCTCGATGGGGATGACCGCCGACCTCGAGGCGGCCATCCACGCGGGCAGCACCATGGTCCGCGTCGGCACGGCGATCTTCGGCACGCGGGCGAAAAGGGCCTGAGCCCCGCCGCTACCTGCGCATCGGGGGTGGCTTCACGTCGCCGCAGTCGGCCTTCAGCCACTTGCCGGTGGCGTCCACCACCGTGGTCTCGCTGCGGCCCTGGACGCTGGTCCTGACCACCATGTGGCTGGTGTAGGACTCGGGCGTGAAGCTCACCTCGCCCTCGCCGCTGGAGGGCGGTTTGGCGCAGGTGAAGGCGACGCGGATCGTGTTGCCGCTGCGCTGCTGGCGCGTGGTCGTGCAGCCTTCGCGCGTGGGTACGTCGTTGCGCTCGACCATCTCCCGGGTCATGCACATCCGCACGGCCATGCCACCGCCGGCTCCCGGGGCGACGCCCATGCCGCGCTGGGCCATCATGGCCTCCATCTGCTTGCGCTGCGCGGGCGGCATCTGCGCCAGCTGCTTCTGCAGTTCGGCCATTGCCTGGTCCGCCTGGCCGCCGCTCATCTTGTTGTTGATTTCCCACAGGCCCGGCTTCATGGTCTGGCCGAACGCAGGGGCGGCGAGGACGAACACCGCCGCCGCGGTGATGAGGGTGTTGCGCATCCTTCCTCTCCTGCGATGAAAGTTGCGATTCTGCCGGCGGGCGGCCCCCCTGCCCAGCGAGGCATGGCGCCCGGGCGCCACCGGGTCACGCGCGCAGCGGCAGCCGAGCGGTGCTTTTCACTTCCTCGATCACCGCATAGGTGCGCGTCTCGCGCACGCCCGGCAAATGCCACAGCACCGTGCCGGCGAAGTCGCGGTAGGCCTGCATGTCGGCCATGCGCGTCTTGAGCAGGTAGTCGAAGCCGCCCGCGACCATGTGGCACTCGAGGATCTGCGGATGCACCTGCACCGCCGCCTTGAAGGCCTCGAACACGTTGGGCGT
This sequence comes from Burkholderiales bacterium, assembly GCA_028868995.1. Lineage (GTDB taxonomy): Bacteria > Pseudomonadota > Gammaproteobacteria > Burkholderiales > Burkholderiaceae_C > Ramlibacter. Next base: position 82,083 of record JAGWTH010000006.1, on the reverse strand, counting down.
GGTGCGGTCGAGCAGCACCTCGACGAACACCAGCATGCCCACGCCCAGCTTCGCCGGGTCCAGCCGGGCCTCGTAGCCGACGATGAAGCCCTCGCGCGTGAGGCGCTGCACCCGCGCCAGCACCGCCGTCGGCGACAGCGCCACCGCCTCGGCCAGCTTGAGGTTGGAGATCCGGCCGTCCGACTGCAGGACCTGCAGGATCTTCAGGTCGATGCGATCCATATCCGTGACTGATTCACTCATGAGCCGAATCTTGTTTTCCTTTTGACCTCAAATTTAGCGAAATATTCGTCGAACGACCAGCCACCATGCGGTCCATGCCGAAGGACCCGCCATGACCACCGAAACCCAGCGCCTGCCCTCCCCCTACCGCCCGGAAGCCGCCAGCGTGGCCGACCGGCTCGCATCCCTGCGCGGCGCCCTCGACTGGGCCGCCGCGGCCCGCACCGCCGCCCCCTGGGTCGCCGCCGTGCGCCGGCACCCGCCGCCGTTCTGGGCGATGGAAAGCCTGTTGCGGGAATACCCGATCTCCAGCGCCGAAGGCCTGGCCCTCATGCGGCTGGCCGAGGCCCTGCTGCGGGTGCCCGATGCCGAGACCGCGATCGCGCTGACCGCCGACCAGCTCTCGCGCGCCGACTTCGAAGGCGCGCCGGACCGCGCGCTGGCGCGCCTGTCGCAGAGCGCCATCGCGCTGTCCAAGCGCTTCCTGCCGGGGGACGGCGCGCGGCCCGAGGGCGGGCTGTTCGCCCGCCTGGGCGCGCGCACGGTCGTGGCCGCGACGCTGCGCGCGGTGCAGTTGCTGGGACGCCAGTTCGTGCTGGGGCAGACCATCGCCGAGGCGATGGCAGAGGCCGACGGGGCCCGCGGGCGCCAGCCCAACCTGCGCTTTTCCTACGACATGCTGGGCGAAGGCGCGCGCACCGGGGACGACGCGCAGCGCTACCTCGCGCACTACGAGCAGGCGATCGCGGCCATCGCCGCGATCGCCGACGCGACGCGGCCGGTGCAGGCCAATGACGGCATCTCGATCAAGCTGAGCGCGCTCCACCCGCGCTACGAGGCCTTGCAGCGCGAGCGCGTGCTGGCCGAACTGGTGCCGCGGGCGTGGCGGCTGTGCGAGCTCGCGGCCCGGGCCAACATCAACCTCACCATCGACGCCGAGGAAGTCGACCGGCTGGAGCTGTCGCTGGACGTTTTCGAGGCGCTGGCGGCCCAGGTGGCGCGGCAGCAGCCGCAGTGGCAGGGCTTCGGGCTGGCGCTGCAGGCCTACCAGACGCGCGCGCTGGAGCTGATCGCCGAGGTCGCCGCGATCGCGCGGCGGCACGGCATCCGCCTCATGTGCCGCCTGGTCAAGGGCGCCTACTGGGATGCCGAGATCAAGCGGGCGCAGGAGCTGGGCCTGCCGCACTACCCGGTCTACACCCACAAGCACCACACCGACGTTTCCTATCTGGCCTGCGCGCGGGCGCTGCTGGAAGCGGGCGAGGTGATCTTCCCGCAGTTCGCCACGCACAACGCGGCCACCATCGCCGCGATCCTGCAGATGGCCCAGCGCACCGGAACGAGCTTCGAGCTGCAACGCTTGCACGGCATGGGCGAAGGGGTGTACCGCGAGGTGCTGCAGGACCCCCTGGTCGCCTGTCGCGTCTACGCGCCCGTGGGCCAGCACCGCGACCTGCTGGCCTACCTCGTGCGCCGGCTTCTGGAGAACGGGGCCAATTCCTCCTTCGTGCACCAGCTGGCCGACCCGACGATCGGGCTGGACGAGCTGCTGCAGTCGCCGCTGCGCCTGTCCCCGGAACCCTCGCTGCCGCTGCCGCCGGACCTGTACGGGCCCAGCCGGCGCAACAGCCTGGGCCTGGACCTGAGCCTGCCGGCGACCCGAGCGCTGCTGGAAGGCGCCTGGGCCGCCACGGCGGTCCCGGCCGTCCCCCTCACCGACCCGGCGCAGGTCGCGCCGGCCGTCGAACGCGCGGCCGCGGCGCAAGCGGACTGGGACCGCACCCCCGTGCCGCAGCGCGCGGCCATCCTGTGCCGCGCCGCCGACGCGATGGAGGAGCAGCTGCCGCCGCTGTGCGCCCTGCTGGTGAAGGAAGGCAGCAAGACCTGGGGCGACGCGGTCGCGGAGGTGCGTGAGGCCGTGGACTTCCTGCGCTACTACGCGAGCGAGGCGCAGCGCGTGCTGGCGCCCGTCGCCCTGCCGGGCCCCACGGGCGAGAGCAACGTGCTGCGCCTGGCGGGCCGCGGCGCCTGGGCCTGCATCAGCCCGTGGAACTTCCCGCTGGCGATCTTCACCGGCCAGGTGGCCGCCGCCCTGGTCACCGGCAACACGGTGCTCGCCAAGCCGGCGGAACAGACGCCCGCCGTCGCGGCGGAGGCGGTGCGCCTGCTGCACGAGGCCGGCGTGCCGCCCGCGGCGCTGCAGCTGCTGCACGGCACCGGCGAGACCGTGGGCGCTGCGCTGGTCGCCGACCCGCGCATCGCCGGCGTGGTGTTCACCGGCTCGACCCAGGTCGCCAAGATCATCCAGCGCGCGCTGGCGATGAAGGACGGCGCTATCGTGCCGCTGATCGCCGAAACCGGCGGCATCAACGCGATGCTGGTGGACTCCACCGCGCTGCCGGAGCAGGTGGCCGATGCCGTGGTGCAGAGCGCCTTCCGCTCCGCCGGCCAGCGCTGCTCGGCGCTGCGCCTGCTGCTGGTGCACGAGGCCGTCGCCGACGGCGTGATCCGCATGGTGCGCGGCGCCGCGCAGGAACTGGCGATCGGCGACCCGGCGCAATGGCGCACCGACGTCGGCCCGGTGATCGACGGCGAGGCCTGCGACAACCTGCAGCGCCACCTGCGCCGCCTGCAGGCGGAGGCGAAGCCGCTGCTGCCGCCGTCGCACGGGGATCCGCGCTCGCGCCTGGTCGCGCCGCAGGCCTTCGAGCTCGGCGCAGTCGAGGAGGTGCAGCAGGAAATCTTCGGGCCCGTGCTGCACGTCGTGCGCTGGAAGGGCGACCCGCAGGCCGCGATCCGGGCCGTCAACCGCCTGGGCTACGGCCTCACGCTGGGCCTGCAGACGCGCATCGACAGCCGGGCCGAAGCGCTGGCGCGCGAGGCGCGCGTGGGCAACGTCTACGTGAACCGCAACATGATCGGCGCGGTGGTGGGCGTGCAGCCCTTCGGCGGCGAAGGGCTGTCGGGCACCGGCCCGAAGGCCGGCGGTCCGAACTACCTCGTGCGCTTCTGCGCCGAGCAGACGCTGACCATCAACACCGCCGCCGCGGGGGGCAACGTCGCCCTGCTCGCCTGAGGGCCGCTCAGTGGGCGCCGGCCGCCGCGTCGCCGCCGGCGCCCTGCTGGCGGCGCGTGAGCCACACCAGCGGGATCATCCCCAGGAACAGCGCGGCCGACAGGTAGAAGATGTCGTTGGCCGCCATGGTGAAGGCCTGCTGGTCCACCAGGCGGTTCACCATCCCCAGCGCCTGCTGCGGCGTCAGCCCCGCGCTGCCCAGCCCGGTCAGGGCCGCCTGCGCCGTCTGGCTGCCCGTGGACACCGCCTCCGCGAGCTGGGCGTGGTGCAGCGTCGCGCGGTTCTCCCACAGCGTGGTGGAGATGGAGGTGCCCATCGCGCCGGCGGTGATCCGCACGAAGTTGGTCAGCCCGGAGGCGGACGGGATGCGGTCCGGCGTCAGGCCCGACAGCGTGATCGTCATCAGCGGGATGAAAAAGAAGGCCATCGCCACGCCCTGGATCACCGTCGGGATCATGATGGTGCGGAAGTCCGCCTGCGCGTTGAAGTGCGAGCGCATCCACAGCACCAGCGCGAACACGATGAAGGCGAAGGTGGCGTACTTGCGCGCGTCCACCTTGCCCACGGTCTTGCCGACGATGGGCGACAGCACGATGGCCAGCAGACCCACCGGCGCCATCACCATGCCGGCCTCGGTGGCGGTGTAGCCCATGTACTGCTGCAGCCACAGCGGCAGCAGCACCACGTTGGCGAAGAACAGGCCGTAGGCCACCGAGGTGGTGACCGTGCCGGCCCAGAAATTGCGGCGCGCGAACAGGCGCAGGTCGACCACCGGATGGTCGTCGGTCAGCTCCCACACCAGGAAGAAGGCGAAGCCCACCACCGCCGTCACGGCCAGCGTCACGATGGTGGTCGAGTGGAACCAGTCGTACTCCTTGCCCAGGTCCAGCATGACCTGCAGCGAGCCCACCCACAGCACCAGCAGCGCCAGGCCGACCCGGTCGATCGGCAGCTTGTGCCGCACGCTCTCGCGCTTGCGGTAGATCGCCAGCGTGGTCAGCGCCGCGGCGATGCCCACCGGGATGTTGATGTAGAAGATCCACGACCAGGAGATGTTGTCGGTGATCCATCCGCCCAGCAGCGGCCCCATCACGGGCGCGACCAGGGTGGTCATCGACCACATCGCCATCGCCAGCCCGGCCAGCGCGCGCGGATAGCTGGAAAGCAGCAGCGCCTGCGACAGCGGGATCATCGGCCCCGCCACGAAACCCTGCATCGCGCGCAGGGCGATCAGCACGGTCATGTTGGGCGCCAGGCCGCACAGCCAGGAGGCGATCACGAACAGGATCACGCTGGTGACGAACAGGCGCACCTGGCCCAGGCGCTGCGAGAGCCAGCCGGTGAGCGGCACCGCGATGGCGTTGGCCACCGCGAAGCTGGTGATCACCCAGGTGCCCTGGTTGGGGCTCACGCCGAGGTCACCCGCGATCGCGGGCAGGGAGACGTTGGCGATCGAGGTGTCCAGCACGTTCATGAACGTGGCGGCGGACAGCGCGACCGTGCCCCAGATCCGGGCCGAGCCTTCCAGCGGCGGCGGCGGGACGTGCGCTTGGGCGGTGGCCATGCCGGTGGCCTCAGCGCCTGGCGGGCGGGCCGCCGTGCACCGCCAGGCCGGCGGCGGCGCTGTTGGACGCGATGATGCGGCGCACCTCGGCCTCGGCACCGCTGTCCTGCTCGGCGAAGACCTGGGTCTGGGCCACCGCGGCGGCGCGCGGGGCCTCCGCCAGGGTCGGGCCGTCGGTGTGGCCGACGTTCACCGTGGCGATCATGGACAGCCCCACCCGCAGCGGATGCTCGCGCAGCTGCTGCGCGTCCAGGGCGATGCGCACGGGAACGCGCTGCACCACCTTGATCCAGTTGCCGGTGGCGTTCTGCGCCGGCAGCAGGGAGAAGGCGGCGCCGGTGCCCACGCCCAGGCCGGCCACCGTGCCCTTGTATTCGACGTGCCTGCCGTACAGGTCCGCGGTCAGGGTGACCGGCTGGCCGATGCGGATGTTGCGCAGCTGGACTTCCTTGAAGTTGGCGTCCACCCACACCTGGTTGAGCGGCACGATGGCCATCAGGGGCGTGCCGGCGGCGATGCGCTGGCCCAGCTGCACGGTGCGCTTGGCGACGTAGCCGTCCACCGGCGCCACCAGCACCGAGCGCTGGTAGGCGAGCCAGGCCTCGCGCACCCGGGCGGCGGCGGCGCGCACCTGCGGGTGCTGCTCGACGTCGGTGCCCGAGGTCATGGCCTGGTTGGCCGCGAGCTGCTCGCGCGCGGCCACCACGGCAGCCTGCGCCGCGGCCAGCGTGCTGCGCGCCGCATCGAGCTGGGTCTGCGCGTGGTTCAGCTCCTCGCGCGAGACGGCGCCGTTGCCCACCAGGGCCTCGCGGCGATGGAAGTCGTCGGTGGCGCGGGCGACGTCGACCTGCGCCTTGGCCACGTCCGCCTGGCGCAGCGCGACCTGGGCTGCCAGCGCGCCGTTGTTGGCGTACAGCGTGCGCACCTGCCGCACGGTCTCGCCCAGCGCCGCCTCGGCCTGCGCGAGCGCCACCTTGGCATCGGCCGGGTCGAGCTTGACCAGCGTCTCGCCGGCCTTCACGAAGTCGGTCTCGTCGGCGTAGATGGAAGCCACGGTGCCGCCGACCTGGGGCGTGATCTGGATGATGTTGCCCTGGACGTAGGCGTTGTCGGTGTCCTCGTAGCGGCTGCCGACCAGCCATTCCCAGCCGGCCCAGCCGATGCCGGCCACGGCCACGCAGGCCGCCAGGATCGTCAGCGCCTTGCGGCGCTTCGCGTTGCCGCCCTGGGCCGAGGGCGCGCCTTGTTGCTGTTGTGCTTCGCTCATGGTCTGACTTTCTTCCCCGTGTTCAGTGCGCCGCGACCGTGGTGTCGGCGGCATAGCCGCCGCCCAGGGCGCGGTAGAGGGCCACCCGGGCGTCGAGCGCGCGGGCGGCGAGATCGACGCCGAGCCGGCGCTGCTGCAGCACCGTGGTCTCGGCGGCGAGGACGTTCAGGTAGGTGCCCAGGCCGGCGCGGTAACGCTGCACGGCGATGTCGTAGGCGCCTTCGGCCGCGGCCGCGGCCTGCTGCTGTTCGGCCTGCTGGCGGGCCACCGACTGCACCGCCGTGACCGCGTCGCCGGCCTCGTGGAAGGCCTCGAGCACGGCGCCGTTGTAGCTCTCGACCGCCGCGTCGAGGTCGGCGGTGCGCCCCGTGAGGTTGGCGCGCAGGCGGCCGGCATCGAAGATCGGCAGCCGGATGGCCGGGCCGACGCCCCACTGTTCGCTGCGCGATTCCAGCAGCCGGTCCAGCCCCAGGGAGGACAGGCCGAGGAAGGCGGTGAGGTTGATGTTCGGATAGAACTGCGCCTTCGCGGAGCGCACCTCCTGGCTGGCCGCCTCCACCCGCCAGCGCGCCGCGCTGATGTCGGGACGGCGGGCCAGCAGGTCGGCCGGCAGGGCGGGCAGCACGCCGGCCACGTGCTCGGCGCGCAGCGCGGGCAGCTGGCCGGCGGCCGGCACGTCCTGGGTCGCGACCAGGGCGGCGAGCGCATGGCGGGTGGTCTGGGCCTGCTCCTGCAGCGCCTCGATCTGCTGGCGCGCATCGGGCAGCCCGCCTTCGCTCTGGCGCAGCTCCAGCGTGGTGTCCAGGCCGGCCTCCACGCGCTGCCGTACCAGCTTCAACTGCTCCTCGCGCTGCGCCAGGGTGCGGCGCGCCACCACCAGCTGCTCCTGCACGCGCATCAGCTGGAAGTAGGTGCGCGCCACGTTGCTGGCCAGCAGGATGCGGGCCGCGGCGGCATCGGCCTCGGCCGCGCGCGCGGCGCCCACCGCCGACGCCAGCGCCGCCTGGTTCTTGCCGAAGAAGTCCAGCTCCCAGCTGGCATTGGCCTGCAGGGTGCCGCTGTTCTCGATGGCGCCGCCCAGCGGCGGGGGATAGAGGCCGTTGGCGGTGAACAGCTGGCGGCTGACGTCCAGCCCGGCGCCCACCTGCGGAGAGCGCGCCGCATTCGCAGCCTCGGTGGCGGCCTGCGCGCGACGCAGGCGAGCCTGGGCCACGCCCAGGCTCGGGTTGTCGCGCAGCGCCTGCTCCACCAGGCGATCGAGCTGCGGGTCGGCGAACTCGGTCCACCAGCGGGCGGAGACCGCGGGCAACGCCCCGACCGACGCGCCGGGCACCGGCGGCGTCTTCAAGGTGGCCTCGGGGTCTATCCCCTTCATGTTGGCGCAGCCTGCGAGCAGCAGGGCCGCGGCGATGCCGGCGAGGCGCCGGCCTTGCGATGGCGTGTTCATTCTTTTCCTTGCGATTCGCCCTGCAGCGCCAGGCCGTTGTCCAGGATGCGGCGCAGCAGGTCCTTCAGCTGCTGCCACTCCTCCACGGACAGGCCCTGGAGGAAGGCGTTCTGGACCTTGCACAGCACCTGCGGGATCTCCTGCGCGGCCTCGCGCCCTTCCTTCGTGAGCTCCAGGTTGACCACGCGGCGGTCCTCCGAGGAGCGCACGCGCGTCACCAGTCCCTTGGCCTCCAGCCGGTCCAGCAGGCGGGTCATGGCGCCCGTGTCGAGCTGGCTTTCCCGCGCCAGCTCGGCGACCGTGCGGGCGTCGCCGTGGTACAGCTTGAACAGCGGCACCCACTGCGCGCTGGTCAGGCCCTGCGGCTCGAAGGCCTTGTCGACCTCGGCGGCGACCAGCGTGATGATGCGCCGCATCATGTAGGCGGCGCTGTCCTTGGGGTCGTACTGGTCCGGCCGGTAGAAGACGGTCGGGCAGCTGGGACGGTTCCGGGTGGCCATGGAGTCGCCACTATACTTGCCTAGGCAAATACTGTCAAGGCCGAGGCTGCCATGTCAAACGAAAGGGGTAGCGCGCCTCAGGCGGGGCGCCAGCTGTCGCGCAGCTGGAGACTCAGAAGGGGCGCCAGCTGTCGCGCAGCTGGAGACTCAGAAGGGGCGCCAGCTGTCGCGCAGCTGGAGACTCAGAAGGGGCGCCAGCTGTCGCGCAGCTGGCGCTTGAGCACCTTGCCGATGTCGCTGCGCGGCAGCTCCGGCAGGTAGCGCAGGTCGACCAGGCGCTGCGTCTTGCCGAGGCGCTCGTTGGCCCAGGTGCGCAGTTCGGCCGCCGGCGGCGCATCGGCCGCCGGCACCACGAAGGCCACGGGCGATTCGCCCCAGGCCTCGGAAGGCACGCCGACCACGGCGACCTCGGCGACCGCGGGGTGGCCGCGCAGCACCGCCTCCAGGTCGCTCGGGTAGATGTTGAAGCCGCCGCTGATGATCATGTCCTTGCGCCGGTCCATCAGCGTGAGGAAGCCGTCCTCGTCGAAGCGGCCGACGTCGCCGGTGCGGATGAAGCGGTGGCCCTGCGGGTCGTACCACTCGGCGTCGCGCGTCTTGCCCGGCTGGTGGTGGTAGGCGGTCATCATCGCGCCCGAGCGGCCCACCACCTCGCCGATGGCGCCGCGCGGCAGCTCCCGGCCCTCCTCGTCGATCAGGCGGATGTCGTGCCCCTCGGCCGGCCGGCCCACGGTGTGCAGCTTGTGCGGAAAGTTGTGCGCCTCCAGGATGCAGGTGCCGCCGCCCTCGGTCATGCCGTAGTACTCCACCAGCCCGCCCCGCCAGCGCGCCAGGATGTCGGCCTTCAGCCGGGCCGGGAAGGGCGCGCTGGTGCAGAACTTCATGCGGAAGGACGACAGGTCGAATCGGCCGAAGTCCGGCAGCGCCATCAGCCGCTGGTACTGCACCGGCACCAGCATCGCGTGGGTGGCGCGCACCTCCTGGGCCAGCGCGAGGTAGGCCGCCGGGTCGAAGCGTCCTTCGGTGAAGACCACCGTGCCGCCCTTGGCGAGCGCCGGGAACACCGACACCAGGGTGGTGTTGGAGCACAGCGAGGTCGCCACGAGGGCCACCGCGTCCGGCCCGTAGCCGTAGGCCTCGCCGCGCGCCACGTGCGCCCAGCGCATGGCATGCGGCTGCACGATGCCCTTGGGCGTGCCGGTGGTGCCGGAGGAATAGATGATGTTGAAGGGCCACTGCGGCTGGATCGCCACCGGCCGCGGCGCCGTGGCGGTCTCGCCGAGCCAGGCCGCCAGGCTGTCCTCGCCGGTGCCCAGGTCCATGCGGATGCGCGGCATGTCCACCGGCAGCGCCGGCACGCCCGCGTCGACGAACAGCAGCTTCGCGTCGCTGTCGCGCACCATCCCGGCGAGCTGCTCCACCGTCGTGCCCGTGGGCAACGGCGCCACGGCGAGTCCCGCCCGCAGGCCACCCAGGAACAGCGCCAGGTAAGGCAGCGAATTGGCGCCGCAGATCGCGATGCCCTGCGTGGGCTGCAGGCCCGCTGCCTGCAGGCGCGCCGCGATGCGGTCCACCAGCGCATCCAGCTCGCCCCAGCTCATTCGCTGCGCGCCCTGGCGCAGCGCGAGGTGCGCCGGGCGCGCCCGGGCGTTCTCGTGCACGAGGTCGGGAATGGCGCGGAAGGGCGGCAGCCCCGCGGGGGCGGGGGTCGGTGCGGCGGTCATGGCGTCTCCTTGGCCGGCGACTTTACGCCAGGGCGCCGGCGGCGCCGGTCAACGCAGCGACACCGTCATGCGCTTCCAGGCCGGGTCCTGCCAGCGCTGGAACGGCCCCGGCGCCGACGGGTCGCCCGACTGCCGCACCGTCGCCAGCGAGTCCACGCCCACCACCTCGAAGCTGCGCCGGTGGCGCCCCTCGCCGCGCGCCTCGCGCGCCACCAGCATCTGCCGGCCGCCGGGGACCCAGCCGGCGAATTCCGCATAGCCCAGCCCGGGTTGCAGCGACGCCGGGGGCAGCACGTCCACCGTCCAGGCCCCGCCCCGGCGGCGGAACAGCCACAGCTCGCGCCAGGCCTCCAGCGGCTGCACGGCCAGCGCCAGCGCATTGCCCTCGCGGTCGAGGCTGGCCGACTGCGGCCAGACCAGCGCGTAGGTGCAGCGCTTCGCGAGCGGATGGTCCGCGTCGTGCCGGCCGTCCACCAGCAGCACGCAGGTCTCGCCGGGCTGGCCGGGCTGCGTGAGGATCGCGGGCCGGGCAGGATCCCGCACCGTGCCGGACGCCGGCACCGCCGCCCAGCGCGAGGCGTTCACGCGCATCGCGGCGTCGTTCCAGGACGGCAGGTCCTCCTCGGCGAGCTCGCCCTGGCGCACGGAAGCCAGTTCCGCCAGCGCGCGCTGCGCGGCCGCCAGCGCCGGTTCGCCCCGCCGCGCCTGCTCGTACGCGAGCGTGCTCCACACGGAGGCCCGCCGCAGCGCGATCCGGTTTCGCAGGTAGTCCGGCAGGTCCTGCGCGTCGACCTGATCGAGCACCTCGGCGCGCCACAGGTTGCGCTGGTGCCGCTGCAGGGGCTGCAGCGCCGGATCGAGGCATTCCGGCCGGGTCAGCGCCAGGGCCGCCCGCGCCTTCTGCGGCGCCCGTGCCGGCAGCGCGAGCAGGCGGGCAAAGGCATCGCCGTCGTAGCAGATGCGCACGGCGCCCCCCTGTTCGTAGCTGTCGAACTTCACGCCGTACTGCGAAGCCACTTCGAGGTGCGCGGACAGCGCTGCCTGCGCCGTCCTGCCCGCGGCACCGCTGCTGGAAGCGCGTTGCGCCAGCCGGTCGGCGAAGCTGCCGAGCGCATCCAGCGCATCGGCCCCGTCGGGACCGCGCAGCGCCTCGGCCGGCGCCGCCTGCAGGTACGCCGCGGCGAGGCCGATGCCCAGCGATTCCGTTCCGGGCGACTCGCGCAGGAAGCGCAGCACCGCGAGCAGGCCAGGCGCCTCCGCGGCGGTGAGCCCGGTCCGTCGCACTTGACTCGCGCGCACGTAGCCACCGCGCTCGCGCCGGTGGTCCCACACCTGCAGGTAGTCGAGGCGCTCGCCCCGCACCTCCAGCACCTCGCCCTGCCACAGCTGCGCCTGGGCCGGGGCGGAGGCGCGCGGCGCGGCGCGAAGCGGCGCCTGGTCGGTGGCGACGATCGCCATGGCCAGGCCGGCCGCCGCCGCCGCGAGGATCGCAGCCGGCATGCTCAGTCCTCCCCGCGCCGCGGGCGGGCCGCCGCCGCTCGCGCACCGGCCCCGCCACCCAGCAGGTTGGCCGCCACGAAGTCGCCGCCGGTGCCGGCCGGCGCGATGATCACCTGCACCTTGTCCGACAGCTTGTCGGCCAGGGTCTTCTGGATCAGCAGCGGATGGCGCGACAGCAGCGTGCCCTCGCGCGCCATCTGGTCCGCGCTCGCCTGGCCCACCTTCTCCATGCGGAAGGCCTCGGCCTCGGCCAGCTTGCGGCGCGCGTCGGCCTCGCCGGCCGCCTCGATGCGGCGCGCCTGCGCATTGCCCTCGGCCAGTTTCAGGCGCGACTCCTTCTCCGCCTCCGCTTCCAGCCGGCGCTGTTCCACCTGGCGCTGCTTGAAGGGCAGGACGTGCTTCATCGCCTCTTCCTGCGCCCGCGCGGCGATCACCTGCTCGCGCGCGGCCGCCTCGGCGCGCACCTCGCGCCGCACCTTGTCCGCCGCCGCCTCCAGCTCGGTCTCCTTCACCTGCTTGTCCTTCAGCTGCAGCGTGTAGTCCATCTTCTGGGTCGCCAGCTCCTCGGCCAGCAGGCTCTCCATGCCGCGCTTGTAGTCCGCGGGCAGGTCCACCTTGCCCACCAGCACGCCCCGGAGCAGCACGCCGTCGGCGGCCAGGCGCTGGCGCAGCTCCGACTCGATCGCCTGCTGGATCTCCACCCGCTTCGTGGAGAAGATCTCGCGCACCGTGTAGCGAGCGAACACCTTGTAGGCGACGTTCTGCACGGCGGGCTCGACGATGTCGGTGTCGAGGTCGGCCGGCAGGTTGCGCGCGGTGGCGGCCAGGCGCGCCGGATCGAGCGCATAGCGCACCGCCATGTCGACGCCCACCGACAGGCCTTCCACCGACTGCACCGGCGCCGGGCCCGAGGCGCTCGCCATCTGCGACGGCTTGTAGACGCGGTCGCGCACCGGCAGCAGCTGCACCCGGTGCAGCCCGGGCACCACCAGGATGCTGCCATCGCGCCAGAGCGTGACGCCGCCGGTCAGCAGGTTGGTGCGCACGCCGATCTCGCCCGGGCCGGCGGTGCCGATGGGCGGATGGGTGAACAGCACCCAGCCGGCCGCGCCGACGAGGGCGGCCACGCCGATCGCGCGGCGCGCCTGCACCAGCCGCGCGAGCACGCCCTCGGCATACAGCAGCTCGCCCTGCGCCGGGCGGCGGAGCCTGCGCGCGACGCCGATGCGGATCGCGCGGACGACGGCATTCAGTCGGGCCAGCATGGTCGTTCCTCCTCGTTCTTGCGGTGGCGCGAATCAGTCGACGGCGGGCATTTCCGCCGTCGGCAGGTTGGGCCCGGGCTGGGCGCGCGTGGACAGCAGCAGGTAGGTGGACCGGCCCGCGACGTCGACCAGGAAGTCGGGCCGGCCGTCGCCGTCGAGGTCCGCCACCGCGCGCACGCGGCTGCTCGCGCCTCGCGGTCCGAGCAGGTAGTCGTAGGTGCGGCCGTCGTAGGCGATGGCGTATTGCAGGCCGGCGGGCATCTCCCGCACCTGCAGGCTGAAGCGGCCCACCAGGCTCGGGTCGGGGTCGCGCCCCGGCCGGGGCGGCTGCACCACCTCCAGCGACCGGAAGCTGGCCCGCGCGCCGGTCTTCAGCTGCGTGCCGGGCAGGCGGAAGTACACCGCGTCGGCGGGAACGGGCTGCCGGTCGGCCGGCTGCACGGCCCGGACTTCGACCCCTTGCTCGCGCGGCACCAGGCGGTACCAGCCGTCGGCAACCCAGGGGCCGGTGCTGGCGGCGGCGACCTCGTCGCGCCAGGTCTGCGCATCGAGCAGCAGGCCCTGCTCGGGACGGTTGGCGGCCCACAGGGTGGCGGCGGCGGCGCTGGCGGCGGCCACCAGGGCGAAGCGGACCAGGGCGCGGCGGACGGCGTTGCGGGCGGCGGGGCTTGTCATCGTGCTCTCCTTGCTTGGTGACGATGCAGGCCATTGTTCGAACCGGGCCGGGAAGGAACAACGCGACGCCGGGGCGGCTTCGTTCACGGCCCGGAAGAATTCTTCCGGGGGAGCGCGCGGCGGCCCCCCGATAATCCCGCCATGACCCGCGTGGCCGTGATCGAGGACGACCTGCCCACCAGCAACCAGCTCGCCGGCTGGATCCGCGCGGCCCGCCCGGGCATCACCGTGGACCAGTGGTTCGACCGCGACAGCGCCGAGGCGGCGCTCGCGCGCGAGCCCTACGACGTCGTGCTGCTGGACATCGAGCTGGGGCGCGAGCGCCACGCCGGGGTGGCGCTGATCAACGCGATCAACAAGCGCAGCGCGGGCGTGCCGGTCCTGGTGGTGTCGGCGATGCCCGCGGCGATCTACCGCAGCATCATGAAGGCGCTGGACGCCTGGGACTACCTGCAGAAGACGACCTTCGAGGAGGCCGACTTCAGCGAGACCTTCCTGGAGATCCTGCGGGTGGCGCGCGAGCGGCGCGCGCGGCAGGAGGCCGTGCCGGCGGCCGCGGGCGAGCTGGCGCTGGACCCGCTGTGGCAGCGCACGCCCACCTGGCGCGGCGAGCGCATCAACCTGCCGCTGACGGCGCAGCGCATCCTGGCCACGCTGTACCAGCGCGCCGGCGAGGTGGTCTCCTACGAGGAGCTGTTCGAGGTGGTCAAGAGCGGGCGCAACCGCGACAACGTGCGCAAGCACGTGAGCACCATCCGCGACGCCTTCCGCGAGGTCGACCCCGGCTTCGAGGGGATCGAGAACGTGCCCATGCGCGGCTTCCGCTGGGCGGAGCCCACGGCCAAGAGGAGAGCTTGAACCGGCCCGGGAAGCCGCCGGAGCCGGCGCCGCCCGGCACGGGGGCGCCGCGGCTGGGGATCGCGTCGTTCCGCCGGCGCCTGCTGATCCGCGCGGTGTTCCTGCTGCTGGCGCTGGCCACCCTGGCGCTGGCGGTGGTGCTGCTGCAGGACGAGAAGGAGCGCAGCCTGCGCAACTACCAGCAGGCCTTCCGCAAGACCCAGGCCGACGTGATGGCGCGCCTGCGGCTGCCGGCGGGACAGCTGGCGCTGCTCAACCCCGAAGTCCCCGCCGAACCGACGCCGCTGCGGCCGCTGGTGCTGCCCTACCCGTCGCTGGACTTCGACGATCCCGGCAAGGCCCTGCAGGCGGTGGACGCAGCGGGCTGCTCCACCGTCTACCCCGACGACAGCGCGCTGTGCGTGGCCGTGGGCAGCAACCCCTACACGGGCGGCTTCCTGTACCTGGTGGGCAGCTTCCTGGGCGGCGAGCTCGCCGGCCGCGAGCCGGGCGACACCGGGCTGGATGCGGTGCACCGCGCGCGCATCCGCGTGGAGATGCGCGGCGAGCTCCAATCGTGGGTGGCGCCGTTCGAGCGCCTGTCCCTGCGCGGCGAGCCCCTGGTGCGCGGCCGCCTCCTGGCCTACCCCGTGCAGGGCGGGGACGACCCCGCTCCCGACGCCCAGCCGGTGCGCGATTTCCGCGGCTGGGTCTGGCAGGCCGCCACCTGCACCGGCGCCGGCGAGCCGGCCGACTGCGCGCGCCGGGTCTCGTTCGCGATGCGGCTGCCGTTGGCGGGCTTCCGTGACGCCCTGGCCACGGGCCGGCCCGCCTGGCCGCCCGCCGACCTGGACCGCATCCGCGTGGACCTGCAGGTGCTGGCGCCCGGCGGCGCGCCCGTGTTCGACAGCGATGCCCCCGACGCGCTGGCGCCGGGCAGCCTGCAGGACCTGGCCCGCCTGCTGCAGCCGGGCGAAGTGCTGACGGTGCGCAAGGCCGGCCAGCCGCCGCTGGCCGTGCTGAAGGCGCCGGACGACGGGCGCGAGCGCAGCTCCCCGCTGATCCTGCGCCTGATCGACCGGCTGCCCGTGACCGCGCGGCCGCAGCCGGTCACGGCGCAGGAGAGCGTGCGCACGCCCCTGGGCAGCTACGAGGTGCGGCTGGTGGGCGACGCCCAGGGGGTCGCGCGCAGCCTGGGCGTGGTCGCCACCCGCATGTCCTGGTACGTCGCCGCGATGCTGGGCGCGATCGGCCTCGCCTGGATCGTCATCGAGGTCGGCCTGATCCGGCGCATCGTGGTGCTCACGCGGCGCGCGGCCGCGGTCTCGCGCAACGTGCAGCTGGACGCGCCCGGCGACGCCCGCATCGACCAGCTGGACCTGTCGGACCTGCGCGGCCGCGACGAGCTGGGCATCCTCGCCGGCGGCCTGGCCGACCTGCTGCAGCGCGTGAAGAGCGACGTGCAGCGCGAGCAGCTGCGCTCGCAACGCGAGCGCGACATGCTGCAGGCCGTGGGCCACGAGATCCTGTCGCCGCTGCAGTCGCTGATGGTGCTGCACCCCGACCCGGCGGACCCCGCGCACCGCTACGTGCAGCGGATGCAGCAGGCCGTGCGGGTGCTGTATGGCCAGGCCTCGCCCAGCGAGGCGCTGGCGGCGGCGCAGCTGGAGCTCGCGCCGCTGGACCTCGATGCCTTCCTGCGCGAGGTGGCGGGCAACGCGCGCTTCGCCGGCATCGAGGACGTGGCGTACGTGCCGCGCGGCGCCCCCGTGACGGTGCGGGCCGACCCGTTCTCGCTGGAGGACGTGGTGACGCACATCCTGCGCAACGCCGAGCGGCACCGCACGCCGGGCACGCCGATCACGCTGACGCTGCAGGTCACGGCGGCCGAGGCCGTGGTAGGCATCCACAACCGCGGCCCGGCGATCCCCGAGGAGCTGATCGAGCGCATCTTCGACTACGGCGTCAGCGCCGCCGGCGCCGCGGAAGCGGACGGCCGGCGCGGGCAGGGCCTGTTCGTGGCGCGGACCTACATGGCCAAGATGGGGGGCGCGGTTCGATGCGCCAATCGCGACGGCGGCGTGCGGTTCGAACTCGTGCTGCCCCTGGACGGCTGAGCATGTAGCATCACAGGCGTGGGGGCAAAGCGGCAGGCCGCGCCGCGAGGCGTGCAAGATTGCACGCTGCGGGCTTCCCTTCATCCCGCCCCGCGGATACCCTGTGCCAAAGTGCAAGCCGAGGGGAGCTGGGGAGCACACCACGTTGGGGACAAGCATGCGGTTCACCGTCATCACCAAGCTCTACCTGCTGCTGGCCCTGGTGCTGGCCGGCATGCTGGCCGTCGCGGCTTTCGCCTGGGGCTACATCCCCGCGGCAGACCGCGGCACCTTCGCCGCGGGCGCGGCCGCGATCATGGCCGTCGTGCTGGCGGCAGGCACCGCGCTGCGCTTTTCCATCCGTACCGGCATCCTCGCCTCCATCCGCGCGGCCAGCCACGTGATCGGCCGCGTCGCCGAGGGCGACCTCACCGCGCGCGTCGACCTGCGCGCCTACGGCGAGACCGAGAAGATGCTGCGCGGGCTCGAGCGCATGACCGCGGACCTGGCCACGCTGGTGGGCGAGGTCGGCCGCAGCGCGCGCACGGTGGCGGCCAACAGCGCGCACCTCGCCCAGGGCCACCGGGACCTTTCCCGGCGCACCGAGCACCAGGCGGCGACGCTGGAGGAGACGGCCAGCTCGATGGAGGAGCTGACCGCCACCGTCACGCAGAACGCCGAGACCGCCCGCGAGGCGAGCGAGCTGGCCCGCGGCGCCTCCGACTTCGCCACCCGCGGCGGCCAGGCCGTGGCCGACGTGGTGAGGACCATGGATGGGATCGCCGCGTCGGCCGGCCGCATCAACGAGATCAGCAGCGTCATCGACGGCATCGCCTTCCAGACCAACATCCTGGCGCTCAATGCCGCGGTCGAGGCGGCGCGCGCCGGCGACCAGGGCCGCGGCTTCGCCGTCGTGGCCTCCGAGGTGCGCACGCTGGCCCAGCGCAGCGCCACCGCCGCGCGCGAGATCAAGGCCCTGATCAGCGAATCGGTGTCGCAGGTGGAGGCCGGCCACCAGCTGGTCGTCGCGGCCGGCGGCACCATGCAGGAGATTGTGGACTCGGTGCGCAAGGTCGCCGACCTGATCGGCGAGATCGCCGCCGCCAGCCGCGAACAGAGCTCGGGCATCGGCCAGGTGAACATCGCGGTCACGGAGATGGAGCAGGGCGTGCAGCAGAACGCGGCGCTGGTCCAGGAGGCGGCCGCGGCGACCGCCGCGCTCGCCGCGCAGGCCGAGGCGCTGCAGCGCGCCGTGTCCCGCTTCCAGCTCGGCGAGGTGGAGGTCCTGCAACCGGTCATCGCCCACCAGCGCCCCTGACCCGCGGGGTGCCGCGGGCGCGCGCTCAGATGTAGGCGCGCGGCGGCAGCGTGTGGCGCACGTGCAGGGCGACGCCCAGCGCCGCCATGTGGTTGGGATTGCGCCGCAGGATCCGGTCGGCCAGCGGCAGGAATTCCTCCTCCTCGCGCCGCGCATGCTGTTCGTAGAGACCGACGAGGCGGTCGACCTCGGCCCCGAACAGGGCTTCCGCCGGCGCCTTGCCGGCGGCCACGCGGGACACCGCCGGCCGCAGCTTCGTCCACAGCTCCTCGACCTGCCGGTGCTGCGAGGTCAGCAGGGCCACCAGGTCGGTGACCTGCTCGCGCTCGGCCGGGTCGCGGCAGCTGCGCAGCACGGCATCGAACAGGTCCTGCTCCTCCTCGGCGTGGTGCCGCAGCACCACCTGGTCGAACAGGTCCAGCGTCGCCGTGGCGATGCCCCGGGCCCGCTCCATGGCCGCGGCCAGCGCGGGCAGCTCGCGCAGGCCGTGCACGCCCTCGAGGATGCCGGCATGGGCGCCGCGGAACTCCTGCAGCGGGGCGTCTTCGGCGGAAGCGTCGGGGACCGGGCGGTTCATGGCGTGCTCCTCGCGCCGTGCATCGGCGCTCCCGAAGTCTCGCCCCCGCGGGGCGCGGCGGCTTGACGTGCGTCAACGAGGCTGCGGGCCCCGTGGCCCGGCCGCCGGGGGGGTGCATGCCATGATCGCGTCATGAAGCTGGCCCTGCTGTCCGACCTGCATGCCAACTGGCGCGCCTTCGAGGCCTGCGTGGACCACGCGCGCGCCGCGGGCGCGGACCGCTTCGCCTTCCTGGGCGACCTGGTGGGCTACGGCCCGGAGCCGGTGGCCGTGCTGGAGCGCGTGATGCAGCTCGCCGCCGAGGGCGCGGTCGTCCTGCGCGGCAACCACGACGACGCGGCGCGCCAGCCGCCGGCGCAGCACCGCACCGCGGAGGACCTGTCGGCGCAGTGGACCCATGCGCAGCTGGCGCCGGCGCACCGCGACTTCCTCGCCGGCCTGCCGCTCACCGCCCTGGTGGCCGACTCGCTGCTGGTGCACGCGAGCGCGCGCGAACCGCAGCAGTGGGAATACGTGGACCGGCCGCCGCTGGCCGAGCGCTGCCTCGACGCCGCGCGGGAAGGCTGGGGCGCCCGCCGCGTGTTCTGCGGCCACGTCCACGAGCAGCAGCTCTATTACCGCGGCGCCGACGGCCGCGTGCTGCCTTTTTCTCCCGCGCCGGGGATCGCGGTGCCGCTGGCCGCGCACCGCGAATGGCTGGCCGTGGTCGGCTCGGTGGGCCAGCCCCGCAACGGCGACCCGCGCGCCATGTACGCGCTGCTGGACACCGCCGGGTCGCGCCTGGCCTTCCACCGGGTCGCCTACGACCATGCGGGCGCCGCGGCCGCGGTCCGCGCCAGCGGCCTGCCCGAGGACTTCGCGCTGCGACTGGAGAGGGCCCGGTGACGCGCCTGGAGGACGGCTCGGTGGTCGACGGCTTCCGGGTCGTCGCGCGCGTGCACGCGGGGGCGATGGCGGAGCTGTACCGGGTGGAATACGACGGCGGCCGCGCCGACCCCGGCTTCCCCATGGTGATGAAGGTGCCGCGCATGGGCGGCGGCGAGGGCGCCGAGAACCTCGTGGGCTTCGAGGTGGAGCTGCAGGTGCTGCAGGCGTTGGAGGGCGCGCACGTGCCGCGCTTCGTGGCTGCCGGCGACATGGCGCGGCTGCCCTACCTGGTCATGGAGTACGTGGAGGGCCGCACGCTGCAGGACCTCCTGGACGAGGCCGCGGCGGCGCGCCGGCGGCCCGCGCCGCAGGACATCGCCCGCTGGGGCCGCGCCATCGCGCTGGCCGTGCACAGCCTGCACCAGCAGAACGCGGTGCACGAGGACCTCAAGCCCGCCAACGTGCTGCTGCGGCCGGACGGGCACTGCGTGCTGATCGACTTCGGCCTCAGCTGGCATGCCCACTACCCCGACCTGCTGGCGGCCGAACTGCGGCCGGCCATCGGCTCGCCGGCCTGGATGGCGCCGGAGCAGGTGGTGGGCGTGCGCGGCGACCCGCGCAGCGACATCTTCGCCATCGGCGTGATGCTGTACGAGCTGGCCACCGGCGAGCTGCCGTTCGGCGCGCCGGCCACGCAAGGCGGCCTGCGCCAGCGCCTGTGGATGGACCCGCCGCCGCCGCGCGCGCTGGCCCCGGAGCTGCCGCCGTGGCTGCAGGAGGTCATCCTGCACTGCCTGGAGCCGGAGGCGGCGCAGCGCCCGCCCTCCGCCGCGCACCTGGCCTTCGACCTCGGCCACCCGGAACAGGTGAAGGTCGGCCCGCGCGGCGAACGCACGACGCCCACGCCCTGGACCACGCACCTGCGCCGCTGGTTGCGCGCCGCCGGCATGCAGTACCAGCCCAGCCCCCTGCCCCGCGAGCGCATCGGCGAGGTGCCCATCGTGATGGTGGCCGTGCCGCACCACGACACCACGGACGCCGCGCTGTACGGGCTGCGCCAGGCGGTGGGTCGCTCGCTGGGCATCCGCCCCGGCGCGCGCCTGGCCTGCGTGACGGTGGTGAAGGCCGGGCTGCAGCAGGACGAGGCCGCCCTGCACCGCCGGCACGCCGAGCAGCTGCGCCAGTGGGCCGCCGGCCTGGACCTCGCCGGCCACCAGGCGAGCTTCCAGGTGCTGCAGGCCGACGACGTGGCGGACGCCCTGCTCGCCTACGCGCGTGCCAACCAGGTGAGCCTGATGGTGCTGGGCGCCGCCACGCACGGGCTGGCCCTGCAGCGCTGGATCCCCACGGTGCCGGCCCGGGTCGCCGCCGAGGCGCCATGCAGCGTGCTGCTGGTCAAGGACGCGCCGCCGCTGGCCCTGCTGGAGCCGCCCGCGTCCTGAGCGCCGCGGCCCCATACTTCGCCCATGACCGACCCGACCCCGCCGGCGAGCTACCGCTCGCCCTCCGAGCGCGTGCAGGTGTGGACCGAGGGGGCCGCGCTGCACATCCGGTTCAACAACCCCGCGCGCCACAACGCCCTGTCGGCGGACATGTGGCAGGCGCTGCCGCCGCTGCTGGCCCAGGCCGAGCGCGATGCGGACATCCGCGTGGTGGTGTTCTCCGGCGCCGGCGACCAGGCCTTCGTGTCCGGCGCCGATATCTCGCAGTTCGAGGACCTGCGCGCCGCACGCGAGGCGGTGCGCCGGTACGAGGCGATGGCGGAAGAGGCGCTGGGGGCGATCTACCGCTGCGCGAAGCCGACCGTGGCCTGCATCCGCGGCTGGTGCATCGGCGGCGGCGTCAACGTGGCGATCAGCTGCGACCTGCGGCTGGCCGCCGACGACGCGGTGTTCTCCATCCCCGCCGCCCGCCTGGGACTGGGCTACCGGCTCTCCGCGCTGCGCAACCTGGTTCACCTGGTCGGCGTGGGCGTGGCCAAGGACCTGTTCTTCACGGCGCGCCGGATCGACGCGGCCGAGGCGAAGCAGGTCGGCCTGGTCACGCGGGTCTGCGCCGTCGCCGACCTGCCCGCGCTGCTGGCCGAAACCACCGCGACCCTCGCCGCCAACGCGCCGCTCACGATCCGCGCGGGCAAGCGGATCATGGAGGAGCTGCTGCGCGAGGACGCCCCCGCGGACACCGAACTGTGCCGGCGTCTGATCCTCGAGTGCTTCGAGAGCGAGGACTACGCCGAGGGCCGGCGCGCCTTCATGGAAAAGCGCAAGCCGCGGTTCGAGGGGAAATGAGCGCCGTTACCGGGCCGGCGCGCGCCGTGCTGTTCGACCTGGGCGGCGTGCTGCTGGAGATCGACTTCGGGCGCGCCCTGGCCGCCTGGCAGCGGCACTCGCGCCTGGCGCCGCCGCAGCTGCGCGAGCGCTTCGCCTTCGACGAGCCCTTCCGCCGGCACGAGACCGGGCACCTGGACGACGATGCCTACTTCGCGCACCTGCGCGATCGCCTCGCCCTGGACTGCGAGCTCGCGCAGGTGCGCGCCGGCTTCGACGCCATCCTGGTCGGCGAGATCGGCGAGACCGTGCAGCTGCTGGAAGCGGTCCGCGGGCAGGTGCCCTGCTACGCGATCAGCAACACCAACCCGTCGCACCTGGCGCAGATCGGCCGCGCTTTCCCCGGCTTCCTGCCGCGGTTCCGGCAGGTGTTCGCCTCGCACCGCATCGGCCACCGCAAGCCGCAGCCCGAGGCCTTCACCCACGTGCTGGACGCCATCGAGGTGCCGGCGCACGAGGCGCTGCTGTTCGACGACCTGCCGGCCAACGTCGAGGCGGCGCGCGCCCTGGGCCTGCAGGCGGTGCTGGTGCGGGCGCCCGGGGACGTGCGCGCGGCGCTCGCGCAGCGCGGCCTGCTGCAAGGCGAGCCGCCGGCGTAGGCCTGGATTCAGGCGTTCGCCAGGACCAGGAACAGGTCGAAGGCCGCCTGCAGGTCCTCCTGCAGGCGCTTGAGTTCCTGCAGCGGTGCCGTGGCCGCCCGCTCCTCCAGCGCCGCGGCGATCGCCGCGTAGCGGTCGGCCGAGATCATCGAGCCGGCGCCCTTGGCCGAGTGCGCCAGCCGCGCGGCCTGGTCGCGGTCGCCGGCCTCCAGCGCCGCGCGCAGCTTCTCCAGCTGGCCGGGCGTGCTCTGGCGGAACGCCGACAGCGCCACGTCCTTGAGTTCCCGGTCGCCGCCGAAGCGCGAGTTCATCGCGCCGGAGTTGAACAGCGGCAGCTCCGCCAGGCGCGAGGCCTGCAGGCCGGTCCATTTCGCGAGCATGGCCCGCAGCACCTTCAGGTCGATGGGCTTGGTCAGGTAGTCGTTCATGCCCGACTCGATGCAGCGTTCCCGGTCGCCCTTGATCGCGTTGGCGGTCATCGCGACGATGGGAACCGCGCAGCCGGCGGCGCGCAGCCGGCGCGTCGCCTCGTAGCCGTCCATCTCCGGCATCTGGCAGTCCATCAGGATCACGGCGTAGTCGTCCTGCAGGGCCATCTCCACGGCCTGCGCGCCGTCGTTCGCGATCCGGACGTCGTCGTAACCCAGCTTGCGCAGCATGCCGAAAGCCACCACCTGGTTGGTGGTGTTGTCCTCGGCCAGCAGGATGCGCGCGCCGTGCATCGCCGCCGGGCTCAGGTCCACCCAGGCCGAGGCCTCGGCCGGGGCCTGCGCCGGCATGACCGGCAGCGTCACCACGAAGCGCGAACCCTTGCCGGGCGTGCTCGTCACGGTGACCGTCCCCCCCATCAGGTCCGCCAGCTGGCGCACGATCGCGAGGCCCAGCCCGGTGCCGCCGAACTGGCGCGAGGTGGAGCTGTCGGCCTGCATGAAACGGGCGAACAGGTGCGGCTGCACGTCCGCCGGGATCCCGACGCCGGTGTCCACCACGGTGAATTGCAGGACGGTGGCCGCTTCCTCGCGGGTCGCGCGCACGTCCAGGCCGATCCAGCCGGAGGTGGTGAACTTCAGCGCGTTGCCCAGCAGGTTGACCAGCACCTGGCGCACCCGCGTCGGGTCCGCCAGGACGTACTGCGGCACGGCCGGGTCGAGCCGGGCCCGGAACAGCAGGCTCTTCTCGGTGGCGCGCAGCCGGTACAGCGACACCAGGTCCGCGATCAGCTCGCGCAGGTCGAAGGGCACCTGCTCGATCTCCATCTGGCCGGCCTCGATCTTGGAGAAGTCGAGGATGTCGTTGACCAGGGCCAGAAGCGATTCCGCACTGCGGTCGACCAGCTCGGCATGGCGCCGCACCTCCGGCGCGAGCTGCTCGTCCAGCATCAGCTTGGTCAGGCCGAGGATGCCATTGAGCGGCGTGCGGATCTCGTGGCTCATGGTGGCCAGGAACTGGCTCTTGGCGCGGTTCGCCGCGTCGGCCGCGTCGCGCGCGATGCGCAGGTCGTGCTCCGCCTGCTTGCCCGCGGAGATGTCCCGGTTGGTGCCGACCATGCGCTGGGGCCGGCCGGACGCATCCCGGCTGGTCACCCGGCCTTCGCTGTGGATCCAGCACGTCGATCCGTCGAGGCGGCGGATCCGGTGCTCGACCCGGTAGCTCGGCGAGGCGCCCGACAACGCGTCGCCGAGCGCCTTCCGGATGGCCGGCAGGTCCTCGCCGGGAACGAGCGCCAGCAGCTCGCGGGAAGTGCAACGCGTCTCCAGCGCCGGCCCGCCGCGCATCACCGACCATTGTTCCGACAGGTACACGGCGTGCCCGGGCACGTCGAGATCCCAGAGGGCGAGCGAAGACCCCTCCAGGGCCCGGCGGAGGCGTTCCTGGCTGCGTTCCAGTGCCTCGCGGGCCAGCCGGGTCTCGGTGACGTCCTGCAGCGCGCCCACCAGCGCATAGGGCTTGCCGTCGCGCCGCTCGACCTGGCCCACCGAGCGCACCCAGACCTTGCGGCCCTGGGCCGTGGTCATGGGCAGCTGCAGGTCCCAGGGGCGGCCGTCGGCGATGCAAGCGAGCGCCGTCTCGCGCATCACTTTCTGCGATTCGGGGTCGAAGAAGCGCAGGTGCTCCTCGCCGGTGGGCTGGTAGTCGGGCGGCAGCTCGTAGATGCGGCGGGTCTGGCCGCTCCAGTAGGTCTGGTGCGTGACCAGGTTGATGCTCCAGGCGCCGACGCCGGCGATCTGCTCGGCCCGCGCGAGGAACTCGTTGCTCGCGCGCATCTGCTCCTGCGAACGCAGCTGCTCGCTGACGTCCTCCGCCGTGCCTACGTAGCCGCCGGTCGAGCCGTCGGGCAGCCGCACGACCTGGGCCCGTCCGCGCACGTGGACCACGGCGCCGTCGGGGCGAATCACCCGGTAGACGCGGTCGAAAGTTCGACCCGCCGCGGACGCCTCGTGCCACGCCGCCAGCATCGGCGCACGGTCGTCCGGGTGCAGCGCCTCGGCCCAGCGGTCCCCCACCAGACTGGACTGCGGCCTGCCAAAGGTGCGTTCGGCCTCCGGATTGACGTAGACGGCCTGGCCTTGTCCATCGAAGTGGAAGATGCCCACCGGGCAGGACTGCGACAGCTCGCGACACATGTGCTCGCCGGAGGAAATCAGCGAGCGCTGGGCCGCCTGGCGCAGCAGCAGGGCCTGCATGGTGGCCTGCGCCAGGTCCTGCAGGGCCTGGCGCTCGCCGGCCGAGAGGCCCGCGCGCGGCTGCCGGTCGATCACCGCCAGGGCGCCGATGGCATGCCCGTCGGGCGTGACCAGGGGGGCGCCCGCATAGAACACGATGTGGGGATCGCCGCGCACGCACGAGCGCGCGGCCACGCGCGCATCCTGGCGCGCGTCCGGGATCTCGAGGTAGGCGCCCGCATCGACGGCCAGCGTGCAGATCGACTGCTCCCGCCCCATCTCGGTCATCCCGGGCAGGCCCACCTGCGACTTGGTCCACTGGCGCTTGCCGTCGATCAGGTTGAGCGCGGCCATCGGCGTGCCGCAGGCCGCGGCCGCGGCGCGGGTCAGGCTGTCCAGGAGCGCATCGGCGGGCGTGTCGAGGACGTCCAGCCGGCGCAGCGCCGCGAGACGGCTGCTCTCGGCATCTGCGGCCTGGGGCGGGATGGCGGGCTCCACGGGCGCCACTCTACCGTGACTTCGGCGCCCGGGGCAGCGGTTTTCTTGGGGCAGCCTTACCGCGCAAGGGTCGAGGCGCCGAACAGGCTGCGGATGAATTCCACCGCCAGTTCCGCCGTGCGGTTGCGCACGTCGAGGGCCGGATTGATCTCCACCACGTCCACGGAGGCCAGCCGGCCGGTGTCGGCGATCATCTCCATGCACAGCTGCATCTCGCGGTAGGTGGGACCGCCGCGCACGCCGGTGCCCACGCCCGGCGCGTCCTGGGGGTCGAGGCAGTCGAGGTCGAAGCTCACGTGGATGTGGGTGTCCTCGTCCACGTCCTGCAGCACCTCCGTCAGGGTGTTGCGCATGCCGTGCTCGTCGATGTGGCGCATGTCGAACACCTGCAGGCCGACCTCCCGGATGGCCTGGCGCTCCTCGGCATCCACGCTGCGGATGCCGATGAAGTCGATGGCGCCGGCGGCGAGCGCGGCCGGCTCGCCGCTCCAGCCGACCAGCTCCGCCGGGCCCTGGCCCAGCAGGCAGGCCACCGGCATGCCGTGCAGGTTGCCGCTGGGGCTGCTGGCCCCGGTGTTGAAGTCGGCGTGGGCGTCCAGCCAGATCACGCGCAGGCTCTTGCGCTCCTGGCGGCACTGGCGCGCCACCGCGCTGATGGAGCCGATGGCCAGGCTGTGGTCGCCGCCCATCAGCAGCGGCACCTGGCCCAGGGCCAGCGAGGTCGACACCGCCTCGAACACCGCGCGGTTCCAGGCCACCACCTCGGAAAGGTGGCGCACGCCCTCGACCGGCGGCAGCCAGGGATTGGGCGGGCCCGCCAGGTTGCCGCGGTCGATCACCGCGAAGCCCTGCGCGCGCAGCGCCTCGGCGAGGCCGGCCACGCGCAGCGCGTCCGGCCCCATGCCGGCGCCGCGCACGCTGGCGCCGACGTCCGTGGGGGCACCGATGAGGCTGATCGTGGCCATCGCTGCGTCCATTTTGGCGCAAGCCGGCGGCGGCGGGGGCTCAGGCGGCCAGGCGGAACACGGCCCGGCGCTCCCCCACCGGGGCCCCCTGGATGCTGGTGATCACCGCCTGCCGCCAGGGACGCAGGGCTTCGCGCTGGGCGTCGTCGAGCCAGCCGAGCTGGTCCAGCGCCGCCACCGTCGCGGCGAACAGCGCCGGCTTGCTGCCGTCGGAGATCTTCAGCGCCAGCGCCTGGCCGCGGCTGCGGCTGGCGACGACCTGCACACCCTCGGCACCGACCTTGGTGACCCAGTCGCCGCGGCCGGCGCGCATGAAGTCCTGGTCGTTGCGGCCGGTGCCGGAGACCAGTTCCGGATGCGCGGTCATCGCGTCGGCCAGCTGGGCGAAACTTTCGCCAAAGCGTACGTCGCGCCCGCCGCTGGCCAGGCGGGCATAGCCCCGCGCGAGGTTCGCCAGCGGCATCGCGTAGTTGGGCGCCGAACAGCCGTCGATACCCAGGGCCAGCTGCTGTTCGGGCAGGCCCACGGCCTCGGCCACCGCCTGGCGCACCGCCTGCTGCAGCGGGTGCGCGGGATCGAGGTAGCTCTCCAGGGGCAGCCCGTGCTGCACGCAGTAGGCAAGGAAGCCGCTGTGCTTGCCGCTGCAGTTGTGGTGGCGCTCGTCGTAGCTGCCCGGCGCCGGCGGCGGCCAAGCGCCCAGCTCGGCGAAGTAGGGCACGTGGCAGCCGCACTGCAGGCGGCGCCAGCTGACGCCCGCCTTGCCCAGGATCTGCTCGACCTGCTGCACGTGCATGGGCTCGCCGCTGTGGCTCGCGCACAGCAGGGCCAGGTTGGAGCGGGTGAGCCCGAAGTGCCGCACGCCGCCGCCCTCCACGAAGGGCAGGGCCTGCAGCGGCTTGAGCGTGGAGCGGGTGAAGGTCGGCCAGTGCGGGTCGCCAGCGTGCGCGTGCACGCGGCCTTGCGTGTCCACGACCGCCAGCGCGCCGAAGTACAGGCATTCGCGCGTGCCGCCGCGCAGGGTTTCGACCAGGGGAACGAGGGCATCCATGCGCCCATTCTGCTCCGGCCGGCCGTGTCGCCCGCTTGACCCGCCGCCGCCGCCGGCCCGCCGCACAATCGCGGCCATGACCGAACTGCGCTCCCCCCTGCAGGCCCAGGTCGTCCAGTGGCTGGTCGCTCCCGGCGACCCGGTGCGCGCGGGCGATGTCGTGGTGATCCTCGAAGCCATGAAGATGGAGCACGAGATCCGCAGCCCCGGCAGCGGGCGCGTGCGGGAGCGGCAGTTCGGCGAGGGGGAGACGGTGCGGGAGGGGGACGTGCTGCTGGCGCTGGAGGCGGCCGGGGAGGCGGCCGTTGCGCCCGCGGCGGCTCCTGCCGCGCCGCCTGCCGAGGCCCCCCGCATCCGCCCCGACCTCCAGCGCGTCCTCGACCGCCACGCCCTCACCCTCGACGCCGCTCGCCCGGACGCGGTCGCGAAGCGCCATGCCCTGGGCCTGCGCACCGCCCGCGAGAACATCGCCGACCTGTGCGATGCCGGCTCCTTCAGCGAATACGGCGCGCTGGCGGTGGCGGCGCAACGCAGCCGGCGCAGCGAGGAGGACCTGCAGCGCAACACGCCCGCCGACGGCATGGTCACCGGCATCGGCCGCATCAACGGCGCCCTGTTCCCGCCCGAGCGATCGCAGGCTGCCGTGCTGGCCTACGACGCCACCGTGCTGGCGGGCACCCAGGGATTCCGCAACCACCAGAAGACCGACCGGATCCTCGGCCTCGCGCTGAAGCATCGCCTGCCGGTGGTGCTGTTCGCCGAGGGCGGCGGCGGCCGCCCGGGCGACACCGACCTGCCCATCGTGGCCGGCCTGCACGTGCCAACCTTCGCCGGCTTCGCGCGCCTGAACGGCCAGGTGCCGGTGGTGGGCATCGCGGCCGGGCGCTGCTTCGCCGGCAACGCCGCCCTGCTGGGATGCTGCGACGTGATCATCGCCACCGCCCACAGCAACATCGGCATGGGCGGCCCGGCGATGGTGGAAGGCGGCGGACTGGGCGTGTTCCGTCCCGAGGAGATCGGGCCGGCCCCGGTGCAGCACGCCAACGGGGTGATCGACGTGCTGGTGCCCGGCGAGGCCGAGGCGGTCGCGGTGGCGAAGCGCTACCTGTCGTTCTTCCAGGGCAGCATCGCGGAATTCGAGGCCCCGGACACGCAGGCCCTGCGCGGGGTGGTGCCGGAGAACCGGCTGCGCGTGTACGACAGCCGCGCCGCCCTGCACGGCCTGGTCGATGCCGGCTCGCTGCTGGAGCTGCGCACCGGCTTCGGCATCGGCATCCACACGGCGCTGGGCCGCATCGGCGGGCGCGCCGTGGGCCTGATGGCCAACAACCCCCAGCACCTGGGCGGCGCCATCGACGCCGACGCCGCCGACAAGGCCGCCCGCTTCCTGCAGCTGTGCAACGCCCATGGCCTGCCCGTGGTGAGCCTGGTGGACACGCCCGGTTTCATGGTGGGCCCGGCGATCGAGGAGCGCGCGCAGGTGCGGCACGTGAGCCGCATGTTCGTCGCCGCCGCGCACCTGCGCGTGCCGCTGTTCGGCGTGGTGCTGCGCAAGGGCTATGGCCTGGGCGCGATGGCGATGGTCGCCGGCGGCTTCCATGCGCCCGAGTCCACCGTCGCCTGGCCGAGCGGCGAGTTCGGCGGCATGGGACTGGAGGGAGCGGTGCGCCTGGGCTACCGCAAGGAACTGGAGGCCGTTCCCGAAGGGCCCGAGCGCGAGGCGCTGTTCCAGCGGCTGGTGGCGAAGCAGTACGACGCCGGGCAAGCCATGAACATGGCGGCGACGCTGGAGATCGATGCGGTGATCGACCCGGCCGAGACGCGCGCCTGGCTGCTGCGGGGACTGGCCTCGGCGCGCATCGCCGAGGGTGCGCCGGTGCCGGCGATCGACGCCTGGTGAGGCCGGCTCAGGCCGCGCGCTCGCGCGCGGCGCGCAGCCGGCGCTGCACCGGCGCATTCAGCTCGCGCGCCAGCGCCTTCCAGCCGGGCTCGATCCGGTCCAGTTCTTCCTGCAGGCGGGCGCTGGTGGCGCGGTCGCCGGTGGCATAGGCCCAGATCGCGTATTCCGCCTTGGCTTCGTAGGTGCCGAAGCGCCGCTCGGCCGCCGCGAATTCCGCCCCCGCCTCCTGCGTGCGTCCGAGGCCGGCCAGGGCGCGCGCCCGCAGCACGCTCACCTGGTCGGCACGGAACTCGGGCCGCTCGCGGCGCAGGTCCTCGAGGTGGCGCAGCGCGTCGGCATCGCGCCCGCACTCCACATAGGCGCGGGCGGCGCCGAAGCGGATCTCGTGGTCCTTCGCGAACGGGCCCTGCAGGCAGGCTTCGTAGGCCTGCGCCGCGGCGGCCGCGTCGCCCGCCTCGAACAGCGCGGTCGCCAGCCGCAGCTGGTTCTGCGCGGTCGGCATCTCGGCCAGGGCCTCGCGGGCGGCGCGCACCTCGCGCTGCGGGTCGATCGCCCGGCCCGCGGCCGACACGGCCTTCCTGGCGTGCCGCTGCAGGCGCGTGGTGGGCAGCCAGACCGCGACGAAATAGACCACGCTGCCCAGGACCGGGAACAGGAACAGGATCAGCAGCCAGTACAGCGGCCGGCCCGTGCGCACCACGTGCACCGCGCACAGGATCGCCAGCAGGAAATGCAGCCCGGCACCGAAGATGGGCATCCGCGACTCCTTGGTGTTCGCTCCACTATAGCGGTGCGGCCTGCCTCAGCGGTTGCAGGCCAGCCGCGCGGCGCGGGGCAGCAGCAGCACGAGAATCAGCACCAGCAGGCCCAGCGCCAGCAGCGTGGGCACGCCCGGCACGCGCGCGAGCCCGCGCTCGAACCAGAAATACAGGATGCGCCCCGCCTGCCAGCCGGCCGCCGCGACGGCCAGCCACCAGGCCCAGGCCTGGCGCCGCCACAGGCCCACCGTCGCCAGCGTCGCGACCAGCAGGCCGATCCACACCGGCGGCTGCGCCAGGCCGTGCACCAGCGCGCGCAGGCTGCCGGTGCGCTGGAAGTGGTGGACGATGCCGCTGGCGAGCAGGGCGCCGTAGGTGGCGGCGGCGAGGGAGGCGAGGCGGATCTGCGTGGTGGCGGCCATGGGAACTGCGGGTGCGCTGGGAGGTGCGAAACGGGAAGGGACCGGGATCAGGGAAGGCCCCGGCCCACGGGGTTCATTCGAGCAAGGCGACGGCGGCGGAGAAGCTCAGGAAGGCCGCTGCGGTGGTCAGCAGGATGATGCGCGCGATGCGGCCGGTGTCGGCGCCGAAGCGCTCGGCCAGCAGGGACACGTTGCTGGCGCTGGGCAGCGCCGCCACCAGCACCATCACTTTCAGCGTGAACGCGTCCAGCGGCAGGCCCGCGGCGCGCACGCCCCAGCCCACCCCCCACACCAGCAGCGGGTGCGCGAGCAGCTTGA
Source organism: Burkholderiales bacterium (assembly GCA_028868995.1). Classification (GTDB taxonomy): domain Bacteria; phylum Pseudomonadota; class Gammaproteobacteria; order Burkholderiales; family Burkholderiaceae_C; genus Ramlibacter. The sequence continues at coordinate 51,650 of JAGWTH010000006.1, read as the reverse complement.
CCAGCGCCACCGGCACGAAGTCGCGCGCCGGCATCGGCCCGTGCTCGCCCTGCACGGCCACGTACTGCGAGCGCGCCAGCACGGCGCCGATGGTGAACAGGGCCACCGGCGAGGCCGCGTCGGCCAGCAGCCCGATGGTGTTCATCACCGGCGCCACCGGCTTCCAGCCCAGCGCGGAGGACAGCCCGCCCAGCAGGATGGCCCAGGGCATGGGGTTGAGCGCCACGCCCTGCAGCGCCTTCTTTGCCGCCTGCGAGGCACCGTGCTCGTCGGCGCCGTCCAGCCGCGACAGCGCGATGCACAGCGAGCTGGTGAAGACCAGGTCGATCAGGATGGTGAGGATCGCCGGGCCGGCCGCGGCCGCGCCCAGCAGCGCCACCAGCAGCGGCACGCCCATGAAGCCGGTGTTGGAGAAGGCGGCGACCAGGGCGCCGAAGGACGCGTCGTTCCAGAGGATGCGCGCGTTCATGCTGAACCGGATGGTGGCGGCCACCACCAGCAGGGCGCAGGCGAGCCAGGTGGCCAGCGCCACCGGGTCGAGCAGCTGCGCGATCGGCGTGCCGGCGCCGAAGCGGTACAGCATGCAGGGCAGCGCGAAGAACAGCACGAAGGTGTTGAGGCCGCCGATCGCCTCGAAGGGGAGCATGCGCCGCCGGGCGGCGAGGTAGCCCGCCAGGACCAGCGCGAAGAAGGGGAAAGTGATGGCCAGGATGCTTAGCACGGGACGTATTGTCGTAGCAAGCGCGGCGCGTCCCGTGCGCGGATACCACAATCGCCGCCGGCGGCCCGGCGGATGGCGCCCTTATGATTGGCCGCAGCCTCCCGCACGCAGTACCGTCCCCCTCCCCGATGTCCGCCGGCCTGAACCTCGCCCAGCAAGAAGCCGTCAACTACATGCATGGGCCCTGCCTGGTGCTGGCGGGCGCGGGATCGGGCAAGACGCGCGTGATCACGCACAAGATCGCCCGGCTGATCCAGGCCGGGCTCGAGGCGAAGCGCATCGCCGCCATCACCTTCACCAACAAGGCCGCCGCGGAGATGCGCGAGCGGGCGAAGTCGCTGGTGGGCCGGGACGCGAAGGACGTGCTGATCTGCACTTTCCACGCCCTGGGCGTGCGCATGATGCGGCAGGACGGCCAGGTGCTGGGCCTGAAGCCCCAGTTCTCCATCCTCGACGCCGACGACGTCACCTCCATCCTGAAGGACGCGGGCGGCACCACCGACGCGGCCACCGCGCGCCAGTGGCAGTGGGCCATCAGCCTGTGGAAGAACCTGGGGCTGAACGCCGCCCAGGCGCTGGCGCAGGCGAAGGACGACCACGAGCGCGTCACCGCCACCGTCATGCAGCGCTACGAGGAACGCCTGGCGGCCTACCAGAGCGTGGACTTCGACGACCTGATCGGCCTGCCGCTGAAGCTGCTGCGCGACTTCCCGGAGGTGCGCGCGAAATGGCAGCAGCAGCTGGGCCACGTGCTGGTGGACGAATACCAGGACACCAACGCGACGCAGTACGAGCTGCTCAAGCTGCTGGTCGGCGAGCGCGGCCGCTTCACCGCGGTGGGCGACGACGACCAGTCGATCTACGGCTGGCGCGGCGCCACGCTGGACAACCTGCGCCGGCTGCCGCAGGACTACCCGAACCTCAAGGTCGTCAAGCTGGAGCAGAACTACCGCTCCACCAGCGCCATCCTGCGCGCGGCCAACAACGTGATCCAGCCCAATCCCAAGCTGTTCCCCAAGACCCTGTTCTCGGAACTGGGCGAGGGCGAGCCGGTGCGCGTGGTGGACTGCGACAACGAGGAACACGAGGCCGAGCGCGCCGTGGCCCGCATCCAGTCGATCCGCGCCAACGGAATGGGAAAGGACTGGAAGGACTTCGCCATCCTGTACCGCGCCAACCACCAGGCGCGGGTGCTGGAGCAGGCCCTGCGCCGCGCGCAGATCCCCTACAAGGTCTCGGGCGGCCAGAGCTTCTTCGACCGCGCCGAGATCCGCGACCTGTGCGCCTGGCTGCGCCTGTGGGTCAACAACGACGACGACCCGGCCTTCCTGCGCGCGGTCACGACGCCCAAGCGCGGCATCGGCCACCAGACCCTGCAATCGCTGGGCGTGTTCGCCAGCCAGTACAAGCTGTCGCTGTTCGAGGCGCTGTTCTCCTCCTCCCTGCCCAGCGTGCTGAACGCGCGGGCGCTGGGCAGCCTGCACGAGTTCGGCCGCTACGTGAACGACCTGGAGTTCCGCGCGCGCCACACGGTGGGCGCCGAGGACGCGAAGGCCTTCCTCGCGGACTGGCTCAAGGAGATCGGCTACGAGAAGCACCTCTACGACAGCGAGGACAACGAGAAGGTGGCGGCGGCGCGCTGGACCAACGTGCTGGAGTTCTGCGACTGGATGGCCGGGCGCTGCGGCGGCCAGATCGACGACGCCGCCGGCGTGGCCACGCAGAACGAGCGCAAGACCCTGCTGGAGGTGGCGCAGACCATCTCGCTGCTGTCGACCATCAGCGAGCGCGAGCAGGACCAGAACGTGGTGACGCTGTCGACGCTGCATGCCTCCAAGGGCCTGGAGTGGCCGCACGTGGTGCTGGCCGGCTGCGTGGAAGGCCTGCTGCCCTTCCGCCCCGACGAGGAGGGCGGCGCCGCGAGCGAAGCCTACGCCCAGCGGCTGCAGGAGGAGCGGCGCCTGATGTACGTCGGCATCACCCGGGCCCAGCGCTCGCTGGTGGTGAGCTGGAGCCGCAAGCGCAAGAAAGGCCGCGAGATGGTGCCGGCGCAACCGAGCCGCTTCATCGCCGAGATGGCGCTGGACCAGGCGACCGTCAAGGAGGACCCGCGCGAGAAGCTCAAGGCGCTGCGGGCCGAGTTCGCGCGCAAGAGCGCGGAGGCGGCGGCCGCGGCCGCCTCGGGGGCGCCATGAAGCGCCTGCCGGCCGCCCTCGCCGCCGCCCTGCTGGCCGCCGCCGCGCGGGCCCAGGCCCCCTGCCCCACGCCCGACGACCTCACGCCGGAGCAGTTGCTGGGCGTGTGGAAGGCGCAGCTGCAGGGGGAATGGGGCGATGCGACCGTGCGCCTGGAGCGCAACCCGGACTACGCCGGCAGCTTCCGCGGCACGCTGGAGCGCGACACCGGCCGCTGGCAGGTGGCCGGCGACTGGGACGAAGGCGAGTTCACGCTGGAGGAGTCGGCCGACGGCCAGCACATCGCCGCCGCCTGGGAGGGCGAGGTGGTGCCCGGCTCCTGCGGGCGCGAGATCCGCGGCACCTGGACCCGCGACGGCGAGACGAGCGGCCGAAACTTCGTGTTGCGCAAGCAGGGCCGGTAGGCCCTACGATCGGGCCGATGCTCCCGAGCCTCGCCCGCCTTCTCACGCTGTCCGCCCTGCTGGCGCCCGCCCTCGCGCACGCGCAATCCGGAACCGGCTGGCAAGCCTGCTCCGGCATCGCGGACGCCGCGCAGCGCCTGGCCTGCTTCGACCGCTGGGCCGCGTCGCAGGCTCCCGCCGAACCCTCCGTGCCGGCCACCGCCGCTGTTCCGGCACCCGCGGCCCCGGTCGCCGCCCCCACGACAGCCCCAGCCTCCGTCGCCGCCGCACCGCAGCCCGCGACCAGCGCACCCCGCGTCCCCCCCGCCCGGCTGCGCCTGACGCAGCGCGACGGCTGCCGCGAGGCGCGGTTCACCGAGCTCACCCGCTTCTGGGAACTGGAGCCGGACGCCGACTGCGGCACCTTCGGCCTGCGGGTGTTCCACCCGATCTCCCTGGACCTGGTCAAGGGCGACCGCGTGAACAGGCAGCCCACCTCGGAGCACGACACCAACAACGCCGCCAGCCCCGTCGGCTACGACACGGCCGAGACGCGGGTGCAGCTGTCCATCCGCACCAAGCTGGCCGGCAACCTGTTCACGCGCGACCGGCCCGGCGCAAGCGACTCGATCTGGTTCGCCTACACGCAGCAGTCCTACTGGCAGGTGTTCAGCCCGCAGATTTCACGCCCCTTCCGCAGCACGGACCACGAGCCGGAGCTGATCTACGTGATGCCGCTGCAGTCGGCGCGGCCCGGCGCCTGGCGCCTGCGCCTGGGCGGGCTGGGGGTCGTGCACCAGTCCAACGGCCAGTCGCTGCCGCTGTCGCGCAGCTGGAACCGCATCTACCTGCTGGGCGGCGCCGAGCGCGGCCCCTGGGAGCTGCAGGCCCGCCTGTGGAAGCGCATCCCCGAATCGGCGGCCAACGACGACAACCCGCACATCAGCGACTACATCGGCCGCGCCGAGGCGCGCCTGGCCTGGCGCGAGAGCCGCGAGAACCTCCTGGCGGCGACCTGGCGGCATTCGCTGCGCCGGGACGCGCGCGGGTCGCTGCGCCTGGAGTGGTTCCGCGCGCTGTCGGACGACGGCCAGGGCGGGACCGGCGGCCTGCAGCTGCACACGCAGCTGTTCTCAGGCTACGGCGACTCGCTGCTCGACTACAACTTCCGCCGCACCGTCTTCAGCGTGGGCCTGGCGCTGGTGGACTGGTAGCGGCGGCGGGACGGGTTCAGGGGCCGGCCTGCCAGGGCAGACCCAGCATCCGCTCGCGCTTTTCCTCTTCCTCGAAGTGGATGAGGGACGGCTTGATCAAGTCGCTGCGCGCGATGATCCCCACGAGCTCCATCGACGCCGCGTCCTTCACCACCGGCAGGCGCTCCAGCCGGTGACGCGCCAGGCGGGTCGCCACCGAGCGGCAGGTCTCCCCCGGTACGGCGACCTGGGGCGGCGGGTCCGAGCACAGCTCGCCGACGGTGCGCTCGCCCGAGGCAGCGGCCCAGGCCGAGACCGTCGCCCGATCGACGATGCCGACGAGCCGGCCGCGCTCCACCACCGGGAACGCCCGGTGGGCCTGGTGCGCGCCGAAGAAGTCCCGCATCACCTGCGCCACGGGCAGGGAGGCATCCACGGCCATCGTCGAGCGGCTCATCACCTCCTCGACGAAATGCCGCTCCAGCGGGTCGATGCCGTACTCGCGGTAGATGTGGTAGCCCCGCCGCGCGATCTTCTCCGTGAGGATCGAGCGCTTCATCGTCAGCACCGTGAAGCCATAGGCCGCGGCCGAAGTGGCCAGCAGCGGCAGCAGCGCGTTCGCGTCGTGGGTGAGGCCGAAGGCGAACACGGAGGCCGTCAGCGGCGCGCGCATGGTGCCGCCCAGCGTCGCGGCCATGCACACCAGCGGCCACAGGGCCGGATCGGTCCCCGGAAAGAGATGGCCCAGGGCCACACCGAGGCCCGCGCCCATCATCAGCAACGGCGCCAGCACGCCGCCCGAGGTTCCGGAGCCGAGCGAGACGACCCAGATCACCGCCTTCACGGCCAGCAGCGACAGCACCACCGCGAGCGCCAGCCGGTTGTTCAGGAGGTCGCCGATCACGTCGTAGCCGACCCCCAGCGCCCGCGGCTGCAGGTAGCCACCGATGCCCACCGCCAGGCCGCCCAGGGCCGGCCACCACATCCAGTGCAGGGGCAGCCGCGCGAACAGGTCCTCCACGCGGTACAGCGACACGGACAGCAGCGCCGCCAGCGCGCCGGAACAGATCCCGGCCACCACGCACCACAGCACCGTCAGCGCCGACGGCTGCCCGGTCTGCAGGGGAAACAGCGCCCCGGAGCCCACCAGCAGCGGCCGGCAGAAGCCGGCCACCGCGCAGGCCATGGCCACGGGCAGCAGGCTGCGCGGGCGCAGCTCGAACAGCAGCAGTTCCACGGCCAGCAGCACCGCGGCGACCGGGGTGCCGAACACCGCCGTCATGCCCGCGGTCGCCCCCGCCACCAGCAGGGCCTTGCGCTCGGCCGCCGTCATGTGGAAGTGCTGCGCCAGCAGCGAGCCGAGCGCACCGCCGGTCATGATGATGGGGCCCTCGGCGCCGAACGGCCCGCCGCTGCCGATCACGATGCCGGAGGACAGCGGCTTGAGCAGCGCCACCTTGGCCGACATCCGGCTCTTGCCGAACAGGATCGCCTCGATGGCCTCCGGGATGCCGTGGCCGCGGATCTTGTCGGAGCCGTAGCGGGCCATCAGTCCCACCACCAGCCCGCCGACCACCGGCACCGCGACCACCCAGGCGCCCAGGGTGTTCCCGGCCGGCGAGCGGTCCGCCACCGACAGGGCCTGGAAGAAGAACAGGTTGGTGAAGAAGTGGATCAGGTCCAGCAGCACGCGCGCGGCCACCGTGCCGGCCGCGCCGATGGCGGCGGCCAGCAGCGTCAGGCGCAGGAGGGGGACATTGGCGGCGAAATCGCCGCGGTGGACGGTGGTCATGGGTGGGGTGGAAAGGGTCTGACCGGGTCGCGTGGGGTTCCCGCGCCGGACGGCAAGTATATCGTGGCACGATATATCTGGAGGGCCGCCGGTGCCCTGGGGTATCGTCCGGGCCGGAGGTCACCGCTTGGACACGTCAACCGAACGCCTGGACAAGAGCCGGCTCGAGCAGCTGTCGCTGTTCCGCTGGCAGTTGCGCAGGTTCCTGCGCTTCAGCGAGGACGCGGCGCGCGAGGCCGGCATCACGGCGCAGCAATACCAGCTCCTGCTGCACACACAGGGCTTCCCGGGCCGGGAATGGGCCAGCATCGGCGAGCTCGCGGAACGGCTGCAGACGCAGCACCACTCCGCCGTGGCGCTGACCACGCGCTGCGAGGAGGCCGGCTTGGTGCAGCGCCGGCCCAACCGCAGCGACGCCCGGCTCGTGGAGATCCACCTGACGCGCGCCGGCCGGCGCTGCCTGGAACAGGTGGCGCGCATGCACGCCTCGGAGATCCCGGCGCTCGCGGAGGTCGTCGCGCGCACGCGCAAGGCCGGCGGCTGAGCGCGGAGCTCAGCCGGGCGGCACGGGATGGAGCCGGGCCGTCCTGCGCGGACGGTCCCGGACGATCACAGCGTCAGTTCGTAGTCCACGGTGATCGGCGCATGGTCCGAGAAGCGCTGTTCGCGGTAGATGTGCTCCCGCCGCGCCAGCCGCGCGGTCGCCGGGGTGGCCAGGTGGTAGTCCAGCCGCCAGCCCACGTTCTTGACCCAGGCCTGGCCGCGGTTGCTCCACCACGTGTAACAGGCGTCCGTGGTGTCGGGCTGCAGCTGACGGTAAACGTCCACCAGGCCGGTTTCGGATAACAATTTTGTCATCCAGGCCCGCTCCTCGGGCAGGAAGCCGCTGTTCTTCTGGTTGCTCTTCCAGTTCTTCAGGTCCTGCTCGCGGTGGGCGATGTTGACGTCGCCGCACAGGATGAACTCCCGCTTCTTCTTCAGGGCGGCGAGCCAGGGGTCGAACTGGTCGAGGAAGCGGAACTTGGCCTGCTGGCGCTCCTCGCCGGAGGAGCCGGAGGGGAAGTAGCAGCTGATGATGGACAGCTTGCGCCCGGGCGTGTCGAAGCGCAGCTCCAGGTAGCGCCCCTCGGCGTCGAACTCCTCGTCGCCGAAGCCCACCACCACGTCGCTGGGCTCGTGGCGGCTGAACACGCCCACGCCCGAATAGCCCTTCTTCTGCGCAAAGTGGAAGTGGCCTGGCAGGCCGGCCAGGGTGTCGTGCTTGCCGCGCACGTCCGGCTCCTGGGCCTTGACCTCCTGCACGCAAATACAATCCGGGCTGGTTTGTGCGACCCAGGCCTCGACGCCCTTGCTGGCGGCCGAACGGATGCCGTTGAGGTTGAGGCTGGTCAGTTTGAACAAGGACTTTCCCATGGTGGCGGTGACGGGCCAGGATAGGCTGGCGCAGGATTTCGTGGAGTTCGCGGTGAGCTCCGGGGTCCTGCGCTTCGGCGAATTCAAGACCAAGGCCGGACGCCTGTCGCCTTATTTCTTCAACGCCGGCCTGTTCGACGACGGCGCGAAGCTCGGGCGGCTCGCGCAATTCTATGCACAGCGCATCCTGGCCTCGGGCATCGAGTTCGACATGATCTTCGGGCCGGCCTACAAGGGCATCCCGCTGGCCGCCGCCGTGGCGATCGAGCTGGCGCGCCTGGGCCGCAACGTGCCCTATGCCTACAACCGCAAGGAGGCCAAGGACCACGGCGAGGGCGGCACGCTGGTCGGCGCGCCCGTGCGCGGCAAGGTGCTGATCATCGACGACGTGATGTCCGCCGGCACGGCGGCGCGCGAGTCGATCGCCCTCATCCGGGCCGCCGGCGCCACGCCCCAGGCGGTGGCGATCGCGCTGGACCGCCAGGAGAAGGCCACCGAGGACGGTCGCGACGTTCCCTGGAGCGCCGTGCAATATGTCCGTGAAAAGCTGGGCATGCAGGTGTGCGCCATCGCCAGGCTGGCAGACCTCTTGCAGTACCTGGCCCGGCACGCCGGCGACGAGCTGGGCCCCTACCACGCGAAAGTGCTGGAATACCGGGACCGCTACGGCGCTGGCTAGAAAGGAGCCTGCCATGTCCGGACCCCTGCGCATCGCCTGCATCGGCCTGCTGGCCGCCGTCGTCGTGTCCGGAGCCTGGGGCCAGGCCGCCATCTACACCTGCGTCGACGGCCACGGCCGCCGGATCACCTCCGACCGGCCGATCACGGCCTGCGCCGATCGCGAGCAGAAGGAACTCAACCCCAGCGGCACGGTGCGCCGGGTGATCGGCCCGACGCTGACGCCCAACGAACTCGCGGCGCAGGAACGGCAGCAGCGCCTGGCCGCCGAGGCGCGGCAGCGGGAGCAGGAGCGCCGGCGCGTGGACAAGCTGCTGCTCGCCCGGTACCCGGACCAGGCGGCGCACGACCGGGCGCGCGCCCAGGCCCTGCAGCACGCCCAGGGCAGCGAGAAGCAGCGCATCGCCGCGCGATTCGACGCCGAACTGGCGCGGCTGAAGCTGCTGTGGGCGCAGGGGAGCGCGACCGAGGCCGCGGCCTCGGCGCAGCCTCTCGCGCGCTGACGCGCGCCTACAGCCCCAGCTTGCGGCGCAGCAGCTCGCCCACCTGCTGCGGGTTCGCCTTGCCCCTGGACGCCTTCATGGCCTGGCCCACCAGGGCGTTGAAGGCCTTGTCCTTGCCGGCCCGCACCTGCTCCACGTTGGCGGGGTTGGCGGCGATCACCTCGTCGACGATTTTTTCCAGGGCGCCGGTGTCGTTGACCTGCTTCAAGCCCTTGGCCTCGATCAGCGAATCGACATCGTTCCCTTCGCCGCTCCACAGCGCCTCGAACACCTGGCGCGCCGCGCTGTTGGAGACGGTGCCGTCGGCGATGCGCCGGATCAGCTGCGCGAGCGTGGCCGCGGGCACCGGCGCCTGCTCGATGGCGATCTCCTGCGCGTTCAGGCGCCGCGACACCTCGCCCATGATCCAGTTGCTGGCCAGCTTGGGCTGGCCGCTCGCCCGGGCCGCCTCCTCGAAGTAGGCGCCCATGGCCTTGCTCTGCGTGAGCGTGGTCGCGTCGTACTCGGGCAGGCCGTAATCGGCCACGAAGCGCGCGGCCATCACGCGCGGCAGCTCGGGCATCCCGCCCTTCACCCGTTCGACCCACTCGGGCGCGATCACCAGCGGCGGCAGGTCCGGGTCGGGGAAGTAGCGGTAGTCGGCCGCGTCCTCCTTGGTGCGCATCGCGCGGGTCTCGCCGGTGTCGGGGTCGAACAGCACGGTGGCCTGTTCGATCGCGTGGCCGTCCTCCAGCTGCTCGATCTGCCAGCGCACCTCGAAGTCGATCGCCTCCTTCATGAACTTGAAGGAGTTCAGGTTCTTGATCTCGCGCCGCGTGCCGAAGGGCTGGCCCGGCTTGCGCACGGACACGTTGGCGTCGCAGCGGAAGCTGCCTTCCTGCATGTTGCCGTCGCAGATGCCGATCCAGGTCACGATCTTGTGCAGCTCCTTGGCGTAGGCCACGGCCTCGTCGGAGCTGCGCATGTCGGGCTCGGTCACGATCTCCAGCAGCGGCGTTCCGGCGCGGTTGAGGTCTATGCCGCTCATTCCCACGAAGTCCTCGTGCAACGACTTGCCCGCGTCCTCCTCCAGGTGGGCGCGCACCAGGCGCACGGCCTTCTTCTCCTCGCCGAGCCAGAACTCGACCACGCCGCCCTGCACCACCGGGATCTCGTACTGGGAGATCTGGTAGCCCTTGGGCAGGTCGGGATAGAAGTAGTTCTTGCGCGCGAAGATGCTGCGCGGCGCCACATGGGCGCCGATCGCCAGGCCGAAGCGGATGGCCCGCTCCACCGCGCCGACGTTCATCACCGGCAGCGTGCCGGGCAGGGCCAGGTCCACCGGGCAGGCCTGGGTGTTGGGCTCGGCGCCGAACTTCGTCGGCGCGCGGCTGAAGATCTTGCTGTCGGTGGACAGCTGCGCGTGGGTCTCGAAGCCGATGACGACTTCGTACCCGTGGATCAACTTGGAAGTCATCTCAGAACCCCCCGGGCCTGCGGAGGTGGAAATCGGTGGCCTGCTGGAAGCGGTGGGCGGCGTGGAGCAGCCGGCCTTCCTGGAAGTAGTTGCCGATCAGCTGCAGGCCCACCGGCATGCCGCCCTCGCCGAAGCCCACGGGCAGGCTCATGCCGGGCAGGCCCGCGAGCGAGCCGGGCAGCGTGAAGATGTCGGCCAGGTAGTCCGCCAGCGGGTCGCCGCCGTGGCCGCCGAGCTTCCAGGCGACGCTGGGCGCCACCGGGCCGGCAATCAGGTCGCACTGCCGGAAGGCGGCCTGGAAGTCGTCGGCGATCAGCCGGCGGATCTTCTGGGCCTGCAGGTAGTAGGCGTCGTAGTAGCCGTGCGAGAGCACGTAGGTGCCGATCATGATGCGGCGCTTCACCTCGTCGCCGAAGCCCTCGGCGCGGGTCTTCTTGTACATGTCCAGCAGGTCGGCGTACTTCGCGGCACGGTGGCCGAACTTGACGCCGTCGAAGCGCGACAGGTTGGAGCTCGCTTCCGCCGGCGCGATCACGTAGTAGACGGGAATGGCCAGCTCGGTGCGCGGCAGGGAGATCTCCACGCGCTTCGCGCCCAGCTGCTCGTACTGCGCCAGGGCCGAATCGATCGCGGCGCGGACGTCGGCGGTGACCCCCTCGGCGAAGAACTCCTTGGGCACGCCGATGCGCAACCCTTCCAGCGAGCCGCCCAGGGCGCGCGTGAAGTCCTCGGCCGGCAGGTCCAGCGAGGTCGAGTCGCGGTCCGGGTCGGGGCCGCACATCGCCGACAGCAGCCAGGCGCAGTCCTCTGCGCTGCGCGCCATGGGCCCGGCCTGGTCGAGGCTGGAGGCGAAGGCGACCATCCCGTAGCGGGAGGCCCGCCCGTAGGTCGGCTTGATGCCGGTGATGCCGCAGAAGGAGGCCGGCTGGCGGATCGAGCCGCCGGTGTCGGTGCCGGTGACGGCCGGCGCCAGGCGCGCCGCCACCGCCGCCGCGCTGCCGCCCGAGGAGCCGCCGGGCACGCGGGCCGGGTCCCAGGGGTTGCGCACCGGGCCGAAGGCGGAGTTCTCGTTGGACGAGCCCATGGCGAACTCGTCGCAATTGAGCTTGCCCAGGGTCACCATGCCGGCCTCGGCCAGCTTGCGGACCACGGTGGCGTCGAAGGGCGAGCGGTAGCCCTCCAGCATCCTCGAGCCGGCGGTGCTGGGGAAGTCGCGGGTGACGAAGATGTCCTTGTGGGCCACCGGCACGCCCAGCAGGGGCGCGGCGTCGCCGGCGGCGATCCGGGCGTCGGCCGCCCTGGCCTGGGCGAAGGTCACCTCCTCGTTCGTCGCCAAAAAGGCGCCGAGCGTCGCGTGCTCGCGCGAACGTGCAACGAAGTGTTGCGCGGTCTCGGTCGCCGAAACCTCCTTCGCACGCAGTTTGCGGGCCAGTTCGGCGACACCCAGGTCGTGCAGGTCCGCGCTCATTCGATCACCTTCGGCACCAGGAACAGGCCGCGCTCGACCGCCGGGGCGCTGCGCTGGTTTTCCTCCCGGCGGTCCGGCTCGCTGGCGACGTCCTCGCGCAGGCGCAGGGCGACGTCCTGGACGGCCGCCACGGGGTGGGTGAGGGGCTCGACGCCGGCGGTGTCCACGGCGCGCATCTTCTCGACGATCTCGAAGAAGCCGTTGATCTGGGCGAGCAGGCGCTCGCTTTCGTCGGGTTGCAGTTCCAGCCGCGCCAGGTGGGCGATGCGGGCGATGTCTTGGGCGTTGAGCGACATGGTGAAATGGGTCATTGCGCGGCCGCCACGGAAAGCGGGCGCGAGGGGGCCTCGCGCGGGGGGCCGGCACAGGGGATGGGGTATTATCCCGCCTTCGGCGAGCGGAGCTCCGCCGCACGTTTGCAGCGGCCGCGCAATGCGGCCGCCGTCGCAGAGAAAACGAGGATTTCCCCAAATGTTCGGAGCCTTCCGACGCTACCTGTCCACGGACCTGGCCATCGACCTGGGCACGGCCAACACCCTGATCTTCGTTCGCGACAAGGGCATCGTCCTCGATGAGCCGTCGGTCGTGGCGATCCGCCACGAGGGCGGCCCCCAGGGCAAGAAGACGATCCAGGCCGTCGGCCACGAGGCCAAGGCCATGCTCGGCAAGGTGCCCGGCAACATCGAGGCCATCCGCCCGATGAAGGACGGCGTGATCGCCGACTTCACCGTCACCGAGCAGATGCTCAAGCAGTTCATCAAGATGGTCCATCCCCGGTCCGTCCTGAAGCCCAGCCCGCGCATCATCATCTGCGTGCCCTGCGGCTCCACCCAGGTGGAGCGCCGGGCCATCCGCGAGTCGGCGCTGGGCGCCGGCGCCAGCGAGGTCTACCTGATCGAGGAACCCATGGCCGCCGCCATCGGCGCCGGCCTGCCGGTGTCGGAAGCGAGCGGCTCGATGGTGGTCGACATCGGCGGCGGCACCACCGAGGTGGGCGTGATCTCCCTGGGCGGCATGGTCTACAAGGGCTCGGTGCGCGTGGGCGGCGACAAGTTCGACGAGGCCATCATCAGCTACATCCGCCGCAACTACGGCATGCTGATCGGCGAGCCCACGGCCGAGAGCATCAAGAAGCAGATCGGCTCCGCCTTCCCCGGCAGCGAGGTGAAGGAGATGGAGGTCAAGGGGCGCAACCTGTCCGAGGGCGTGCCGCGCAGCTTCACCATCTCCTCCAACGAGATCCTGGAGGCGCTGACCGACCCGCTGAACAACATCGTCTCGGCGGTGAAGAACGCCCTGGAGCAGACCCCGCCCGAGCTCGGCGCCGACATCGCCGAGCGCGGCATGATGCTCACCGGCGGCGGCGCCCTGCTGCGCGACCTGGACCGCCTGCTGGCCGAGGAAACCGGCCTGCCCGTGCTGGTGGCCGAGGACCCGCTGACCTGCGTGGTGCGCGGCTGCGGCATCGCCCTGGAGCGCATGGAGCGCCTGGGTTCGATCTTCACCAGCGAGTAGTCCCCCCCGGGGCACAATCGAGCCCATGCCACTCGGCACCCTCGACCGCACGCCTCCGCCGTTCTTCAAGCAGGGGCCTTCGGCCCTCTCCAAGCTGCTGGTGTGCAGCGCGCTGGCCCTGTTCCTGATGGTGGCCGACGTGCGCTTCCGCATCACGCAGCCGCTGCGCGCGGCCGTTTCCACCGTGCTGTACCCGGCCGAGTGGCTGGTGATGCGGCCGATGCTGGCGCTGCGCACGGTGCAGGGCTATTTCGTGTCGCTGAACGCCGCGCTGCGCGGGGAGGAGGCCGCCCGGCGGCAGCTGCTCGCCCAGGAGCAGCGCGCCGGCCAGGTGGAGCAGCTGCTCAACGAGAACGCCCAGCTGCGCCGGCTGCTGGGCCTGCGCCAGCGGCTGAACACCCCCACCCTCGCCGCCGAGGTCCTGTACGACGCGGCCGACCCCTACACCCGCAAGGTGGTGATCGACAAGGGGCTGACCCAGGGGGTGGAGGCCGGCGCGCCGGTGATCGACGAGTCGGGCGTGCTCGGCCAGGTCACCCGGGCCCTGCCGGTGGTCAGCGAGGTGACCCTGGTCACCGACAGCGACCAGGCCATCCCGGTGCTGAACACCCGCACCGGCAGCCGCGGCATCGCCTACGGCGACGGCGGCCGCTACGGCAGCGGCGGGCTGGAACTGCGCTACATGGCCGCCAATGCCGACGTGCAGCCGGGCGACCTGCTGACCACCAGCGGCATCGACGGCGTCTTTCCTCCCGGCATCCCGGTGGCGCGCGTGACCAAGGTGGACCGCCGGCCCGACTCGGCTTTCGCCCGCATCGTCTGCCAGCCCCTGGCGCACGTGGACGGCGTGCGCCACGTGATGGTCCTGAAGCCGCTGCTCAGCCAGATCCCGCCCCGGCCGGCCCCCCAGGACGCACCGGCGGCCGCCAAGCGGCCCGCACCGCCCCGCAAGTGAGGAGCGACTCCGCATGATCATGCGCCCCGGGCAGCCGCTGCTGCTGCCGGCCAACCCCCTGTTCATCTGGACCACGCTGGTCGCGGCGCTGATGGTCGACATGCTGCCGCTGGGCCGCCTGGCCTGGATGCCGGACGTGCTGGCGGTGGTGGTGGTGTTCTGGAACGTGCACCAGCCGCTGCGCATCGGCGTGGTGGCTGCCTTCCTGTTCGGGCTGGCCGTGGACGTGCACCAGACCTCGCTGCTGGGCCAGCACGCGCTGGCCTATACCACGCTGAGCTACTTCGCCATCACCATCCACCGGCGGCTGCTTTGGTTCAAGGTGCCGACGCAGGCGCTGCAGGTGCTGCCCCTGTTCGCCGCCGCCCATGCGGTCGAGCTGGCGATCCGGATGCTGGCCGGCGGGATCTTCCCGGGCCCGTCCTTCCTGCTCGCCCCCGTGCTGGAAGCGGCCCTGTGGCCGGTGGTCAGCGTGCTGCTGCTGCTGCCGCAGCGCCGCGCCCCCGATCCGGACAAGAATCGACCCCTGTGATCGGCAGGCGTCGGCATCGGGCATCCAGCACGGAACTCCGCACACCGGGCGACGCTCCACGCTGAACGCCGAACGCGCATGACCGAACTCCGCAACGTCGAAGCCGACCTCTCCCGCTTCCGCCGCCGCGTGCTGGCGGCCAGCGTGGCGGTGTTCGTCTGCTTCGTGCTGCTGGTGACGCGGCTGGTGTGGCTGCAGGTCGTGCGCCACCAGGAACTGGACGAGCAGGCGGAGGCCAACCGCACGGCCATCGTGCCGATCGTGCCCAACCGCGGCCTGATCGTGGACCGCAACGGCATCGTGCTGGCCAGCAACTATTCCGCCTACACGCTGGAGATCACGCCCTCGCGCCTGGACGCCCCGGTGGAGACCGTGATCGACCAGCTCGCCAGGATCGTGGAGATTCAGCCCCGCGACCGCCGCCGCTTCAAGAAGCTGATGGAGGAAAGCAAGAGCATCGACTCCGTGCCGATCCGCACCAAGCTCACGGACGAGGAGGTGGCGCGCTTCACCGTCCAGCGCTACCGCTTCCCCGGCGTGGAGATCAAGGCCCGCCTGTTCCGCAGCTACCCCTGGGGCGAGCTGGCCAGCCACGCGATCGGCTACATCGGCCGCATCAACCAGGCCGAGAAGAAGCAGATGGAGGACTGGCCCGAGGAGGAGCAGGCCAACTACCGCGGCACCGAGTACATCGGCAAGCTGGGCGTGGAGCAGAGCTACGAGCAGCAGCTGCACGGCACCACCGGCGTCGAGCAGGTCGAGACCGCGGCCAGCGGCCGCGCCGTGCGCAAGCTGGCCTCCACGCCGGCGGTCCCGGGCAACACGGTCAAGCTGTCGATCGACATCAAGCTGCAGAAGCTGGTGGAGGACCTGTACGGCAACCGGCGCGGCGCCTTCGTCGCCCTCGACCCGAAGACCGGCGAGGTGCTGGCCTTCGTCAGCAAGCCGACCTTCGACCCCAACCTGTTCGTCGACGGCATCGACCAGGAGAACTGGCAGGCGCTCAACGAGTCGATCGACAAGCCGCTGCTCAACCGCGCGCTGCGCGGCACCTACCCGCCCGGCTCCACCTACAAGCCCTACATGGCGCTGGCCGCGCTGGAGACCGGCAAGCGCACGCCGCAGCAGACCATCCACGACCCGGGCTACTTCATGTTCGGCGGCCACAAGTTCCGCGACGACAAGGAGGGCGGGCACGGCACGGTGGACATGTACAAGTCGATCGTCGACTCCTGCGACACCTACTACTACATGCTCGCCAACGACCTGGGCGTGGACACCATGCACGACTACATGGCGCACTTCGGCTTCGGCGAGCTCACCGGCATCGACATCGCCGGCGAGGCGCGCGGCCTGCTGCCTTCCACCGAGTGGAAGCGCAAGGCCTACCACCGGCCCGAGCAGCAGAAGTGGTATGCCGGCGAGACCATCTCGCTGGGCATCGGCCAGGGCTACAACAACTTCACCATGCTGCAGCTGGCCAGCGCGCTCGGCACGCTCGTGAACAACGGCGTGCGCATGAAGCCGCACCTGGTCAAGGAAGTGGTGGACGTCACCACCCGGCAGGTGGAGCCGGTCGCGCCGGAGGTGACCGGCCGGCTGGACGTGAAGCCCCAGAACATCGCCGTCGTGCTCCATGCCATGGAAGGCGTGAACATCGAGGGGACCTCGGCCGCGGCCTTCAAGGGCGCGGGCTACACCAGCGGCGGCAAGACCGGCACGGCACAGGTGATCACCATCGCCCAGAACGCGAAGTACAACGCCGCCCAGCTCGACGAGCGCCACCGCGACCACGCCCTGTTCGTCGCCTTCGCGCCGGCCGAGAACCCGAGGATCGCGCTGGCCATGATCGTCGAGAACGGGGGATTCGGCGCCTCGGCGGCAGCGCCGATCGCGCGCCGCGTGTTCGACTACGAGCTGCTGGGCCAGTACCCCAGCAAGGAGGACATGGAGGCGGTGCGCGGGGCCAAGGCGACCGCGCCGATCGGCACGCCCCGCGGCGCCGACGCGGCCTGGCCGCCGGCCGGCGAGAACGTCGCCGTCACGGTCCCGATCGGCGGCACCCCCGAGGCGAAGGCCTCGGTGCGGGCCGCGCAGACGGTGGCGGCCGCCTTCTCCCCGTCGGCCACGGCGACGGTCGGCACGCCCACGGCGGGCACCACCTGGGAGCCGCGCTGGCGGCCGCCGGCGGCCGAGGCCGCGCCGGCCGCGGCGATCAAGCCGGTGGCGCAGGCCAGGCGTTAGCGCCCCTCACAGCGCCGCCGGCACCGTCATCGGATGATCCGGCCATTCGGCGGGCACCTGCGTCGTGATCCCCGCCGCCTGCAGCAGCCACGACGTCACCGCCTCCGGCATCGCGAACACATGGCACGGCGGCCTCCCCGCGGGGAAGCCGACATGCCCGCCCTGCCTGGGCTGCCACAGCGTCGTCGTCGCGGACACCTCGCCGGGGCCGGGCAGGCTGGCCGCCGGGACGAAGGGATCGTTCAGCGCGTTGAGCGCCAGCGCCGGGATGCAGATGCGCGGCAGGTGCGGCTTGGCCGAGGCGCGCGCCCAGTAGTCCTCCGTGCTGGTGAAGCCGTGCACGGGCGCGGTGAAGATGTTGTCGAACTCGTAGAGGTCGCGTGCGCGCAGCAGCGCCTCGCGGTCGAACAGGCCGGGGTGCTGCGCCCATTTGGCCAGCGCCTTGGGCTTCATCGTGCGCAGGAACATGGTGGTGTAGACCACGCGGTTGAAGCCGCGGCCGATGTGGTGGCCGCCGGCCGCCAGGTCCAGCGGCGAGGACACGGCGGCCACGGCGGACACCACGCGGCGGGCCTCCTCGCCGCTCTCCGCCGCCCAGCGCAGCAGCGCATTGCCGCCGAGCGACACGCCCACCGCCACGATCGGTCCCGCATGGCGCGCGCGCAGGCGCTTCAGGATGAAGTCCAGCTCCTCGTGATCGCCCGAGTGGTAGGCGCGCGGCGCCAGGTTCATCTCGCCGCTGCAGCCGCGGAAGTGCGGCACCACGTAGGTCAGCTTGCCGCGCCAGGCGACGTCGGCGAAGGCCTCCGAGTAGTGGCTGCGGGAGGATCCCTCCAGTCCGTGGAACAGCACCACCAGCGGCCGGTGCGGAGGGACGTCGGTGTCCAGGAAGTCCAGGTCGACGAAATCGCCGTCGGGCGTGGTCCAGCGCTCGCGCCGGTATTCGGGCACGGGGCCGCGGGTGCGCCGCGCCAGCAGCGCCGGCCAGATGGTCTGCAGGTTGCCCCCCGGGAGCCACCAGGGCGCCCGGTAGTCGCGCATGAATTCGCTAGTGAAGGACCGAGGGCGCATCCGACACTTCCTGGATCTCGCTCGTGGTACCCGGGCTGGCGTGGTGGGCCACCAGCCGCCAGCCCTGGGCCGTGCGGTGGTAGACGTTGGTGGCGATCACCCAGGCGTGGGTCGGCCCCGCGGGCGTCAGGACCTCGACCCGCTCGAGGACGTTGTGCACGCTGCTGCCCACCGCGACGGTCTTGCGCACCCGCTCGGGCCAGGCGCGCACCGAGCCGCCTTCGGAGAACATGGCCTCGAAGGTAGCCCGGATCGCCCCGGCGCCGACCACGCGCGGGCCGCCGGGGTGGATGCAGAAGATGTCGTCCTCGTCGGCCCAGCAGGCCATGAGCTGCTCGACGTCCCCACGCTGCAGGGCGTCGTAAAACGCGGCTTCGATATCGTCGGCATCGCCCTCGAGGCTGGCCGCCTGGATATTGGTCTTGCGCATGGGAGGCGTCGGCCCATTGTGCCCCAAGGGGCCTCAGCCGAGCCAGCGCCGGGCCACTTCGGCCGCGTCCTGCTGGGCAGCCTGCCACACCAGCTCCGGCGGGGCGATGTGGATCCCGGGCGGGGCGGTGCGCAGCGCCACGGCCAGCAGCCGGGCCACCGTGGCGGCGCGCACCGGCTGCTCGCTCGAGGGCACCATGTACTTGAAGATGCCCAGCATCCAGTGCGCCAGCCGCGCCAGGGGATGGGCCGCTCGCGCCTCGTCCGGCTTGCGCGCAGAGCGCAGGATCAGCAGGCGCTCGAAGCCGAGCGCCGCGACCGCCTGTTCGTCGAGGCTGGCCAGGCCGCGCTTGAGCGCATCGGGCAGGCGCCCGGGCGCATGGGGCAGCACGATGGCCAGCGAGCGCACGCCGCAGCGGCGCAGCCAGGCGGCCAGCTCCGGCAACTGCCCGGGCTGCGGCGTCCAGAGTGCGCGCTCGCGCTGGTAGAACATGCGCGGCGGGTCGAACAGCACGACCGCCACGTCGGCCGCGGCGGGCGGCCATCCGGCCGGCGCATCGGTAGGCACGAGGATCGTGCGCACGCCGCGCAGGCCCTCGGTGATCGGCTCGCGGGCGAGCACCTGGGTCGCCTCGAAGGCGGAGGACCCCGCCAGCTGGCGCAGCACCTCGTTGCCCAGCACGCCCGTGGCGCCGGCGATCAGCAGGCGCGGCCGCGCCGCCGCGCCGGCTGCAGGCCGGGAGGCGGCATGCAGCACTTGAAGCGGGTCGGGCGGCATCCCATCTATGCTACCGTCCACCATTGCGCCGAGCGAGGTACTCCATGTCCAAGACCAAGTGGCTGCTGATCCTGGCCCTGCTCGCATCCCTCACGGGCTGCGGCTACAACGACTTCCAGCGCCTGGACGAACAGACCAAGTCCGCCTGGGCCGAGGTCCTGAACCAGTACCAGCGTCGCGCCGACCTGGTGCCCAACCTGGTAGCCACCGTCAAGGGCGAGGCCAACTTCGAGCAGGAAACGCTCACCCAGGTGATCGAGGCCCGGGCCAAGGCGACCTCGGTGCAGGTGACGCCCGAGACGCTGAACAATCCCGAGGCCTTCCAGAAGTTCCAGCAGGCCCAGGGCGAGCTGTCCAGCGCGCTGTCGCGGCTGCTGGTGGTGAGCGAGCGCTATCCCGACCTGAAGTCCAACCAGTCCTTCCGCGACCTTCGCGTGCAGCTGGAAGGCACCGAGAACCGCATCACCGTGGCCCGCAACCGCTACATCCAGGCGGTGCAGGCGTACAACGTGCTGGCGCGCAGCTTCCCGACCAACCTCACGGCCATGGCCTTCGGCTACCAGCCCAAGCCGAACTTCGCGGTGCAGAACGAGGCGCAGATCGCCGTGCCGCCGACCGTGGATTTCGGCAAGCCGGCCGCGCCCGCGGCCCCCGCGGCTTCGCGCTGATGCCTTGACGCCGGTCCCCGGCCCGGCCCCATCGTGCTGCGACGCCTCCTCGCCTCCTGCCTGCTCCTGCTGGCCAGCCTGCTGGCCGCGGCGCAGGGCCTGCTGCCGGTGCCGGAACTCACGGCGCGGGTGGTCGACCAGACCGGCACGCTGGGCGCGCAGCAGCGCCAGGCGCTGGAGGACAAGCTGGCCGCCTTCGAGCAGGGCAAGGGCGCGCAGATCGTGGTGCTGCTGGTGCCCACCACCCAGCCCGAGGACATCGCCAGCTACGCCAACCGCATCGCCAACGCCTGGAAGATCGGCCGCAAGGACGTCGGCGACGGCATCGTGGTGATCGTCGCCAAGAACGACCGCCGGGTCCGCATCGAGGTGGCCAAGACCCTGGAAGGAGCCGTGCCCGACCTCGCGGCCAAGGGGATCATCGACGAGGCGATCACGCCGCGCTTCCGCCAGGGCGACTTCGCCGGCGGGCTGGAGGCGGGCGTCGACCAGCTGATCGCACGCATCAGCGGCGAGCCGCTGCCCGCCCCGCAGACGGCGCCCCACGGCGGCGGCCAGCCGGGTTTCGACTGGTTCGACCTGGCCATCTTCCTGTTCTTCGCGGTGCCAATCGCGGGCGCCGTGCTGCGCGGCATCTTCGGCCGCCGGCTCGGCTCGCTGCTGACCGGAGGCGGAGCGGGCGTGTTGGCCCTGCTGTTCACGGCCAGCGTGGTCGTCGCCGTGGCCGCCGGCGTCATCGCACTGCTGGTGTCGCTGCTGTCCGGCGCCGGCCCCTTCGGCGGGCGCCGCAGCGGCTGGGGCGGACCGGTGATCTTCCCGGGCGGCGGCGGCTTCGGCGGCGGGCGCGGCGGCGGCTTCGGCGGCGGGGGCGGCTTCAGCTCCGGCGGCGGGGGCGATTTCGGCGGCGGCGGCGCCTCGGGGGACTGGTGATGATGCAGCGGCTGCGACGCCTGTTCAGGCACCGCTGGCTGGACGAGGCGGACACCCGCCGGGCGATCCCGCCGGCCCTGCTGCAACGCCTGGCCGAGCAGGTGGCCCGCAGCGAGCGCCGGCACACGGGCCAGATCCGCATCTACGTCGAGGCCGGCCTGCCCCTGAGCTACCTCTGGCGGGGCGCCAGCCCGCGGGAGCGCGCCATCGCCATGTTCGGCAAGCTGCGCGTGTGGGACACCGAGCACAACAATGGCGTGCTGGTCTACCTGCTGCTGGCCGAGCACGCGATCGAGATCGTTGCCGACCGCGGCCTGAGCCGGCGCGTCGATGCCGGCGAGTGGCAGGCGATCGCCGCCGGCATGGGCGCGGCCTTCCGCGCGAGCCGCTACGAACAGGGCCTGCAGCAGTCGGTGGAGGCCGTCACGGCGCTGCTGGTGCGCCACTTCCCCGCCGCGCCCGGCACGGCCCATCCGAACGAACTGCCCGACGAGCCTGTGCTGGGCTGAAGCGCCCCTATTCGCGCACTTCGCCGTTCGGCCGCAGCAGGGCCATGCTCACGTAGCTTCCGGTGTAGTGGGAGCCCGGCCTGAATTCGACCAGGTAGCCGCCCGCGTCGTAACGGCCCAGGTTCGACAGTGCCCGCTGCAGCGAGGAACGCGTGACCTCCTTGCCGGCGTGCCGCATGCCCTCGACCAGCACCTTCGCCGCGATGCACGACTCCAGCGCGGTCACCGACATGATCTCCTTGTGCCCGGCCGCGGCCCAGGCCTCGTCGCATTCGCGCACCACCGGCACGGTCTGCGCGCGTGGCGACGGCACGGTGATGGCGATCGACACGCCCACCGCGTCCGGGCCCAGCGCCTTGGCGAGCTGGCTGGCGCCGGCGAAGGACAGGCTGGTGACCATGGTCGCGCGATTGGCGGCCTTGAGCCGCTTGATCATCTGGGCGGCCGGCGCGTAGAGCGTGGTGACGACCAGCACGTTGGGATCGGCGGCGATCACGGCCTTCACGTTGGCGTCGGTGATGTCGGCGTTGCGCTTGATGGGCACCGACACCGGCTCGCTGCCGTACTTCTTCAGCACCGCGGCGACCGTGTCGAAGTTCTGCTTGCCCACCAGGTCGTCGTAGTGCAGCACGGCCACGCGCGTGGAGCCCAGGTTGCCCCAGAAGTTGCCGATCTTGTTGATCTCCTCGTTGTAGGTCGCGCGGATCGTGTAGACGTAGTCGTTCTGCTTGCGGATCACGCCGGCGCCGGTGAAGGGCGCGAAGAACGGGACCTTGTACTGGGCGACGGTGGGCATCGCCGGGATGCTGAGCGTGGAGGACGCGTAGCCGAACAGCGCCACCACGTTCTGTTCCTCCACCAGCTTGCGGGTGTTCTCCGCGGCCAGCTGCGTCTGGTTCTTGTCGTCCAGGGTCTCCAGCCGGAGGCGGCCCTGCGGCAGGCCGCCGGCGTCGTTCACCTTCTTGAAATAGGCCAGCGCGCCGTTGCGGATGTCGTTGCCCAGTTCGGCGTTGCCCCCGGTGAGCGGTGCGGACTGGCCCACGACGATGTCCTGGGCGAAGGCAGGCGCTGCGGCAAGGAGCAGCGTGCAGGCGAGAAGGCGCATGGGATCTCCACAACGGAGCGGCTCGGGACGGCCACCTCGGGCAGGCTACCCGCGTCCGCCGCGCATGCGCCTCCGGTGAGACCCGTACGCTGAAGGAAAGACTGGGCCCGGCCTAGGGGGCTTGCCTAACTCCCTGCGAGGCCCGGCGCTGCAGAAAGCGGCGCACGGCATCGTCGCGCGTCAGGCCGATGGCGCGCTGGTAGGCCTGGAAGGCCTCTTCCCCGCGGCCGCATTGCGCGAGCAGGTGGGCACGCGCCGCCCAGTAGGGCTGGTATTCCTGCAGGCGGGGTTCGGTCGCGAGCGCTTCGAGCGCGGCCAGGGCAGCGTGCGGGCCATGCACTTCGGCGCACGCCACCGCCCGATTGAGCGCCGCCACGGGCGTGGGGCTGATCGCCTCCAGTGCGTCGTACAGCTGCAGGATGGCCGCATGGTCCGGTCGCCGGCCGTGCCGGCGCACGCTGTGCACGGACTGCACCGCGGCCTCGAGCTGGTAGCGCCCTGGCGCGCCGCGGCGACTGGCCCGCAGCAGCAGGGCTTCGGCTTCGTCGATGAGAACGACGTCCCAGCGGGCGACGTCCTGCGCCGCCAGCGGCACGTAGTCGCCGTGGTCGCCGCGCCGTGCCGGCAGGCGCGCCTGGGCATGGAGCATGAGCGCGAGCAGGCCCAGCGGCTCGGGCTCCCCGGGCA
The DNA here is from genome assembly GCA_028868995.1 of Burkholderiales bacterium. GTDB lineage: Bacteria > Pseudomonadota > Gammaproteobacteria > Burkholderiales > Burkholderiaceae_C > Ramlibacter. Next base: position 28,425 of record JAGWTH010000006.1, on the reverse strand, counting down.
GCAGTTCCACCAGCATGCGGCCCAGCCAGATCGCCTCGCCCGCGAGGTTGCGCCGCGCGGGATCGACGCCGGCATCGGCCCAGCCCTCCGCGTAGGCGGCGTAGATCGCGGCCAGCACGGCGTCCAGGCGCTGCGCCCAGGCGGCGCGCGGCGGCACCTCGAACGGGATGCCGGCCTCCCGGATGCGGGCCTTGGCGCGCACCAGCCGCTGCGCCATCGCGGCCGGCGCGACCAGGAAGGCCGAGGCGATGGTGCCGGCGTCGAAGCCCAGCACCGCCTGCAGCATCAGCGGCGCACGCACGCCCGCATCGATCGCCGGGTGCGTGCAGGCGAACATCAAGCGCAGGCGGTCGTCCGGGATCTCGCCGTCCCCGGCCGGTTCGTGCAGGTCCCGCAGCAGCTGAAGGTGCTGGGCCGCCGCCTCCGCGTGCCCGCGGGTGCGCAGCGCGTCGACCTGGCGGCGCCGCGCCACCGTCAGCAGCCAGGCCTCGGGACTGCGCGGGACGCCGTGGCGCGGCCAGTCCGCCAGGGCCGTGGCGAAGGCTTCGGCCAGCGCGTCTTCGGCGCCAGCCACGTCCCGCGTGCGCGCGGCCAGGAAGGCCACCAGCTTGCCGTAGCTGCGGCGCGCGGCCGCTTCCGCGGCCTGCACAGCTTCCCCGGCGGGCAGGTCCGTCACGTCCGGCGGATTCAGTACTCGCCCATGGGCCACACCGGCCGCACTTCCATCGTGCCGTGGGCGGCCCCCGGGCAGCGGGCGGCCCAGGACAGGGCGGCGTCGAGGTCCGGCACGTCGACCAGGTAGTAGCCGCCGAGCTCCTCGCGCGTCTCGATGTAGGGGCCGTTGTGCACCTCGGTCTTGCCGTCGCGCACGCGCACGGCCGTCGCCATCGCCGCGGGACGCAGGCGGTTGCTCCCGCGCAAGGCGCCCGACTGTTGCAGCGCCTCGGTGTAGGCGCGATAGGCCTCCAGCATCTGCGCGCGCGCCGCTTCGGGAACGGCTTCGGCGTTGCGGTTGGTCTCGCTGTGGATCAGCAGCAGGTATTCCATGGTTTGCTCCAGGGGGTTGCGGCGTCGCCCCATGCGGCGCCCTGGCAATGTCGGCCGGGCGCGCCGCGGATCGACATCATGCCGCCGGGAGCCTGAAAGGAAAAAGCCCCGTGACTTGCGGCACGGGGCTGAGGGCGCTGGTTTTTAGCGCGTTCTTGTTTCTAGTCAGAGGGGACAGAGCAGTCGCTTCGCCACCTGGTCTGTCCCCAGGACATTACTTTTTCTGGCGGTATTTCTGCAGCGCGGCGATCTGCGCGGCCATGATAGCCAGTTCCGACTGCGCCTTGGCGATGTCGATGTCGCTCTTGGCGTTCTTCAGGGCCTCTTCCGCGGCGCGGCGGGCCTCGTTGGCCTTCTCCTCGTCCAGGTCCTTGCCGCGGATGGCGGTGTCGGACAGGACGGTCACGCGGTTGGGCTGCACCTCCAGGATGCCGCCGGCGACGAAGACGAACTCCTCGCCACCGTCAGCCTTCTCGATGCGCACCGAGCCGGGCTTCACGCGCGTGATCAGCGGCGTGTGGCGCGGGTAGATGCCGAGCTCGCCGGCCTCGCCCGGCAGCGCGACGAAGCGGGCCTCGCCCGAGAAGATGGACTCCTCGGCACTGACCACGTCGACTTGGATGGTGTGGGTGGGATCCGCCATGGCTCGTTACGCCGCCAGCTTCTTGGCCTTCTCGAAGGCTTCGTCGATCGTGCCGACCATGTAGAACGCCTGCTCGGGCAGGTGATCGCACTCGCCGGCCGCGATCATCTTGAAGCCGCGGATGGTCTCGGACAGCGGGACGTACTTGCCCGGGGAGCCCGTGAACACCTCGGCGACGTGGAACGGCTGCGACAGGAAACGCTGCATCTTGCGGGCGCGGGCCACGGCCAGCTTGTCTTCCGGCGACAGTTCGTCCATGCCCAGGATGGCGATGATGTCGCGCAGTTCCTTGTAGCGCTGCAGGGTGGCCTGCACGGAGCGGGTGGTGGAGTAGTGATCCTCGCCCACGACGTTCGGGTCGACCTGGCGGGACGTGGAGTCCAGCGGGTCCACCGCGGGATAGATGCCCAGCGCGGCGATGTCGCGAGACAGCACCACGGTGGCGTCCAGGTGGGCGAAGGTGGTGGCGGGCGACGGGTCGGTCAGGTCGTCCGCGGGCACGTACACGGCCTGGATCGAGGTGATCGAGCCGACCTTGGTGGAGGTGATGCGCTCCTGCAGGCGGCCCATTTCCTCGGCCAGCGTCGGCTGGTAGCCCACGGCGGAAGGCATGCGGCCCAGCAGCGCGGACACTTCCGTGCCGGCCAGCGTGTAGCGGTAGATGTTGTCCACGAAGAACAGCACGTCGCGGCCTTCGTCGCGGAAGGACTCGGCGATGGTCAGGCCGGTCAGCGCCACGCGCAGGCGGTTGCCCGGGGGCTCGTTCATCTGGCCGTACACCATGGACACCTTGGACTCGCCCAGCTTCTCCAGGTTGACCACGCCCGACTCCGCCATCTCGTGGTAGAAGTCGTTGCCTTCGCGGGTGCGCTCGCCCACGCCGGCGAACACCGACAGGCCCGAGTGCGCCTTGGCGATGTTGTTGATCAGCTCCATCATGTTCACGGTCTTGCCGACGCCGGCGCCGCCGAACAGGCCCACCTTGCCGCCCTTGGCGAACGGGCAGATCAGGTCGATCACCTTGATGCCCGTCTCCAGCAGTTCCTGCGAGGGGGACAGTTCGTCGTAGGCCGGGGCCTTGCGGTGGATCGCGGCGGTCAGCGACTGGTCGATCGGGCCGCGCTCGTCGATGGGGTTGCCCAGCACGTCCATGATGCGGCCGAGGGTCGCCTTGCCCACGGGCACCGTGATCGGCGCGCCGGTGTTGTAGACGACCAGGCCGCGGCGCAGGCCGTCGGTGGAACCCAGCGCGATGGTCCGCACCACGCCGTCACCCAGCTGCTGCTGCACTTCCAGCGTCAGCGCGGAGCCTTCCATCTTCAGCGCGTCGTACACGCGGGGCATGTGCTCGCGCGGAAACTCGACGTCGACCACGGCGCCGATGCACTGAACGATCTTTCCTTCGATTTGAGCCATTGTTCGCTCTCCGTATATTTAAACCGCAGCCGCCCCGGACACGATCTCCGAAAGTTCCTTCGTGATCGCGGCCTGGCGCGTCTTGTTGTAGACCAGCTTGAGCTCGTTGATCAGGTTGCCGGCGTTGTCCGTCGCGGCCTTCATGGCCACCATGCGGGCGGACTGCTCGGAGGCCATGTTCTCGGCCACCGCCTGGTACACCAGCGCCTCGACGTAGCGGACCAGCAGCTCGTCGATCACCGTCTTCGCGTCCGGCTCGTAGATGTAGTCCCAGCCGTGCTCGCCGGCCGCCTTGGCTTGCTCCGCCATGCGGTCGGAGGACAGGGGCAGCAGCTGCTCCACCACCGGCTCCTGCCGCATGGTGTTGATGAACTTCGTGTACGAGAGGTACACGGCGTTCAGCTTGCCCTGGGCGTACTGGTCCAGCAGCACCTTCACCGGGCCGATCAGGCGCTCGAGGTGCGGCGTGTCGCCCAGCTGGGTGACATGCGAGACCACCTGCGCGCCGATGCGGTTGAGGAAGCCCAGGCCCTTGTTGCCGATCGCCACCGTCTGGATGCTCTGGCCCGCCGCCTGCAGCTCGCGCAGCTTCTGCGTGACCGCGCGCAGCACGTTGGTGTTGAGGCCGCCGCACAGGCCCTTGTCGGTCGAGACCACGATCACCCCCGCCGCCTTCACGTCGTTGTGCTTCATGAAGGGGTGGGTGTACTCGGGGTTGGCCTTGCCGAGGTTGGCGGCGATGTTGCGCACCTTGTCGCTGTAAGGCCGGGCCGCGCGCATGCGGTCCTGCGCCTTGCGCATCTTGGACGCGGCAACCATCTCCATGGCCTTGGTGATCTTCTTGGTGTTCTCCACCGACTTGATCTTGCCGCGAATTTCCTTGCCTGCAGCCATTGCCGTCTTCCTTGAGCGTTGGCTTTAAGCGAAGGTCTTCTTGAACGCTTCGATCGCGCTCACCATCTCGGCCTCGGCGTCCTTGTCCATGGCCTTGTTGGTTTCCAGCTTGGCGAGCAGCGCCGCGTGCTTGTCCTTCAGCCAGCCGTGCAGGCCGGATTCGAAGGCCAGCACCTTCTTGACCTCGATGTCGTCGAAGTAGCCCTTGTTCACCGCGAACAGCGAAGCAGCCATCAGCGAGATGGGCAGCGGGCTGTATTGCGGCTGCTTCAGCAGCTCGGTCACGCGGGCGCCGCGGTCCAGCTGCTTGCGGGTGGCGGCGTCGAGGTCGGAGGCGAACTGCGCGAACGCGGCCAGCTCACGGTACTGGGCCAGGTCGGTACGGATGCCGCCGGACAGCGACTTGATCAGCTTGGTCTGGGCGGCACCGCCCACGCGCGACACCGAGATACCCGCGTTGATGGCGGGACGGATGCCGGCGTTGAACAGGTTGGTTTCCAGGAAGATCTGGCCGTCGGTGATCGAGATCACGTTGGTCGGCACGAAGGCGGACACGTCACCGGCCTGCGTCTCGATGATCGGCAGGGCGGTCAGCGAACCGGTCTTGCCCTTCACCTCGCCCTTGGTGAACGCCTCGACGTAGTCGGCGTTCACGCGCGCGGCGCGCTCCAGCAGGCGGGAGTGCAGGTAGAACACGTCGCCGGGGTAGGCTTCGCGGCCCGGCGGGCGGCGCAGCAGCAGCGACACCTGGCGGTAGGCGACGGCCTGCTTGGACAGGTCGTCATAGATGATCAGGGCGTCCTGGCCGCGGTCGCGGAAGTACTCGCCCATCGTGCAGCCCGAGTACGCGGAGACGTACTGCATGGCGGCCGATTCGGAGGCCGTGGCGGCCACGACGATGGTGTATTCCATCGCGCCGTTCGCCTCGAGCGCACGCACCAGGTTCTTGATCGTGGACGCCTTCTGCCCGATGGCGACGTACACGCAGGTCATGTTCTGACCCTTCTGGTTGATGATGGTGTCGACGGCCACCGCGGACTTGCCGGTCTGGCGGTCGCCGATGATCAGCTCGCGCTGGCCGCGGCCGATCGGCACCATGGAGTCGATGGCCTTCAGGCCGGTCTGCACCGGCTGGTCCACGGACTTGCGCGCGATCACGCCCGGCGCGACCTTCTCGATCACGTCCGTCATCTTGGCGTTGATCGGGCCCTTGCCGTCGATGGGCTGGCCCAGGGCGTTCACCACGCGGCCGACGAGTTCCGGGCCGACGGGCACTTCGAGAATGCGGCCCGTGCACTTGACGGTGTCGCCCTCGGAGATGTGCTCGTACTCGCCCAGGATCACCGCGCCGACGGAGTCGCGCTCGAGGTTCAGGGCCAGGCCGAAGGTCGGGGTGCCGTCGGCGGTCGGCTTGAACTCCAGCATTTCGCCGGCCATCGCGTCGGACAGGCCGTGGATGCGGACGATGCCGTCGGTCACGGAGATCACCGTGCCCTGGTTGCGGATGTCGGCGCTGGCGGCCAGGCCTTCGATCCGGCTCTTGATCAGTTCGGAAATTTCAGCGGGATTGAGCTGCATGACTCGTTCCTTGTCCTTGTGAGCGGGACGGCGGTCAGGCCGTCAGCGCGACTTTCATTTGTTCCAGGCGGGCCTTCACCGAGGTGTCGAGCACCTCGTCGCCCACCACCACGCGGATGCCGCCGATGAGGGACGGGTCTTCCTGTACGGTCAGGTTGAGCTTGCGGCCGAACCGCTTCTCCAGCGCCTGGGCGACGGCGCCCAGCTGATCGCCGGCGATGGGAAAGGCGCTGTACACCACCGCGTCGGAGGCGCCGCTGCGGGCGTTCTTCATTTCGCGGAACTGGTGGGCGACCTCGGGCAGCGCGGCCAGGCGGCCGTTCTCGATGACCGTGCGCAGGAAGTTCTGGCCCGCGGCGGGCAGCTGCACGCGCGCGACGCCGGTGAGGACGTCGTACACCTGCTGGTTGCCGACCTTGGGGTTGTCCGCGAACTGCAGCAGCTGGGCGTTGCCCGCCACGGCGGCGAGCGCGTCCAGCCACTGCGAGGTGCCTTCCAGGTCCTTCTCGGCGACCTGGAACAGCGCCTCGGCGTACGGGCGGGCGATGGTGGCGAGTTCAGCCATGGCCAGTCTTTCCTCTTACAGCTCGGTCTGCAGGCGCTTGAGCAGGTCGGCGTGCACGGAGGCGTTCACTTCCTTGCGCAGGATCTGCTCGGCGCCCTTGACGGCCAGCGCGGCGACCTGGTCGCGCAGCGCGTCGCGGGCCTTCACGGCCTGCTGCTCGGCCTCGGTGCGGGCGGCGGCGATGATCCTGTTGGCCTCTTCCGTGGCACGGCCCTTGGCCTCCTCGACGATCGCCTGCGCGCGGCGCTCGGCATCGGCCAGCAGGGCGGCGGTTTCGCTGCGAGTCTTGGCCAGTTCCTGCTCCACCTTCTTGTCGGCGGCGCTCAGCTCGGCCTTCGCCTTGTCGGCGGCGGCCAGGCCATCGGCGATCTTCTTCGCGCGCTCGTCGAGCGCGGCGGCGATCGGCGGCCACACGAACTTCATCGTGAACCCGACCAGGATCAGGAAGACGATGATCTGAATGATGAGGGTACCGGTGATGCTCACTTTTTCATCCTTTGCTCCCGCCGCTGAAGTCGCGCACGGGAAGGGTTGGACCGAAAAGGATGGAAGGAATTACTTCGGCAGGTTGGCCAGCTGGCCCAGGAACGGGTTGGCGGTGGCGAACCACAGGGCGATACCGGTGCCGATGATGAACGCGGCGTCGATCAGGCCGGCCAGCAGGAACATCTTGGTCTGCAGTTCGTTCATCAGCTCGGGCTGGCGGGCGGCGGATTCCAGGTACTTGCTACCCATGATGCCGATACCGATACAGGCGCCGATGGCACCCAGACCGATGATCAGGCCGGCGGCCAGGGCGACAAAGCTGATAACTTCCATGATTGCTCCTAAGGACTTGGGTTGACGAGAAAAAGGTAAAGGGAAAAGCGCGAGGTGACGCGCCCGGATCAGTGGGCGTCGTGGGCCTGGCCGATGTAGACGAGGGTCAGCATCATGAACACGAACGCCTGCAGCGTGATGATCAGGATGTGGAAGATCGCCCAGGCGGAGCCCGCGATGATGTGGCCGATGGCCAGGCCGATGCCGGTGGCCGTCAGCGAGAAGGCACCACCCATCAGGGCGATCAGCAGGAAGATCAGCTCGCCGGCGTACATGTTGCCGAACAGTCGCATGCCGTGGGAGATGGTCTTGGCGACGAACTCGATGATCTGCATCAGGAAGTTGAACGGCCACAGCAGCGGGTGGGCGCCGAAGGGGGCGGTGAACAGCTCGTGCACCCAGCCGCCCAGGCCCTTGATCCTCACGTTGTAGTACAGGCAGATCAGCAGCACCGACACCGACAGGCCCATGGTCATGGACAGGTCGGCCGTCGGCACCACGCGCATGTAGGCATGCTCGGGGTCGTGGCCGGCGGCGCCGTAGACGTGTTTCCAGATCCAGGGCAGCAGGTCCACCGGCAGCAGGTCCATGGCGTTCATCAGGAAGATCCAGACGAACACGGTCAGCGCCAGCGGGGAGACGAACTTGCGGCTGGTGGCGTTGTGGACGATGCCCTTGGCCTGGGACTCCACCATCTCCACCAGGATCTCCACGGCGGCCTGGAAGCGGCCCGGCACGCCGGAAGTCGCGGCGCGCGCAGCGCGCCACATGAAGAAGCAGGCGACGACACCCAGCAGGGTGGCCCAGAACAGGGAGTCGTAGTTGAAGACGGAGAAATCGACGACGTTCCTGGGCGTGTGGTTCTGCAGGAAGGTCAGGTGGTGAACGATGTATTCACCGGCGGTCGGACCGTGTTCCGCGACAGCGCTTTCAGCAGCCATGTTTCTTTCAGTTCGATTTCGTCTTGGGCCGCGGCGCGAACGCCAGGGCGACCCAGTAAACCTTCATCGCGAGGACCAGGCCGACCAGCAAAGCCGGCCAGCTCAGCCCCACCACCAGCCTCGGCGCCGCCACCAGCATGGCGAACGTCAAGGCGATCTTCACCATCTCCCATAGCAGGAACCCGACCGCGGCCGATCCTGCATTGAGCGATGCAAACCTCCCCGTCAGCCCCCGCGCGAACACCGCTGCGGGCACCAACACGGCCAGAGCCCCGTATCCGACGGACCATCCGACACTTTGCTTCCCCGTGAACCCCCAGCCCAGCAGCGCCGCCGCCAGGCCCACCGCGGCCTGCCCCGCCACCACCCGCCACGGCGAAAGCGGCGGATTCAGCTCGCGCACCCGCCGCGCCTCTTCGGCGCTCAGCGGCTGGACGGAGGAGGCCTCCTCGGGCTCTTCAGGCAGCGGGGCGATTGTTTTGCTTGGATTGGCCGCCACGTCACGTCCTGAAACCGTAGGAAAGCCTCCCATTATAAGAAGAAACGGACAGCCCCCCGCCAGCCCCGGCGCCGGCGCCGACCCCGCGGGCGACAGGGCAGGCGGACGGGACGCACAATCCGCGGCATCGCCCACGGGAGAGCCCATGCACAACCTGCTCGTCTTCCTGCACCTGGCCGCCGCCGTCCTCTGGATGGGCGGCATGGCCTTCGTGCTGTTCGCCCTGCGGCCCGCGCTGCACGCGCTGCAGCCGCCGCAGCAACGCCTGCCCCTCATGGTGCAGGTGCTGCGGCGCTTCTTCGCGGTGGTGGCGGCCAACATCGCCGTGCTGCTGCTCACGGGCCTGCCCCTGCTGCTGGCGCTGCCCGCGGCCCAGGCGCCGCGCGGCTGGCATGCGATGGCGGGCCTGGGCGTGCTGATGATGCTGGTGTTCGGCCACCTCTTCTTCGCGCCCTGGCGGCGGGCGCAGCGCGCGGTCGCCGCGCAGGACTGGCCGGAGGGCGGCCGGCGCATGAACCAGATCGCGGCCCTGGTGAAGTTCAACTTCGTCCTGGGCTGGCTGGCCATCGCCGCGGTCCTCCTGTGGCGCTGACCCGTCCGCGCGCGGAAGCGAGGACAATCGGCGCATGAAAGCGAACCTCCCCGACCTGCCCTGCTACCTCGACGGCGAGTTCACCACCCTGGACCAGGCGAAGGTGAGCGTGCTCGACCGCGGCTTCATCTTCGGCGACGGCATCTACGAGGTCGTGCCGGTGTACGGGGGCCGGCCGTTCCGCTTCCAGGAGCACATGGGGCGGCTGGAGCGCAGCCTGGGCGAGCTGCGCATCCCCAACCCCCTGGACCGCGCCGGCTGGCGCGCGCTGGTGGACCGGCTGGTCGCGGCCTATGCGAAGCACGTCGGCCAGGCCCCCGAGGCCACCCACCAGCTCGTGTACCTGCAGGTCACGCGTGGCGTGGCGATGCGCGACCACGTGATGCTGCCGGGCCTGACGCCCACCGTGTTCGGCATGGTGAACCGCATGGCCCTGTACTCCGCGGAGGAACGTGCCAAGGGCGTCATGTGCGTCACCGCCGACGACTTCCGCTGGAAGATGGCCCACATCAAGAGCACCAGCCTGGCGGGCGCCGTGCTGGCGCGCCAGGTCAGCGCCGACGCGGGCGCCGTCGAGACGGTCATGTTCCGCGACGGCTTCCTGAGCGAGGCGGCTGCCTCCAACGTGTGGGTGGTGCGCGACGGCGTGGTCCTGGGCCCGCCCAAGGACAACCTGGTGCTCGAAGGCATCCGCTACGGCCTGCTGGAGGAGCTCTGCCGCGCCCAGGGCATCCCCTTCGAGCTGCGCCGGGTGTCCCGCGCGGAGGTGCTGGCGGCCGACGAGATCCTGCTCAGCTCCGCCACCAAGGAAGTGCTGGCCTGCACGGTGCTGGACGGAAAGCCAGTTGGAAACGGCCGGCCGGGCCCCATCTACGACAAGCTGTTCGCCGGCTACCAGCAAGCCAAACTGCAAGGAACCTGATGTCCGCTTCGATCCATCCGCCCAGGACCCTCACGACCTCCCCCGGCCAGGAAACCCTGATCGAGTACCCGTCGCAGTTCCCCATCAAGGTGATGGGCGCAAAGGTGGACGGCTTCGTGCATGCGGTGACGCAGATCGCCAGGCGTTTCGACCCGGGCTTCGATGCGGGCACCGTGGAGCTGCGCAACAGCTCCAAGGGCAACTACCTGGGCATCACCATCACGGTGACGGCGACGAGCCGGCAACAGCTCGACGACCTCTACCGGGCGCTGACCTCGCACCCCATGGTGAAGGTCGTGCTGTAAATGCTGGTGAAGGTATTGGGGCGGGTCGAGTACCTGCCCACGTACCAGGCCATGGCGGCCTTCACGCAGGGCCGCACCCCGGACACGCCCGACGAACTGTGGCTGTGCGAGCACCCGCCGGTGTTCACGCAGGGGCTGGCCGGCAAGGCGGACCACCTGCTCGCACCGGGCGCGATTCCCGTGGTCCCCACCAACCGCGGCGGCCAGGTCACCTACCACGGCCCCGGCCAGGTGGTGGCCTATCCGCTGCTGGACCTGCAGCTCGCGGGCTACTTCGTCAAGGAGTACGTGTACCGGCTGGAGGAGGCGGTGATCCGCACCCTGGCCGACTACGGCGTGACCGGCCACCGCGTGCGCGGCGCACCGGGCATCTACGTGCGCCTCGACGACCCCTTCTCGCATGCCCGCCTGTCGCCTTCCGGCGGGGGCGCCGCAGCGATCGACTTCACCGGCCTCGGCAAGATCGCCGCCCTGGGCATCAAGGTGAGCCGCCACTGCACCTACCACGGCCTGGCGCTCAACGTGGCGATGGACCTGCAACCCTTCGAACGGATCAACCCTTGCGGTTACGCAGGCCTCACGACGGTCGACCTTTCTACAATCGGCGTTTCCACCACCTGGAACGAGGCCGCCGCCCGCCTGGGCCACAAGCTCGAGGCGCTGCTGGCCCCCTGAAACAAGATGAGCCCCCACGTTCGCTATCGCTCTCTGCCCCCCGAGGGGGCGCGAACCTTTCTTGAGGCGGCTCGGCGAAAGGTTCGGAACCCATGAGCTCCACCCACATCGTGCGCGAGGCGCAATCCGTCGAGGACTACCAGGCCGGCGCCAAGCAGAAGGCCGCGGCCAAGCTCTCGCGCATCCCGGTGAAAGTGGAGCCCGGCGAGGTCCTGAAGAAGCCCGAGTGGATCCGCGTGAAGGCGGGCTCGGCCAGCTCCCGCTTTTACGAAATCAAGCAGATCCTGCGCGAGCACAAGCTGCACACGGTCTGCGAGGAAGCCTCCTGCCCCAACATCGGCGAATGCTTCGGCAAGGGCACGGCGACCTTCATGATCATGGGCGACAAGTGCACCCGCCGCTGCCCGTTCTGCGACGTGGGCCACGGCCGCCCCGACCCGCTGGACGCGAACGAACCGGAGAACCTGGCGAAGACCATCGCGGCGCTGCGGCTGAAGTACGTGGTGATCACCAGCGTCGACCGCGACGACCTGCGCGACGGCGGCGCCGGCCATTTCGTCGAGTGCATCCGCAAGACCCGCGAGCTGTCGCCGCAGACCACCATCGAGGTCCTGGTGCCCGACTTCCGCGGTCGCGACGACCGCGCGCTGGAGATCCTGAAGGCGGCGCCGCCGGACGTGATGAACCACAACCTGGAGACCATCCCGCGCCTGTACCGGGAAGCGCGGCCGGGCTCCGACTACCGCTTCAGCCTGAACCTGCTGAAGAAGTTCAAGGCCCTGCACCCGAAGGTGCCGACCAAGAGCGGCCTGATGGTGGGCCTGGGCGAGACCGACGAGGAAATCCTCGAGGTGATGCGCGACATGCGCGCCCACGACATCGACATGCTGACCATCGGCCAGTACCTCGCTCCGTCCAACTCGCACCTGCCGGTGCGCCGCTACGTGCACCCGGACACCTTCCGGATGTTCGAGCAGAAGGCCTACGAGATGGGCTTCACCCACGCAGCCGTCGGCGCGATGGTGCGCAGCTCCTACCACGCCGACCAGCAGGCGCATGCCGCCGGCGTGCCCGTCGGCGCGTGACGTGATCCGCGCGCGGGTATCCTCGCGCGCCATGCACCCCAACCTCTACGCGCTCGGCGCCATCGCCCTGTGGGCCTGCCTGGCCTCGCTGGGCGTGGCCTTGAAGCACGTGCCGCCCTTCCTGCTCACGGGCATCGCCCTCCTGATCGGCAGCGTGCCGGCCTGGCCGCTCGCGCGCCAGTGGCGCGTGCCGCCGCGCACCCTGGCGCTGGGCGTCTACGGGCTGTTCGGCTTCCACTTCCTGCTGTTCATCGCGCTGCGCATGGCGCCGCCGGTGGAGGCCAACCTGGTCAACTACCTCTGGCCGCTGTTCATCGTGGTGCTGGCGCCGGTGTTCCTGCCCGGCCTGCGGCTGAAGGCCGCGCACGTGCTGGCGGCGCTGGCGGGATTCGCCGGCGCGGCGATCGCGATCCTGGGCGGGGGCGGCGCCAGCGGCGCCTGGTCCTGGGGCTACCTGCCCGCCCTGGGGTCGGCCTTCATCTGGGCCAGCTACTCGCTGTGGACGCGGCGTGTGCCGGCCTTCCCCACGGCGGCCATCGGCCTGTTCGGCCTGGTGTCGGGCCTGCTGTCGCTCGCCTGCCACGTCCTGCTGGAGCCGACGCCGGCGCTCGGCGGGCGTGACTGGCTGCTGCTGGCCCTGATGGGCCTGGGTCCGCTGGGCGCGGCCTTCTTCCTGTGGGACAAGGCGCTGAAGGCCGGCGACGCGCGCCACATCGGCATCCTCAGCTACCTCACGCCGCTCGCCTCCACCAGCCTGCTGGTGCTGGTCACCGGCCGCCCCTTCACCGGCGCGATCGCGCTGGCCGCGGCGCTGATCATCGGCGCCGCCGTCGTGGGGACGCGGGCACGTTGACGGACGCTATCCCGCGCCGAGCCGCCCGGCCGGCTCGTCCGACTCCACGACTTCGCGCGCCCAGGCCTCGAGCCGGCCCACGTCGGCGCGCAGCACCTCCTGCTTGACCGCGAGGATCTGCGCCGGGTGCATCGAGAAGCTGCGCAGGCCGAGGCCCAGCAGCAGGCGGGTGAACTGCGTGTCGCCCGCCATCTCGCCGCACACGCTGATCGGCTTGCCCTGGCGCCGGCATTCGGCGATCGTGTCGGCGACCAGGCGCAGCACCGCGGGATGGGCCGGGTCGTACAGGTGCGCCACCGATTCGTCGGCCCGGTCGATGGCCAGCGTGTACTGGATCAGGTCGTTGGTCCCGATGGACAGGAAGTCGAAGTACCTGAGGAAGGTGCGCAGGGACAGCGCCGCCGCCGGGATCTCGATCATCGCGCCCACCGGCACCTGGCCGTAGGCCTCGCCGCGGTTATCCAGTTCGGCGCGCGCGAAGTCGATCAGCGACAGCGTCTGCCGGATCTCGCTGGCGTGCGCGATCATGGGCACCAGCAGGTTCACCCGCCCGTGCGCCGCCGCCCGCAGGATGGCGCGCAGCTGGGTGCGGAACATCTCCGGCTCCGCCAGGCTCCAGCGGATCGCGCGCAGGCCCAGGGCGGGGTTCAGGTGCGCCGCGTCGCGCGCGAGCTCGTCCAGGGGCTTGTCGGCGCCGACGTCCAGCGTGCGGATGGTCACGGGCAGGCCCTGCATGCCTTCCACCGCGCGCCGGTAGGCGAGGTATTGTTCCTCCTCGTCGGGCATGTCGCCGTGGCGGCCCATGAACAGGAACTCGCTGCGGAACAGGCCCACGCCCACGGCGCCGGCCTGCAGCGCGGCGTCGGCGTCGTCGGGCAGTTCGATGTTGGCGAGCAGCTCCACCTTCTGGCCGTCCAGCGTGACCGCCGGCGTGTGGCGCAGGCGGTTGAGCCGGCCGCGCTCCAGCTCCGCCTGCCGCTGCTTGAAGCCGTACTCCGCCAGGATGATGGGCGAGGGGTCGACGATCATCACTCCGGCGTCGCCGTCGATGACCACCCAGTCGTCCTGGCGGACCAGGCCGCTGGCCGAGCGCGCGCCCACCACCGCCGGGATGTCGAGGCTGCGCGCCACGATGGCGGTGTGCGAGGTCTTGCCGCCCACGTCGGTGACGAAGCCGGCGAACACGCTCTGCTTGAACTGCAGCATGTCCGCGGGCGAGAGGTCGTGCGCCACCAGCACCAGCGGCACGTCGACGCTGTCGTCCAGCAGCAGGTCCTGCGCGGTCTTTCGCCTGGGCGCCGGCGGCTGCGCCACCGGCGAGCCCATGCCCTTCATGTAGCGCAGGATGCGCTCGGCCACCTGCTCGAGGTCGGCCTTGCGCTCGCGCAGGTAGTCGTCCTCCATCTCGTCGAACTGGCGCGACAGCACTTCCAGCTGCGTGGTGAGCGCCCATTCGGCGTTGTAGAGGCGGTCGGAGATCCAGCGCTTGATGCCGGCGATCAGCTCCTCGTCCTGCAGCAGCATGAGGTGCACGTCCAGCAGCGCCGACAGCTCGTGCGGCGCCTCCTTGGGCCCCATGGCCGCGATGGTCTGCTGCAGCCGGTGGATCTCGTCGACCACCGCGTTGCGGCCGGCGCGGATGCGTTCGATCTCCGCGGGCACCTGGGCCGGCTCGATGAAGTAATGGGCGACGTCGGCCCGGCCGGACCCCATGACGACGGCCCGCCCGATCGCGATCCCGCGGGCGACGGCGATGCCATGGATCGAGAAGGTCATCCCGGGTCCCTCACCTCATTCGCCTTCGCCGAACTTGTCGGCGATCAGCGCCAGCAGGGCCTCCATGGCCTCCTCCTCGCGCTGGCCGTTGGTCTCCAGCGTGACCTCGGCGCCGATGCCGGCGGCCAGCATCATCACGCCCATGATGCTCTTGGCGTTGACCCGGCGCTCGCCGCGGCTGAGCCACACCTCGCAGGGGTAGCTGCCGGCCAGCTTGGTGAGCTTGGCGGAGGCGCGTGCGTGCAGTCCCAGCTTATTGCTGATGGTCGTGTTTTTCCTGATCATGGTTGCGTCGGGCCTGGTTCTGCGGCGCGGTGATCGCCACCTGCATGACGCCCTGCGTGCCGCCGGTGACCGCGCGCGACACCAGAGCGTCCAGCGGCTCGTTGCGGTAGGTCACCGCGCGCAGCAGCATGGGCAGGTTCACCCCGGTGATCAGGCGCGAACTCACGCCGTCCACCAGCTTCTGGGCGACGTTGCTGGGCGTGGCGCCGAAGATGTCGGCGAGCACCAGCACCCCCTTGACCTGCGGCAGGCGGGAGAGCTGGTCCAGCGCGATGCGCGCCGCGCCGAGGGTCTCCTCCGGCGACAGGTTGGGCTGCACGTCGATCGCCATCACCGTGCTGCCGCAGTCGGGGAACACGTGCAGCGCGCACTGCCGCAGGGCGTTGGCCAGCGGGGCGTGGGCGATCAGCAGGATGGCGTTCATGGGCGATGCCTGTGATTATGGCTTGCGGCCCGCAGGAACCAGGCGTAGGACAGCATGCTCGTGGCGAGGAAGACACCGAAGGCGCCCCGGAAGGCCGCCACCTCGGTCCAGCCGGCGGCCCGGAAGGCGTCGACCAGCAGGCCGATGCCCCACTGGACCACGAACACCCCGACGAAGATCACCAGGTTGTACGCCGACAGGGCCCGGCCCGCCAGCGAGGCGGGGAACACCATCCCGACGGCCGGCTGGGCCAGCGAGACGAAGGTGCTGCTCACGCAGAAGAAGGCGAGCACGCCGGCGCCGGCGGCTGGCCCGAGCGCGATCAGCAGTCCCAGCGCCACGAAGCTCAGGGGCAGGCCCCAGGCGATCAGGCGGTCGGTGACGATGCCGCGGCGCTGCAGCCAGGGGTTCACCAGGCCCCAGACCCAGAAGGTCGCCAGCATGGACAGGTTGATGGTGAACAGGCCGCCGGCGGCGGCCACCGGGTCCCAGCCCGCCACGCGCGAGAGCCAGGGCCCGGCCCACAGCGACTGCACGGCGATCATGCCGCCGTAGCTGAAGAAGCCCACCGGCGCCATCTGCCAGAAATACGGATGCCGCCACACCGGCGCGTAGCTGCCGCGCGGCCCGCCGGTCGCGTCCTCGGTGGACCAGTCGGGCACGCGCCACGCGATGATCAGCATGGACAGGGCCATGAGCACCGCCAGGCCCCAGAACAGCGGCCGCCAGCCCACCTGCGGCAGCAGCCATTGCACCGGCAGCGTCGAGGCGACCATGCCCAGCGAACCCGTCATCAGCATCCAGGAGTTGGTGCGCAGCTGCACCGCCGGCGTGAACCAGCGGCGGAAGCCCGTGAGCGGCGCCATCAGGCAGGAGCTCACCCCCACGCCGCACAGCACGCGCGCCGCCAGCAGCCAGCCGAAGCTCTGCGCCACCGCGAAGGCGACGCAGCCCGCCACCGCCAGCGCCACGAAGCGTAGGTTCACCTTCAGCGGCCCGTGGCGGTCCAGCCAGGTGCCCAGCGGCAGCTGGATCAGGGCGAAGCCGAGGAAGTAGCCGCCGGCCAGCAGGCCGAGGTCGCCCGCGGCGAGGTGGAACTCCGCGGTGAGCACGGGCGACAGCGTCGCCGTGATGGCGCGCAGCACGGCGGCGAAGAAGTACGCGAACGCGAAGGCGAGGAACACCACCACCGCCTGGCGGCGATCGAGCAGGGACATGGGATCTCTGGAGGAAGGAGGGCGTCCCCTTCCGGGACGCTGCCCCCCATTATCGGGAAACCGATAATCGAGCCCATGAACGCTCTCGACGGAATCCGCGTGCTGGACCTCTCCCGCGTGCTGGCCGGCCCCTGGTGCACCCAGACCCTGGCCGACCTGGGCGCGGACGTGATCAAGATCGAACGCCCCGGCACGGGCGACGACACCCGAACCTGGGGCCCGCCCTTCCTGAAGGACGGCGAGGGCCGGGACACGGCCGAGGCCGCCTACTACCTGGGGACCAACCGCAACAAGCGCTCGCTGACCTGCGACATCGCCCGGCCCGAGGGGCAGGCCCTGGTGCGCGAGCTGGCGCGGCACTGCCACGTGTTCGTGGAGAACTTCAAGGTCGGCGACATGGCCCGCTACGGGCTGGACTACGCGTCGATCCGGGCGATCAACCCGGCCATCGTGTACTGCAGCGTCACCGGGTTCGGCCAGACCGGGCCCTACCGCGAGCGCGCCGGCTACGACTACGCGGTCCAGGGCATGGGCGGCCTCATGAGCATCACCGGCGAGCGCGACGACCTGGGCGGCGGGCCGCAGAAGGTCGGCGTCGCGGTGGCCGACCTGTTCACCGGCATGTATTCCAGCGTCGGCATCCTGGCCGCGCTGCGCCACGCCGAGCGCACGGGCGAGGGCCAGCACCTGGACATGGCCTTGCTCGATGCGCAGGTGGCCATGCTCGCCAACCTCGGCGCCAACTACCTGGTGAGCGGCAAGGTGCCGGGCCGCGCCGGCAACGCGCACCAGAACATCGTGCCCTACCAGGTGTTCGAGGTCGCTCCGGCCGCCGACGGGAGCAAGGACCACGTCATCCTGGCCGTGGGCAACGACGGGCAGTTCGCGAAGTTCTGCCAGGTCGCCGGGCGGCCCGAGCTCGCCGCCGACCCGCGCTTCACCCGGAACCAGGACCGCGTGCGCAACCGCGGCGAGCTGGTGCCGCTGCTGGAGACGATTCTGAAATCGCGCGGCAAGGCCGACTGGCTGGCCGCGCTGGAGGCCGCCAAGGTGCCCTGCGGCGCGATCAACAACCTGGCCGAGGTGTTCGCCGACCCGCAGGTGCGCGCGCGGGGCATGGTCCACCAGTGGCAGCATCCGCTGGCCGGCCCGATGAACCTGGTGGCCAGCCCGATCAAGCTCGGCGGCACCCCGGTGCGCACCGACCTGCCGCCGCCGCTGCTGGGGCAGCACACCGAGGAAGTGCTGCGCGAGGTGCTGGGATGGGATGATGCGCGCATCGCGTCGCTGCGCGCGCAGGAGGTGATCTGATGGCCGATTTCGTTCTGGTGCACGGCGCCTGGCACGGTGGCTGGTGCTGGCGGCAGGTGGTCGATGCCCTGCACGCGCAGGGTCACCGCGCGTTCGCGCCGACGCTCACCGGCGTGGGCGAGCGGGTCCACCTGATGTCGCCGGCGATCACGCTGGAGACCCACATCGCCGACGTGGCGAACCTGATCGAGGCGGAGGAACTGCAGCAGGTGGTGCTGGCGGTCCACTCGTACGCCGGCATGATCGGCACGGCCCTCGCCGACCGCATGCCGGGGCGCCTGAAGCACCTGGTCTACGTCGACGCCGTGGTGCCCCGTCCCGGCGAAAGCTGGAGCAGCACCCACGCGAGCGCCACGCGCGAAGCCCGCCTGGCCGCCGCCCAGGCCTCGCCCGACTTCAGCTTCCCGCCGCCGGACCCCGCGGTGTTCGGGCTGGCGGCCGGGGACCACGCCTGGGTCCGGCGCCGGCAGACGCCGCACCCGGGCCACACCTACCAGGCGCCGCTGCAGTTCGACCCGAAGCAGGTGGCCGCCGTGCCGCGCACCTTCATCGACTGCGTCAACCCGCGCCTGGGCACCATCGACTCCATCCGTCCGCGCGTTCGCGATGCCAACTTCTGGGACGGCGCCTGGAAGGGCGGGGGCGGCGCCCGGGTGCTGGAGCTGGCCACCGGCCACGACCCCATGGTCAGCGCCCCCGCGGAGCTGACCACCCTCCTGGCCGCCTGCGCCTGACACCGGTCGCTTGACCCGGATCAGGCAGGAACTTCCCGCCTGGGCGAAAATCAACGCTCATGGGCTGCCTCCCGGCGGCCGAAGGCAGAGCACACATGGCGATCCGCAGGCAATGGATCCTGGGCGCGGCGGCCGCGGTGATCGTGGCGGCCAGCGCCTTCTTCATGGTGGGCCGGTCCGCGACCGCCCCGCAGACGACCTTCGTCCTGCTGGACGGTTCGAAGAAGACCACCGCGGACTTCAAGGGCAAGGTCACCCTGGTCAACTTCTGGGCGACCAGCTGCAGCACCTGCGTGGCCGAAATGCCCAAGATGGTCTCCACCTACGACCAGTACCACGCGAAGGGCTACGAGCACATCGGCGTGGCCATGAGCTACGACCCGCCGAGCTACGTGGTGAACTACACCCAGACGCGCAAGCTGCCCTTCGAGGTCGCCATCGACAACACCGGCGCCGTGGCCCAGGCCTGGGGCGAGGTGCAGCTGACGCCCACCTCCTACCTGGTGAACAAGAAGGGCGAGATCGTCAAGCGCTACGTCGGCGAGCCGGACTTCAACGAGCTGCACGCGCTGATCGAGAAACTGCTGGCCGAGTCCTGATCCCGCACCGGCCCCACGAAAAAGCCCCGCATCGCGGGGCTTTTTCCGTCCGGGGGCACGGCGGCCGCTCAGTCCTTGCGGTAGGCGTCGTGGCAGGACTTGCAACTGCGCGCGGTCTCGCCGAAGGCCGCCTTCAGGTCCTCCAGCTTCTCGGTCTTGGCCGCGGCCAGCAGCTTGCCGCTGGTCTCTTCCAGCTTGTCGGCATGCTCCTTGAACTTCGCGGGCTCCTTCCACAGCGCCGGCTTGACCTCGTGCGAGTGCTTCTCCGTGTCCGTCGCGAAGGCCGGCCAGGGGAGCTTGGCCATCGTCGCGACCAGCTCCGCGTTGGCGATCGCCGCCTTGGCGTCATAGGGCACCTTGCCGTTGGCCATGGCGCCGATGCGGCCGAAGTGCTGGGCCATGACGAACATGACGCTCTGGCGGTACTTGATCGCCGTCTCCGGCTTGGCGAACTGCGCGGACGCCGGGCCGGCGAGCGTGACGGCGGCGGCCGCGAGGAGGGCGGATACGGCAAACTTCATGCGTGGTTTCTCCTGGTTGAGTGAGGGAAGGCAATGCGGCTGAGTGCCGGGCGCGAAATAAGTTCCGGCCGGGAACTTGCCCGCCAGGGAATCTACCAAGCTCTGCGGGGCCAGCACGTTCGCGCGGGCGAATTTCGCAACACGAAGAGAAGAAGGATCCTCCATGGCTCACCGAGTCCGCGTCTGGGACCTGCCCACGCGTTTATTCCATTGGTTACTCGTTTGTTGCGTGATCGGGCTGGTGGTCACGGGATACATCGGCGGGGACACGATGCAGTGGCACGCCCGACTGGGCTACGCCGTGGGCACCCTGCTGCTCTTTCGCATCGTCTGGGGCTTCATCGGCGGCCACTGGTCTCAGTTTCGCACCTTCTTCTACGGGCCTTCGAGCGTGATGCGCTACCTGGGCGGGCGCAGCCATCCCGA
Source organism: Burkholderiales bacterium (assembly GCA_028868995.1). Lineage (GTDB taxonomy): Bacteria > Pseudomonadota > Gammaproteobacteria > Burkholderiales > Burkholderiaceae_C > Ramlibacter. Next base: position 8,298 of record JAGWTH010000006.1, on the reverse strand, counting down.
CCACCTGGTCGGGCACAACCCGCTGGGCGCGGGCTCGGTGTTCGCGATGCTCCTGCTGCTCGCAGCGCAGGTGGGGACCGGACTGGTGAGCGACGACGAGATCGCCTTCACCGGCCCGCTCAACCGCTTCGTGAGCAACGGCACCGGGCTCAAGGCGACCTGGTACCACAAGGAGGTCGGCCAGTGGCTGATCGTGGCGCTGGTGGCGCTGCACGTGGCGGCGGTGCTCTTCTACCTGGTGAAGAAGCGGCAGAACCTGGTGCGCCCCATGCTCGCGGGCGACAAGGAACTGGACGCGCCGGCCAAGTCCTCGCGCGACGACGCCGTCTCGAGAGCGGTGGCACTGGCGGTGCTGGCGGGCTGCGGCGCCCTCCTGGCCTGGGTCGCAAGTCTGGGCGGCTGAAGTCGCCGTACGCCGGGCGCGACGCGCTAAGATCGTCGCCCCATGGACTCGCTCCCAGGACCTTGGACTCCGCCCCATTGCCCCGGATCGAACTGACCGCTCCCGACACGCCGCAGGACTTCGAGGAAGCGCGCGCGATCTTCCGGGAATACGCCGAGGGGCTCGGCGTCGACCTGTGCTTCCAGGGCTTCGAGCGGGAGCTCGCGGCGCTGCCGGGCGACTACGCCGCTCCGCGCGGCGCCCTGTTCCTCGCGCGCGTGGACGGCGCTCTGGCCGGCTGCTGCGCGCTGCGTCCGCTGGACAACGCCGACTACCCGAACGCGGCGGAGATGAAGCGGCTGTACGTGCGCAAGGCATTCCGCGGTTTCGGCCTCGGCCGGCAGCTGGCGGAAGCGGTGATGGATGCCGCCCGGCGCGGCGGCTATGACTCCGTGCTGCTGGACACCCTGGACGACATGGAGGCGGCCCGGGCCCTGTACGAGGACCTCGGCTTCCAGGACATCCCGCCCTACTACCACAACCCCATCGCGGGGGCGCACTACCTCAAGGCGGACCTCTGGAACAGCGCCCCGGCGCCCTTGAGCAGCCGGGGCTGAACTCCTGCTCCCTCCCCGGCCGGGGGAGGGTTGGGGTGGGGGCTCAGGCCCTGGCCTGCGCCAGCATCGTGCCGGCGTCGCTGACCTCGAACTTGCCCGGGGCTTCCACGTTCAGGGAAGCCACCTTGCCGTCCTTGACCAGCATCGAATAGCGGTTGCTGCGCAGGCCCATCCCGCGGGCCGTGAGGTCCAGCGTCAGGCCGGTGGCCTTGGCGAAGTCGCCGCTGCCGTCGGCCAGCATGCGCACCTTGCCGGCGGTCTGCTGGTCGCGCGCCCAGGCGCCCATCACGAAGGCGTCGTTGACGCTCACGCACCAGATCTCGTCGATGCCCGCGGCCTTCAGGTCGCCGAACTTCTCCACGTAGCCCGGCACGTGCTTGGCCGAGCAGGTGGGAGTGAAGGCGCCCGGCAGGGCGAACAGGGCGATGGTCTTGCCCTTGGCGGCGTCGCGCACCTTGACCGGGTTGGGGCCGATGCTGCAGCCATTGCCTTCGACTTCGGAGTATTCCTGCAGGGTGACATCGGGAATTGCGTCGCCGACCTGGATCATGGGGTGCTCCTCTTGGGGTTGGGAAAAGAAAAACGGCCCACGATTGTGGGCCGTTTCGCATTTGCCTGCAGGACAGCGAGGGTTTAGACCTCGGCGGCCTTCTCGACCAGGCGGGTCACGATCCAGTTCTTGGTCTTGGAGATCGGCTTGCTCTCCTGGATCTCGATCACGTCACCCATGTGGTACTGGCCGTTCTCGTCGTGCGCGTGGTACTTGCTCGACTTGATCACGATCTTCCCGTACAGCGGGTGCTTGACGCGGCGCTCGACCAGCACGGTCACGGTCTTGGCACGCTTGTCGCTCACCACCTTGCCGACCAGGGTGCGCTTCAGCGACGTTTTGGCTTCCGTCATGTTGTTCACTCCCGGTTACTTGGCGGATTCCGCACGCTTTTGCGCCAGGATGGTCTTGGCGCGGGCGATGTCACGGCGCGTGGAGCGCAGCGTGGCGGTGTTGTTGAGTTGTTGCGTGGCCTTCTGCATGCGCAGGCCGAAATGGGCCTTCTGCAGGCTCTTCACTTCGGCTTCGAGGCCGGCGGCGTCCTTGGAACGGAGATCCTTGGCTTTGGCGGTCATGGTCCTCTGCTCCTCTTACTGGCCGATCATGCGGGTGACGAACGTGGTGCGCAGCGGCAGCTTGGCGGCGGCCAGCTTGAACGCTTCGCGCGCGAGTTCCTCGGGCACGCCGACGATCTCGAACACAACCTTGCCCGGCTGGATCTCGGCCACGTAGTACTCCGGGTTGCCCTTGCCGTTGCCCATGCGGACCTCGGCGGGCTTCTGGGAGATCGGCTTGTCCGGGAACACGCGGATCCAGATGCGGCCGCCGCGCTTCACGTGGCGGGAGATCGCGCGGCGCGCGGCCTCGATCTGGCGGGCCGTCAGGCGGCCACGGTCGGTGCACTTCAGGCCGAAGTCGCCGAACGCCACGGAGTTGCCGGTGGTGGCAACGCCGGTGTTACGGCCCTTTTGCTCTTTGCGATATTTGCGACGAGCGGGTTGCAGCATTTCTACTCTCCTTTACCGTCGGTCAGCTCTTGCTGGCCGGCGTGCTGCGGGCAACACGCTTAACGGTAGTTTTCGGGGCTTCCGCCCCTGCGGTTGCTTCAGCGGGCTTGTCGCCGCCCTCGGCGGGGGCGACATTGGTCGCACCGGCGTCGCGGCGGGGACCGCCACGGCCGACGCCAGGACCACGGCGGTCGCCGCCGGGGCCGCCACGGCGGTCGCCGTCACGGCGCGGGCCGCGCGGGCCACGGCGCTCCTCGCCCTCGGGGCGCGGCGTGCTGTCCAGGGACGGCACGTCGCTGCGGCCCAGGGTGTCGCCCTTGTAGACCCACACCTTGACGCCGATGACGCCGTAGGTGGTCTTGGCCTCGGAGAAGCCGTAGTCGATGTCGGCGCGCAGGGTGTGCAGCGGCACACGGCCTTCGCGGTACCACTCGGTCCGGGCGATCTCGATGCCGTTCAGGCGGCCCGAGGACATGATCTTGATGCCCTGGGCGCCCAGGCGCATGGCGTTCTGCATCGCGCGCTTCATCGCGCGGCGGAACATGATGCGCTTTTCCAGCTGTTGGGTGATCGAGTCGGCGATCAGCTGGGCATCGACTTCGGGCTTGCGCACTTCCTCGATGTTGACCGCCACCGGCACGCCCAGGCGCTGCGCGAGTTCCTTCTTCAGGTTCTCGATGTCCTCGCCCTTCTTGCCGATCACCACGCCCGGACGGGCCGAGTAGATGGTGATGCGGGCGTTCTTGGCGGGGCGCTCGATCAGCACGCGGGAGACCGCGGCGTTCTTCAGCTTGGTCTTGAGGTAGTCGCGGACCTTGATGTCCTCGGCCAGCATGTGGCCGAAGTCGCGGTTGTTCGCGTACCAGCGGCTGTTCCAGTTGCGCGTGACGGCCAGGCGGAAGCCGGTCGGATGGATCTTCTGTCCCATAGTCTTCCTCAGTTCCCGACGGTCACGTACACGTGGCACGTGCCCTTGCTGATGCGGTTGCCGCGGCCCTTGGCGCGCGCGGTGAAGCGCTTCAGCACGGTGCCTTGTTCCACGTAGATCGTCTTGACCTTCAGCTCGTCGATGTCGACACCGTCGTTGTGCTCGGCGTTCGCGATCGCGGACTCCAGCACCTTCTTGACGATGACGGCACCCTTCTTCTGCGTGAAGTTCAGGATGTTCAGGGCCTGGTCCACCTTCTTGCCGCGGATCAGGTCGGCCACGAGGCGGCCCTTGTCGACGGACAGGCGCACGCCGCGGAGAACTGCTTTGGTTTCAGCCATTTCTCAGCCTCACTTCTTCACGACTTTTTTGTCGGCGGGGTGACCCTTGAAGGTGCGCGTCAGGGCGAACTCGCCCAGCTTGTGGCCCACCATCTGGTCAGTGATGTAGACCGGAACGTGCTGCTTGCCGTTGTGCACGGCGATGGTCAGGCCGATGAAATCGGGCAGGATCATCGAGCGGCGCGACCAGGTCTTGATCGGCTTCTTGTCCTTGGTGGAAACGGCCTTGTCGACCTTGGCCACCAGGTGGTGGTCCACGAACGGACCCTTCTTGAGAGAACGCGTCATGTTGCGGACCCCTTACTTCTTGCGGCGCGAGACGATGAACGTCTGCGTGCGCTTGTTGTTGCGAGTACGGTAACCCTTGGTCAGGTTGCCCCACGGGTCGCGCGGCTGGCCGCCGGTGCCGGTACGGCCTTCACCACCACCGTGCGGGTGGTCGATCGGGTTCATGGCGACGCCGCGCACCGTCGGGCGGATGCCCATGTGGCGCTTGACGCCGGCCTTGCCGATCTGGCGCAGGCTGTGCTCTTCGTTGGCGACCTCGCCGATGGTGGCGCGGCACTCGATGTGGATCTTGCGGACCTCACCGGAGCGCATGCGGACCTGGGCGTAGGTGCCTTCGCGCGCCAGCAGCGTCGCGGAGGTGCCGGCGGAACGCGCGATCTGGGCGCCCTTGCCCGCCTGCAGCTCGATGCAGTGGATCGTCGAGCCCACCGGGATGTTGCGGATCGGCAGCGTGTTGCCGGCGCGGATCGGCGCCTCGGAGCCGGAGACCAGCTGCGCGCCGACTTCCAGGCCGCGGGGGGCGATGATGTAGCGGCGCTCGCCGTCGGCGTACACCAGCAGAGCGATGTGGGCCGTGCGGTTCGGGTCGTACTCGATGCGCTCCACCTTGGCGGGGATGCCGTCCTTGTCGCGACGGAAGTCCACGACGCGGTAGTGGTGCTTGTGGCCACCGCCCTTGTGGCGGGTGGTGATGTGGCCGTTGTTGTTGCGGCCGGCCTTCTGGAACTGGGGCTCCAGCAGGGGCGCGTACGGGTCACCCTTGTAGAGGTGGTCGCGCGACACCTTCACCACGGCGCGCTGGCCGGGCGAGGTGGGCTTCATCTTGATGACTGCCATAATTAAGCGGCCTCCCCGGAGAAGTTCAGCTCCTGGCCCGGCTGCAGCGTCACGTACGCCTTGCGCACGTTGTCGCGGCGACCGACGGAACGGCCAAAGCGCTTGGTCTTGCCCTTGATGTTGGCGACCGAGACGCCCTTGACCTGCACGTTGAACATCAGTTCGACAGCGGCCTTGATCTCGGGCTTGGTGGCGTCCTGCAGCACCTTGAAGGTCACCGCGTTGGACTTGTCCGCCACCATCGTCGCCTTCTCGGAGACGATCGGGGCGACCAGGACCTGCATCAGGCGGCCTTCGTCGAATTTCTTGGCGGCATTGGAAGTCGAGGCGCTCATGCGAACATCTCCTTCAGCTTCTCGATCGCGCCCTTGGTGACGAGCACTTTCTTGTAGTGCACCAGGCTCACCGGGTCGGCGTAGCGCGGCTCGACCACGAGCACGTTCACCAGGTTGCGGCTGGCCAGGTACAGGTTCTCATCGACTTCATCGGCGATCACCATCACCGACTCCAGGTTCATGGCCTTGAACTTGGCGGCCAGCTGCTTGGTCTTGGGGCTGTCGACCTTCAGGGAGTCGACGACCGCCAGGCGGCCGTCGCGGGCCAGCTGGGAGAAGATGGACGCCATGCCGGCGCGGTACATCTTCTTGTTGATCTTCTGGGAGAAGTTCTCGTCCGGGCTGTTCGGGAAGATCCGGCCGCCCCCGCGCCACAGCGGCGAGGAGGTCATGCCGGCGCGGGCGCGGCCCGTGCCCTTCTGGCGGAACGGCTTCTTGGTCGAGTGCTTGACCTGCTCGCGGTCCTTCTGGGCGCGGGTGCCCTGGCGGGCGTTGGCCTGGAAGGCCACCACGATCTGGTGGATCAGCGCTTCGTTGTATTCGCGGCCGAACACGGTCTCGGGGGCGTCGATCTTGGACGCGGCCTGGCCCTGCTCGTTCAGGAGTTCGAGTTGCATTACTTCTTCCCCTTCTCGGCGGCGGGCGCCACCGGCTTGGGCTGGCCCTTGGCGGCCAGGCGCACGGTCACGAAGCCGTTCTTGGCGCCGGGGACGGCACCCTTGACCATCAGCAGGCCGCGAGTCTCGTCGACGCGGACCACGTCGAGGTTCTGCACGGTGGTGGTGACGTCGCCCAGGTGGCCCGACATGCGCTTGCCCGGGAACACGCGGCCCGGGTCCTGCGCCATCGAGATGGAGCCGGGGACGTTGTGCGAGCGGGAGTTGCCGTGGGAGGCGCGCTGCGAGCTGAAGTTGTGGCGCTTGATCGTGCCGGTGAAGCCCTTGCCGATCGAGGTGCCCTGCACGTCGACCAGCTGGCCGGCGGCGAACACGTCCTGCACCGGAACGGTCTTGCCGGGGGCGTACTTGCCCGCGGTGTCGGCGTCGACGCGGAATTCACGGATGATTTCACCGGACTCGACACCCGCCTTGGCGAGGTGGCCGGCGAGCGGCTTGGTGACGCGGGAGGCCCGGCGCTGGCCGAACGTGACCTGCAGCGCCACGTAGCCGTCCTTGTCCTGGTTCTTGACCTGGGTCACGCGGTTGTTGGACACGTCCAGCACCGTGACGGGAACGGCATCCCCGTCATCGGTGAACAGGCGCATCATGCCCACCTTGCGGCCCAGCAACCCGAGGCTGCTCAGACTCATGTTGTTACTCCGTTGCTTTCGCCGCGCCTGCTGCAATTGGCCTGCGCGTTTGGGATACGAAAGAGGGTTGATAAAGGCTTCGCCCGCCCCGAAAGGCACGCGAAGCCGGCAATTGTAGCAGCCTTCCCGCGAACTTGCCAAGCAAGGAAAGGGCCACCCGGAGGTGGCCCTTTCGGGGAGACCGCGGCGGCAGGGTTACTGCAGCTTGATCTCGACGTCCACGCCGGCCGGCAGATCCAGCTTCATCAGGGCGTCGACCGTCTTGTCGGTCGGGTCGACGATGTCCATCAGGCGCTGGTGGGTGCGGATCTCGAACTGGTCGCGGCTCGACTTGTTGACGTGCGGCGAACGCAGGATGTCGAAGCGCTTCATGCGCGTCGGCAGGGGCACGGGGCCCTTGACGATGGCGCCGGTGCGCTTGGCGGTGTCGACGATCTCGGCGGCGGACTGGTCGATCAGCTTGTAATCGAAGGCCTTGAGGCGGATGCGGATCTTCTGCTGGGCCATCGCCATCACTCCATGATCTTGGCGACGACGCCGGCGCCGACGGTGCGGCCGCCCTCGCGGATGGCGAAGCGCAGGCCTTCTTCCATGGCGATCGGGGCGATCAGCTTGACGGTGATCGTCACGTTGTCGCCGGGCATGACCATTTCCTTGTCCTTGGGCAGCTCGATCGAGCCGGTCACGTCGGTCGTGCGGAAGTAGAACTGCGGGCGGTAGTTGTTGAAGAACGGCGTGTGGCGGCCGCCCTCGTCCTTGCTCAGCACGTACACCTCGGCGGTGAAGTGCGTGTGCGGCTTGATGGAACCCGGCTTGCACAGCACCTGGCCGCGCTCGACTTCCTCGCGCTTGGTGCCGCGCAGCAGGATACCGACGTTGTCGCCGGCCTGGCCCTGGTCCAGCAGCTTGCGGAACATCTCCACGCCCGTGCAGGTGGTCTTCTGCGTGGGCTTGATGCCCACGATCTCGATTTCCTCGCCGACCTTGATCACGCCGCGCTCCACGCGGCCGGTCACCACCGTGCCGCGCCCGGAGATGGAGAACACGTCCTCCACCGGCATCAGGAAGGCGCCGTCGATGGCGCGCTCGGGCGTGGGGATGTAGGTGTCCAGCGCCTCGGCCAGCTTCATGATGGCCTGCTCGCCCAGCTCGCCCTTGTCGCCCTCGAGCGCCAGCTTGGCCGAGCCCTTGATGATCGGGGTGTCGTCGCCGGGGAAGTCGTACTTGCTCAGCAGCTCGCGCACTTCCATCTCGACGAGCTCCAGCAGCTCGGCGTCGTCGACCATGTCGCACTTGTTCAGGAAGACGATGATGTAGGGCACGCCCACCTGGCGCGCCAGCAGGATGTGCTCGCGCGTCTGGGGCATCGGGCCGTCGGCCGCCGACACCACCAGGATGGCGCCGTCCATCTGGGCGGCACCGGTGATCATGTTCTTGACGTAGTCGGCATGGCCGGGGCAGTCCACGTGCGCGTAGTGACGGTTCTGCGTCTCGTATTCCACGTGCGCGGTGTTGATCGTGATGCCGCGCGCCTTCTCTTCGGGCGCCGCATCGATCTGGTCGTAGGCCTTGGCCTCGCCGCCGAACTTGGTCGACAGCACGGTCGTGATCGCCGCCGTCAGGGTCGTCTTGCCATGGTCCACGTGGCCGATGGTGCCCACGTTGACGTGCGGCTTGGTCCGCTCGAACTTACCTTTTGCCATT
>JAGWTH010000069.1 GCA_028868995.1 Burkholderiales bacterium | reverse complement strand
GTCGGTGGCCATCACGATCGAGGGCAGCACCATGAAATGCTCGGTGACCAGCCGCAGGCGGTCCTCCAGCTGCACCTGCTGCAAGATGCGCAGCGTGTCCGCGTGGGAGCGCACCGCCACGAACTCCAGCTCGCGCAGGGCCTGCAGCAGCGCGCTGCCGGTACGGCGCCTGCGCGTGAACGGGTGGCCCTTGCGCAGCAGCACCACGTAGCGGTCCTCCAGCAGGCGCGAGCGCTGGCTGTCCTTGACCGTGGGCAGGAAGCCGAAGGCGAAGTCGATGCGCCCGGCGTCCAGCGCCTCCATCACCTGCTCGCGCGGCACCGGCCGGGTCTGCACCCGCACGCCGGGCGCCCGCTCGCGCAGGGCGGCCATCAGCGGCGGCAGGAAGCGGCCCTCGCCGATGTCGCTCATGTGGATCTGGAAGGTGCGGCTGGAGTGCGCCGGGTCGAAGCCCGCCGATTCGCCCAGGGCCTGCTCCAGCGTGGCCAGCGCCTGCCGCACCGGGTCGGCCAGCCGCCGCGCCTTGGGCGTGGGCTGCACCCCGCCCGCCTTGCGCATGAACAGCGGGTCCTGCAGCAGCACGCGCAGGCGGCTCAGGCCCTGGCTGGCGGCCGGCTGCGTCAGGTCGAGCAGTTCCGCGGCGCGGCTGACGTTGCCGGTGCGGTGGACGGCGTCGAACAGCCGCAGCAGGTTGAGGTCGATGTCCTTGAGTTGCATGCCTGGGAATGGGGCGGGAAGGGAACGGGCGCACGCGTGCGGGACCGGTCACCCATGGCGGCGGGCGTCCGCGGCAGGCGGGCTTCCATCATGCGGATGAAGCATATCTCATAGTTGCCTCATTGGATTGATCTATGGAATCCCTTGGCCGACACTGCGCCGTTCTGCCGGGGAGACAAGGCTTTGGAAGTTTCGTTCAGCAAGGAGATCGAGTCGCTGCGCCTGGGCGCGGGCGACACGTTCCACGGCGAGGGCATTCTCGCGATCACCAAGGCGCTGCTGCAGTCCGGTGTCGCCTACGTCGGCGGCTACCAGGGCGCGCCCGTGTCGCACCTGCTCGACGTGATGGTGCAGGCCAAGGGCTACATGGACGAGCTCGGCGTGCATGTGGAGGCCTGTTCCAACGAAGCCTCCGCCGCCGCGATGCTGGGTGCCTCCATCCACTACCCGCTGCGCGGCGCCGTCACCTGGAAATCCATCGTCGGCACCAACGTCGCGGCCGACGCCCTGTCCAACCTGAGCTCGCCCGGCGTGACCGGCGGCGCGCTGATCGTCGTCGGCGAGGACTACGGCGAGGGCGCCTCGGTGATCCAGGAACGCACCCATGCCTTCGCGCTCAAGTCCAGCATGTGCCTGCTGGACCCGCGCCCGGACCTGGGCGTGATGACGCGCATGGTGGAAGGAGGCTTCCGCCTCTCCGAGGCCTCGAACATGCCGGCCATCCTGGAGCTGCGCATCCGCGCCTGCCACGTGCGCGGCAGCTTCGAGGCCAAGGACAACGTGAAGCCGGCGGTTTCGACCCGCGCGCTGCTGGAGAACCCGGCCGGCTTCGACTACATGAAGCTGGCGCACCCGCCGGTGACCTTCCGCCAGGAAAAGCTCAAGGGCGAGCAGCGCCTGCCGGCCGCGCGCAGGTACATCCTGGAGCACGGGCTCAACGAGCTGTTCGACGGCAAGCACCGGGACCTCGGCATCATCGTCCAGGGCGGCCTTTACAACGCGCTGATCCGCAGCCTGCAGCAGCTGGGCCTGGCCGACGCCTTCGGCGCCAGCGACCTCCCCATCCTGTGCCTGAACGTCGCGTACCCGCTGGTGCCGGAGCAGGTCGCCGACTTCTGCGTCGGCAAGCGCGCGGTGCTGGTGGTGGAGGAAGGCCAGCCGGAATTCATCGAGCAGGAGATCGCCACCCTGCTGCGCCGGCGCGACATCCAGACGAAGCTGCACGGCAAGGACCTGCTGCCCTCCGGCGGCGAGTACACGGTGGAAGTGCTCGCCGGCGGCCTGACCCAGTTCACGGCCAGCTACCTGCCGGGCCCGGCGACCGAGGAAGCCCGCCGCTGGCTCGCCGGCAACGCCGAGCGCCGCAAGGCCGCGGCCGCGGCGCTCGCGAAGCCGCTGCCGATCCGCCCGCCGGGCTTCTGCATCGGCTGCCCGGAGCGGCCGGTGTTCTCGGCGCTGAAGCTCGCGCAGCAGCAGATCGGCAACGTGCACATCGCCGCCGACATCGGCTGCCATGCCTTCGGCACCTTCGAGCCCTTCTCCATGGGCCACTCGATCCTGGGCTACGGCATGTCGCTCGCATCGCGCGCCGGCGTCTCGCCGGTGATGCAGCGGCGCACGCTGGCCGTCATGGGCGACGGCGGCTTCTGGCACAACGGCCTGCTGACCGGGGTGCAGAGCGCCCTGTTCAACGGCGACGACGCGGTGCTGGTGATCTTCAAGAACGGCTACACCTCCGCCACCGGCACCCAGGAGATCATCTCCACGCCGCACGAGGACGTGAAGTTCGAGGCCAGCGACAAGGGCGCGAGCATCGTCCACACCAACCAGACCATCGAGGCCGCGCTGACGGGGCTGGGCGTCCAGTGGATGCGCACCGTCACCACCTACGACGTGGACACCGTGCGCAACACCCTGGTCGAGGCCTTCACCAGCGACTTCGACGGCCTGAAGGTGATCGTCGCGGAGGGCGAATGCCAGCTGGAGCGGCAGCGCCGCATCAAGCCCTGGCTCGCCAGCCTGCTGAAGAAGGGCGAGCGCGTCGTGCGCGTGAAGTACGGCGTCGACGAGGACGTCTGCAACGGCGACCACGCCTGCATCCGCCTCTCCGGCTGCCCCACGCTGACGATCAAGGACAACCCCGATCCGCTCAAGGTCGACCCGGTGGCGACCGTCATCGACGGCTGCGTCGGCTGCGGCCTGTGCGGCGCCAACGCCCACGCGGCGACGCTGTGCCCCAGCTTCTACCGCGCCGAGGTGGTGCAGAACCCGAAGTGGCACGAACGGCTCCTGAACTCCTTCCGCAGCGCGCTGGTCCGCGCGCTCCAGCCGGCATGAACAAGCAACCGATCTCCCTCCTCGTCTGCGCCCTCGGCGGCGAAGGCGGCGGCGTCCTGACCGAATGGCTGGTCGAGGCGGCGCGCCACGCCGGCTACCCGGCGCAGGCCACCTCGATCCCCGGTGTCGCCCAGCGCACCGGCGCCACCACCTACTACATCGAGGTGTTCCCGGTGCCGATGGCGCAGCTGGACGGCCGCCGCCCGGTGTTCAGCCTGAATCCGGTGCCGGGCGCCCTCGACGCGATGATTTCCTCGGAGCTGCTGGAGACGGCCCGCCAGGTCGGCAACGGCATGACCGCGCCCGATCGCACGCTGGTCATCAGCTCCTCGGCGCGCACGCTCACCACCCAGGAGCGCATGCAGATGGGCGACGGCCGCGCCGATTCCGCCGACCTGCTGAAGCTGGTGCGGCAGTTCAGCCGCGCCCACCAGGTGTTCGACATGGGCGCCATCGCCAGGGAAGCCGGCACGGTGGTGAGCGCCGTGATGCTGGGCGCCATCGCGGGCAGCGGCCTGTTCCCGTTCCGCCGCGAGGACTACGAGGCGGTGGTGCGCTCCGGGGGCAAGGGCGCCGAGGCGAGCCTGCGCGGCTTCGCCCGGGCGTTCGACATCGTCGCGCGGGGCCGCGAGCAGGCCGACTACCTGGAGCAGGTGCTGGCGCCCCAGCCTGCCGCGACCCGCCTGCCGAAGCTGGAGGCCTCGCTGCTCGCCCTCTTCCCGCCCGAGGCGCGCGAGATGTTCTCGCTGGGCTACGTCCGCCTGCTGGAATACCAGGGCAAGGCCTATGCCGACCTGTACGTGAAGCGCCTGCAGGCGGTGCTGGCGGTCGAGCGCGAGGTCGACCCGCGCGCCGCCCGCGGCTTCGCCATCACCACCGAGATGGCGCGCTGGCTGGCCCTGTGGATGGCCTTCGACGACATCGTGCGCGTGGCCGACCTCAAGAGCCGGGCCTCGCGCTGGGCCCGGGTGCAGGGCGAGGTGAAGGCCGGCGAGGACGACCTGCTGAAGCTGTACGACCACTTCAAGCCCGGCATCCCCGAGTTCGCGGCCCTGCTGCCCCAGGGCGCGGCCGCCCGCCTGCTGGCCTGGGACCGCAAGCGTGTGGCCGCCGGCCGCCAGCCCTGGGCCCTGCCGCTGAAGATCGGCACGCACAGCGTCTTCGGCATGCTGGCGCTGCGCACCCTGGCCGCCATGAAGTGGCTGCGCCCGCGCGGCAGCCGCTTCGCGCTGGAGCAGAAGATGATCGAGGAATGGCTGCAGGGCGTGGTGCAGGGCACGCAGCGCCAGTGGGACCTGGGCCACGAGATCGCCCTGTGCGGGCGACTGGTCAAGGGCTACGGCTCGACCAACGAGCGCGGCAAGGAGAACCTGCTGCACGTGCTGCACCACCTGGCGCGCGGCGGCGTGCCCGCGGAAGCGGCGGCGGCCGTGCGCGCGGCCCGCGAGGCGGCGCTGGCCGACGATGCCGGCCGCGCGCTGGACGCGGAGCTGGTGCGCCACGGCGCGCCGCCCCGGCCGGTGAAGGCCGTGCCGGTGCGCTGGGTGCGCAAGCCGCGCGGCCTGGCCGGCGGCGACGAGGCCCACCTGAAAACCAACTGACGTCACGGGAGCCCTGGGGCCCGCCACCAGCGGGCCCCAGGGGGAAAACCACAATAGCTGAACGCCTTTCTTCGTTATACAAAGTAACTTTCTCTCGGTTCACAGGAGACACATCTTGGCCATCCGCACCCCCTTCACCGTCGCCGTCGTCGCCGCGGCCGCGGTCCTCTCGCTGGGCACCGCCAGCGCGCAGGACAAGCCCGTGGCCCTCAAGCTTTCGAGCTGGGTGCCCGCGCAGCACCCGCTGAACCCCGCGCTGCAGGCGTGGGCCGACGACATCAAGAAGCAGTCGAACGGCACCATCACCTCCACGCTGTTCCCCTCCGAGCAGCTGGGCAAGGCCTTCGACCACTACGACATGGCGCGTGACGGCATCGCGGACTTCGCCTACGTGAACCCGGGCTACCAGCCTGGCCGCTTCCCGATCTTCGCGGCGGCCTCGCTGCCGTTCCTGATCAACAACGCCAAGGCCGGCTCCGCCGCGGTGGACGCCTGGTACCGCCAGTACGCCGCCAAGGAGATGAAGGACGTGCACTTCTGCTTCGCCTTCGTCCACGACCCGGGCGCGCTGCACTCCACCAAGAAGATCGTCATGCCCTCCGACATCAAGGGCATGAAGATCCGCCCGGCCACCAGCACGATCGGCCAGATGGTCACGACGCTGGGCGGCACCAACGTGCAGTCCTCCGCGCCCGAGGCGCGCGACATGCTCGAACGCGGCGTGGCCCAGGCGATCACCTTCCCGTGGGGCTCGCTGCACCTGTTCGGCATCGACAAGGTCGTGAAGTACCACATGGACGAGCCGCTGTACGTGACCCCCTTCGTCTGGGTGATGAACAAGGACAAGTACGACGCCATGTCGCCCGCCCAGAAGAAGGTGATCGACGACCACTGCAACAGCCAGTGGGCCGAGAAGGTGGGCTCCGCCTGGGCCGACTTCGAGATCGGCGGCCGCACCACGATCGCCAAGGAACCCGGCCACGACGTCTACAAGCTCACGCCGGACCAGATGAAGGCCTGGCACGCGGCGGTGCAGCCGGTGGAGGCCGAGTGGGCCGCCGGCGTGAAGAAGGCCGGCGGCGACCCGAAGCAGGTCCTGGACTCGCTCAAGGCGACCCTGGTCAAGTACAAGTCGGCGCTGTAAGGCGGCCGTCGTGAGTCCGGGGGCCGGGCACCCAGCGGGTGCGCCGGCCCTTTCTCCGCAAGAGCGATGAAAAGAAACCACGCCGACCGCTTCATCAACACGATCGAATGGCTCGCCGCCATCTTCGTGGGGATCGTGGCGCTGAACATCTTCGTCAACGTGCTGCTGCGCAAGCTGTTCAGCACGTCGATCCCCGATTACTACGACTTCGGGCGGATGCTGCTGGGCATCCTGATCTTCTGGGGCATCGCGGCCACCAGCTACCGGGGCGGCCACATCACGGTGGACCTGATCTGGTCCTCGGTGGGCAAGCGCGGCAAGCGCTGGATCGACGTGTTCGCCACGCTGGTGCTGCTGCTCGTGGTCTCGGTGCAGACGGCGATGTTGTTCGACAAGGTGCGCGCCACCTATGTCGACCACGTCCTGACCTACGACCTCAACATCCCCACCTGGCCGTTCTATGCGATCGCATGGGTCGGCGACATCTGTGCGGTGCTCCTGATCGCCATCCGCACCTGGCGCCTCGTGTTCAAGCCGGAGGCCCTGCACGACGAGCATTTCGAAGACAAGGCGATGGAGTAAATGTTGACCCCCACGCTTTTCACTTCGTGTAATGCGCTGCCCCCCCAGGGGGCCTCAGCCTCCTTGAGGCGGCTCAGCGGAGACTGACATGGCCCAGACCGACCTCATCGCCCTCCTGGGCTTCCTGTCCCTGTTCGCCCTGATGCTGCTGCGGGTGCCCGTCGGCATGGCCATGGGCCTGGTGGGCATCACCGGCTACAGCCTGATCGCGGGCGTCGGCCCGGCGCTCAAGCTGGTGGGCCTGACCTCCATGCGCACGGTGACCGACTACACCTTCGGCGTGATCCCCATGTTCATGCTGATGGGCGCGCTGGTGTCCGTCTCGGGCGTCAGCCGCGAGCTTTTCAAGGCCGCCAACTCCATGATCGGCCACCTGCGCGGCGGCCTGGGCGTGGCCACCGTGCTCGCCTGCGGCGGCTTCGCGGCCATCTGCGGCTCCTCGGTCGCGACGGCGGCCACCTTCTCCGGCGTGGCCTATCCCGAGATGCGCCGCTTCGGCTATCCGCAGTCCTTCTCCACCGGGGTGATCGCCGCCGGCGGCACGCTGGGCGCCATGCTGCCGCCGTCCACCGTGCTGGCGGTGTACGCCATCCTGACCCAGCAGGACATCGGCAAGCTGTTCATGGCCGGCATCGTCCCGGGCCTGTTCGCGATGCTGCTGTACGTGATCACCATCGGCATCATCGTGCGCGTCAAGCCCGACTGGCTGCCCCGCGGCGAGGCCAAGCCCTGGTCCGAGCGCCTCGCCGACCTGAAGAACGTCTGGGCGCCCGTGCTGCTGTTCGTGTTCGTGATCGGCGGCCTCTACGGCGGCGTCTTCACGCCGACCGAGGCCGGCGGCGTGGGCGCCAGCGGCGCCTTCATCCTGGGCCTGATCCGAGGCAAGCTCGATCGCGCCAAGATCAAGGAGGCCCTGCTGTCCGCCACCCGCACGGCGGCCGCCGTGTTCACGGTGCTGATCGGCGCGCTGATGTTCGGCTACTTCCTGACCATCACGCAGACGCCCCAGAAGCTCACCGAGTTCCTCACCGCCCTGGGCGTCGGCCGCTACGGCGTGCTGGCCCTCATCATGGTGATGTACCTGGTGCTGGGCTGCCTGATGGACGCGATGGCCATGATCATCCTGACGGTGCCGATCATCTTCCCGGTGATCACGCACCTGGGCTTCGACCCGATCTGGTTCGGCGTGATCATCGTGATGACCGTGGAGCTGGGGCTGATCCACCCGCCGGTCGGCATGAACGTGTTCGTGATCAAGAGCGTGGTGCCGGACGTGACCTTCACCACCATCTTCCGCGGCGTGGTGCCCTTCGTGCTGACCGACATCTTCCGGCTGGTGATCCTGATCTCGTTCCCGATCATCGCGCTGTGGCTGCCCGGGAAGATGGGATAGCGATGAAGGAAATCCTCTACACCGTCCGGGTCGAGTTCGGCGACTGCGACCCGGCGCGCATCGTGTGGTTCCCCAACTTCTTCCGCTGGATCGACGCCGCCTCGCGCCACTTCTTCGTCGAGTGCGGGGTGCCGCCCTGGCACGAGACGGAGAAGACGCTGGGCATCATCGGCACGCCCCTGGTGGACACCCACGCGAAGTTCATCCGCACGGCGTCCTACGGCGACACGCTGCAGTTCCGCGTGAGCATCCCCGAGTGGCGCGGCAAGAGCTTCGTGCAGCGCTACCGGTGCTTTCGCGGCGACGAGCCCATCATGGAATGCGACGAGGTCCGCATCTTCGCCGCCCGCCGCGAGGACGACCCGTCGCAGATCCGGGCCGTGGCGGCGCCGGAGGAGATCCGGCGGCTGTGCTCCTGACGCCGTTCGCTGCCCCGGGTCGGCGTCCTCCCGCGCAGGCGGGGCTCAGCAGCCCCGCAGCCGGCGGCACACCGCCGCCGTGACCTCGGCGGTCTTCGCGGTGCCCCCGAGGTCCCGCGTGTGCAGCTGCGGATCGGCGGTCACCTCCTCGATCACCTTCATCAGCCGGTCGGCGGCCTCCCGCTCGCCGAGGTGCTCCAGCAGCAGCACGCAGCTCCAGAAGGTGCCCACCGGATTGGCCAGGCCCTGGCCCATGATGTCGAAGGCCGAGCCGTGGATCGGCTCGAACATGCTGGGATAGCGGCGCTCGGGATCGATGTTGCCGGTGGGCGCGATGCCCAGGCTGCCCGCCAGCGCGGCGGCCAGGTCGCTCAGGATGTCGGCATGCAGGTTAGTCGCCACCAGCGTGTCCAGCGAGGCCGGGCGATTGACCATGCGCGCGGTGCAGGCGTCGACCAGCTCCTTGTCCCACTGCACGTCGGGGAACTCGCGGCTCACCGCCAGGGCCACCTCGTCCCACATCACCATGCCGTGGCGCTGCGCGTTGGACTTGGTGACCACGGTGAGCCGCTTGCGCGGGCGCGACTGCGCCAGCCGGAAGGCGAAGCGCATGATGCGCTCGACGCCGGCGCGGGTGAGGATGCTCACGTCGGTGGCGACCTCGATCGGGTGTCCCTGGTGGGCGCGGCCGCCGACGCCGGCGTACTCGCCCTCGGAGTTCTCGCGCACGATGACCCAGTCCAGGTCCTTCGGGGTGCAGCGCTTCAGCGGCGCGTCGATGCCCGGCAGGATGCGCGTGGGCCGCACGTTGGCGTACTGGTCGAAGCCCTGGCAGATCTTCAGGCGCAGGCCCCACAGCGTGACGTGGTCCGGGATGTCCGGGTCGCCGGCGGAGCCGAACAGGATGGCATCCATGCCCCGCAGCGCGTCGAGCCCGTCGTCCGGCATCATCTTGCCGTGGGCGCGGTACCAGTCGCCGCCCCAGCCGAAACTGGTGAACTCGAAGCGGAAGCCGGCGCCCGAGGCCGCCAGGGCCTGCAGCACCTCCTGCCCCGCGGGGATCACTTCCTTGCCGATGCCGTCGCCCGGGATGCAGGCGATCCTGTAGGTCTTCATGGGATGTCCTTTCGCTCGCGCCGACTGTAGGCCGGTCGCGAGGGAAAGGACGCGCGGGATTTCATCCCATTGTTAACCGCAACGGCAACAATGCCGCAGCCCGTTCACAGCGCCTTGTTCAGGTCGATGGCCAGGCCGGCCTGCTTCATCTCGCGAGCGAGCAGCAGGCGCCAGACGCCCCCCGCATCCAGCGGGATGCGGGTGAGCGCATCCAGCCCCGATGCGGCGCCCTGGCCGGCCTGCAGCAGGCAGACCCGGGGCGCGCCCAGCACGCCCAGCAGGAAGCCGGTCTCCAGCGGCCGGTCCGAGCGCATGAGGATCGCGAATTGCACGGGCCTCAGCTTCTCCAGCATCTCCGGCGACGGCGTGGCGCCGGCACCGCCGGTCACGGTCTCCAGACCGAACTGCGCCAGGAAGGCCGCGACGGTCTTCGCCGAATCGTCGCCGGCACGGCAGACCAGGGCGACGCGGACCGTGCCCGACTCCACATCGCCGGGCGCCGCGGGAGCGGGCGTCGGTGCGGGCGTCGGTGCGGGCGTCGGCGCGGGCGTCGGCGCGGGCGTCGGCGCGGGCGTCGGTGCGGGCGTCGGTGCGGGCGTCGGT
>JAGWTH010000005.1 GCA_028868995.1 Burkholderiales bacterium | reverse complement strand
GGTTTACGCTCCACGCTTCCTCCCCACGCTCGGTCGCCCTCGCGCAGTTGCGCTTCACTTGCCTCGCTGTGGCCAGCTCGGCCGGGGACTTGCACCCCGAAGATCGCGCCCATGCTGGGCGCACAAGCAAAAGGCGGACCGCCGGGGTCCGCCTTCTCGTGCCCGCGGGCCGGGATCAGTTGCTGCCGCCGGCGCCGGTGGTCTGGTCCTTCGGCGCCTTGGCCGCGGCGGCGCCTTCGGCCTTGCGCTTCTTCTTGGCGGCGGCCTTGCTCTCCTTGGACACCTTCTTGCTGGCGGTGGTCGAAGGCTGCTCGTCGCCGGCCTTGGCCTCCTTGGCGGCCTCCTTGCCCTCTTCCTTCCGGTGGGCCTTGGCGCTGGCCTTCTCGGCGGGGGTGGCTTTCGCGCTCGGCGCGGCGGCGTCCTCGCCAGGGCCCTTGGCCTGGGCGAACGCCTGGGCGGCGAACAACGAGGCGATGGCGGCGGCGAGCAGGACTTTCTTCATGGATTCCTCCGGATGACGGGATTGACGACTGTTTTCGCAAGGACCTGACCGATTCAAATCCTCCGTCCAGTATCCACCCCCGCACCCGCCGCCAATTGAGCTTCGTCAAGCCCGGCGACAATCCGCGCGGGCGCGCGGATTCACTGGGCGGTCTTCTGCCGTTCGACCTCGTCGCGCTTCATCTTCAGGTAGTCGTCCCGCTCCACCTCGTGCAGCTGCTTCGGGTATTTCTCCGTGGCGTCGAACCAGGTTTTCAGGCGGCGCTCCAGCTGCAGGGCGGGCGGGGCGGACAGGGAATCGAGATAGGCGTCGATGGCGAGGTAGTAGCGCATGGTGTTGCGCTCCACCACCCCGCGCTGGCCGCCCACGTAGCCGTCCGCGCCATCCTGTCCGGGCGGCACGCGGGTGAACCCCACCTTGTCGCGCGCGATGGTGCCCAGGTAGAGGCCCATGGCGAACTCGCTGGCGCCGCCGTAGCTCAGGGCGTAGCCCATGTGCAGGAAGGTGCGGTTGTCGTCCAGCGGCACCGCTTCCACCAGCAGCCGGTAGTTGCTGGTGTCGTAGGGGCCGTCCGGCGCCTCCAGGGAAGCCAGCAGGTAGTCGCTGCCGACCTTGGGCGGTCGCCACACGAAGTCGAGTCGGGAGGCCGCGGAGATGGACTGGGGATTTTTCCTGCCCACCCGGACGTCCAGCGTCGTCGTGCCCTGGGCCTGCTGGAGGTGGCAGTACTTGGTGTTGAGGTGCAGTATCAGGATGTCGCACCACTGCCTGGGGTCCGAGAGCGCTGCTTCCACCTTCGGGAAAGGATGGGACAGGACGGCGAAGACCTCACCGTCGATGCGACGGGAGGCTTCCTGCGACTGCAGCACCAGGGGGCCGCCGAAGGCGTTCTTCGCCAGCTGCGGCGCCAGTGCCGCGTAGCGGGCATGCAGCGCCTCCGCCCCGAGCGGGCCGGCGGCCAGGCACCACGCGGGCAGCAGCAGGGCGAGCGCCGCCAGGGCGCGAATCCAGAGGTTCTTCATGGCGCAACGATAGGTGGGCGGCGAATGGGCCGCTTGATCCGCATCAATCCCCTTCCCGGCCGGAGGGCTGCCACGTGCCCGGCCAGGCGGCGGCCAGGGCCTGCAGGAATTCGTCGACGCGCCCGGCAGGCAGGGCGTCGATGCCGGCAGCCCCGGCCCGCCCGCCCCCGCCGGGAAAGCGCCGGCACAGGGACTCGGCCCCTTGCGGCCGGCTGCGCGGCGCCCGCACGCTGACGCTGTAGCTGCCGTCGGCGCGTTCGCACAGCACGGCGTGCGCCCGTGCGGGCTCGCGCTCGCCCAGGGCATGGGCGAAGCTGCCTTGCACCCGCCGGGCCCAGGGCGCATCGGGCAGGAAGGTCACGGCGGCTGCCGGCCACTCGTGCGACGGCGGCACGGCCTGGGCCCGTGCCATGTCCCGGGCCCGGGCCCCCGCCAGTTCCCTCGCCTCGGGCGACGCGGCGGCAAACACGAGCGGATCCGCGTAGGGCCGCAGGAGCTGCGCCAGCCGCGCCGGCGGCACCAGCAGGTCCGCTTCCGTCTCCCCGTACGCGTTGTAGTTGATGGCCTCGCCGAGCGTGCGCAGGGTCCGGCGCTGGTCCACGGTGAGGCCGAGCCGGTCCGCCAACCCTTCCGCGGTGCCCGGCAACCCGTCGCCGTAGGCGCCGACGACGGCCCAGGCCCGGTGGCGCCCCTGCAGGCAGCGATCGACCAGCAGGCTGGTGCAGGCCTCCGGAGCCGGGTCGAGATGGGCCGTGAACAGGGGATGCCGCGGCACGGTCCCGGCGAAGTGGTGGTCGAAATACTCGACGGCCACGCCCCGGGCCAGCAGCGCCAGCAGCGCCTCGCGGTTGCGTTCCAGCGAAACGTCCAGCACAGTGACGGTGTCGCCGGCGTGCGCGTGCACGCGGTCCAGCAGCGCGATGTCGCGCTTGACGCCCGTCACCAGCACCGCCTCGCGCGGGCTGGCCAGGCGCAGCTGCTGCAGCGCGCAAAGGCCGTCGGCGTCGCCATTGAACACGTCGAAATGCGCCATGCCTGCCCTGACCTCCCCCTCCGCGGAATCGTCCGCCAGCGCTGATTCTGCCCCCTGCCTGTTCGCCCTGGACGCCAGCCGCGCCTGGGGCGAATCGGTGGCCGCACAGCTGGGCCTGCCGCTCACCCCCCACGAGGAGCGCGCCTTCGAGGACGGGGAGCACAAGATCCGGCCGCTGGCCAGCGTGCGCGGGCGCGATGTCTACGTGCTGCACTCCCTGCACGGCGATCCCGCGGCCGGCGTCGACGCCCGGCTGGTGCGGCTGCTGTTCTTCATCGGCGCGCTGAAGGACGATTCCGCCGCCCGCGTGACCGCGGTCGTGCCCTACCTCGCCTACGCCCGCAAGGACCGCCGCACCAAGCCGCGCGATCCCGTGACGACCCGTTACGTGGCCGCCCTGTTCGAGGCGGTCGGCACCGACCGCGTGGTGACGCTGGACGTGCACAACCTGGCCGCGTTCCAGAACGCGTTCCGCTGCCGCACCGAACACCTGGAGGCCACCGCGCTGTTCGCGCGCCATTTCGCCTGCCTCTTGCGCGACGAAGCCATCGCGGTGGTGTCGCCGGACGCCGGCGGCATCAAGCGCGCCGAGTTGTTCCGGCTGCGCCTGGAGCGCGAACTCGGGCGGCCCGTGGCCGCCGCCTTCGCGGAGAAGCACCGCAGCGAGGGCGTGGTGCGCGGCGAGCTGATCGTGGGCGACGTGGACGGCCGCTGCGCCATCGTCTACGACGACCTGATCGCCAGCGGCACGACCATCGCCCGCACCACGGCCGCCTGCCGCGGGCTCGGCGCGCGGCGCGTGTTCGGCGCGGCGACGCACGGCCTGTTCACCGGCGACGCTGCCCGCGTCCTGGCCGACCCCGGCCTCGACGGCCTGGTCGTGACCGACACCGTCCCGCCCTTCCGTCTGCCGCCCGGGCCCGTGCGCGACAAGCTGCGGGTGCTGTCCGGCGCGCCCCTGTTCGCCGAGGCGATCCGGCGGCTGCACGCGAACGGCTCGCTCACCGACCTGCTGGATGCATGAGGCCGGCCGCCCGCAGGTGGCGCGTGGCCAGCGCCAGGTAGCGCAGCGCGCGGCGGCGCCACACGGGCGAGTCGCGGTAGCGCGGCTCGTGCAGGTGCGCGATGGCGAGCTGGGCCCGGGTGCAGGCCCTGCAGCTCTGGTAGAAGTGCAGCAGCTGGGGCGACACGGCATCGCCGCACTGTTCCCGGTAGGCCTCGACCAGCACCCGGCCCAGGCCGGCGGCGCCGGCCCGCTCGCATTCGAGGGCCAGGAAGCCCACTTCGTCGGCCGTGTCCGCCAGGCGCAGTTCGGCCGAGAACTCCAGGCAGTCGATGATGGCGAGCGGCTCGCCCAGCCACACGTGCTCGGGCCGCAGGTCGCCGTGGGCATCCACGACGCGGCCGGCGGCGACGCGGGCATCCAGTTCCGCGGCATGCCGCCGCACGAAGTCCCGCTGGACGGCTGCCAGCGCATGCACCCGGTCCGCGGGCAAGGCCCAGGCCGGATCGGCCAGCTCGCGCTCGTGCTCGTCCACGGTCCGCAGCAGCAAGGCCCGGTAGCCGCGGCGGTCCAGCGGCGCCGGTGCCTGCGTGCGGTAGAAGGCGCACAGGGCGGCGGCGATCGCGCGCATGTGCCCCTCGGCAGCCTCGCCGACCGCGATCATCCGGTCCAGCATCCGCGCCAGCGGCAGCCGGCGCATCTTCACCAGCCAGTCGACCGCGCATCCCGTGCCGCCGATGCGCAGCGTGCCGTCACCCTCGCGCGTGAGGGGAACGACGTCCAGGTAGACCGAGGAGGCCAGGCGCCGGTTCAGCCGCAGCTCCTCCAGGCAGTAGAAGCGGCGCGCCGAGGCGGTGCTGAAGTCGAGCCGCCCGTGGCGCACGGGCTTCTTGAGCTTCCAGGCGTGCGCCTCGGTCAGGAAGACCCAGGACATGTGGGTCTCGATGGCCTCGACCGGCTGCTCGGGCGGCGGATAGGCCGCGGCCTGGGACAGTGCCGCAACCACTTCGGCGGTCGTGGGTTCGGCCCGCGCTTGCCGCACCAGCGCTCCGACGGGCTTCAGCGCGGCACCTCCGGCGCCGCTTCGCGC
The DNA here is from genome assembly GCA_028868995.1 of Burkholderiales bacterium. Classification (GTDB taxonomy): domain Bacteria; phylum Pseudomonadota; class Gammaproteobacteria; order Burkholderiales; family Burkholderiaceae_C; genus Ramlibacter. The sequence goes on along the minus strand of JAGWTH010000005.1, from coordinate 120,897 downwards.
ATCAGGGCCACCACCTCTTCGTCCTCCAGCTGGGGGAAGGACGCGTAGAACTGACCGACGGCCATGAACCGCCGCGGCGTATCGAGGCACACGACCTCGTCGGCGTATCCGCCCACCAGCTTCACGGCCTCCCCGGAGGCCACGGGCACGGCGCACACCAGTTTCGCGGGGCCGCGCTGGCGCACCGCGTGCAGTGCCGCCACCATGGTCGCGCCCGTCGCGAGCCCGTCGTCCACGACGATCACGGTGCGGCCCGCCGCATCGATCGCCGGCCGCCCCGGCGTGTACAGCGCCCGCCGGCGCCGCAGTTCCTGCAGCTGCTGCTGCTTCTGCTCGGCCACGTAGCTGCCGTTCGCCCCGACGGCGCCGGCATGCGGTGCCAGGTAAACCCAGCCGGACTCGTCCACGGAACCGACCGCGAACTCGGGTGCGCCCGGCGCGTGCAGCTTGCGCACCAGCACCAGGTCCAGCTCGCCTTCCAGACGCCGCGCGATCAGCGCCGCCATGGGCACCGCGCCGCGCGGGATGGCCAGGACCAGCGGGTGCTGCCCGCGATAGGCGGCCAGCGCCTCGGCCAGGCGCTCGGCGGCATCCTTGCGATCCTCGAACATGGGCCTCATCCTGCGATGCCGGCACCTCGCCGGCGGCAATGCAGAAGCTACACCTTCGCGCCGCATCCGCCAATCGCGGCGCGAGGCCGCGGGTTGAGGCAGCTCAAGGCGAACGAGCGCGGGCGATCCATTCTTCGCGGTGCACCCCACGAGGATCCCCCCATGTCCGCCAGTCCCCCCGGCACCCTGGAGTTGCCCGCCCCTCGCATGGCGTCCGGGCTGAGCCTGGAGCAGGCGCTGGCGAGGCGCCGCAGCACCCGCGAGTTCCGCCCGGAGCCCGTGCCCCTGGCCCGGCTTTCCGCCCTCCTCTGGGCCGCGTTCGGCATCAACCGGGCCGGCAGCTGGGGGCGCACCGCGCCGTCGGCGCACAACCGGCAGGCCGTGACCGTCTACGTGGTGCTGCCCGAAGGGGCCTACCGCTACGAGCCCGGCGAGCACCGCCTGCAGCAGGTTCGCGCGGACGACCTGCGCGCGCTCACGGGCACGCAGGAATTCGCCGCGACCGCTCCCCTGAACCTCGTCTACGTGGTGGACTTCGGTCCGGAGGAGGAAGGGGACGAGGAGGAGCACGGCTTCCTGGCCGGGGCGGACGTGGGCTGCATCGCGGAGAACGTGTACCTCTACTGCGCCGCCACGGGGCTGGCCACCGTGGTGCGCGGACTGATCGATCGCCGGCCCCTGGCGCAGGCGCTGGGCCTGCGGCGCAGCCAGCGCATCGCCCTGGCGCAGTCCATCGGCTACCCGCAGGTGGCGGACTGAAGGAGACGGCTCAACCCCAGCGCAGGGCCAGGCGGCCGTCCGCCAGCGCCTGCACGCCGGTGCCGACAGCCCGGCCTTCGCGTTCGAACAGTTCCCGCAGCCAGCGCCGGGTGGCATCGTCGGCCTGCTCCAGGCGGAAACGGCGGATGCGCAGCGGGACGATCTCCAGGCGCTGCAGCGCCCCGTCCGCCGCCAGCGTGAGCAGGTACAGGCAGGACGCATCGCTGCGCAGGCTGCCGTGCGGCCCTATGCCCTCGTAGTCGTTGAGCAGATCGCCGCAGCCGTGCAGCACCGCCCGGCCGCGGTAGACCTCGATGCCCAGGGGGTGGTGCGAGGAATGGCCATGCACGACGTCGGCCACGCCCCGGTCCACCAGGCGATGCGCGAAGGCGCGGTGTTCCGCCGGCACCCCGAAGCCCCAGTTGCCTCCCCAGTGGAGCGACACCAGGCAGAGGTCGCCCGGCTGCCGAGCGGATGCGACCGCCTGCGCGATCTCCAGGAACCCGGCATCGGACAGGTCCGGCAGCAGTGCGATGCCGGGACGCGTCGCGCCCGCCGCCCATTCCGCGGGCACGCCGCTGGAGGCGGTGGCCCAGGCCGACACCAGCAGCCGGCCGCCGCCGGCCAGGGTTACCGCCACCGGCGCCCGTGCCTGCTGCCGCTGCAGGCCGGCGCCCGCGCAGCGGACCGGAAGCCGCCCCAGCACCTGCAGGGTTTCGCGCAGCCCGGCGACTCCCCAGTCGAGCACGTGGTTGTTGGCCAGCACGGCGACGTCCAGGTGGGCTGCCGCGAGGCACGCCAGGTTGGCCGGCGCCATGCGGTAGTGGATGCCCTTGCCGGGCCAGGCGTCGTCCGAGGCGGTGACGGCGGTCTCGAGGTTCGCCACCCGCAGGTCCGCCCGGCGCAGCACGGGCAAGACGTCGCCCCAGACGTACTCCGGGGGAACCGCGCGCGGGATCGGCCCGCTGGCCTCCTCGGCGATGCGGACGTAGTCGCGCGCATCGCGCACCCAGGGCTCGAACAGTCCGGGCGCCGAGGGATGCGGCAGCACCTGGTCGATGCCGCGGCCGGTCATCACGTCGCCGGCCAGCAGCAGGCGCAAGGGCTCCATGGGACGCGGGGCCCGCGCCCCTCAGGGTTCGTTGCGCGTGATGTACAGCGGCCGCGGGGCCTCGTCGGCGGCGGCGCGCGCGCGCAGGCGCGAGCCCTCGCGGATCACGCCCGTGCGCAAGGTGCCGGCCAGCGCATCCAGCTCGCCGGCCACGGCGTGCACGAGGTCGTCCATGGCCACCAGTCCCACGACCTGGTCGTTGTCGCCCATGACCAGCAGCCGGCGCACGCCGCTGCGCTGCATCGCGCGGATGGCCTCGTCGAGCGAGGCGTTGGCCGCCACGCCGGCCAGGTCGGTGCGGCACAGGGCGCCGATCGCCTGGCCTTCGACCGGCCGGCCGGTGGCCAGCAGCTCCAGCACCAGGTCGCGGTCGGTCACGATGCCGATCACGCGCCCGGTTTCGTAGGGGTCGGTCACCGCCAGCGCGCCGACGTGCTGGTCGCGCATGGCGGCTGCGGCTTCGCGCACGGAGGCGGAAGCCAGGACGGTGACGATGTCGCGTTCGCAGAGGTCGACGATCTTCATGGTTGCTCCGGGACGGGGGGGATTTCGGTCGGTGCCGCGTGCCACGCCGGCACGAAGCCCGGCTGGGTGGCGGTGGAATGGGGTTGCAGGGCGTCGGCGAAGGCGGCCAGCTGCGGCCGGACCGCGCCCTGCTCCACGTCCCGCTGCAGCAGGGCCAGCGCATGGACCGGCGGATGGCCCAGCAGGTGCCCGATCTCCGCCACCGCGTTCACCGCGCCGCTGCCGCCCATGGTGGACAGGACGGCCACCCGTCGCAGGTCGCCGCGGTGGCTGGCGACGAAGCTGCGCATGGGCCCCGCGAGGCGCCAGCCCCAGATCGGCGAGACGAGCACCACGGTGCGGAAGTCGCCGGGGTCGGGCCCGTCGTAGCGGATGGCCGGATGGCGGCGCAGGAGCGAGTCGAGCAGGCAGCGCAGCGCGCCGCCGGCGCCGGCGCGCGGCTGCGCATCGCGGATCTCGCCCAGGGGCCAGCCGTGTTCTGCGCACAGTTGCTGCGCGGCCCGGCGGGACACGCCCGTGTAGGAGTAGCAGACGACGAGGATGCTGTCCACGATGGTTCCTCCGGATCAGGCGGGCTGCGCCGCGGACGAGGGCGCCGCGCGGCCCATGGTGGCGGCCAGCAGCCGCCGCAGTTGCGCCAGCGGGCGCGTGTTCAGGACCTGCGCCGGTTCCAGCCAGCCGCGGCGGGCCTGGCCCACGCCCCAGCGCAGGAAGTCCAGCTCCCAGCGGCCGTGGGCGTCGCTGGCGATGCTCACCAGCACGCCGGCATCGCGGGCCATGCGGCAGGCCCGGTCGTCGAGGTCCAGCCGTGCCGGCTGCGCGTTCAGTTCGAGGAAGCAGCCGCGATCGCGCGCATGGCGCAGCACCCGCTCGAGGTCGAAGGCGCACGGCGCGCGCTCGTCGAGCAGGCGGCTCGTGGGGTGGGCCAGGATGCTGAAGTGCGGATGGTCCATGGCGCGCAGGATGCGGTCGGTCTGGCGCTCGGGCGGCAGGTCGAAGGCGTGGTGGATCGCGCCCACCACCAGGTCCAGACGGCCCAGCACGCGGTCCGGCAGGTCCAGCCTGCCGTCCTCCAGGATGTCGACCTCGATGCCCTTGAGCAGCGTGATGCCCTCGAGCTTCGCGTTGAGCGCGTCGATGGCGTCGGCCTGGCGCGCGAGCCGGTCGGCGGTGAGGCCGTGCACCACCGCCAGGCGCGGCGAATGGTCGGTGACGGCGAGGTAGCGCAGGCCGCGCGCCTGGGCCGCCCGCGCCATGGCCTCCAGGCCGTCCTGGCCGTCGCTGTCGGTCGTGTGCACGTGCAGGTCGCCGCGCAGGTCGGCCAGCTGCAGCGTGGCGGGCAGCCGTCCCGCCTGGGCCGCGGCGATCTCCCCGCGGTCCTCGCGCAGCTCCGGCGGGATCCACGGCAGCCGGAGCGCCCCGTACACCTCTTCCTCGGTGGCGCCCGCGACCCGCCGCTCGCCGCGGAACAGGCCGTATTCGTTGAGCTTGAGGCCTTGGTCCTGGGCGATCGTGCGCAGCGCGATGTTGTGCGCCTTGGACCCGGTGAAGTACAGCCAGGCCGATCCGAAGCTCTCCGGCGCCACCGCGCGCAGGTCCACCTGCAGCCCGTTGCGGAGCACCACGCTGGATCGGGTGCCGCCATGGGACAGCACGCGCTCCACCTCCGGCAGGGCGACGAAGCGGTCCATGACCGGGCTGTCGGCGGCCGCCGTCACCAGCAGGTCCAGGTCGCCCACCGTGTCGCGCATGCGCCGCAGGCTGCCGGCGGCGACGGCCTGCGGCACGCCCGGCATGGCGCGCAGCGCCCCGAGCAGGGCCCCGGCCACCGGGAAGGCACGCGCGAGCGGCAGCCGCCTCTCGGTCTGCATGCGCGCGAGCACCGCGTCCAGGATGCGCTTCTCGCCGGCCGGCGTGAAGCCGCGCAGCGCATGCACCCGGCCTTCCTCCGCGGCCTGCTTCAGCTCCTCGAGCGACTTGACGCCCAGCGCCTCGAACAGCAGTTGCACCCGCTTGGGGCCGAGGCCCGGCAGTTGCAGCAGCTCGACGATGCCGTGCGGGACCTCCTTGCGCAGGCTCTCCAGCTGCGCGCAGGTGCCGGTGGTGACGATTTCGGCGATCTTGCCGGCGAGGTCGCGGCCGATGCCCGGCAGGTCGTCGAGGTCCTCGCCCGCGTCCAGCATCTCCTTCACGTTGCGCGGGTAGTCGCGCAGCGTGCGGGCGGCGTTGCGGTAGGCCCGCACGCGGAACGCGTTGCCGCCGTGCACTTCGAGCAGGTCGGCGATCTCGTCGAAGACAGCCGCGGCGTCGGGATTGGAGAAGGGCAAGCGTGAACCTCCTCCGATCCATTCTTGCGAGCTCGTGCCGGGCCGCCTTGCGTTGGATCAACTGCGGCCGGCCGGCGCGGCGGTGGGTGGAGGGGAGGTGGTGCCAAGCGCGGCCGCGAGCGCGACGGCCGCGACCGGGAGGACGAGCGCGAGCGCCCAGTGCAAGGGCGGCGCGGGACCGAACTGGAACAGCGCGCGCAGGGGGGGCACCAGCGCGGTCACCGCCATCGCCAGGGCCGCGAGGGCGGTGATGATGGGCAAGGCTCGGCCCAGGGGTCGGCCGATGCGCGCGCCGGTGTTGATCCACACGAGGGCGACGTTCCCCGCCGTGAGCCCGGCCACCGCCAGCGTGCGCGCCGCATCCGCGCTGCCGAACCGCAGCGCGACGGCATAGACCGCCAGCGCGGCCAGCAGCAGGGCCGAACCCTGCAGCAAGCCGAAGCGCAGCGTTCCGGTGCCCAGCAGGGCCTGGCGCGCCGGCCGCGGTGGCCGCCGCATCAGTTCGGGCGACTGCGGCACGCCCTCGAACGCGAACGAGCACATGGGGTCGACCACCATCTGGATCAGGGCCACGTGCGGCGGCAGCAGCACGGGCGGCCAGCCGAGAACCACCGGCAGCAGCGCCAGCCCGGCGATCGGCACGTGGATGGCGAGGATGTAGGTGAGCGCGCGACGCAGGTTGTCGAAGGTGCGGCGGCCGGCGCGGATGCCGGCGACGATGCGCGAGAAGTCTTCGTCCAGCAGCACCAGCCCGGCCGCCTCGCGGGCGACGTCGGTGCCGCGCACGCCCATCGCGATGCCGATGTCGGCCGCCTTCAGCGCCGGCGCGTCGTTGACGCCGTCGCCGGTCATCGCGACCGTCTCGCCGTTGGCCCGGAAGGCCTGCACCAGGCGCAGCTTGTGCTGCGGCAGGGTCCGCGCGAAGACCCGCACCTGGCGCAGCGCCGCGCGCAGGCCGGCGTCGTCGAGCGCATCGACCTCGGCCCCGGTGAGCGCGCCGCCGTCGGTCGCGATGCCGGCCTGGCGCGCCACGGCCAGCGCGGTGGCGAGGTGGTCGCCGGTGATCATCGCCACCCCGATGCCGGCGGCGCGAGCCTGCGCGACCGCCGCCGGCACGTCGGCGCGCAGGGGGTCTTCGAAAGCCAGCAGGCCCAGCGGAGTGAAGGTGTAGTCGTGCTGGATGGCGGCGGCCTTGGCGCCTTCGGCCTCGCCTTTCGCGACGGCCAGCACCCGCAGTCCCTGGGACGCCAGCCACTCCGCCTGGCGCAGCAGGCGCGCGGCCGCCTCGGCGTCCAGGTGGCACAGGTCGGCGACCGCCTCGACGGCGCCCTTGGCCGCGACCGCCTGCCGTCCCTGCGGGGTGACCCAGGACTGCGAGGTGGCGAGCAGCTCCGGGGTGAGCGGGTATTCCTCGAGCAACGGCCAGGCCGGGTGCAGGTGCTCCGTGCCGGCCAGCGATGCGTCCCCGTGGGCGAAAACCGCCAGGTCCAGCGGGTCGGCGCCGCCGCGGCGCGACGCCATCAGGGCGTATTCCAGCAGCTCGTGGACGGACTCCGGCAAGGGGGCCCCCGCCGTCACGTCGATGTCGTCCTCGGCGGTCAGCAGGCGGCACAGTCGCTGCCGGTTCTCGGTGAGCGTGCCGGTCTTGTCCACGCACAGCACCGTCGTCGCGCCCAGGGCCTCGATCACGGCCGGGCGGCGGGCGAGGACCTGCAGGCGCGCCATGCGCCAGGCCGCCAGGCCCACGAAGATGGTGAGGACCATGGGGACCTCCTCCGGCAGCATCGCCATGGCAAAGGCGAGGCCCCACAGCGCGCTCTGCAGCCATCCCTGTCCGGCCAGGCCGTGCCAGGCGACCAGCGCCAGGCTCAGCACCAGCGCGAGCACGAACAGGCGGCGCGCGAGCCGGGCCAGCTGGGACTGCAACGGGGTTGCCCGGGTGTCGATGCGGGCCAGGGACAGACCGATGCGGCCCATGTGCGTGCGCTCCCCCGTGGCGAGCACCTCGGCCAGCGCGTGCCCCGAAACCACGAGGGTGCCGGCAAACACGTGCGGCGCATCCTCGCCGCCCGGGATCGCCTTCGTCTCGCCCCCCTCCTCCCCCTCGCCGGCCACCGCGGCGCGCTTGCGCACCGGCACCGATTCGCCGGTCAGCAGGGATTCGTCCACCTGTACGCCGGTGGCCTCGCGCAGCACCGCGTCGGCTGCGACCCGCTCGCCCTCGCCCAGCAGCAGCAGGTCGCCCGGCACCAGCTCGCGCGCGGGGATGCGTTGCGCCCGGCCCTCCCGCAGCACGCGCACCTCCGGCACGGCGAGCGCGCGCAGGGCGTCAAGGGCGCGCTCGCCGCGCTCCTGCTGCAGCACGACCAGGCCGACGGCCACGAGGGCGAAGAAGGCGAGCAGCACGCCCTCCGCGAGGTCGCCGACCACGAGGTAGATCGCCCCGGCGGCCAGCAGCAGCAGGAACATGGGCTCGCCGGCAACGGCGGCCAGCGCGCGTCGCCAGGTCCCGCCGCGGCCCTCGCCCGTCTCGTTGGGGCCGAAGCGACGCAGGCGCTCGAGCGCCTCGGCGGCGGAGAGTCCCGTGCGCGCCACTAGGTCGTGGCGGCCGTCCCGAACGCCGGAAACACCGGGCGCGGGCGCGGCGCCGGTGCCGGTGCCGGCTCGCGCCGCGCCTTCTCGCGCTCGATGTTCCTGCGCAGCGTCCGAGCGAGCGCCTCCAGTTCCTCCGAGACGGCGGCCAGCAGGTCGTCGAAGGACAGCAGGCCGATGACGCCGCCGTCCGGGTCCACCACCAGCAGGCGGCGCACGCCGGCCTGCTCCATCGCGGCCACCGCCTCGCCCACGCTGGCGGTGCCCGGCACGGCCAGCGGGCGGGCGCGCGCCAGCGACCCGACCGGGGTCGTGTCCGGATCGCCGGACTGCGCCAGGCCGTCGAGCGCGAGGTCGCGGTCGGTGACGACGCCGACCACCTGCGGCGGCTCGTGCCGGGTCATCACGACCAGCGCCCCCACGTGCTCCTCGCGCATCAGGCCGGCGGCCCGGCGCAGCGAGGCTTCGGCATCGATCCCGACGACTTCGCGTCGGCACAGGCTGGCAACGTCCATGGCGCTCTCCGGTGCGGGGAATGCCCGTCACTCTAGGCAGCGGCGTGACCGCCCGCCTGATCCAGATCAAGCTGGCGGCGCACCGGGTTCCTAGAGTCGGGACAGACCCATTGCCCCGAGGAGCATCCCATGAAGAGCGACCAGCAATTGAAGTCCGACGTCACCGCCGAACTGGCCTGGGACCCGGCCGTGGACGCCACCAACGTCGGCGTCGCGGTGCGCGACGGCATCGTCACGCTGAGCGGCGTGGTCGACAGCTACCTGCAGAAGCACGCCGTGCAGCGGGCGGCCTCCCGGATCGCCGGCGTGCGCGGCATCGCGCTGGACCTCGACGTGCGGCTGGCGCCCCACGGCAGGCGCTCGGACACCGAGATCGCCCAGGCCGCGCTGCACGCCCTGCGCTGGCATTCCCTGGTGCCCGACGAGCATGTGCGCGTCGAGGTCGAGGACGGCTGGGTGACGCTCTCCGGCGAGGTCGACTGGGGATACCAGTCGGCCAGCGCCGAGCAGTGCATCCACCCCCTGGTCGGCGTGCGCGGCATCACCAACGCGATCCGCCTGAAGCAGCACGTGAACCCGCAGGAGCTGCGCCAGGACATCGCCGCCGCCTTCGCGCGCCACGCGCAGCGCGAGGCGAGCCACATCGCCGTGGACATCGAAGGCGGGGTCGTCACGCTGAGCGGCACCGTCGGCTCGCTCGCCGAGCACGACGCCGCGATCGGCACCGCGTATGCTGCGCGGGGTGTGACCCGCGTGATCGACCAGCTCCAGGTCGCCTGATGCCCGAATGACCGAACCCCGTCCCCACACCCATCACTCGCTGCTGCGCCTGCGCCGCCTCGGCATCGACACCTACCAGGAGCCGGTGCTCTACATGCACCGGGACTGCCCGGTCTGCCACTCGGAAGGCTTCGAGGCGCAGTCGCGGGTCGAGCTCGCCGTGGGCGAGCGCACCGTCGTCGCCACGCTCAACGTGGTCCAGGGCGGCTTCCTCGCGGTGGGCGAGGCGGGTGTCTCGGAGGCGGCCTGGCGCCTGCTGGAGGCGCCGGAGGGCGCGCTGGTGAGCCTGCGCCACCCGCCGCCGCTGGAATCCCTGGGCCACGTGCGCGCCAAGATCTACGGCCGCAAGCTCACCGCGCCGGCGCTGCACTCGGTGATCGAGGACGTGGCGGCCGGCCGCTACTCGGAACTGCAGCTGGCCGCCTTCGTGACCGCCTGCGCCGGCGACCGGCTCGACCGGGAGGAAACCATCGCCCTCACCCGCGCCATGGTGGACGTGGGCGAGCGCATCGACTGGGGCAGCGGCCAGGTGCTGGACAAGCACTGCGTCGGCGGCCTGCCCGGCAACCGCACGACGATGATCATCGTGCCCATCGTGGCCGCCTGCGGCCTGCGCATGCCCAAGACCTCGTCGCGCGCGATCACCTCGCCGGCCGGGACGGCCGACAGCATGGAGACCCTGGCGCCGGTGGACCTGGACGTGCCCGAGATCCGGCGCGTGGTGGAGCGCACCGGCGGCTGCATCGTCTGGGGCGGCTCGGTGCGCCTGAGCCCGGCCGACGACATCCTGATCCGCGTCGAGCGACCGCTGGACCTGGACAGCCAGGGACAGCTGGTCGCCTCGGTGCTGTCGAAGAAGGCCGCGGCCGGCTCGACCCACGTGATCATCGACGTGCCGGTCGGCCCGACCGCCAAGGTGCGCAGCGCCGCGGCGGCGCATGCCCTGGCCCACCAGCTGGAGGCGACGGCCCAGGCGGTGGGGCTGCACCTGCGGGTGGTGCGCACCGACGGCACCGCGCCCGTGGGCTACGGGATCGGGCCGGCGCTGGAGGCGCGCGACGTGCTCGCCGTGCTGCGCAACGAGGCGAGCGCGCCGCCGGACCTGGCCCAGCGCGCCCTGCTGCTGGCGGGCCACCTGCTGGAGCTGGGCGGGGCGGCGCCGGCGGGCGGCGGCTTCGCGGTGGCCGAGGAGGTCCTCACCGGCGGGCGCGCCTGGCGAAAGTTCCAGGAGATCTGCGAGGCCCAGGGCGGCATGCGTGAGCTGCGGCAGGCACCGCACCGTCACGAATTCCTGGCCCGGCGCAGCGGCTCGGTGCTGGGCGTCGACAACCGGCGGCTGGCCCGCATCGCCAAGCTGGCCGGGGCGCCCCATGCCGCCGCCGCCGGCATCGACCTGCACGTGCGGGTGGGGGACTTCGTGGAGCGCGGGGAACCCCTGTTCAGCGTCCATGCCGAGTCCCCCGGCGCCCTCGCCTACGCGCTGGACTACGCCGCGCTCCAGACGGAGACGGTGCACGTCAGCGAGGACGCATGAGCATCGGCATCATCATGGCCCTGCCTGGCGCGGAACGCTTGGCGGAGACCCTGGCGCAGCACCTGCAATGTCCCGCCTGCGCCCTGGACGTCCACCGCTTTCCCGATGGCGAATCCCTCGTGCGCCTGCGCACGGAAGTGCGGGGCCGGCACGTGCTGCTGGTCGCGCACCTGGACCGGCCGGACGACAAGACCCTGCCCCTGCTGTTCGCCGCCGATGCGGCGCGCGAGCTGGGCGCCGCTCAGGTGGGCCTGGTCGCGCCCTACCTGCCCTACATGCGCCAGGACGAGCGTTTCCGGCCCGGCGAGGCCATCACCTCGCGCAGCTATGCCCGCCTGCTGTCTTCCTCGCTGGACTTCCTGGTGACGGTGGATCCGCACCTGCACCGCTGGCCCAGCCTGGATGCGATCTACACGATCCGCAGCCGCGTCGTGGCCGCCGCGCCCGCCATCGCCGAGTGGCTGGTGCGGGAGGTGCCGCGACCCATCCTGGTCGGGCCCGACAGCGAGAGCGAACAATGGGTGGCCGACGTGGCCCGCAGAGCCGGCGCGCCCTGGACGGTCATGGCCAAGGAACGCCGCGGCGACCGCGATGTCCACGTCCGCCTGCCCCCGGGCGTCGATCCCGGCGGGCGCACGCCGGTCCTCGTGGACGACATCATCTCCAGCGGCCACACCCTGGCCGAGGCCGCCCACTGCCTGCGCGGCGCGGGCTGGGGCCGGCCGGTGTGCGTGGCCGTGCACGCACTGCTCGATGCCGCCGGACAGGACCTGCTGCAGCGCGCGGGCGTGGCGCGCATCGCCACTTGCGACACCGTGCCGCACCTGACCAATGCGATCGGCGTGGCCGGCCTGCTGGCGGACGCCCTTCGTCCGTGGCTGGCTTCCTGACCCGTTTCCCGGCCGCGCCTGAACTCAGGCGTGAGGTTCACGCCAGGGCGTCGGGCCCTCGCGTGGCAGGTGGCCCGGGTGCGGCAGGTGCGCCTGCAGGCTGCGCAGCTGCTGCTCCAGGTGCGCGATGCGCTGGAGGTAGCCGAACAGCAGGCTCACCGTGAACAGGTCGAGGTCGTAGGTCCCGCGCAGGCCCACGGCCTCGCGCAGCGGCGCCACGCAGCTGGCGGCGAACTGGCGGGCTTCGCTGTCCTCGCCGGCCAGCGGGACCAGCGCGCCGTACTCCACCAGTTCGTCGATCTCCGCGACATCCAGGCGGCACATGAGGGCCAGCTCGGGCTGGGCGATGCGCCGCTGTGGGTCGAGCCAGGTCCAGTCGTTCGCTTCAGTGGCCATGGGCGGCCTCCTTGGCCAGGGTGGCGCGCGGGTCGAAGCGCGACTCGCCGCGCAGCGCCTCGAACAGTTCGCGCTCGCGCGCCGTGAGGCTGGCGGGCACGTCGATGCGGACGATGGCGTAGAGGTCGCCGCGGCCGCCATGGCCGTTCGCCAGGCCGCGTCCGCGCAGGCGCAGCTTGCGCCCGGCCTGGGTGCCCGCGGGCACGGTCAGCACCACCGGGCCATCCAGCGTCCGGACCTCCACCTCGGCCCCCAGCGTCGCCTCCCAGGGGGCCAGGGCCAGGTCGAACAGCAGGTCGTGGCCGTCGGTGCGGAACACCGGGTGCGGCTCCAGGGTGATGTGCAGGTAGATGTCGCCGGCCGCCCCGCCATGGTGCCCGGGCCCGCCCCGGCCCCGCAGCCGCAGGCGCTGGCCATCGGTCACGCCGGCCGGGACGGTCACGGCCAGCGTGCGGGTGCCGTCCTCGTGGGCGACGTCCAAGTGCACCGTGGTGCCGCGATGCGCGTCTTCCAGCGACAGGCGCACGGCCGTCTCGTAGTCGCGCCCGCGCAGCGGCACGGCGTGGCTGCGCGCGCGCCCGCTGCGGCCCCGCGCCAGCGCATCGAGCAGGTCGGCCAGGTCCAGGTCGGCGAAGCCCTCGCCGCCGAAATCGTGCTGCCACTGGGGCGGCGGACGGAATTCCTCGCCGCCGCGGCGGCTGCCGAGCGCGTCGTAGGCCGCGCGCTTATCCGGGTCCTTCAGGGTCGCGTACGCCTCGGCGACCTCCTTGAAGCGCACCTCGGCGTCCGGCTCCTTGGACACGTCGGGATGGAGCTGGCGCGCCAGCTTGCGGTAGGCCTTCTTGATGGCCTCCGCGTCGGCATCCCGCGGCACGCCCAGGGCCGCGTAATAGTCCTTGTATTTCATCGACGGTCCCGGCCTTCCGGGAGCGGCCGGCGGCTTACTGGACGCGCAGGTCGAACGCCTGCTGCAGGCCCGCCAGGTCGGTGATGCGCACGTGCTTCTTGTCGACCTCCAGCAGGCGCTGCTGCGCGAAGGCGGAGAAGGTGCGGCTGACGGTCTCCAGCTTCATGCCCAGGTAGCTGCCGATCTCGGCGCGCGACATCCGCAGGTGGAACTCGCTGGCCGAGTAGCCGCGCGCCTTCATGCGCTGGGAGATGTTGAGCAGGAAGGCGGCCAGCCGCTCCTCGGCGTTCATGCTCCCCAGGAGCATCATGAGGCTGTGCTCGCGCACGATCTCGCGGCTCATGAGGCGCGAGATCACGTGCTGCAGGTCGCTGCTGGTGGCGGCCAGCTCGCTCAGGTGGGCATAGGGGATGGCGCAGATCTCGGTGTCTTCCAGCGCCACGGCGCTGCTCGCGTGCTTGCCCGAAGCCAGCCCGTCCAGGCCCATCAGCTCGCCAGCCATCTGGAAGCCGGTCACCTGCTCGCGGCCGTCCTTCAGGTTCAGGGTCGACTTGAAGGTGCCGCTGCGCACCGCGTAGATGAACTGGAACCGGTCGCCTTCGTGGTACAGGGCCTGGCCCTCCTTGACCCGGCGCCGCGCGAACTTCAGTCCGTCCAGGCGTTCCAGGTCGGTGCCGGTCAGGCCGCAGGGCAGGCACAGGTCCTTCAGGTGGCAGGTGGAGCACTGCGTCTTCAGGGGCGCCGGGCTGCCGTCGATGTCGGCGCCCTCGTGGCGGGGGACGAAATGCAGGGGGGCGACGGAGGCTTGGGGGGCGGCAGTTTGCATGGTCTTCCCTTTACTGTCTTGGTTGTGCTCTCTCAATGGACGGAACGGCGGCCGGCGCTGGCGACGGCCTGGGCAAGCTGGTCGAACTCGGTGCTCTTGTCGAGGAACCGCACGGCGCCTTCGCCGAGGTAGCGCTTGCGATAGCCGGGGGCCGAGTTGTTGCTGAAGACGACGAACGCCACGTCCGGGTCCGCCGAACGCACCGCCTTGAGGACCTGCAGGCCCGATCCGCCCTCGAGCTGCACATCCAGCACGACGACGTCGGGGTGGGAGTCCAGGATGCCGGCGATGCAGGTATCCGGGGTGGCGGCCTCGCCGACCACGTCCATGTGGGCCGCCCCGAGCATGGCGTTCACGCGCTCGCGGATCGGACGGGAGTCGTCCGCGAGGAACACCTTGATGGAGCCGCTTGAAATCATGGGAGGAATCATCGTCGCGGCGCCGTCGGCGGGACATCGGTGGCGGCTGAATTGCGGCCTCGGACAACTCCGATTCGCGCCGAGCCCCGCGCCGAGGTCGACTAGGATTCCTCCTAGGCCGGGCTGGTGCTTCCCGGAGGCGATCGTGCTTGCGCTTGATGCGCCTCAAGCGTAAAAGCCGGCCCGGGGCCACCATGGCCGCGTCCCATGTCCCATCCAGAACGAAAGGAAACCTCCATGTACAAGCGCATCCTGGTGCCGGTGGACGGCAGCGAGACTTCCAACAAGGCCGTGGTCGCGGCCCTGCAACTCGCCCGCGAGAGCGGCGGCCGGGTCCGCCTGGTGCATGCGCTGGACGAGCTGGCCTACCTGACCGGGTACGAGTACAGCGCCGACCTGCTCGCCGTCGCTCGCGACTACGCCAAGAAGGTGCTCGACGACGCCCTGGCGATGGCCCAGTCCGCCGGCGTGCCTGCCGACACCAAGCTGATGGAAGTCCCGGGCGGGCGGCTCGGCGAGCTGGTCGCCGAGGAGGCCCGCAGCTGGGACGCCGACCTGGTCGTGGTCGGCACCCACGGGCGCCGCGGTGTCGGCCGTGTCCTGCTGGGCAGCGGCGCCGAGCAGGTGCTGCGGATGGCGCCGGTGCCGGTGCTGGCCGTGCGGAGCACGGAGCCGAAAGCCGCCTGAACGGCGGGGCCGCGAACGGAAAAGGACCGGCGTGCCGGTCCTTTTTTCTTGCCGCCTCGAGCCTAGTGCGACATCAGCACGGGCAAGGTCATGCTGGAGAGGATGGTCCGGCTCGTGCCGCCGAGGACCCATTCGCGCGCGCGGCTGTGCCCGTAGCAGCCCATGACCAGGAGGTCGGCGCCCAGGTCGAACACCCGGGACAGCAGGATTTCACCCAGGACCTCGGGTTCCGGCCCGCCATGGTGCCAGGTGGCCTCGACGCCGTGCAGGCGCAGGTAGCCGGCGAGGTCCAGGGCCGCGCCCTTCACGATGGTCTGCGTCTCCTCGCCCCAGCTGAGGATGTGCACACGCGAAGCCCGCTGCAGCAGCGGCAGGGCCGCCGCGACGGCCCGCGCCGCTTCGGGCGTGGGCTTCCAGGCGATCGCCACGGTGCTGCCGATGGCGCCCGGCCAGCCGCCATAGGGGACCACCACCGCCGGGCGTCCGCTGGCCTGCAGGACCGCCTCGGGAAAATCGGGCGGAACCGACCAGGACGCGGCGTCCTCGGGGTCGCGCTGGCCCAGCACGAGCAGGTCGGCGTAGAAGGCCTGGTCGGCGACGGAAGGGATCAGCGGCACGTCGCTGGACTCCGCCCAGGTCGCGACCGGGCCCGGCGTCTTCATGGCCTCGTCGAAGGCCTTGCGGGCCGCGGCGCGGCGCTCCTCGTCGACCTCCATCAGGCCCGGGATCACGCCGGGCGCACCGTCGGGCGCGTACGGCAGTTCCAGGTAGACCGGGACCGTGGCATAGAGGGCCGCCAGCGCGGCCCCCTGCTGCTGGGCGAGGCGGCGGGCGACGTCGAGGCGCAGCGGGGCCGCGCGGGTGGCATCCAGGTGCACGAGCACCTGCTTGCAGGATGGGGTCATGGGATGCTCCGATCGTGCTGACAGGTCCGACCTTAACGGCAGCCCCTCCGGGCCGCTTGACGCGCGTCAAGCCGGGCGCACGGGACGCCGGTGCTGCCGCCGGCGCTGCCGCGCCTGGTAGAGGCGCTTCACCAGCTCCAGCAGCGCCAGGTAAGCCAGCGTCATCCCCGCCAGGGCGGCATAGAAGACCGGCGGCAGCGGCACCAGGCCGAACAGCGCCCCGAGCGGCGTGAATGGCAGCAGGACGGCCCCTCCCACCACCCCCGCCGCCGTCGCCGCCAGGACGGGATGGGGCCGGCCCCGCCAGGCCGGCCCGCGGGTGCGGATCACGAACACGGCCAGCACCTGGGTGGCCAGCGACTCCACGAACCAGCCGGACTGGAACTCCGGCGCCGCCGCGCCCAGCACCCGCAGCAGCAGCCAGAAGGTGAGCAGGTCGAACAGCGAGCTCACCGGCCCGATCACGAACATGAAGCGGCGGATCGCCGCGATGTCCCAGTGCTGCCGGGTGCGGGTGTCTTCGGGGTCGACCCGGTCCAGCGGCAACGCGGCGGAAACCGCGTCGTACAGCAGGTTGTTCAGCAGGATCTGCACCGGCAGCATGGGCAGGAAGGGCAGCACCACGGCCGCGAAGGCCATGCTCACCATGTTGCCGAAATTGGAGCTGGTGCCCAGGAGGATGTACTTGCGGGTGTTGGCGAAGGTCCGCCGGCCCTCGGTGACGGCCGCGTCGAGCACCGTCAGGCTGTGGCGCAGCAGGATCAGGTCGGCCGCGGCGCGGGCCGTGTCGGCCGCGGTGTCGACCGAGATGCCCACGTCCGCGCTGTGCAGCGCCGGCGCGTCGTTGATGCCGTCGCCCAGGTAGCCCACCACGTGCCCGCGCGCGCGCAGGGCGCGGATCACGCGGTTCTTCTGGATCGGGTCGACCCGGCAGAACAGGTTCGCCCTCTGCACGCGCTGCGCCAGCGCGCGCTCGTCGAGCCGGGCGATCTCCTGGCCCAGGAGCACGCCGTGCACCGGCATGCCCAGCGCCGCGCACAGGTGGCGCGTGACCAGCTCGCTGTCGCCGGTGACGATCTTCACGTGCACGCCCTTGGCCAGCAGTTCGCGCAGGGCCTGCGCGGCATCCGCCTTGGGCGGGTCCAGGAAGGCGGCGAAGCCGGCGAACACCAGTTCGTCCTCGTCCTGCAGGCTCGCGTTCTCCAGGGTCGGCGGCACGGCCTTGTAGGCCACGCCGAGCACCCGGAAGCCGTCGGTTTCCAGCGAGCGCAGGGTGGCCTCGGCGCGCGCCCTCGCCTCGTCGGTCCAGGGACGCACCTGCTCGCCGTCGCGCCAGCGGTCGCAGTGCGCCAGCACGTCCGCCGGCGCGCCCTTGACCGCCAGGCGCCGCTCGCCGCCGCGCGCGAGCAGCACCGACAAGCGCCGCCGTTCGAAGTCGAAGGGGACCTCGTCGACCTTGCGCCACGCGGCGGCATCGATGCCCCCGTGGGCGAGGATGGCGTCTTCCAGCGGCGTGCGGATCCCCGATTCGAAGTGGCTGTTGAGGAAGGCGTTCTCCAGCACGCAGTCGCTGTCGGCGCCGCCCGCGTCCACGTTGCGCACGAGCCGGATTCGGGCCTCGGTGAGCGTACCGGTCTTGTCGGTGCACAGCACGTCCATCTCGCCCAGGTTGTGGATGGCGGACATCCGCTTGACGATCACCTGCTCGCGCGCCAGCCGCAGCGCCCCGCGCGCCAGGCTGACGGTCACCACCATCGGCAGCAGCTCCGGCGTGATCCCGACCGCCAGCGCCACCGCGAACAGGAAGGAGTCCAGCCAGGGCCGGTGCGAGAAGCCGCCCACGAGCAGCACGAACAGCACCAGGAACACCGTGATGCGCAGGATGAACAGGCCGAACCGGCGCAGGTCGTGCTCGAACGCGAGATCCTCGCGCTCCCGGGTGATCAGCTGGGACACCTCGCCGATGCGGGTAGCCCGGCCGGTGCTGCACACGAGCATGGTGCCGGTGCCGGAAAGGACGCTGGTGCCCATGAAGACCACGCCCGGCCCTTCCGGCGCCGCCCCGGGCGCCGTCGGCGCGACACCGGCCTTCTTTTCCGCCGGGAACGACTCGCCGGTGACGGCGGACTGCTGCACGAACAGGTCCTGGGCAGCCAGCAGGACGCCGTCGCCGGGCACCTGGGAGCCGGCCGCCAGCCGCACGATGTCTCCGGGCACCAGCTCCGCCACCGGCACCTTCTGCTCGACGCCGTCGCGCAGGACACGGGCCGTGATCGCCACCTGGTCGGACAGGCGGGCCGCCGCCGCCTCCGCCCGCTGCTGCTGGATCTGGTCCAGCGCCAGGCTCAGCAGGACCACCACGCCGATGATCCAGGCGCTGGCGCCCTCCCCCGTGAGGACGGAGACCGCCCCCGCGGCAAGCAGCACCAGCAGCAACGGGTTGCGCAGCCGCCGGCCGAACTCGATGAACAGGCGCCGGCGGGGCGCCGCCGCCAGCGTATTGCTGCCCCACGCCTGGCGGCGCGCCAGGGCCTGCCCGCTGCTCAGGCCCTGCGGCGAGCTGCCCAGCGCGGCCAGCAGTTCGGGCGCGGTGCGCTGCGGCCAGTCCTGCGAATCGGCCGGGAGTCCGGGCGGCTGCGGTTCCGTGGCCGCCTCGCCGCGCTTATCGCAACAGGATCGCGCCGGTCGCCTCCCCGGCGGGCTGCAGGGGACCCAGCGGGTTGCGTTGCGTATCGGTGCGATCGATCAGCGGCTGGCCGGCCACGTTGCGGAACAGGACGGTGCCGTCCTTGTCCATCACGACCAGGGCCTCGAACCACCAGCCCGTGGTGTGGGTCTGGCGCCGGAAGTTCAGGAAGTCGGCCAGGAAGCTGCCCTCGCGCTTGCGGTCCTCGCGCTCGAAGCGGAACAGGTAGCCGTGGCAGCCGGTCGTGGCCAGGATGCAGCTGCGGATGCCCGGGTCGAGGTGGTTGATCTCCAGCGCCGAATACGGCGCCAGGCGAGCCACGATGTTCGGGTAGGGGATGATCTGCACGTTGCTGCCGGTCTTCGCGTCGAAGCCGAGCGCCGGCAGTTCCCCCTCCTTCGTCTTGAACGGGACGATCCTCTCCGCCGCGGCGGCCGCTTCGTCGTAGGTGCCGAAAGGCCGGGGGGCGTCGGTGGTGCCGTGCGGCAGCAGCGTCGAGCAGGCGGCCAGGAGGACCAGCGGGAGGATGCCGGCAAGGAGGCGGATTCTCATGTTCCTACTGTGCGAAGGCCGCGGGGCCATGGGATTGACCCGCGTCAACTGACCCGCAGCGAGAACGGTCCATCCGCGAGCGCCGGACCGGGTTACACGGACCGACGAACGGCAACACGGCCTGACCGTCCGTTACCAATCCGTCCGGCCCGAGGCAAAGTTCCGTGAAGTCCGTCACCGGAGTGTCTTGCCAGACAGGGAGAATCCGGGATAAGTTTTCACAAACATCAGTCGTCGGGACGGAAGTGCGTATGGCTTGGTTCAAGGGCACTCTGAGGAACAGCATCTACGGCCTCCTGGGCAACCCCGTGTTGCCCAGCGATTCGGTGCTGGCTTCGAGCATGGAAGATATCCGGGAAGCGATGCTCACCCTGCTCACCCAGCCGGGCGACAAGCAGCACGCCACGGTGACCCGTCGTGTGCGCTACGCCAACGACATCCAGGCGTTGTGGTACCTGCGCGGCGACCTGCTCGCGGCCCTGGCGTCGGTCCACGGGGAAGCGGCCGCGCGCCAGCAGCTGCAGACCGTCACCCGGATGTTCCAGGGCCTGCTGCCGGGCGGCCTCAGCTCGCGCTTCAGCCCGCTGACCAACTGAAAGGCCGCACGGATCCTGCGACCCAGCGCGGCGCCGCCGCGCTTTTTCGCGTCCTCAGTGCGCGTGGCCCCACAGCAGGAAGGCGTCGCGGCCCTCCGCCGCGAGGGTGACCCGGGCCCCCACCGGCAGGCACACCTTGGTGGGGACGTGCCCGAACGGCAGACCCGTCAGCACCGGGGCCTTCACCTGGGTGCGCAGCCACTCGATCACCGTGCGCAGCTTGAAGCCCTTGTCGTGGGGCACGGGCAGCCAGTTCGTGAAGTGGCCGAGTACGATCGCCTTCTGCCGGGCCAGCACCCCGGCATACAGCAGCTGCGTCAGCATGCGCTCGATGCGGTAGGGATGCTCGTGCACGTCCTCCAGGAACAGGATGCCGTCCTTCACCTCCGGCATCCAGGGCGTGCCCGCGAGGGAGGCGACCATCGCCAGGTTCCCGCCCCAGAGCACCCCCTCGCGCCGCAACGGCCGGTCGCAGGCCTCGGCGGCCGGCAGCTGCCAGCCGGTGCCCTCGCCCTGCCCGCTCGCCAGGTCCTCGAAGCAGGCCAGCATGATGTCGTCCGGCTCACCCTCGACGCCGAAATCCTCCCCCACCGCCGGCCCGGCCCAGGTCACCCGCCCGGTGCGCGCCAGCACCGCGCTCTGGAAGGCCGTGAAGTCGCTCAGGCCCACGAACTTCGTGCCGCGGTCGATGGCCTTGGCGATCTTCCGGTACGGCAGCGCCGGCAGCAGCCGCGTGAGGCCGTAGCCGCCGCGCGTGATGATGGCGATATCGGCGCGGCTGGCGGCCGCCCGCTCGATGGCAGCCAGCCGGGTGGCGTCGTCGCCGGCGAAACGCATGTGCGTGGCGAACGAGGCGGGGTCGAGCTCCACCTCGTGCCCGAGCGCCTTCAGGCGGGCGATGCCGCGCCGAACGGCGGCCTTGTTGCGCACGGCGCTGGAAGGCGAATAGATGTAGATGCGTTGCGTCACGGGCGGAAGTATCCCACCGCCTGGCGCGCAACCTCCTCGCCGTGCTCCTGCACGAAGTGCCCCGCCTGCGGCAGCACCACCGGTTCGGCGCAGCCACGGATCTGCGCGCGCAGCGCCTGCATGACGGGCACGCCCAGCACCGGGTCCTGGGCCCCGATGGCCATCATGGCGCGACCGCTCCAGTGGTGCGAGAGGAATTCGCGCGCCTGCCGCGAAACGGCGGCCCCGTCCGCCTCGGGACGGTCCGGCACCATGGGCGGGAAGGCCCGCAGCGCGGCACGGTGGCCTGCATCCGGAAAGGGCGCGTTGTAGGCCTCGCATTCCCGCGGGCTCAGGTGCGGGTTGCCGCGCGCGAACAGGCGGCCCACGTCGAAACCCGGGTTCTTCGCGCACATCTCGCGCCAGGCGAGGAAGCCCGGACTGAGCGGCGCATCTCCCGTGCCCAGGGTGGTGTTCATCACCAGCAGCCCGCGGTAGCGGTCGGGGTCCTCCATCGGCAGCGTCAGCCCCAGCAGGCCACCCCAGTCCTGCACCACCAGCACGATGTCGCGCAGGTCCAGCCGTTCCACGAACTCGAGCAGCACCTGCCGGTGCCATTCGAAGCGATGCGCCGATTCCCTCTTGGGCTTGTCGCTCCGGCCGAAGCCGACCAGGTCCGGCGCGACCACGCGGGCACCGCTTTCCAGGAATGCCGGGATCATGCGGCGGTACACGTAGCTCCAGGACGGATTGCCGTGCAGGCACAGCCAGGTGAGCGGCGCATCGCGCGGCCCTTCGTCCAGGTAGTGCAGGCGCAGGCCGGCCAGCGCCGGCAGGTCGTTCAGGTAGTGCGGCGGCCAGGGATAGCCGGGGAGTTCGCGGAACCGGTCGTCGGGGGTGCGCACCGCGTCGTCCCTCAGGGGCTGGGCGTTCATCCGGGACTCCTGTCGCCGCTGCCGGAAGAATTCGGCCAGGAGGGCGCCGCCCCCGTCCGCGAGGACGCCGCCCACGAGCTCCGTCTGGTGGTTCAGCCGCTCCTGGGCGAACAGGTCCAGCACGGAGCCGCCGGCGCCGGTCTTGGGGTCGGGCGCACCGAAAACGACGCGCGCCAGGCGGGCATGCAGCATGGCGCCGCTGCACATGGCGCAGGGCTCCAGGGTCACGAACAGCTCGCAGCCGTCCAGCCGGTAGTTGCCGAGGGCCAGCGCCGCCTCCCGCAGCGCCCGGATCTCCGCGTGCGCGGTCGGGTCGTGGCTGCCGACCGGGGCGTTGTGCCCCCGGCCGACGATGCGGTCGCCGTGCACGACGACCGCGCCCACCGGCACCTCGCCCGCGGCCTGCGCCAGCCGGGCCTGGGCCAGCGCCTCGCGCATGAAGCGCGCGTCGCGCTCGGCCGGCCGGTTCACTTGGCGTCGTCGGGCATCGGGCGCGCCTGCTGCATCGCGGCTTCGGCGGCCTTCTGGAACTGCTGCACCTGCTGTTGCGGCGTGGCCGCCGCCCCGCCCGGGCCGCCGGCGACGCCGGCCACGGGCGGCGCGACGCCGGCGCTGAGTTGCTTCTTGGCCAGCACGCCGACCACGGCCAGCACCACCACCAGTCCCAGGACTGTGAACACTGCACGCATCACTTCCCCTCCATGCCGAGCCGCTGCATCCAGTCGGCGAGTTCCTGTTCCATCGTGCCGCCGCCCGCATAGGCCTCGCGCATGCGCGCGTGGGCTTCCGGCCGATGCTGGTTCAGCTTCAGCTTGCAGGCCCACTCGACGACTTCCAGTTCGAAGCCGACGATGCCCGCGAGCATCTTGCGCTGGAATTCCTCCCCGAGGTCGCGCCACTGCTGCGCGTACGGCGGCTCGTGGTCGCCGATCAGCTTCTTGAGCAGGCGGTCCTTCTCCTGCGCGTCCTCCACCAGGCGCGCGCGCACCTTGCAGTGCACGGTCAGGTAGTTCCAGGTCGGCACGCGCTGCAGGTCCGGGTAGACCTGGGGCGACAGGTAGGCGTGCGGCCCGAGGAACACGGCCAGCGCCTCGGGGCGCGCCTGCAGGTAGCGCCAGTGCGGATTCGGTTTCGCGCAGTGACCCCACAGCACGAAGCGCCCTTCCCCCTGCTCGAGGTGCAGCGGCAGGTGCGTCACGAAGGGGAAGCCCGCGTCGTCGGTGGAGACGAGGCTCGCGAACGGATGGCGGCGCATCAGCTCCGCGGCGATGGCGGGATCCCCCGACCGGAACTGGGGCGGCTGGTACATGGGGAGCATTGTGCCTCGGCCGGGCCGCCGCCCGCCGTACCGCACAGCCCGCTGCTCCCACTCTGTTGCTACCAGCCGGGCGCCGCTCATAGGTCGATCTGGGGCTCGGGTAGCCGAGGGTGAGCGCGATACCGACACGGGGTCGAATGGGACGGCATTGACGGGTTCGACCTGCCTGTTCGCGACCCGATGACGCCACGCCCCTTCAATACAGGAAGGCGGAGCTTGCCGCTCACCGCATGCCGCCCTTTCATCGCACGCCGGCGCCGCAGTCCATTGCAGGCGATGTGCTTGTTGGCATGGCGGCCGCAATGGCATGCAACAGACCTTCGGCGCTGACCGGTTTGAACAGCACCGGCACACCGGCTTCATGCACACGTTGCAGGCGTTCCGGCGCAGTTTCGCCTGTTACCAGCAGCAGGGGCACATTGCAGAATTGCTGCGACAGAGCCTGCCCGACTTGCAGGCCATCATCTCCATCGGAAAGACGAAAATCGCAGATCAGCAAAGAAAAGGGATTCGACCCCTGTGTGGCTTTGTCGAGCGCAGCCACTGCTTCGGTCTCGCTGGACACTACCTCAACCTCGATTTCATGCGAACGCAACAGCCGGCACATGGCTTCACGGACATCAGCCTCGTCGTCCAGCACCAGCACGCGAGTGGATGGACGCCACGGCGCAGATCCGAGTGATCGCGGCGGTGCAGGATCGACGGCTTGCATGGGTTGCGGTGAGGCCGCAGGCAACCGGATTCGCAGGCGCGTGCTAAGCCCAAGTACGGATTTCAGCTCCACCGGATGCGCCAGCAAATGTGACAGTCGCTTGACGATGGACAAGCCTATGCCAAGGCCGAGTGAACGATCTCGGCCAGGATTGCTGACCTGGTAGAACTCCTCGAAGACGCGGCTCTGGTGCTCGGGTGCGATGCCGATGCCAGAGTCACGGATATCTATCCATACTTCCGAGTCGTGCAATCCTGCTTCGCTGGCGCGCCGCCGGGCCACCACAAGCACCCCGCCCCGCTGCGTGTATTTGATGGCGTTGTCGATCAGATTGGACAGCAGCCGCCCCAGCAGTTGCGGATCGCTTTCCACCCACAGCGGCGTGGCGCGGAAGCGCAGCTGGATGCCCTTCTCACTGGCAACATTGACGAAGCTGTGGTTGAGGGAATTGAAGACACCCTGCAAGGCCACTGGATGGCGATCCGCCGGCACCACACCGGCGTCGAGACGCGAGACGTCCAGCATGGTGTCCAGGGAGAGGCTGAGTGCATTGACCGCACGCATCAGACGAGCAGCGCCGGCCTGCTCCGGTCGGCCGGCCAGTTCCCTTTCCATGGCGGCGCCGAGCAGGGCGATGGCGTGTAACGGCTGGCGCAGATCATGGCTGGCAGCGGCGAGGAAGCGGGTCTTTTCCTGGTTGGCGCGTTCGGTGGCGCGAATCTGTTCTTCCAGCCGTTCCGCGAGAACGGTCTTTTCAAAACGGGTGCGCAATGAAGCGGTCAGCAGTTCGTGTTGTGCCCTGGCAAAGTGCAGCACGGCGACCACGAACACCAGGCAGCAGCAGGTCAGAAACACATTCAGCAGACTGGCGTGCAACAAAAGCGCCAGCATCAACCCCAGCATCATCGGCAGAAGCAGGTTGTAGGTAGCGCGCCGCAGCGGCGCGACTGCGATCGTGCCGCCCATGCTCATTCCCATCAGGACCAACGTCATGACTGACACAAGCGGCAGGCTGTCGGGAAGAAACAGCAGCGGTGCGGCGCCCCACCCGGCGCTGTTGATGCGCAGCTCGCGACAATACGTGTCGATCCAGCGCAGGATGTGCTGACTGTCTTCGGCGTCCCTGAAATGGGCTGTCGCTGCCGGCATGCGCAGCAAGGTGACAAGATGGACCGCCATCCACACCAGGATGACCATTCGGTGCATCTGCCAGTACATGACCGCACCGAACACCAGTGTGATCACACTGTCGCTGTAGATGGCGCCCCGGATGGTGACAAAAAGAGACGCAGCCTGCTCGCGCAGGATCAGCGCATCCAGATCCTGGGCAGGGGCAGGCGACTTCATGTGCGCAGCTTGCTGATGAGTTGTGCCCGAGAGCGGACGCCGAACGACAGCAGCAGCATCGAGACATGGTTCTTGACCGTGCCTTCAGACAGAGACGCGCGCTCACTGATTTCCCGGTTGGATTTGCCTTCCAGCAGCCATTGCAGGATCTGAAGCTGGCGCGTGGACAATCTCGGTCCGGGCAGCGGCGCGAACTTGCCCGTGTCGGACAGGCCCGCCAGGTCGGCAAAGACCGGCAGGTTGCGCGGCAATCGCTGGCTTGCGGTCTGCGGTCCGTGCGTCACGCAGTCATGCACAAAGCCCAGCATGTCGCCGAGATCCCCGGACTTGGCGAAGAATGCCACGGCACCCAGTGCCACCGCATGGCGCGCGATGGCGGGATCATCGGCGCCCGAATTCACCACCACGACGGCCTGGGGAAACCGCTGGCGAAAGGTCATGAGCGCATTCAGGCCATCGCTATCCGGCAGGTCCAGATCGAGCACCACCACAGCAATTCCTGCCTGATGTTCCTCGTAGAGCGACAGTGCTTCAACCAGCGTTCGCGCTTCCTGTACCACCAGCGGCGGCTGCCCTGCACTCCCGACTTGCGACTGCACCAGCGCACGAAACCCCAAACGTACGAGTTCATGATCGGCGACCACCAGGATGCCGCAGGACACGCCGTTTGAACTTGCAGTTGATGGATTCATAACTCGAGACATCAGCCGGTGACGACGCAGTCATGCCATGGAAACGCATGGTTTGCCCAGTGCAGAAAGTCATTCTATGCCCGTCGTTAATCAGTCAACGGATTTGAAGTTGATGTGTCTCGGACTGCACATCATGACTTTCGGCACTGTTGTTGGTGCCGGTCAATTCACATGCTCTGGGCAGGGTACCCGTAGCGGCGTGACCCGCATGACGCAGGAGAGGGCCCGTCGCAATCAGGGGTGACCGCCAAAGACAAGGATGGCGTCGCCTGCCGGCACCTGTCCGGGTCCTTAGTCAGGAAGCAAATGAGCAACTTCTTCTTCAGGTTCACCGCACTGCTGACCTTGCTGGCGCTCGCTGCCTGCGGGGGAGGTTCGCAAGACCCGGCATCGCCGGGTGACGGCGGCGGCACATGGCCCCCGCCGGTGACGACGCCCGCTTCCCCGCCAGCAGGCGGCAGCAACAATGGATCGCTGGAGCCGCTTGCTGGCGCCGCCGAACCCTTCCCGGCCACGGGCTCCCCCATGGCCGCAACGCCGACGGTCAGCGGCGTGTCGGCCGATCATCGCTACCTCCTGAGCTGGGACCCCACCTCGAGCAGCCAGTACACCTTCGGGTTTCTCCATCGCAACGGCGCCGAAACGCGACTGTACGTGCCCGTCGGGAGCTTCCTCGACGAGGTCGGGATCACGACGGCTGACGTCACGAGCATCGGCCCGGCCGTGACCTCGGTCATCGCGGCCATCGACATCGAACCGGGTGACTACCTCACGGAGAAGACGCTGACCGCAAATTTCATGATCCCGGATTCGATGATGGCGAGCATCGATCCCGCGCAGCTGATCGGCTTCGCGGCCGACGGCGACGGCTCCAACCTGCACCTGGTACCGATCGTCGTCGGCGACCTGGGAACGTCGGTCAAGCGACCCGCGATCAAGCTGGATCATCTCGGCATCGTCGGCATCGCGTTGGCGACGTCGGAGCAGCAGGCCGCGCTGGCCGCCGCATTGCCGGCCGACCAGGGCGACCGGCTCACGGCGATTCTGGCTCCGACGCTTACCGCCAACTGGCGCAACGCCGTGGCGCCGGCCAGCGCCCTGCCCGGGGTGCGCACGGCGCAGGCAGCCGCCGCGGTCAGCACCGAGAGTTTCGCCACCGCCGCGCTGCGCGGCTACTACAACGATGTCGTGGTACCGGCCTTTGCGGCGGCTGATGCCGATCCGACACAGATTCCGGCGGCGACGCAGGCGGGATTCAACTTCCTGCGCCAGGCCGCATTGTCCGGCGAAAGCGCAGAGGGGGGTACCTTCCAGGTCGTGGCCAGCCAGGTGTATGCGCGCATCCTCGCGCTGACAGATGTATACGCCGACTACATCGCGAGCCAGTGCAGCAGCCTGGGCGGCCCCCAGCAGCTGCAGCAGATGCTCGGCACGATGCGATCACTGCAGTTGCTCGGGCACCAGTCCAAGTCCGACGAACTGCAGGCGATCCTGCCGCAATGCTCGCGCTTCAAGATCACGTTCCACTACGAATTCACGGCGAACGGGCACTGGACCGAAGGCGGTGGCGCCGACGCCATGGAGGAGGATCTCCACGCGGTGGTCGACGGCACCCAGACGCTTGAACCCCTCACGGAGGTCACTTACCCGTCCTTGCAGCTCACCACCCTGGACTGGACGCGCAAGCGCACGAACTCCCAGTTCGGCATCACCCGCTACACCTGGGCGAAAGACGACGTCACGCCGCCATGGAGTATCAACGGCTTCTCCGTGCCGGTGGTTCGTACCCGCGGAGGCACGGCCCCCGTTGCCGTCACCATGTATCTTTCGCCTTTCGTCGATGTCGGCGCGAACAACTCCTCCTCCTACCATCCATTCACGGCAAGCGGCAGCAGCGTGTTCACATCGACAGAGGGCGTGGTCTCTGCGCCGGTCCCCATGTATTTCGACGTCATGCAGCTGCCGATCTTCGTATCGACCCTCGTCGGCGATGGACAGAACAATTTCGGCCGGATGCTGGTCTCCCCCAGCGGCAGCGCGTCGTCTTCGGCCACGCGCGTGGTTCCGCTGAGCGGCGGTACGCGGAACGAGAGCGAAACCGTGACTTTGACAGTAGGGAGGCCGCAATAGCGTCAAGCGGACGCCCGGTGAATCACCGTGTGTCCGCGAGGCATCGATGCCACTACATCCTCGTGCGCTTCTCAAGCGCAAGCAACATCTTGTCGTCTTCCTTCGGATCGAAGGGATCGATCGAGAAAGGCTTCAAATCACTCCCACTCGATCGTCGCCGGCGGCTTGCTGCTCACGTCGTAGGTGACGCGGTTGATCCCCCGCACCTCGTTGATGATGCGGCCGGAGACCTTCTTCAGCAGCGCATACGGCAGCTCGGCCCAGTCCGCGGTCATGAAGTCGCTGGTCTGCACCGCGCGCAGCGCCACCACGTAGTCGTAGGTGCGGCCGTCGCCCATGACGCCCACGCTCTTGACCGGCAGGAACACGGTGAAGGCCTGGCTGGTGAGGTCGTACCAGGTCTTGCCGGTGTGCTCGTCGCGGAAGTTGCGCAGCTCCTCGATGAAGATCGCGTCGGCGCGGCGCAGCAGGTCGGCGTATTCCTTCTTCACCTCGCCCAGGATGCGCACGCCCAGGCCCGGGCCCGGGAAGGGATGGCGGTAGACCATCTCCGGCGGCAGGCCCAGGGCCACGCCCAGCTCGCGGACCTCGTCCTTGAACAGGTCGCGCAGCGGCTCCAGCAGCTTCAGGCCCAGTTGCTCCGGCAGGCCGCCCACGTTGTGGTGGCTCTTGATCGTGACGGCCTTCTTGCTCTTGGCGCCGCCCGACTCGATCACGTCGGGGTAGATGGTGCCCTGCGCCAGCCAGGCGACCTGGCGGGAATGGGTTTCCTTGATCTTCGCGGCCTCTGCCTTGAACACGTCGACGAACAGGCCGCCGATGATCTTGCGCTTGGCCTCCGGTTCGCTGACGCCGGCCAGCTTGCCGAGGAACAGCTCGCTCGCGTCCACCCGCACGACCTTGGCGTGCAGCTTGCCGGCGAACATGTCCATCACCAGGTCGCCCTCGTCCAGGCGCAGCAGGCCGTGGTCGACGAACACGCAGGTCAGCTGGTCGCCGATGGCGCGGTGGATCAGCGCCGCGGCCACTGAGGAATCGACGCCGCCGGACAGGCCCAGGATCACCTCCTCGTCGCCCACCTGGTCGCGGATCTTCTGCACCGCCTCGGCGATGTGGTCGCGCATGACCCAGTCGGGCTGCGCCTGGCAGATGCCCAGCACGAAGCGCTCGAGGATCGCCCGGCCCTGCATGGTGTGGGTGACCTCGGGGTGGAACTGCACCGCGTAGAAGCGGCGGTCCTCGTCGGCCATGCCGGCGATCGGGCAGCTCTCGGTGGAGGCCATCAGGCGGAAGCCGGGCGGCATCTCCGCCACCTTGTCGCCGTGCGACATCCAGACGTTCAGCATGCCGTGGCCTTCGGCCGTGGTGAAGTCGGCGATGTCGCGCAGCAGCTCGGTGTGGCCGCGCGCGCGCACGGCGGCGAAGCCGAACTCGCGCTTCTGGCCGCTTTCCACCTTGCCGCCCAGCTGGTGGGCCATGGTCTGCATGCCGTAGCAGATGCCCAGCACGGGCACGCCCAGCTCGAACACCGCCTGCGGCGCCTTGTCGGTGGACTCCTCGTACACCGAGGCATGGCTGCCGGAGAGGATCACGCCCTTGAGCCGGCCGTCGGCGGCGTACTCGCGCACCCAGGCGTCGGAGACGTCGCAGGGATGCACCTCGGAATAGACGTGGGCTTCGCGCACCCGGCGGGCGATCAGCTGCGTGACCTGGGAGCCGAAGTCGAGGATGAGGATCTTGTCGTGCTGCATGTTCAGGTGCTCAGGCCAGGTCGGTGATCAGGGGATGTTCCAGCTTCAGGCAGGCGCGCTGCAAGGCGCGGTCCATGGTGACGAGGGGTGCTTTCAGGTCGACCGCCACCTTCAGGTAAGCGGCGTCGTAAGGCGTGAGTTCCAGCGACTGCGACCAGTTCCAGAACTCCAGCGGCGACACGCGCATCGGTGCCAGCGCGACGGGCAGGCGGCTGAGCAGGCGCAGCACGTGCTGGTGGGCGCTGGGTGAGAAGCGGCCGCGGGCCAGGGCCCGGCCGGACGCATGCAGGGCCTCCAGCGGGAAGATGGCGGCGCTGGTGGCGCTCTCCTCCTCGGTCATCACGCGGATGAGGGCCTGCGACACCTTGTCGCCGCCTTCATCCGGGAACACCCAGCTGGCGAACGCCGACGCATCAAGCACCAGCATGGCCGCCCTTGGGATGATCGGTCCAGGCTTCGCCCCGGGCATCGCGCTCGCGCTTGTGGGCCTCCCAGAACTGCTGGAAGGGCTCCCCCGCGCCCACCTTGGAGCGCAAGGCTTCGAGTTCGGCGGTGATGGCCTGCCGGCGCGCCTCGATGCTCGGCTGCTCGGTCTCCGGCTCCTTGATCAGCCGGATGACCCGCTTGCCGTGGCGCGTGAGCACGACTTCCTCGCCCTGCTCCACGGCGCGGATCAATTCGGACAGCTGGCTCTTGGCCTGGTGGATGGGGACGGTCTGCATTCTGGCTCGACTGGAATCCAATCTGGCCATATTCTAGCCGAGACAAGAAAAAAGGCCAGAAAATTCTGGCCTTTTCCGGGGCGCGAAGAGGTCAGTCGGCCCGGTAGTTGGGCGCTTCCTTGGTGATCTGCACGTCGTGCACGTGGCTCTCGCGCATGCCCGCGGCGGTGATCTCCACGAATTCGGCCTTGCTGCGCATCTCCTCGATGCCGCCGCAGCCGCAGTAGCCCATCGCCGCCCGCACGCCGCCGGCGAGCTGGTAGACGATGCTCACCAGCGAGCCCTTGTAGGGAACCCGGCCCTCGATGCCCTCGGGCACCAGCTTGTCCGCGTTCGGGTTGGTGCTGGTCGCCTCCTGGAAGTAGCGGTCGGCGCTGCCTTGCTGCATGGCGCCGATGGAGCCCATGCCGCGGTAGCTCTTGTAGCTGCGCCCCTGGAACAGCACGATCTCGCCCGGCGCCTCCTCGGTGCCGGCGAACATGCCGCCCATCATCACGCTGCTGGCGCCGGCGGCGATGGCCTTGGCGATGTCGCCCGAGAAGCGGATGCCGCCGTCGGCGATCAGGGGCACGCCGCTGCCGGCCAGCGCGGTCGCGACGTTGTCGATCGCGGTGATCTGGGGCACGCCCACGCCCGCCACGATGCGGGTGGTGCAGATCGAGCCGGGGCCGATGCCCACCTTCACCGCGTCGGCGCCCGCCTCGACCAGCGCCCGGGCGGCCGCGCCGGTGGCGATGTTCCCGCCGATCACGTCCACCTGCGGGTAGTTCTGCTTGACCCAGCGCACGCGCTCGATCACGCCCTTGCTGTGGCCGTGGGCGGTGTCCACCACGATCGCGTCGACGCCGGCCTTCACCAGCGCCTCCACGCGCTCCTCGGTGCCTTCGCCCACGCCCACCGCCGCGCCCACGCGCAGGCGGCCGCTGGCGTCGCGCGCGGCATTCGGGAAGCTGGTCTGCTTGGTGATGTCCTTGACGGTGATCAGGCCCTTGAGCTCGAAGGCGTCATTGATCACCAGCAGCCGCTCCAGCTTGTGCTTGTTCAGGAGGGCCTTGGCCTCCTCCGGGCTGGTGCCCTCGCGCACGGTGATCAGCTTCTCGCGCTGGGTCATGATCTGGCTGACCGGCACGTCGTAGCGGGTCTCGAAGCGCAGGTCGCGGCCGGTGACGATGCCCACCACCTTGCCGCCGTCGATGACCGGGAAGCCCGAGATGCCCAGGTGGTCCTGCAGCGCGAGCACCTCGCGCACGCTGTGCTGCGGGGTGATGACCACCGGGTCGCGCAGCACGCCGGACTCGTAGCGCTTCACCCGCGCCACTTCGGCGGCCTGCTGCTGCGGCGTGAGGTTCTTGTGGACGATGCCGATGCCGCCCTCCTGGGCGATCGCGATGGCCAGCCGTGCTTCGGTCACGGTGTCCATCGCCGCGGACACCAGCGGCAGGTTCAGCTGGATGTTGCGGGAGAGGCGGGTGGCGAGGGAAGTGTCCTTGGGCAGGACCTGGGAGAACGCCGGCACCAGCAACACATCGTCGAAGGTGAGCGCTTTTCCGAGCAGGCGCATTATGATGGCTCCAAAAAAGAGATTGTACCCGCGTGCAATTTCGCACGGCCCGGGTGGGGCGCCGGCGCCACGGACAGGGATGCGGAGGAAGGCCCGGCCGTCCGCGGCGAGCTAAACTGAATCCATGAAAGTTGCCCGCTTCGCGCTCCTAGCCCTCGCCTGCACCCTGCCCCTGGCCGCCTCGGCGCAGTGGATGTGGCTGGACCAGAATGGCCACAAGGTCTTCAGCGACAAGGCGCCGCCGCCCGACGTCCCCAACAACCGCATCCTGAAGGGCCCCAAGGGCCAGGCCCTGGCGCCGGACAACGCGGCGACGACGGCGGCAACGGGCGCGCCTGCGGCCCCCGGCGCCGGCAACCTGCCCAAGCCCTCCGGCAAGGACCAGGCCCTGGAGGAACGCCGCAAGCAGCTGGCCGCCGCCGACGCCGAGAAGAAGAAGGCGGAGGACGAGAAGGTCGCCGCGCTGCGCGCCGACAACTGCGCCCGCGCCAGGCAGTCCAAGGCGACCTACCAGGCCGGTGGCCGCATCGCGCGGGTCGACGCCAAGGGCGAGCGGCAGTACCTCGACGACGCCCAGATCGCCGCCGAGATCAAGCGCATGGACGAGATCATCGCCCGCGACTGCGCTCAGTAACCCGGCTTGGCCCCCGGCCGCCGGCCCGCGAACAGGCCGGCCGCCCTCGCCCCCTGCTTGCGGAACCGCTCGCGCCGGGCGACCTTGGGGTCGACCTTCAGCGCCCGGTAGACCTCCACCCGATCGCCTTCGCGCAGCATCTGCTGCGGCGGGCAGCGCCGGCCCCACACGCCCACATCGGGCACCTGCGCCTCACCGAGGGCCTCGCCGCAGCCGCTGGCCCGCACCGCGTCGCGCACGGTGGCGCCCTCGGGCAGGTCCAGGGTCCATTCGAGCACCTGGCGGGGCCCCGGGGAACAAGCGACGGTCACGCGCGGCATGGGGTTCAGCCGTAGATCTGCTCGGCCCGCTTGACGAAGGCGTCGACCAGGCTGCCGGCGATGCGGTCGAAGACCGGCCCGACCAGTGCCGCGAGCGCGGCGTTCTTGAAGCCGTACTGCAGCTCCAGCGACACCTTGCAGGCACGCTGGCCGGCCTGGCCCAGTGGCTGGAAGCTCCAGCTGCCGTCCAGGCTGGAGAACGGGCCGTCGACCAGCTTCATGCGGACCTCGCGCCCGGGCACGTGGGTGTTGCGGGTGGTGAAGGTCTGGTGGATGCCCGAGAAGGCGATGCCGACCTCCGCCTTCATGCCGTCCGGCTCCGACGCGATCACGGCGGCGTGGTCGCACCAGGGCAGGAACTCGCTGTACCTCGCCACGTCGGTCACCAGCGCGAACATCTCTTCGGCGCTGTACCAGATGAGCACGGACTTGTGGACGGATTTCATGGAGAATTGCGGGCCCGCGCGGGATTGTAGAGAGCCGCCAACGGACCCATCTGTCAGTTCATGGCTACAAAAAAAGAAACTCCCTCCCGCATCGCCGACAACAAGAGGGCCGCCTTCGAGTACTTCTTCGAGGAGCGGCACGAGGCGGGCATCGTGCTGGAAGGCTGGGAGGTCAAGGCCGCCCGCGAGGGCAAGGCCCGGATCACCGAGGGCTACGTGGTCATCCGCGACGGCGAGCTGTTCCTCATCGGCTGCCACATCGACGCGCTGAAGACGGCCTCCACCCACGTCAAGCCGGAGGCGGCGCGCACCAAGAAGCTCCTGATGCACAAGGACGAGATCCGGCGCCTGATCGGCAAGGTGGAGCAGAAGGGCTACACCCTGGTGCCGATCCAGCTGTATTGGAAGAACGGCCGGGTCAAGGTCGAAATCGCGCTCGCCAAGGGCAAGGCGACCCACGACAAGCGCACGACCATCAAGGAACGCGAGGGCAAGCGCGAGGTGGAGCGGGCGATGAAGGAGCGCCACCGCTGACCGGTGGCGGCTCCGCGGGAATAAACCGCGGGCCGGCAGCGTTCATCCGGGAAATCCTTCCTCAACCCCGGGAGATCCCGATGCGCCTTTCGATCCGCCTTGCCTCCGTCGCCGCCGCCACCCTGCTGGCCGCCTGCGCCTCCATGTCCCAGCCCATGCCGGCCAAGGTGGCCGACGGCGCGCTGGTCGGTCCCGGCGGCATGAGCCTCTACACCTTCGACCGCGACCCCGCCGGGGCGGGCAAGTCCGTCTGCAACGGCCCCTGCGCCGCCAACTGGCCGCCGCTGAAGGCCGGGATGGATGCCAATGCCATGGGCGACTGGAGCATCGTCGTGCGCGACGACGGCAGCCGCCAGTGGGCCTACAAGGGCAAGCCGGTGTACTACTGGGCCAAGGACGCCAAGCCGGGCGACCGCACGGGCGACGGCTTCAACAGCGTCTGGCACCTGGCGCGCCCCTGATTCCGGCGTCGGCCCGGCCCGGTTAGCCTTGCCGCATGCGGCCCGCGTCCGCCCCGAACAGCCTGGTCGGCCACATCCCCGACCTGCGGCGCTATGCCCGCTCCCTCACGGGCGACGCCTGGGCCGCCGACGACCTGGTGCAGGACACGCTGGAGCGCGCCTGCCAGCGCTGGCAGCTCTGGGCCGCGGGCAGCGACCTGCGGGCCTGGCTGTTCACGCTGATGCACAACCTGTTCGTCGACGGCGTACGCCGTGCCGTGCGCCAGCAGCAGGCCCACCGAGTGGACGTGGACGACGTGGCGAACGAACTGGCCGCGCCCGGTGGGCTGCCGGACCAGGCCCTGGACCTGCAGCGCTGCCTGCTGCGCCTTCCCGCCGAACAGCGGGAGGTGCTCCTGCTCGTGACGCTGCAGGACCTGGGCTACGAAGAGGCCGCGCGCATCACCGGCGTGCCGGTCGGCACGGTGATGTCGCGGCTGTCGCGGGCGCGGGCCCGGCTGCGCGACCTGATGGAAGGCAAGCCGACGCCGGCCTCGCTCGCCGTGCCCGCCTTGCGCCGCCTGAAGTGAACATGGGAATGAAGGACGACACCCCCCTCCTGCCCGGCGAGGCCGATCTGCATGCCTACGTGGATGGCCGGCTGGACCCCGCCCGGCGCGACGCCGTGGAAAGCCGGCTCGCGCTCGATGCCGACGCCGCGCAGCGCGCGCAGGCCTGGGCCGCCCAGCGCGATGCCCTGCGGGCGCTGCACGCCGACCTCCTGGCCGAACCGGTCCCCGACCACCTCCTGCAGGCCGCCGACCTGCTGCAGCAACGCAGCAGCCGGCTGGCGCAGTGGCAGCGCTGGGGCGGCCTGGCCGCCTCGGTGCTGGTCGCTTTCGCCCTCGGCTGGGGCGGCCGTTCCCTGTGGCAGGACGGCGGCTTCGCCGGCACCCGACCGACCCTGAGTTTCGCCCACCAGGCGGCCATCGCCTACGCCGTGTACATGCCGGAGGCCCGGCATCCGGTGGAGGTCGACGCGACGCAGCAGCAGCACCTCGTGCAGTGGCTGTCCAGGCGCCTGGACCGGCCGCTCAAGGTGCCCGACCTGGCCCCGGCCGGCTACGAACTGGTGGGCGGCCGGCTGCTGCCGGGCGACGGGGGCGCCCGGGCGCAGTTCATGTTCCAGAACGGCGCCGGCGAACGCATCACCCTGTACATCGGGGCGGTCGACGGCTCGCGGACCCAGGGGTCCGGGGAGACCGCCTTCCGCTACGCCAGCGAGGGCGGCGTCTCCACCTTCTACTGGGTGGACCAGGGCTTCGGCTACGCGCTGTCCGGCAAGCTGCCGCGGCAGGGGCTGCTGCAACTGGCGGACGCGGTCTACCGCCAGCTGTAGCCCGCTCAGCCGAGGGCGCGCAGGGGATGGGCGTGCGCGGGCCAGGGGCTCGCGAAGAAGGCCTGCACCATTTCCGGCGTGACGTCCTCGATGCGCGCCGGATTCCAGCGCGGCGCGTGGTCCTTGTCGATGGCCAGGGCGCGAATGCCCTCGAAGGTCTCGCCGGCGGCGCCGGGTCGCAGGTGGAAGCAGTGCCGCACCATGTCGCGCTCCATGCGCAGGTCCGCCGCCAACGTCATGTGGCGGGCGCGGCGCAGGTGTTCGAGCGTCACGTGCAGCATCAGCGGGGAGCGCTGGCGCAGCACGGCCGCGGTCTCCGCCGCCCAGGGACCGCCGTCCGCCTCCAGCGCCAGCACGATGTCGCGCACCGTCGGCAGCCCGAAGAAGCGGTCGATTTCGCCGCGCCGCCCGGCCAGGTCGCTCGCCGGAGCTCCCGCCTGCCGCAGCGACTCCCGCAGGCGGTCGAAGCGCTCGCCATCGGCCAGGCTGTCCCACACCGCGGGCAGCTGCGCCGAGGGCAGCACGCCGTCGGCCAGGCGGGCGCCCAGAGCGTCGGCGCCGCCGATCAACCGGCCCGTGAGCGCCAGGTACTCGCCGATGCGGCCCGGGCAACGCGCCAGGAACCAGCCGCCGCCCACGTCCGGGAACAGGCCGATGTTGGTTTCCGGCATGGCCATCCGGGTGCGCTCGGTGGCGATGCGCAGGCTCTCGTCGCTGCCATGCGCGGAGATGCCCATGCCGCCGCCCATCACGATCCCGTCGAGGAACACCACGTAGGGCTTCGGGTAGGCGTGGATCAGGTGGTTGAGCGTGTATTCCTCGGTGAAGAAATCCTCCAGCCGCGGGTCGCCCGCCAGCACGGCCTGGTGGAAGAAGCGGATGTCGCCGCCCGCGCAGAAGGCGCCGAAGGGCCCTTCCCTGCCCATGCCGCGCACGCCCACACGCTCGATGTGCGGGTCGTCGCGCCAGGCGAGCAGCGCCGCGG
This sequence comes from Burkholderiales bacterium, assembly GCA_028868995.1. GTDB lineage: Bacteria > Pseudomonadota > Gammaproteobacteria > Burkholderiales > Burkholderiaceae_C > Ramlibacter. Next base: position 84,405 of record JAGWTH010000005.1, on the reverse strand, counting down.
TCAGGTCGCGGATCATCTCCAGCGACAGCGCGTTCAGCGCCTTCGGTCGGTTCAGGGTGACCAGGCCCGCGCTGCCGCGGACTTCGGTGACCACATTGCTCATATCCTCTTTCTCCATCCCACCAGTTCGTTGGCCACCAGCGCGCCGATCACGAGCGCGCCGCCCGTGAGCACCGCGGGGCGCGGCACCTCGCCGGCGCCCGCCCAGGCCAGCAGGATGCCGAAGATCACCTCCAGCAGCGCCAGCAGCGAGATCTCCGGCGCCTGCAGCACGCGGGCGCACATCACCGCCAGCACGCAGGGAATCGCCAGCTGCACCAGCCCGAGCAGCGCCAGCAGGCCGATGTCGCGCCCGGAGGCCTGGAAAGGCAGCGCCAGCGGCAGGGTCGCGAGCGCCGAGATCACCGCGCCCACCAGCACCGCGGGCACCAGGTCCACCTCCGCGCCCTGCGCGTGCGCCCGCTGCGTGAGCGTCCAGTTGATGCCGCCGGCCAGGGGCACGCACAGGGCCACCAGCGTGCCGGCGAAGCGGCCCGCCTCGATCTGCGTGCCGTACATGTGGGCGATGCCGGCGCCGGCCACGACGATCGCGGCCCAGGTGCGCGGCGCGATGCGGTGACCGATGGCGATCCGCGCGATCAGCGCGGTCAGGAACGGCCCCAGCGCCATGGTGACCAGGACGCTGGCCACGCTGGTCATCGTCAGCGCCACCATGAAGGCGGTGAACATCACGCTCCAGCACAGGCCGGACAGCCACAGGGGCCAGCCGCCGTGCCGGAGCTTCGCGAACACCTCGCGGCCCTGGATGGCCGGCAGGATCACCAGCAGCGACAGCACCGTGAAGAAGCTGCGCCAGAAGGTCACCTCGAAGCTGCGGGCGTGCTCCAGGTGGCGCGTGACGACGCCGGCGATGGACCACATGAGGGTCACCGCGACCATCCCGAACACGGCCTGCGTGTGCGTGAGTCTCATTGTTCTTGTCGCGAAAAAAAGCGGGCCCGGGGCCCGCCTCGATCTTACGCCGCTTCGCGCAGGGAACGCTTGCGCTCGTGCTCCTTGAGGTAGCGCTTGCGCAGGCGGATCGTCTTGGGCGTGATCTCGACCAGCTCGTCGTCCTCGATGAACTCGACGCCGTACTCCAGCGTGAGGTCGATCGGCGGCGTGATCTTGATCGCGTCTTCCTTGCCCGAGACGCGGAAGTTGGTCAGCTGCTTGGTGCGCGTGGCGTTCACCACCAGGTCGTTGTCCCGGTTGTGGATGCCGACGATCATGCCTTCGTAGACCTTGTCGTTCGGCTTGACGAACATGCGGCCGCGGTCGTCCAGCTTGCCCAGGGCGTAGGTGAAGATCTCACCCTCGTCCATGGAGATCAGCACGCCGTTCTTGCGGCTGGCGATCTCGCCCTTGTAGGGCTCGTAGCCGTCGAAGATGTTGGAGATCAGGCCGGAGCCGCGGGTGAGGTTCAGGAATTCGTTGGAGAAGCCGATCAGGCCGCGCGCCGGAATGCGGTACTCCAGGCGCACACGGCCGCGGCCGTCCGGCTCCATGTTCACCAGCTCGCCCTTGCGCTCGCCCAGGGCCTGCATCACGCCGCCCTGGTGCTGCTCCTCGATGTCGGCCGTCACCAGCTCGATCGGCTCGTGGCGCACGCCGTCGATGTCGCGGAACACGACGCGCGGCTTGGACACGGCCAGCTCGTAGCCTTCGCGGCGCATGTTCTCCAGCAGGATGGTCAGGTGCAGTTCGCCCCGGCCCATCACCTCGAACACGCCCTCTTCGTCCGTCTCCTTCACGCGCAGGGCCACGTTGGACTGCAGTTCCTTCTGCAGGCGGTCCCACAGCTGGCGGCTGGTCACGAACTTGCCTTCCTTGCCGGCGAAGGGCGAGGTGTTGACGCAGAAATTCATGGTCAGCGTCGGCTCGTCGATCTTCAGCATGGGCAGCGGCTGGGGGTTGAGCGGGTCGGTGATGGTCACGCCGATGCCGATGTCCTCGATGCCGTTGATCAGGACGATGTCGCCGGGGCCGGCTTCCTTCACCTGCACACGGGTCAGACCCTCGAAGGTCAGCACCTGGTTGACACGGCCCTTGACCTGCCTGCCGTCGGGACCTTCCATCACCAGGACGTCCATCGCCGGGCGGATGGTGCCCTGGTTGATGCGGCCCACGCCGATGCGGCCCACGAAGGTGGAATAGTCCAGCGCGGAGATCTGCAGCTGCAGCGGCGCGGCCGGGTCGCCGGCGTGCTCCGGCACGTGCTTCAGGATGGTGTCGAACAGGGCCGACATGTCGGGGCCCCACTGCTCGCCGGGCGCGCCCTCCTCCAGCGAGGACCAGCCGTTGATGCCCGAGGCGTAGACCACCGGGAAGTCCAGCTGTTCGTCGTTGGCGCCGAGCTTGTCGAACAGGTCGAAGGCGGCGTTGATCACCTTGTCGGGGTTGGCGCCCGGCTTGTCCACCTTGTTCACGACCACGATCGGACGCAGGCCCAGGGCCAGCGCCTTCTTGGTCACGAAGCGCGTCTGCGGCATCGGGCCTTCCTGGGCGTCGATCAGCAGCAGCACGCCGTCCACCATGGACAGCGCGCGCTCCACCTCGCCGCCGAAGTCCGCGTGGCCGGGGGTGTCGACGATGTTGATGTGCGTGCCCTTCCAGCTCACGGCGCAGTTCTTGGCCAGGATGGTGATGCCGCGCTCGCGCTCGATCGCGTTGTTGTCCATGACCGTGTCCTGGACCTTCTCGTGGTCCTCGAAGGTGCCGGACTGCCGCAGCAGCTGGTCCACCATGGTCGTCTTGCCGTGGTCGACGTGGGCGATGATGGCGATGTTTCGGATTTGCGTGCTCATACGTTCTCTGGCTCGGCCACGCCGAGGATTTGCTGGATTTCGATCGGGCTCAGGAGGCGGGAGGGGATCAGCTCCCCCGCCTGGATGTGGGCGGTGCCGAGGAGCGCCCGGGGCGCCTCCCCGAAGACCGCGACCTGGGATGCGTCGGGCCAGGCGCCGCGCCGGCGCAGGCCGCTCAGGAAGCGCGCAGCATCTTCCGTGCCCAGCGTGACCGGCACGTGACCGGGCAGCAGCGACTCCACCGGCAGCAGGCGCGCCAGCCGTTCGTTCGCCGGCAGCGCCTCGAGTTCCGCCAGCGTCAGGCATTGCCAAACTTCGAAGGGGCCCGTGGCCGTCCTGCGCAGCGACACCAGGCTGGCGCCGCAGCCCAGCGCCGCGCCGATGTCCTCGCCCAGCGTGCGGATGTAGGTGCCCTTGCTGACCCGGGCGGCGATCCTGAGCAGCGCCGGCTCCAGGAGTTCGAGCCGCAGCTCGAACACCCGGACGCGGCGCGCCTCGCGCTCCACCTCGACCCCCGCGCGGGCGTATTCGTACAGCGCCTTGCCGTCCTTCTTCAGCGCGCTGTGCATCGGCGGAACTTGTTCGATCTCGCCGGTGAACCGCGCCTGGACCTCCGCCAGCCGCGCGGGCGAAATGGCCGGCACTTCGCGCCGCTCGATCACCTCGCCCTCGCTGTCGCCGGAGGCCGTGCGCACGCCCAGCCGGGCGACCGCCTCGTAGCTCTTGTCCGCATCCAGGTGCAGCTGGCTGAACTTGGTCGCGCCGCCGAAGCACAGCGGCAGCACGCCGGTGGCCATCGGGTCCAGCGTGCCGGTGTGGCCGGCCTTCTCCGCCCGCAGCAGCCACTTGGCCTTCTGCAGCGCGTCGTTGCTGGAAAGTCCCAGCGGCTTGTCGAGCAGCAACACCCCATGCACAGGGCGCCGCTGCACCCTGGTGCGTGGCGCGTTCACGTCCTAGTCGTCCTTGGAACGGGAGGAAACGGCCTTGGCGATCAGGGCGTTCATGTCCGCAGCGCGCTCGGTGGTGCGGTCGAAGTGGAAATGCAGCGTCGGCACGGTGTGGATGTGCAAGCGCTTGAACAGGTGGTTGCGCAGGAAGCCCGCCGCCTGGTTCAGGGCGTCCTCGGTTTCCTGGGCGTCGCCCACCAGGATGCTGAAGAACACCTTGGCGTGCGCGTAGTCCGGGGTGACCTCCACCGCGCTGATCGTGACCATGCCCACCCGCGGGTCCTTCAACTCGCGGGCGATCAGCTCCGTCAGGTCGCGCTGGATCTGGTCCGCGATCTGGTAGCTGCGATTGGGCTTGGTCGACTTCTTCATCGGGGAAGGACGAGCCTCGCGCCGGCGAGGCTCGTTTTCACCTTGGGGTTACAGCGTTCTGGCGATTTCCTTGACCTCAAAGAACTCGAGCTGGTCGCCTTCCTTGATGTCGTTGTAGCCCTTGAGCTTGATGCCGCACTCGAAGCCTTCCTTGACCTCGCGCACGTCGTCCTTCATCCGCTTGAGGGATTCCAGCTCGCCGGTGTAAATCACCACGTTGTCGCGCAGCAGGCGGAAGTGCGCGCTGCGGGTGACCGTGCCGGAGGTGACCATGCAGCCGGCCACCGTGCCGATCTTGGACGCCACGAAGACGGTGCGGATCTCGGCGGAGCCGATGACCTCCTCCTTCTTCTCCGGCGCCAGCATCCCGGACATCGCCGCCTTCAGTTCATCCACCGCGTCGTAGATGATGTTGTAGTAGCGCAGCTCGACGCCGTTGCCCTCGGCCAGCTTGCGCGCGCCGGCGTCGGCGCGAACGTTGAAGCCGATGATGATGGCCTTGGAGGCGATCGCCAGGTTGACGTCCGACTCGCTGATGCCGCCGACCGCCGCGTACACGAGCTGCACCTTGACCTCCTCGGTCGACAGCTTCAGCAGCGACTGCGCCAGCGCTTCCTGCGAGCCCTGCACGTCCGCCTTCACGATGATGGGCAGCGTCTTCACCTCGCCGGCGGTCATGTCCGCGAACATGTTCTCCAGCTTGGCGGCCTGCTGCTTGGCCAGCTTCGTGTTGCGGAACTTGCCGGCGCGGTAGGTCGCGATCTCGCGGGCGCGGCGCTCGTCGGCCAGCACCATGAACTCGTCGCCGGCCTGCGGCACGTCGGACAGGCCCTGGATCTCCACCGGGATGGAGGGACCCGCGGACTTGATGGACTTGCCGTTCTCGTCCAGCATGGCGCGCACGCGGCCGTAGGTCTGGCCCGCGAGCACCACGTCGCCGGTCTTGAGCGTGCCGGACTGCACCAGCACCGTCGCCACCGGGCCGCGGCCCTTGTCCAGCTGGGCCTCGATGACGAGGCCCTTGGCCATCGCGTCGACCGGCGCCTTCAGTTCCAGCACCTCGGCCTGCAGCAGCACCTGCTCCAGCAGGTCGTCGATGCCCTGGCCGGTCTTGGCGGACACGGGCACGAAGGGCGATTCGCCGCCGTACTCTTCCGGCACGACCTCCTCGGCCACCAGTTCCTGCTTGACGCGGTCCGGGTTGGCGTCGGGCTTGTCGATCTTGTTGATCGCCACCACGATGGGCACACCGGCCGCCTTCGCGTGCTTGATGGCTTCCTTCGTCTGCGGCATGACGCCGTCGTCGGCCGCCACCACCAGGATCACGATGTCGGTCGCCTGGGCGCCGCGTGCGCGCATGGCGGTGAACGCCTCGTGGCCGGGGGTGTCCAGGAAGGAGATCACGCCGCGCGGGGTCTCCACGTGGTAGGCGCCGATGTGCTGCGTGATGCCGCCGGCCTCGCCCGCCGCCACCTTGGCGCGGCGGATGTAGTCCAGCAGCGAGGTCTTGCCGTGGTCGACGTGGCCCATGACGGTCACGACCGGCGCGCGCGGCAGGGCCTCGGCGCTCTGACCGGACACTTCCTCCTCGGTGAAGGCTTCCGGGTCGTCCAGGGCGGCCGTGACCGCCTTGTGTCCCATCTCCTCGACCACGATCATGGCCGTGTCCTGGTCCAGCGACTGGTTGATGGTCACCAGCTGGCCCATCTTCATCAGGGCCTTGATCACCTCGGAGGCCTTGACGGCCATCTTGTGCGCCAGCTCGGCGACCGTGATGGTCTCCGGCACGTGCACCTCGACGATGCGCTGCTCCGCCGGCGCGGCCGCCACGTGCTCGTCGCGGTCGCGGTGGTCCCTCCGGCCGCCGCGAGGGCCGCCGCGCCAGGCGTTGCGGCCCACCCCGCCGGAGGCATCCCCGCGGGTCTTGATTTCCTTCTTCTTGGTCTGGTCGCCAGCCCAGCTGGAAGACAGCTTGGCCGACTTGACCTCCTTGCCGGCCCCGGGGCCGGAAGGCGCGGGCGCGGCCGCGGGTGCGCCCGGCCGGCCAGGCTGCGCCGGCGGCTTGTGCAGCGTACCCTTGACGCCCGGCTTGGCCGGCTCCGGCGCCTTGGCGACCGGCTTGGCTTCTTCCGGCTTCTTGGCCACCAGCACCTTCTTGGGCTGGGCCATCATGGAACGGATCGCGGCGGCTTCGGCCTCGGCCTTGCGACGGCGGTCCTGCAGTTCGCTGGCGCGCTGGGCTTCCTCCTCGGCGCGGGCCTTGGACTCGGCGGCGGCCTTCTCGCGTGCTTCGGCGGCGGCCTTCTCGCGCGCCTCGGCCTGGGCCTTGGCGACCGCCTGGGCGGCTTCGGCTTCGGCGGCCTTGGCGGCGGTCGCGCCGGCGGCGGCCGAGGCGCGGGCCTCTTCCTCCACGCGCACCTTCTCGGCAGCGGCGGCGGCCGCGGCGCGGGCCTCTTCCTCGGCACGCTGGCGTGCCTCGGCTTCCTCGCGCTCGCGGCGCTTGGCGGCGAGCTCTTCCTCCTGGCGGCGGATCAGCTCGGCCTGGCGGCGCGCTTCCTCCTCCCGGCGGGCGAGTTCGGCCTCGTCCGGGCCCGAGGGCGCGGCCGGCTGGGCGACCTCGGGAGCCTCCACCACGGCGGTGTCGGCGCCCTCGTCGCGCTTGATGAAGGTGCGCTTCTTGCGCACTTCCACCTGGATGGTGCGGGCCTTGCCGCTGGCGTCGGCCTGCTTGATCTCGCTGGTGGACTTCTTCACCAGGGTGATCTTCTTGCGCTCGGGCGTGGCGGTGCCGTGGCTGGCCTGCAGGTAGCCCAGGAGCTTCTGCTTGTCGGCGTCGGTCAGCGAGTCGGTCGGGGCCGACTTGGCCACGCCGGCGCTCCTCAGCTGCTCCAGCAGCGTCTCGGTCGATTTCTTGAGTTCGTTCGCGAACTCGGCGACGGTGGTGCTAGACATGTGTTCTTCGTCCCCCTCCCTGTCACTCGTGGGCGGCCGCGGCCGGCTGGTTGCTGGTGAACCAGTGCTCGCGCGCCTTCATGATCAGGGCCTTGGCCTCGTCCGTGGACTGGCCGGTGATGTCGGTGAGTTCGTCGACGGCCAGGTCCGCCAGGTCGTCGCGGGTGTGCACGCCGTTCTCGGCGAGCTTGGCGATGAGGGCGGGCGTGAGGCCTTCCAGGTCGCGCAGGTCCTGCGACACCTCCTCGACGCTTTCCTCGCGCGCGATCTCCATCGTCAGCAGCGCATCCTTGGCGCGCGAACGCAATTCGTTGACCGTGTCCTCGTCGAAGGACTCGATCTCCAGCATCTCGGAGATCGGGACGTAGGCCACTTCCTCCAGGCTGGTGAAACCCTCGACGATCAGGATGTCGGCGATCTCCTCGTCGACGTCCAGCTTCTCCATGAACAGCGCGCGCAGCGTGCTCTGCTCCTCGGCCTGCTTCTGGGCCGATTCGTTGGCGTCCATGATGTTGATCTTCCAGCCGGTGAGCTCGGAAGCCAGGCGCACGTTCTGGCCGCCACGGCCGATCGCGATGGCGAGGTTCTCCTCGTCGACCACCACGTCCATCGCGTGCTTCTCCTCGTCGACGACGATGGAGCTCACGTTGGCGGGGGCCAGGGCGCCGATCACGAACTGCGCCGGGTCCTCGGACCACAGAACGATGTCCACGCGCTCGCCGGCCAGCTCGTTGGTGACCGCGTTCACGCGCGAGCCGCGCACGCCCACGCAGGTGCCGATCGGGTCGACCCGCTTGTCGTGCGAGACCACGGCGATCTTGGCGCGCGAGCCGGGATCGCGGGCGCAGCTCTTGATCTCCAGCAGGCCCTGCTCGATCTCGGGCACTTCCTGGCGGAACAGCTCGATCATGAATTCCGGCGCCGCGCGCGACAGGATGATGGGCGCGCCGCGCAGCGTCAGGTCCACCTCCATGATCATGGCGCGCACGCGGTCGCCGTTGCGCAGGTTCTCCTTGGGGATCATCTCGCCGCGGCGCAGGCGCCCCTCGACGCGGCCGCTCTCGACGATGATGTCGCCCTTGTCCATGCGCTTGACCGTGCCCACGAAGATCTTGTCGCCGCGCGACATGAAGTCGTTCAGCAGCATCTCGCGCTCGGCGTCGCGGATCTTCTGCAGGATCACCTGCTTGGCGGCCATGGCGCCGATGCGGCCGATCGGCAGCGACTCGACGCCTTCCTCGATGTACTCGCCCGCCTCGACGTCCGCCACGCGCTCCTTGGCGTCCATCAGCAGTTCCTCGGCGTCGGGATTCTGCAGACCCTGCTCGTCGGGCACCACCAGCCAGCGGCGGAAGGTCTCGTAGTCGCCGGTGTCACGGTCGATCGCGACGCGGATGTCGACCTCACCCTGGTACAGCTTCTTGGTGGCCTGGGCGAGGGCCGCCTCGACCGCGCCGAAGACCACGTCGCGCTCGACGTTCTTCTCGCGCGAGATGGCGTCCACCAGCATCAACAGTTCGCGATTCATTTCCCTTGCTCCTGAACCCCGGCGCGCTTGCGCCCCTTGAAATCAACGATCGGCGCCAGACGGGCGTCCTTCACCTCGTCCAGCGTGAAGCCCAGCACCTGCAGCGGCGCGGACTCCTTCTTCTTCTTCGAAACCTTGTGCCCCGGCGGCGGCGCAGGCTCGTCGCTCCAGACCACCTGCCAGCCTTGTCCGTCCGTCGCCCGCTCCAGCGCGCCGCGGAACTTGCGGCGGTTGGCGGCGACCTGGCCACCGGCGGCCGCGCCCAGCGCAGCCTTGAGCGTGACATCGATCACCTCGCCGGCGAAACGCTCGAAATCGCGCTCGCCGCGCAACGGCCGATCGATGCCGGGCGAGGACACCTCGAGGCGCTTGTAGTCCACGTCTTCGACCTCCAGCGTGTACTGGAGTTGCCGCGTGACGCGCTCGCAGTCTTCGACGTTCACGTTGCGCTCCTGCCCCGGCTCCCAGGGGAAGTCGATCGTCACGCGCAGCGTCCCGCCGGCGGAACGTTCCAGTTCCACCAGTTCATAGCCGAGGCCGGCCACGGTTTGGGCGACGATGTCCTGTAGTGCCAAGTTCGTGAGTGAAGCAACCAAAAAAAACGGGCGGTTGGTACCCGCCCGTTTGGTCGTGAAGCGCCTATTGTAACGGGCAAAGCCTTGATTCGCAAGGCTTGCGGGGCGCCGCGGCGGGGGTGCCGCGCCGCCGGGATGCCCCGGAAATGGCGCCCCCCGACAGGAATTCAAGGTCCGGGAGCCCTCCGGGCGGCCGGCCGCCTCAGGCCGCGGCCGCCACCAGCGCCTGGGTGTAGGGCTCGCGCGGCCGGCCCAGCACCTCGTCGACGCCGCCGGACTCCAGGATGCGGCCGTCCTTCATCACCAGCACCTCGTGCGCCATGGCCCGGATGACGTCCACGTCGTGGGTGATCAGCAGGTAGGACAGGCCGAGTTCGGCCTGCAGCCGCTGCAGCAGGCCGAGCACCTGCTTCTGGATGGTGACGTCCAGGGCGCTGGTCGGCTCGTCCAGCACCAGCACCTGCGGCTGCACGATCAGGGCCCGGGCGATCGCCAGCCGCTGGCGCTGGCCGCCCGAGAACTCGTGCGGGTAGCGCCCCAGCAGCCCGGGGAACTGCGCCTCGCCGAGGCCCACCTCGTGCAGCACCTGCCGCACGCGCTCGCGCCGCTGCGCGCCCGGCAGCGCCGGCTCGTGCACCAGCAGGCCCTCGCCGACGATCTCCTCCACCGTCATGCGCGGCGACAGCGAGGAGAACGGGTCCTGGAACACGACCTGCACCAGGCGCCGGATGGCGCGGTTGCCGGCGCTGTCGGGCCCCCAGCGGCGGCCGACCACCTCCAGCTCGCCCTCGTGGGGCAGCAGCCCCAGCGCCGCCAGCGCCAGCGTGGACTTGCCCGAGCCCGATTCGCCGACGATGCCCACCGTGCCGCCGGGCGGCAGCCGGAAGCTCGCGCCCTGCACCGCCACGAACCGGCCCTTGCGGAACCAGCCCCGCACACCGGGGATGGGCACGGGATAGCTGACCTGCAGGCCGTCGGCACGCATCGCCGCCGGCTCGGCGGCGCGCGGCGGCGGGACGTCCCGCACCGGCCGGCTCTCGATCAGCTTGCGCGTGTAGTCGTGCCGAGGCTGCCGGAACACCGTTTCCACCGGTCCCTGTTCCACCAGGCGGCCCCCCTCCATCACCGCCACGCGGTCCGCGAAGCGGCGCACGAGGTTCAGGTCGTGCGTGATCAGCAGCACCGCCATGCCGGTGTCGCGCTGCAGGCGGGCCAGCAGGTCCAGGATCTGCTGGCGCAGGGTGACGTCCAGGGCCGTCGTGGGCTCGTCGGCCAGCAGCAGGCGCGGCCGGCAGGCGAGCGCCATCGCGATCATGGCGCGCTGGCGCTGGCCCCCCGAAAGCTGGTGGGGAAAGGCTGCGGCCCGGCGTTCCGGCTCCGGGATGCCGGTGGCGGCCAGCGCGTCCACCGCGCCCTGCCAGGCCTGGCGCGCGGTCAGGCCCTCCTTCAGCTGCAGCACCTCCGCCACCTGCTCGCCGACCGGGAACAGCGGGTTGAGCGCCGTCATGGGCTCCTGGAAGATCATGGCGATGTCGCGCCCCCGGATGCCCCGCAGGGTCCGTTCCGGAACCGCCAGCAGGTCCACGTCCCCGCCTTCGGCGCCCTGGAAGCGCGCCGAACCGGACAGCGTCGCTCCCTGGGCCAGCCGCAGCAACGACAGCGCCGTCACCGTCTTGCCCGAACCGGACTCGCCGACCAGGGCGAGTTTTTCGCCCGGCGCGAGGCTGAAGGCCAGGTCGTGCACGACCTGCTTGCCGCCGAAGGCGACGCTCAGGCCCTGGACTTCGAGCAGGTTCACGGGCTTTCCTTCCGCGGGTCGAGCGCGTCGCGCAAGGCGTCGCCCATGAAGGTCAGCAGCAGCAGCGTCAGCACCAGCACGCCGAAGGTGGACATGGAGATCCACCAGGCATCCAGGTTGGCCTTGCCCTGGTTCAGCAGTTCACCCAGCGAGGGCGTGCCGGGCGGCACGCCCAGGCCCAGGAAGTCCAGCGACGTCAGCGCCAGGATCGCCGCGCTCATGCGGAAAGGCAGGAACGTCACCACCGGCGTCATGCTGTTGGGAAGGATGTGCTTCCACATGATCCGGGCGTTGCCGACGCCCAGCGCCCGGGCGGCACGCACGTAGTCCATCTGGCGATTGCGCAGGAATTCGGCCCGGACGTAGTCCGACAGGCCCATCCAGCCGAACAGGCTCAACAGCACCAGCAGCAGGCTCACGCTGGGCGCGAACACGGCGCTGAAGATGATCAGCAGGTACAGCTCCGGCATCGAGCCCCAGATCTCGATGAAGCGCTGGAAGGCCAGGTCGGTGCGGCCGCCGAAGAAGCCCTGCACCGCCCCGGTGAGGACACCCAGGGCGACGCCGGTGACGGTGAGCGCCAGGCCGAACAGCACGCTGATGCGGAAGCCGTAGATCAGCTGCGCCAGCAGGTCGCGGCCGCGGTCGTCGGTGCCGAAGAAGTTCTCCGCCGAGGGCGGCGCCGGGTTGGGCCGGCTCTGGAAGTAGTTGAGGGTCTTCGGCCCGTAGCGGTTGGGCGGGTAGATCGCCCAGTTCCCCGGCTCGTGCAGCTTCTGGCGGATGTAGGGGTCGAGGAAATCGGTGGGCGTCGGGAAGTCGCCGCCGAAGGTGGTCTCGGCGTAGTCCTTCACGATCGGGAAGTACCACTGGCCGTCGTAGCGCACCACCAGGGGACGGTCGTTGGACAGGACCTCGGCGAACAGGCTCAGCACCACCAGCGTGGCGAACACGACCAGGCTCACGAAGCCGAGCCGGTTGCGCCGGAAGCGCCGCCAGGCGCGCCGGCCCGGCGAGGCCGCTTCGGGGGGGTCAATCGAACTTGACACGGGGGTCCACCAGCACGTAGCTGAGGTCGCTGATCAGCTTGGTCACCAAGCCGATCAGCGTGAAGAAGTACAGGGTGCCGAGCACGACGGGATAGTCGCGGCGGATCACGCTTTCGTAGCTCAGGAGGCCCAGGCCGTCCAGCGAGAACAGCGTCTCGATCAGCAGCGAGCCGGTGAAGAAGGCGCCGATGAAGGCGGCGGGGAAGCCGGTGATGATCGGGATCAGCGCGTTGCGGAACACGTGCTTCCACAGGACCCGGCGGTCGTCCAGCCCCTTGGCACGGGCCGTCAGCACGTATTGCTTGCGGATCTCCTCCAGGAAGGCGTTCTTGGTCAGCATCGCCGTCACCGCGAAGCTGCCGAACACCATCGCGGTGACCGGCAGCACGATGTGCCAGAGGTAGTCGGTGACCTTGCCCAGCAGGCTCAGCTGCTCCCAGTTCGACGAGGTCAGCCCGCGCAGCGGGAACCACTGCAGCTGCCCGCCGAACACCACCAGCAGGGCGACGCCCAGGACGAAGCCCGGGATCGCGTAGCCGACCAGCACGAACAGGGTGGTGACCAGGTCGAAGCGGGAGCCGGCGCGCACCGCCTTGGCCACCCCCAGCGGCACCGCGATCAGGTAGCTGATGAAGAAGGTCCACAGGCCCAGGCTCACCGACACCGGCAGCTTCTCCTTCACCAGCTGCCAGACGTCCTTGTGCTGGTAGAAGCTGCGCCCCAGGTCGAAGCGGGCGAATTGTCCGAGCATGCGCACGAAGCGCTCGGTGGGCGGCTTGTCGAAGCCGTACAGCTTGCGGATCTCGGCGATCTGCTTCTCGTCGATGCCCTGGCGGCCGCGGTAGCCGCCGGCCCCGCCCAGGCCGCCGGCGCCGCCGGCGCGCTCCCCGCCGCCGGTATCGCCCTGCAGCTGCACGACCAGCTGCTCCACCGGCCCGCCGGGGACGAACTGGATGACGACGAACGTGAGCAGCAGGACGCCGAACAGCGTCGGGATCATCAGCAGCAGCCGCTTGAGGATGTAGCTCGCCATCTCGCTCCGTTCTTCAGCGGTTCTCCGGCGACGCCCACCAGGTGGACATCGCCCAGCCGTGGACGTCATAGTAAGGCGGGATCACCGGCGGCAGCACGAAGCGGCGGGGCCGGTAGCCGACCAGGAAGTCGCTGCCGTACCACTGGGGGATCGAGTACCAGCCGTTGACCAGCACCCGGTCCAGGGCCCGCATCGCCGCCTCCAGCTGCGGCCGCGTCTGGGCCGCGAGGACCTTCTGCAGCAGCGCGTCGACCGCCGGGTCCGCCAGTCCCCAGATGTTGCTGGACCCGTGCGTGCGCGCCGCCTGGGATCCCCAGCGGTCCAGCAGTTCGCTGCCGGGCGCGGCGGTCCCGGGGATGCGGCGCGTGGTGAGCTCGAACTGGAACCGGTCCATCCGCTGCTTGGCCAGCGACGGGTCCACGATCCGGTAGACCAGGCGGATCCCGAGCTTGCGCAAGGCCATCTCGAAAGGCGCGACGATGCGGTTGCCCGAGGGCTGGTCGTTCAGGAACTCGATGGTGAAGGGCTCGCCCTGCGCGTTGCGCAGCGCCCCGTCGCGATAGGTCCACCCCGCCTCCTTCAGCAGGGCCTGGGCATGGCGCAGGTTGTCCCTCAGGCTGTGGGGCGGCGTCGTGGTCGGCATCGCCGGCATGGGCCCGAAGACCTCGGGCCGCAGCTGCGCGCGCAGCGGCTCCAGCAGCGCCAGTTCGTCCGGCTTGGGCAGGCCCTCGGCCCGGAACGCGGAATTCGGGAAGTAGTCCTCGACCCGCTTGTACAGCCCGTAGAAGAGGTTGCGGTTGAGCCAGGGGAAGTCGAACGCGTAGTTCAGGGCCTGGCGAACGCGGATGTCCTGGAACTTCGGGTTGCGCAGGTTGAGGATGTATCCCTGGAAGTCGCCCGGGTTGCGGTTGGGGAAGGCGCGCTTGACCAGCTCACCGTCCCGGAACTGCTTGCCGTAGTACTGGCGCGCCCAGTTGCGGGAGATGAATTCGCGCATGAAGTCGAATTCGCCCGCCTTGAAGCCCTCGAACCGGGCGGTGTCGTCGAGGTAGATCCGGAAGGTGATCCGGTCGAAGTTGAACATGCCCCGGCGCACGGGCAGGTCGCGCGCCCAGTAGTTCGGGTCGCGCACGTAGGTCACGTCCCGCCCCAGGTGCGTGTCGGCCAGCCGGTAGGGGCCGGAGGCGATCGGCACGTCCGTCACCACCTCGTCGAAGGGCTTGCCCCGGCCCCAGTCTCGGCTGAAGACCGGCAGCGCCCCCACGATGAGGGGCAGTTCCCGGTTTGGCTGCAGGAAATCGAAGCGGACCGTGCGCTCGTCGACCTGGGTCGCTCCCTTGACGGCGGCGAAGTACACGCGGTACTGGGGCGCCGCCTTGTCGCTGACGAGGGTGCGGAAGCTGTGGACCACGTCCGCCGCGAGCACCGGCTTGCCGTCGTTGAAGCGCGCCTTCGGGTTCAGGTGGAAGGTCGCCGACATCCGGTCGGGGGCGACCGTCACGTCATCGGCGAGCAGCCCGTAGGCGGTGGTGGGCTCGTCGGAATTTCCCGTGAGCAGCGTGTCGAACAGCAGGTCGCCCTCGCTGGGCGGCTCGAAGCCCTTGAGCGTGAAGGGATTGAACTTGTCGAAATTGGTGGGCGTGGTGGGCGGCACCATCCGGATCTCGCCGCCCTTGGGGGCGTCCGGATTGACGTAATCCCAGTGCTGGAAGCCCGGCGGGTACTTGATGTCCCCGAACTGCGCATAGGCGTAGTTCGCCCACGCGGGCGCCGCCAGCAGCAGGCCCAGGACGGTGAGCAAGGCTCGCATGCGACAATTCTGCCGAGATTTTTCCGAAGAGAGACCCATGGGATTCCTGGCTGGCAAGAAATTGTTGATCACCGGCGTGCTGTCCAACCGCTCCATCGCCTACGGCATCGCCCGGGCGTGCCACGAGCAGGGCGCGGAGCTGGCCTTCAGCTACGTGGGCGAGCGCTTCAAGGACCGGATCACGGAATTCGCGGCGGAATTCGGCTCGCAGCTGGTGTTCGACTGCGACGTCGGCGACGACGCCCAGATCGCGAAGCTGTTCCAGGACCTGTCGGCCACCTGGCCGAAGTTCGACGGCTTCGTGCACAGCATCGGCTTCGCGCCGCGCGAGGCGATCGCCGGCGACTTCCTGGATGGCCTGTCCCGCGAGGCCTTCAAGGTGGCGCACGACATCAGCGCCTACAGCTTCCCGGCCATGGCCAAGGCGGCCCTGCCCTGGCTGAACGAGCGGTCGGCGCTGCTCACCCTGTCCTACCTGGGCTCGGTGCGCATCGTGCCGAACTACAACACCATGGGCCTGGCCAAGGCCTCGCTGGAGGCCTCGGTGCGCTACCTGGCCGGCTCGCTGGGACCCAGGGGCATCCGCGTCAACGGCATCAGCGCCGGCCCGATCAAGACGCTGGCGGCCAGCGGGATCAAGGACTTCGGCAAGCTGCTGAACATCGTGGCCAACGTCTCGCCGCTGCGGCGCAACGTGACCATCGAGGACGTGGGCAACGTCGCGGCCTTCCTGCTGTCCGACCTGGCCGGAGGCGTGACCTCCGAGATCACCTACGTGGACGGCGGCTTCAGCCACACCGCGATCGCGGTGGAGGAGTGAGCCTCGTCCCCGCACGGGCGGGGCGGGTCACTTGCCCGGGACGGCGCCTTCCTGCACGCAGTCGGCGTAGTAGTGCACCTTGCCGTCCGGCGCCTCCTCGGCCACCAGGCCGTGGATGTCGGTCTCGAAGCCCGGGCACTCCGCGTTGAAGGCCCGCGCGAACTTGAGGTAGTCCACGATCTTCCTGTTGAAGACCTCCCCGGGGATCAGCAGCGGGATCCCGGGCGGGTAAGGCGTGATCAGGGCGGTGGTGATGCGGCCCTCCAGCTGGTCGATCTCCACCCGCTCGGTCTTGCGGTGGGCGATGTGGGCGAAGGCGTCGCTCGGCTTCATGGCCGGCTGCAGGTCGCTCAGGTAGATCTCCGTGGACAGCTTGGCGATGTCGTACTTGGCGTACAGCTCGTGCACGTGCTGGCACAGGTCGCGCAGGCCCATGCGTTCGTAGCGCGGGTAGCGCTGGCAGAACTCCGGCAGGATCCGCCACATCGGCTGGTTCTTCTCGTAGTCGTCCTTGAACTGCTGCAGCGCCGTCAGCATGGTGTTCCAGCGGCCCTTGGTGATGCCGATGGTGAACATGATAAAGAAGCTGTACAGGCCGGTCTTCTCCACGATCACGCCGTGCTCGGCGAGGTACTTGGTGACGATGGCCGCCGGGATGCCGGTCTTGGCGAACTTGCCGTTCAGGTCCAGGCCGGGCGTCACCACGGTGGACTTGATCGGGTCCAGCATGTTGAAGCCCTCGGCCAGGTTGCCGAAGCCGTGCCACTTGGCCGAGCGGGACTCGCCCTTGATGATCCAGTCGTCGGCCCGGCCGATGCCCTCTTCCACCAGCTTGTCCGGCCCCCAGACCTTGAACCACCAGTCCTTGCCGTACTCCTGCTCCACCTTGCGCATGGCGCGGCGGAAGTCCAGGGCCTCCAGCAGGGACTCCTCCACCAGGGCCGTGCCGCCGGGCGGCTCCATCATGGCCGCGGCCACGTCGCAGCTGGCGATGATCGCGTACTGCGGGCTGGTCGAGGTGTGCATCAGGTACGCCTCGTTGAACAGGTGCCGGTCCAGCTTGCGTTCCTTGGCGTCCTGCACCAGCACGTGGCTGGCCTGGCTGATGCCGGCCAGCAGCTTGTGGATGGACTGCGTGGAGTAGACCAGCGACTTCCCGGGGCGCGGCCGCTTCTTGCCCATGGCGTGGAAGCTGCCGTAGAAGGGATGGAAGGCCGCATGCGGCAGCCAGGCCTCGTCGAAGTGCAACGCGTCGACGTAGCCGTCCAGCATGGACTTGATGGTCTCCGTGTTGTACAGGACCCCGTCGTAGGTGGACTGCGTGAGGGTCAGGATGCGCGGCTTGACCTTGTCGGCGTCGACGTCCTTGAGCAGGGGGTTGGCCTTGATCTTGGCCTTGATCGACTCCTGGGTGAACTCGCCCTGCGGGATCGGGCCGATGATGCCGAAGTGGTTGCGCGTCGGCTTCAGGAACACGGGGATCGCCCCGGTCATGATGATCGAGTGCAGCACCGACTTGTGGCAGTTGCGGTCGACCACCACCACGTCGCCCGGCGCCACCTGGTGGTGCCAGACCATCTTGTTGGAGGTGCTGGTGCCGTTGGTGACGAAGAAGCAGTGGTCGGCGTTGAAGATCCGGGCGGCATTGCGCTCGCTGGCGGCCACCGGGCCGGTGTGGTCCAGCAGCTGGCCGAGCTCGTCCACCGCATTGCAGACGTCCGCGCGCAGCATGTTCTCGCCGAAGAACTGGTGGAACATCTGGCCCACGGGGCTCTTCAGGAAGGCCACCCCGCCCGAGTGGCCCGGGCAATGCCAGGAATAGGAGCCGTCCTCCGCGTAATCGAGCAGCGCCTTGAAGAACGGCGGCTGGATGCCCTCCAGGTAGGCCCGGGCCTCCCGGATGATGTGGCGGGCCATGAACTCCGGCGTGTCCTCGTACATGTGGATGAAGCCGTGCAGCTCCCGCAGGATGTCGTTGGGCAGGTGCTGGGAGGTCTTGGTCTCGCCGTAAACGTAGATCGGCACTTCGGCGTTCTTGCGCCGGACCTCGCTGATGAAGGTGCGCAGGTTCAGCACCGCGGGGTCCAGGTCGGGCCCGGGCGTGAACTCCTCGTCGTCGATCGACAGGATGAAGGCGCTGGCGCGGCTTTGCTGCTGGGCGAACTGGGACAGGTCGCCGTAGCTGGTGACCCCCAGCACCTCGAAGCCCTCAGCCTCGATCGCCTGCGCCAGGGCGCGGATGCCCAGGCCGGAGGAGTTTTCCGAACGGTAGTCTTCGTCGATGATGACGATGGGGAAGCGGAACTTCATGCGGGGCGGTCCAGGGGCAAAAAAGGCCAGCGAGGCGCGAAGTGTATGAAATCCGCAGCGGCCGGAAGTTGCGCGGACGGCGAATTCGCCCACAATCCGCCGAAAGGGGATTTATGTCCGACTCGACTCTGTGGTGGCTGTTGGCCGGCGCGGCCGTGGCTGTCGAACTCCTGACAGGCACCTTCTACCTGCTGATGCTGGGCATCGGCATGGCCGCGGGCGCCGTGACGGCCCATGCGGGCACCTCGACGCAGGTCCAGCTCGTGGTCGCCGCCGTGGTCGGCGGCGGGGCGGTCGCCGCCTGGCACCTGGTGCGCCGGCGCCACTTCGCCGGCCCCCGCGGGGCCAGCACCAATCTGGATTTCGACGCCGGGGAGCGGGTGCACGTGGACGCCTGGACCGCCGACAACACCGCCACCGTGCGCTACCGGGGGACCGTCTGGACGGCGGTGCCGGCCGGCGGCACCCCGCACGGCACGGGGCCGCACCGGGTGCGCAAGGTGGACGGCAGCCGGCTGGTGGTGGAAAAGATCTAGGAGAAGAAAGAAATGGAAGTCGCAGTCGTCCTGTTCGTCGTGGCGGTCATCTTCGTGGTCCGCTCGATCAAGGTGGTCCCGCAGCAGAGCGCCTGGGTCGTCGAACGGCTCGGGAAGTACCACGTCACCCTCAACCCGGGACTCAACTTCCTGGTGCCCTTCGTCGACCGGGTCGCCTACCAGCACAGCCTGAAGGAGATCCCGCTGGACGTCCCCAGCCAGGTCTGCATCACCCGGGACAACACCCAGCTGCAGGTGGACGGCATCCTGTACTTCCAGGTGACCGACCCGACGCGCGCGAGCTACGGCTCGTCCAACTACGTCGTCGCCATCACCCAGCTGGCCCAGACCACGCTGCGCAGCGTGATCGGCAAGCTCGAGCTGGACAAGACCTTCGAGGAGCGCGACATCATCAACGCCCAGGTGGTGCAGGCCATCGACGAGGCGGCCCTGAACTGGGGCGTGAAGGTGCTGCGCTACGAGATCAAGGACCTGACCCCGCCCAAGGAGATCCTGCATGCCATGCAGCAGCAGATCACGGCGGAGCGGGAGAAGCGGGCCCTGATCGCCGCGTCCGAAGGCCGGCGCCAGGAGCAGATCAACATCGCCACCGGCGAGCGCGAGGCCTTCATCGCCCGCTCCGAGGGGGAGAAGCAGGCCGAAATCAACAAGGCGCAGGGCCAGGCGGCGGCGATCATCGCGGTGGCCGACGCCACGGCGGACGCCATCCGCAAGGTCGCCGACGCCATCCGCCAGCCGGGCGGCGAACAGGCCGTGCAACTGAAGGTGGCCGAGCGCGCCGTGGATGCCTTCGGCAAGGTCGCCCAGGACTCCAAGACCACCCTGGTGATCCCCGCCAACATGGGCGAGGTGTCCGGGCTGATCGCCTCGGCCATGAAGATGATCGCCGGCGTCCGCGGCTCCGGGGCGGGAGCGGCCGCCCCGGCGCCGGCCCCGTCGGGTCAGATGTCGTCGGAGTGGGGCCGCGAGGCCCGGTAGTCGTCCGCCGGCGGGCGCGAGTTGCGGTATTCCGGGCTCAGCGGGCTCGGGCGGGAGCGCAGGGCGCTGGGAAGCAGGTCGGTGAACAGCGAACTCAGCTCGTCCACCTTCTCGCGCGCCGCGGCCTCGCCCTCGTTGCGGGCCAGCAGCTGCATCAGCTCCCCGCGCATGAACCATAGCGACTGCAGGTCGGTGGCGTAGCGGATGCGCCGGACCACGCCGGCGGCGCGGTCACCAGGTTCGTCGCCGGCGAGCGCCAGCATCGCCTCCCGGATCTGGTCCATGGTGGCCGCGTCCTCCACGCGTTGCTCGCTCGTGCTGACGCTGAACAGCGCATAGATGCTGCTCCTCAGGTCTTTCGTCTTGAACCAGCGCATGGGGAATCCTTTCCGGGTCACCCTTCTTGGGGGCGAGATGTGTCGTTGTTGTCGGGGTGCAAGTCGATGAGCTCGGCCGCCGCGAGGTCGGCCACCCGGGCCGGCACCGCCGAGGGGGCGGCGATGTCGGCCAGTCGGGCAAAGGTGAAAAGCAGCGGCGCCTCGCCGCGGGCGCCCTCGATGCGGGGCACGCCGAACTTGAGGCGCTCGCGTTGTTCGGCCGGCAGCTTGCCCAGCAGGCTGCGAGTGACCAGGATGGCGCCGGCGCGGCTGACGCGGGACAGCTGCTCCGCGTGGTCGGCCGTGTCGCCGACCACGCGGAGCGCTCCCTCTCCCGTCGCTCCCACGACGCCCATCCATTCCTGTCCTTCGTCGATGCCGACATTCATGGCAAGCTCGATGTCCCAGCCCTTGCGCACCTGCCATTGGTGCGACAGCTGGCGCATCGCCTCGCGCACCCGGTGCGCGGCGGCCAGGGCGTTCCAGAGGTGGCTGCTGCCCGCCTGCGGCAGGAAGTAGCAGACCAGCAGCTCCCCGCCTTGCGGGCCGGCCCGGCCGCGGTGCAGGCGGAAGATCTGGTCCAGCTCGGCCCAGATCTCGTTGAGCAGTTCAAAATATTCCTGCGCGGACAGCCGCACCCACAGGCCGCCGGCGTCCTGCAGGGTGCTCACCAGGACGGCCACCGGGGTGACCGCCGGGGCGGCGACCGGCCTGCGCGCGGGCACGGGCACCGCCACGGAGCCCGACTCGTCCTGGGCCGCATAGGCGAACAGCACCCCTTCGCGGAACTGCACCGCATAGACCGTGCGGGCCGGCAAGCCGCCGCCCGCGGGAATGCCCGCCTGCATCAGCAGGCCGGCTTCACCGGGGCGCAAGGTGTCGAACAGGCCCTGCAAGCGGGACGCCTCCTGGGGCGCCAGACCGCGGAACAAGGAGCCTGCGGTGGCACCGCGTGCCTGGGCCACCAGCAGGTGAAAACGAAGGATCGCCTCGCCGACCGGGTCGGCGGCGATGGCCAGCAGCGGGCTCAGGACGCTTTCGCCCCGCGGCGCGGCGCGCCGGACCAGCGGGGACAGCGGGGACAGCGAATCGGCCCGGGCCTCATCGTTGGCCCAGGTGATCCGGAACGCGTTGTCGACCAGGTAGGCGGGATGCCCCACCTCGCCGGACGGCAGGCCGAGGGTCAGCGGCGGGGCGGCGCCTGGCTCCGCGCGGCCGGCCGCGGCAGCGGCGGCAGCCACGGGGGTCACCGGTGCCGGCGGGGGGACACCCGGGCGGCCGGCAGGGGCCTGCACGGGCGGCTGCGCCACCAGGTGTCCCGCGATGCGCGCAATGCTCCAGCCCTGGGCCTTCAGCCGCTGGATCTCCTCCACCCGCGCGACCGTGTCGTCCGGGAAATAGCCGATGCGGGGCGCAGCGCCATGCTCCGGCCCCGGCGGCAGGACCTGGGGCCGCGGCACCAGGCCGCTGGCGATGTAGTTGTTGAGAGTGGCACGCGAGATGCCGGTCCTCTCGATGATCTCTTTGCTGGTGAGCAAGAGTGCCCCGTGGATAGACTGTTGAGGGCAACTGTACAGTTGAGGCAATAGACAGTCAATGATGACTGTCAAGATTGTCTGGACAATGCAACACCCCTCCGCCAGAGACTCTCTAAGTCATTGTCAAAAAAGGATATTTACTCGTAGACAGACTCGAATTCATCTGTCTACGTAGATTCATCTGTCTAATCTTTCTGTCTATCTGTCTAAATTTCACTTAGACAGTCGCGGAAAGACCGAACCGGCCCGTTCGATGCCCCTGCACGACCCGGCCGGGCCTGCGACGGCATGGCCTTCCTCACCTCAAGCGGCATCACGTCCCGCCGGACCGGGACGCGATGTTTCCCTCGAACATGAATTCCGCTGGCGCGCGGGAGAGGCTGCAGGGCATGGGCCTCGGCTTCCCGGAGTTGCTGTCGCGGACTTTCTGGTACCAGGCCCTGCTTGCCGGGCCGGCCTCCTTGCCCGGGTCGGACCACCAGTTCGTGGAGCGCGCAGCCGCAAGTCGGCCTGTCGATGGCGCGCGAACGGGAAACGGCGTGAGGGAAAGGGAGCTGGGGCCGATGGAGAGCCGAGTCTCCAAACCCAGGCGATGGGTCTTCCGGGACGCTTACAGTGGCCGGAACACTGGCGGAGAGGGCGGGACATTCCGCCCAATCACCCACTTTCCCCTGTGTGAGAGGGAGAATTGACCTCAATCGTGGGGGAAAAACGTGGGGGAAGACAGTAGACTCGGGGCTCCACGGAAGGGCCCCCATGCCGCACATCGAGAAGCGCCGAAACCTCTGGTACGCCACCTTGAAGGTCCCACCGAAGCTGCAGGAGAAGGTCGGGAAGGCCAAGTTCCTGCAGTCGCTGGGCACCCCTGACAAGCGCCGGGCAGAAGCCCTCGCCGCCCCCGTCGTGGCCTTGTGGAAGGCACAGCTACGCAAGGCCGAGGGCCAGACCGATGCGGTCCTCGAGGAGGCCCTCGAGTGGAAGCGCAACAAGGCCCACCAGACCCATGAGGCCATGAGCGCGAAGCTGGCCGCTACGGGCCTGCAGTCCGGCGTGGACCCGACTACCGGGGAGGTGATGGTGAAGACTGCCAGCGGGCCGTGGGTGGCCTTGTCGAAGCTGGCCGCTCGCTGATCCACAGCGAAGACCTACAGGGTGCCCTAACGGGTGCCCTGTTTTTTCTCGAGCAGCGGACAGGCGAACGGCGTACCCGCTTGGGGCCGTGTTCTCGATGTTGGGCGTGGGGGAAGAGCGTGGGGGAAGTGGTCTTCACTGTCCACTTCCAACTCGTTGATTTTCCAGGGCTTTTACAGTGGCCTGGACACTGGCGGAGAGGGCGGGATTCGAACCCGCGGTGGGCTATTAACCCACACACGCTTTCCAGGCGTGCGACTTAAACCGCTCATCCACCTCTCCAGCAAGCCTGCGATTGTAGCGCACGCGATGCCCCTGCCCCGGCCCGCAGGCTGAGGAATCGCCAACAGCATCGCTGCCTCGTCCGGCCCCAGGGTGAGGCACCAAGAAAAAGGCCGCCCGGAGGCGGCCTTCGCGAGGCGCGGCCAGGCCGCGCGCCGCCGGTTTACATCGGGGTCTTCTTGCCGTCCTTGTAGGTCGACAGGGTGACTTGCGCGTTCTTCAGTTCGCCATTGGGCTCGAACTGGATGGTGGCGGTGACGCCCTTGAAGTTCGTCTTCTTCAGGAAGGGGATGTACTTCTTGGGGTCGATCGAACCAGCGCGCTGCATCGCGTCGGCCAGCACGAAGGTGGCGTCGTAGGTGTAGGGGCTGTAGATCTGGAACTGGCCGGGATACTTGGCGTCGTAGCGGGCCTTCCAGGCCTTGCCGCCAGGCATCTTGTCGATGGCGACGCCGCCCTCGGCGCAGACCACGTTGTTCAGCGTCTTGGCGCCGCCGGACAGCTTGGCGATCTCGGTGGTGCAGATGCCGTCGCCGCCGAAGAACTTGACCTTCTCCATCCCCAGCTGCTCCATCTGGCGCAGCATCGGGCCGGCTTGCGTGTCCATGCCGCCGTAGAAGATGGCGTCGGGGTTCTTGGCCTTGATGGCCGTCAGGATGGCCATGAAGTCCGTGGCCTTGTCGTTGGTGTACTGCTGGTCGACGACCTGCATGCCCTTGGCCAGCGCGGTCTTCTTGAACACCTCGGCGACGCCCTGGCCGTAGGCCGTGCGGTCGTCCACGACCGCGACCTTCTTCAGGTGCAGCTTGTCGGCGGCGTAGACAGCCAGCGCGGCGCCCAGCGCGTTGTCGTTGGCGATGATGCGGTAGGTGGTGTCGTAGCCCGGCTTGGTCAGGTCGGGGTTGGTGGCGGCGCCGGTGATGTGCGGGATGCCGCAATCATGGTAGACCTTGGAGGCCGGGATCGTGGTGCCCGAGTTCAGGTGGCCGACCACGCCGGCGACCTTGGCGTCGCACAGCTTCTGCGCCGCGGCCGTGCCCTGCTTCGGGTCGGCGGCGTCGTCCTCCGCCTCGATCTCGAACTTGGCCTTCTTGCCGCCGATGGTGATGCCCTTGGCGTTGAGGTCCTCGATGGCCATGCGGACGCCGTTCTCGTTGTCCTTGCCGTAGTGCGCCTGCGGGCCCGACATCGGGGCGACGTGGCCGATCTTGACGACCAGGTCCTGGGCAGCGGCGGCACCGCAGAGCGCGGCGATCGCCACCGCGGCCGTCACTTTGAGTTTGAATTGCATAGAGGAGACTCCGATTTCGTGAAAAGGGTTGAGGTCCGTTTGTTGTTTCTCAACGGGCGCGAGGCTAACGCAATTTCCAGGCCCGAACCATAGGGAAAGGTCTAGGTCGCGCGCGCTGCCCGAGCCACTCGCCGCGCGCGTGCCGCGCACCCGCGAAGCTGAGCCTTCAAACGCCCGAAGGCCCGCTGCGTTGACGCGCCTGCATCTCGTCGGCGACGGCTTCCGCCACCACTTCGCGCACCACGGACTCGAGCCGCTCGCGCAGCAGGGGCACCAGCGCGCCGGTCTGTTCCAGCACCACGGTGGCGATCTCCTCGCGAAGCCGTCGATCCAGCACCAGGTCCACCCTCTGCAGCACGCGCAGCGCCAGCGGGTCCTGCGAAGGTCCCGCGCCGGCGGCCGCGGGCGCCAGCGGCACGGGTCCGGAATGCACCACCTCCGTCAAGGTGGGCACGAACCGGGGCGGTGGTCGGTTGGCCATCAGCCGGTCTCCTTCGCACCGAGGTCGTGCGTCTTGATCGCGTAGCCGCGGTCGGCGTAGTGCTTCCACCGGGCCCGTGCCTGCTGCCGGTCCCCGTCGTCGCGCGCCACCAGCTCGATCAGCCGCTCGAAGCGTTCGAAACCTTCGGGCATCTGGCTGCCGAGGCTGACCAGAACCTGATGGTGCGGCGTGGACCGCGGCGAATCCGCCAGCACCACGGGCGAGGCGGCCAGCGTGCGAGCGTCGGCCGCGGCGGCGTGGCAGTGGGGGACGAACTCGAGCGCGGAGAAGGTCCACAGCAACTGGTCCAGGGACCGCAGCAGGTCGGCGTCGCCGGTGACCACCACGCGCGCGCCGGCGCCGGTGGCCTTGCGCACCAGCCGGCAGGCGTATCCCAGCTTGTCCGGGACGTTGAAGTGGAAGGCGACCTCGGTCATGCCGGAGGCTCAGGCGCGGGCCCTGGACTTGCCCTTGGCTGCCTTGGCCCGGCCCGGCGCGGCCGCGCCGGCCGCGGCGCCTTCCTGCGCCAGCAGGTACTCGAGCAGCAGGCCCACCGGCCGCCCGGTCGCCCCCTTGCCCGCCCCGCCCTTCCAGGCCGTGCCGGCCACGTCGAGGTGGGCCCACGGGTACTCCTGCGCGAACCGCTGCAGGAACTTGGCCGCCGTCACCGCGCCGCCGGCGCGGCCCGCGACGTTGGCCACGTCGGCGAAATTCGTCTTCAGTCCCTCGGCGTATTCCTCGTCCAGGGGCATGCGCCAGCAGGGGTCCAGCGCCGCGTCGCCCGCGGCCAGGAGCTGCTGCGCCAGCTGGTCGTCGCTGGCGAACAGGCCGCTGCGCACGGCCCCCAGCGCGATCACGCACGCACCGGTCAGCGTGGCGATGTCGATCACCGCGCGCGGCTTGAAGCGCTCGGCGTAGGTCAGCGCGTCGCACAGGATCAGCCGCCCCTCGGCATCGGTGTTCAGCACCTCGATGGTCTGGCCGCTGAGGCTGGTGAGGATGTCGCCGGGCTTGTAGGCGCTGCCGTCGGGCATGTTCTCGCAGCTCGGGACCAGGCCCACCACGTTGAGCCTCGGCTTCAGTTCGGCGAGCGCCCGGAAGGTCCCGAGCACGCTGGCGGCGCCGCCCATGTCGAACTTCATCTCGTCCATCTCGGCCGCCGGCTTGATGGAGATGCCGCCGGTGTCGAAGGTGATGCCCTTGCCCACCAGCACGATCGGGGCCTGCCCCCGCCCGGCGCCGTCGTAGCGCAGCGTGATGAAGCGCAGCGGCTGGGCCGAGCCCCTGGCCACGGCCAGGAAGGAACCCATGCCGATGCGGGCCACTTCCTTCGGCCCCAGCACCTCGGCATGCAGGCCGTGGGCCTTGGCCAGCTTGCCGGCCTCTTCGCCCAGCCGCGTCGGCGTGGCGTGGTTGGGCGGCAGGTTGCCCAGTTCGCGGGCGAACTCGATGCCGATGGCCGCCGCCCGCGCCCGGGCGAAGGCCGCCTTGTGGACGGCCGCGTCGGCCACGCCGACCACCACCTTCTTCAGCTCGCGCGCTTCCGGCTTGGACTTGGTGGCCACGTACACGTAGCTGCTGTCGGCCGTGCCGACGACGGCGGCGCGCACCGCCTCGTCGCCGCTGCCGGCCGGCAGCGCGATGACCAGCTTCTTCGCCTTGGAGGACCGCAGCACGCCGGCGGCCGCCTGGACGGCGGCATGGACCTTCCTGCCCGAGCCGTCCCCGGCGCCGGCCAGGAGCACGCGGGTCGCGGCGATGCCCTCGGCCCGGTAGGCCTGCAGCAGCTTGCCGGCCTTGGGCTCCAGGTCGCCCGCCTGCAGGGCCGCCTGCACCAGCCGGGACACCGGGTCCTTGCCGGCCCGG
Organism: Burkholderiales bacterium; assembly: GCA_028868995.1. Taxonomy (GTDB): domain Bacteria; phylum Pseudomonadota; class Gammaproteobacteria; order Burkholderiales; family Burkholderiaceae_C; genus Ramlibacter. Next base: position 57,867 of record JAGWTH010000005.1, on the reverse strand, counting down.
AATCCCTCGGTCACCAGGACCAGCAGCACGTCGGTCTTCTCGCCGGCCGCACCCGCCAGGTCGAGGGTCTTGAGTTCGAAGTCCATAATCCTTGTCGTTCCCGCGCGCGCCGCGCCGCAAGCCGCCGATGTTATTCCATTCAACCCTACGCAAGGAGCTGGCCCGCAGTTTCGGGGCCTCGCTCGTGGTGCTGGTCACGATCGTCATGACCATGACCCTGATCCGCACGCTGAGCCTGGCCAGCCGCGGCAGCGTCAACCCCGAGGAAGTGATGATGGTGATGGGCTACACGGTGCTGGGCTACCTGCCCACCATCCTGACGCTGTCGCTGTTCATCTCGATCGTGGGCACCCTGTCGCGCATGTACCGCGACAGCGAGATGGTCATCTGGTTCAGCGCCGGCCGCGGTCTCGCGGCCCTCGTGCGTCCCCTGTTCGCCTTCGCCTGGCCGGTGCTGGCGGTCATCACGCTGCTGGCCATGGTGGCCTGGCCCTGGGCCAACCAGCAGGCCCAGGACCTGAAGGACCGCTACGGCCGCCGCGGCGACCTCGAGCGGGTGGCGCCCGGCCAGTTCCAGGAATCGCAGGGCGGCCGCAGCGTGTTCTTCCTGGACAAGGACACGCCGGACAACAAGTCGGGCAGGAACATCTTCATCTCCTCCCTCGACAACGACAAGGAGACCGTCACCTCCGCCCGCAGCGGCCGCATCGAATTCATCGGCAACGACCAGTTCCTGCTGCTGTCCAACGGCCAGCGCCTGGAGAGCTCGCTCAAGGGCGACGGCCTGCGCATCAGCGAGTTCGAGCTGCACGGCACCCGCGTGCGCGAGAACAGCCTGCTGCCCGGCGAGAAGAGCCCGGCGCGCACGCGCTCCAGCCTCGACCTGCTGCGCGAGCCGACCGCCCCCAACCAGGGCGAGTTTGCCTGGCGCCTCGGGCTGGCGCTGGCCGCGGTGAACTTCGTGCTGCTGGCGGTCACCGTCTCCAGCGTCAACCCGCGCGTGGGCCGCAGCGGCAACCTGGTGTTCGCCCTGTTCGCCTTCGTCGTGTACTTCAACCTGCTGAACATGGGCCAGGGCTGGATCGCCGCCGGCCGGGCCCCGTTCCTCGGCTTCGTGGCCGCCCTGCACGGCGGCACCTTCGGACTGGCCCTGCTCTGGCTGGCCAAGCAGCACAACAACTGGGGCCTGCAGCCGCTGTGGCGGCGCCTGCGCGGAGCCGGCGCATGAAGACGATCCGCCGCCTGATCTACACCGAAGTCCTGTACGCCGTCGCCTTCGTCAGTATCGGCTTCCTGGCGCTGTTCTTCTTCTTCGACTTCGTCGACGAGCTGGGCGACGTCGGCCGGGGCGTCCAGCCCTACCGCCTCACCCAGGCGCTGGTCTACGTGACGCTGCGCATGCCCAGCCACCTGTACGAACTGCTGCCGATCGCGGTCCTGATCGGCACGATCTTCGTGATGGCGCGCTTCGCCCAGAGTTCGGAATACACCATCCTGCGCACCAGCGGCCTGGGTCCCTGGCGGGCGCTGCGCACCCTGCTGCTGCTGGGCCTGGCCTTCACCGTGCTGACCTTCGTCGCCGGCGACTACCTGGCGCCCCTGAGCGATCGCACCGCGCAGCTGCTCAAGGCCCGCTTCAGCGGCGGCGTGTCGCTCGGCACCACCGGGGCCTGGCTGAAGGAGCGCCAGCGCTACTCCTCCTTCAATGTCAACGTGTTCAGCCTCACTCCGGACGGCGAGATGAGCCGCGTGCGTATCTTCGAGGCCGATTCGCGCGGCTTCCTGGTCTCCCTGACCCAGGCGGCGCAGGCCCGCTTCGCCGACGGCGCCTGGATCCTGCAGGACGTGGACCGCACGGAATTCCAGACCGAGAGCGGCACCACGAAGGTGGAGCACGTGCGGCTGCCCAGCCTGCGCTGGCCGACCGAGATCACGCAGGAGATGGTGTCGGTGGCGCTGCTGCAGCCCGACCGCATGAGCACCATCGACCTGTTCCAGTACATCCGGCACCTGGCCGCCAACGCCCAGACCTCGCAGCGTTACGAGATCGAGTTCTGGCGCAAGGTCTTCTATCCGTTATCCTGCATGGTGATGGTGGTCCTGGCCCTGCCCTTCGCCTATCTGCACTTCCGCTCCGGCGGCATCACGAGCTACGTGTTCGGCGGCGTGCTGATCGGCATCAGCTTCTTCCTCCTGAACAACGTGTTCGGCTACATCGGCAACCTGCGCAACTGGGACCCCTGGGTCGCCGCCGGCGTGCCGGGCCTGATCTACACCCTGCTGTCGCTGGCCGCGTTCGGCTGGCTGGTGCTGAGGCGATGACCCGCGCGATCGTCCTGTTCGGCCACGGCTCGCGCGACCCGCTGTGGCGCCTGCCGATGGAAACGGTCGCGGCGCGGCTGCGCAACCTGAAGCCGGGGGCGCTGGTGCGCTGCGCCTACCTGGAGCTCGACGATCCCAGCCTGCCGGCGGCAGCGGCCGACCTGGTCGCCGCCGGCGCGGACCAGGTCACCGTGGTGCCCATGTTCCTCGGCACGGGGCGGCACGCCCGCGAGGACCTGCCGCACCTGGTGGGCCGGCTGCGCGCCAGCCATCCCGGCACCGAGTTCGTGCTGCAGAAGCCCGTGGGTGAGGACGCCCGGGTGCTGGACCTCATCGCACAGATTGCCCTGGAATAAAGAACGCATGCATAATGAATTTCTTTCTTAGAAGAAATTCAGTATGAACTTGCATCAGTTCCGCTTCGTCCAGGAAGCGGTGCGGCGCAACCTCAACCTCACCGAAGCCGCCAAGGCCCTGCATACCTCCCAGCCGGGCGTGTCCAAGGCGATCATCGAGCTCGAGGAGGAACTGGGCGTGGAAATCTTCGCCCGCCACGGCAAGCGGCTGAAGCGGGTCACCGAGCCGGGCCAGCACGTCCTCCAGAGCATCGAGCTGATCATGCGCGAGGTGGGCAACCTCAAGCGCATCGGCGAGCAGTACAGCGCCCAGGACAGCGGCACCCTGTCGATCGCCACCACCCACACCCAGGCCCGCTACGTCCTGCCGGTGCCGGTGGCGAAGCTGCGCGAGGCCTATCCCAAGGTCAACGTCAGCCTGCACCAGGGCTCGCCGGACCAGGTGGCGCGCATGGTGATCGACGAGATCGCGGAGATCGGCATCGCCACGGAGTCGCTGTCGGAGTACCCGGAGCTGGTGACCCTGCCCTGCTACGAATGGCAGCACGTGCTGGTGCTTCCGCCCGCCCATCCGCTGGCCCGGAAGGAACGCATCACCCTGGAGGACATCGCGGCCGAGCCGCTGGTGACCTACCACCCGTCGTTCACCGGCCGCACCCGCATCGACGCGGCCTTCGCCCAGAAGAAGCTGCAGCCGCGCATCGCCCTGGAGGCGATCGATTCGGACGTGATCAAGACCTATGTCCGGCTGGGCCTGGGCGTGGGCATCGTGGCCGAGATGGCCGTGCGCGACGACGGGGCCGGCGGCAACACCGACCTGGCGGTGCGGCCGCTGGGGCACCTGTTCGGGCAGAACCTGGCGCGGGTCGCGTTCAAGCGCGGCGCCTACCTGCGAAACTTCGTCTACCGGTTCGCCGAACTGCTGTCCGAGCGGCTGGACCGCAACCTGATCGCCAAGGCCATGGCCGGCCATGGCGACAACTACGACCTCTAGCAGCATGAGCGCCGAACGCACCCCGCCGATCACGAGCAAGTTCCCCGCGATGGGGACCACCATCTTCACGGTGATGTCCGCGCTGGCCGCCGAGAAGGGCGCGGTCAACCTGGGCCAGGGCTTTCCCGATTTCGACTGCGACCCGAAGCTGGTGGACGCCGTCACCGACGCGATGCGCAGGGGCTTCAACCAGTACCCGCCCATGACCGGCATCGCGCCGCTGCGCGAGGCGATCGCCGCCAAGGTGGAGGCGCTCTACGGGCGCCGCTACGACCCGGTGTCGGAGGTCACGGTGACGGCCGGCGCCACCCAGGCCATCATCACCGCGGTGCTGGCGATCGTGAAGCCGGGCGACGAGGTGATCGTGCTGGAGCCCTGCTACGACAGCTACGTGCCCAACATCGAGCTGGCCGGCGGCAAGGTGGTGCGCGTGCCGCTCACGCCCGGCAGCTTCCGGCCCGATTTCACGAAGATCGCCGCCGCGCTCGGCCCGCGCACCCGCGCCATCATCGTCAACACGCCGCACAACCCGAGCGGCACCGTGTGGACGCCCGCCGAGATGGCCCAGCTGCAGGACCTGCTGGCACCGACCGACGTGTTCGTGATCAGCGACGAGGTTTATGAGCACATGGTGTTCGACGGCCAGCAGCACCAGAGCGCCGCGCGCTTCCCCGGCCTGGCGGCACGCTCGCTGATCGTCTCCAGCTTCGGCAAGACGTACCACGTCACGGGCTGGAAGGTGGGCTACGTGGCGGCGCCCGCGGTGCTGACGGCCGAATTCCGCAAGGTGCATCAGTTCAACGTGTTCACGGTGAACACCCCCATGCAGTACGGCCTGGCCGCCTACATGGCCTCGCCGGCGCCCTACCTGCAGCTGCCGGCCTTCTACCAGCGCAAGCGCGACCTGTTCCGCGCGGGGCTGGCGCGCACCCGGCTGAAGCTGCTGCCCAGCGAGGGCACCTATTTCCAGTGCGTCGACATCTCGCAGGTGAGCGACCTCAAGGAAGCCGAGTTCTGCCAGTGGCTCACCTCGGAGCTGGGCGTGGCGGCCATCCCCCTGTCGGCGTTCTACGGCGACGGCTTCGACCAGCGGGTGGTGCGCTTCTGCTTCGCGAAGAAGGACGAAACCCTGAAAGCGGCGCTGGACCGCCTGGCCAGGCTCTGAGCGAGCCAGGGTCCGCCGGGCTCGCCCCGACCTGCGGTCCCCTCTCGGGAATGCATCCCTAACACTGGATCGGGTTCTTGCAATACCGGTCCAGCTCCCGGACCACCGATTGCCCGGACACGGGATGCATCGCCGTCGGCCCCACTTCCTCGCTCAGCTTCGCCTGGTACTTCTGGAAGAACGGGTGGAACAGTTCCCCGCCCAGCGTGGCGTGGGCCGTCAGGGTGTCGGACTGGGAGTCGTACGCCAGCAGCACCGCACACAGCGGCTGGCGCGCGGGGCCGGACAGCACCTCGGCGCCGCGCGCCGGGTCGAACTGGCTGTTCTGCTCGCAGCAGTGGATCAGGCCATCCTGCACCCCCCGCTGCGCCCGCGTCTTGCGGAAGCTGATGAAGCTCACGTCCCGGCTCGGATAGGCAAGCTGGTGGGCGCAGATCGCGGAGAAGGCCACGATGCTGCGCCGCCCCCCCACCCCGCCCGGCCAACGGTAGGCGCCGCGGTCCGGCGTGCTCAGGGTGTCGGGCTTCGCCGGCTTGCCCAGGTCCAGCAGGAACACGGGCGTCGCCTCGAACGGGTAGTGGAAGATGTAGTTGGTCTGCGGCTTCAGGCTCGCCGCCCGCAACGGGCTGCCACGATCGTCGACCAGCAGAACCCGCGCGTATTCCCTGGGCTGCGCATTGGCCGCCCAGGCCGGCGCGCTCGCGGCCGCGGTCAGGCATGCGGCCGTCGCGCTGCACGTTCCCAGGAAATCCCGTCGATCCATCGCCATCCTTCGGTCTGCCTTCAAGTTATCTGCGGGGCCCCCGGCTGCCAATGCGGGCTTGTACCGCGAACGCAGGTTCTCAAGTCCATGCCCGTCAGCCTTGCAACTGGGTCCAGGCCTTGTCCAGGCGCTTCACGCTGACCGGTTGCGGCGTGCGCAGTTCCTGCGCGAAGAAGCTGACCCGGAGCTCCTCCAGCAGCCAGCGGAAATCCTCCATCCGCGCATCGACGGCGCCCTTGCGCTCGGCGACCAGGCGCCAGTAGCGCTGCTCCAGGGGTTTGAGCTCCGCCAGCCGGGCCGCGTCGCGCGCCGGGTCGGCGCGCAGCTTGTCCAGGCGCAGCACGATCGCCTTGAGGTAGCGCGGCAGGTGCTGCAGCCGGGCCCAGGGGGTGTCGACCAGGAAGCGCCTGGGCACCAGCTTCTGCAGCTGCTGCGCGGCGTCGGCCGTCGCCTCCGGCTGGATCTTCGTGTCCTTGATCTTGCGCGCGGCCGCCGCGTGCTCGGCCAGCACGGTCGCCGCCAGCCGCGCCACCTCGTTGGCGATCAGCGTCAGGCGGCCGCGCCCCTCGTCGAGCCGCCGCTGGAAGCCGGCGGCGTCGGCGGGCAGCGGGTCCAGCAGGAAGGCGCGCTCCAGCGCGACCTCGATGACCTGGTCGCGCAGCTCCTCCTGGGTGCCCAGGGGCAGGAAGGCGACGGCCATCTTCTGCAGCTCCGGGAGGTTCTTCCCGAGGTACTTGAGCGCGTCGCGCAGCTGCAGGGCGAACAGCCGGCGCAGGCCGCCCCGATGCCGCGCCGCGGCCACCTCGGGCTCGTCGAACACCTCGATCGTGACCGCGTCGCCCTGGTCGATCAGCGCCGGGAACCCGACCAGGCTGGTGCCGCCCTTGCGGATCTCCATCAGCTCCGGCAGCTCGCCGAAGGTCCAGGCGGTGTACTTCTGGCCGGCTGTCGCTCCTTCCCCCTCCGGGGGGAGGTTGGGAGGAGGGCTCGCTGCGGCCGCAGGCGCCGGGGCGCCCCCACCCGTGCCTCCCCCGGAGGGAGAGGGCGCAGCAGCAGAAACCTTCAACCCCGCCAGCGCCTGGAAGGCACCGCGCGCCTTGGCGCCCAGTTCCGACTTCAGCGCCGCCAGGTTGCGGCCCATCCCGAGCTGGCGGCCGTGTTCGTCCACCACGCGGAAGTTCATGAACAGGTGCGCCGGCACCATGTCCAGCTTGAAGTCCGTGCGCTTGACGTCCAGGCTGGTTTCCTCGCGCACCAGCTTCAGCAGCGCGTCCGTGAGGCTGCCGTGGCCGTAGCGCTCGGGCACCGAGAGCGCCTCGGCGATGCGCGCGGCCGACTCCGGCAGCGGCACGAAGCGCGAGCGCGGCTTCTGGGGCAGGCTCTTCAGGAGCGCCTGGATCCGGTCCTTCAGCATGCCCGGCACCAGCCACTCGGCGCGCTCCTCGCTCACCTGGTTCAGCACGAACAGGGGCACGGCGACCGTCAGGCCGTCGCGCGCGTCGCCCGGCTCGTGCAGGTAGCCGGCCAGGCAGTCCACGCCGCCCAGCCGGACGGTCTTCGGGAAGGCGCTGCTGGTGATGCCCGCCGCCTCGTGGCGCATCAGCTCCTCGCGGGTGAGTTTCAGCAGGCCGGGCCGGCCGCGGCTCGCCTCGCGGTACCAGGGCTCGAAGGTGGCGCCGTTGTACACGTCCTTCGGCACCTGCTGGTCGTAGAAGGCGAAGATCAGCTCCTCGTCGACCAGCACGTCCTGGCGGCGCGACTTGTGTTCCAGCTCCTCGACCTGCCGCGCCAGCTTCCGGTTGGCCGCGAGGAAGGGCAGCCGGGTCTCCCACTCGCCGGCCACCAGGCCCTCGCGCAGGAAGATCTCGCGCGCGCCCTGCAGGTCGGCGCGGGCGAAGGGCACCCGGCGGCCGCTGTAGATCACCAGGCCGTAGAGGGTCGCCCGCTCCAGCGCCACCACCTCGGCGGCCTTCTTCTCCCAGTGCGGGTCCAGCAGCTGCCTCTTCAGCAGGTGGCCGGCCACCTCCTCCACCCACTGCGGCTCGATGTTGGCGATGCCGCGGCCGAACAGGCGCGTGGTCTCGACCAGCTCGGCGCAGACCACCCAGCGCCCGGGTCGCTTCTTCAGGTGCGCGCCCGGGTGGCGGTAGAACTTGATCCCGCGCGCGCCCAGGTAGGCCTCGTCGTCCTCCAGCTTCCAGCCGATGTTCCCCAGCAGGCCGGACAGCATGGACTTGTGCAGCTGCTCGTAGCCGGCCGGCTGCTCGTTCAGTCGCCACTGGTGTTCGGTGACCACCGTGAGCAGCTGGCTGTGGACGTCGCGCCATTCACGCACCCGCCGCACGTTGATGAAGTTCTGGCGCAGCAGCTGCTCGTACTGGCGGTTGGAAAGCTTGTGTTCCTTCCCGTGGCCGCCGCGCGCCTCCTCCAGCCACTGCCACAGCCGCAGGTAGCCGGAGAACTCGCTTTTCTCGTCGTCGAACTTGGCGTGCTGCTGGTCGGCCTGCGCCTGCAGCTCCAGCGGCCGGTCCCGCACGTCCTGCAGCGACAGCGCCGAGGCGATCACCAGCACCTCGGCCAGCGCGCCGCGCTGGCGCGCCTCCAGGATCATGCGGCCCACGCGCGGGTCGAGCGGCAGCCGGGCGAGCTCGGCGCCCATGGGCGTCAGCTCGTTGGCATCGTCCACCGCCCCCAGCTCGTTGAGCAGCTGGTAGCCGTCGGCGATGGCGCGCCGCGACGGCGGGTCGATGAAGGGGAAGTCTTCCACCGCGCCGAGGTGCAGCGACTTCATGCGCAGGATCACGCCGGCCAGCGAGGAGCGCAGGATCTCCGGGTCGGTGAAGCGGGGCCGGCCGGCGAAGTCCTGCTCGTCGTACAGACGGATGCAGATGCCGTTGGCCACCCGGCCGCAGCGGCCGGCGCGCTGGTTGGCCGCCGCCTGGCTCACCGGCTCGACCAGCAGCTGCTCCACCTTGCTCCTGAAACTGTAGCGCTTGACCCGCGCCGTTCCGGAGTCGATCACGTAGCGGATGCCCGGCACCGTGAGCGAGGTCTCGGCCACGTTGGTCGCCAGCACGATGCGGCGGCCGGCATGGCTGTCGAACACCCGGTCCTGCTCGGCCTGCGACAGGCGCGCGAACAGCGGCAGCACCTCGGCGTCGCGGGTGAGCGGGTCGTGCGCCAGGTGCTTGCGCAGGTGGTCGGCGGCCTCGCGGATCTCGCGCTCGCCGGGCAGGAAAACCAGGATGTCGCCGGGAGCATTGCCGCGCCACAGCTCGTCGACCGCGTCGGCGATGGCGTCGTTCAGGTCGTGCTCTCGCGACTCCTCGAACGGATGCCAGCGCTGCTCCACGGGGTACAGGCGGCCCGACACCTGGATCACCGGCGCCGGCCCCTGCGCCGACGCGAAGTGCCGGGCGAAGCGCTCGGCATCGATGGTCGCCGAGGTCACCACCACCTTCAGGTCGGGCCGGCGCGGCAGCAGCTGGCGCAGGTACCCCAGCAGGAAGTCGATGTTGAGGCTGCGCTCGTGCGCCTCGTCGATGATGATCGTGTCGTAGGCCTGCAGCAGCGGGTCGGACTGGGTCTCGGCCAGCAGGATGCCGTCGGTCATCAGCTTGACCGAGGCCTCGCGCGCCAGGCGGTCCTGGAAGCGGACCTTGTAGCCGACCACCTCGCCCAGCGGCGTGTCCAGCTCCTGGGCGATGCGCTTGGCCACACTGGAGGCGGCGATGCGGCGAGGCTGGGTGTGGCCGATGAGGCGCCCCTTGCCGGGGGGCGCATTGAGCTTGCCGCGCCCCATGGCCAGCGCGATCTTGGGCAACTGCGTGGTCTTGCCCGAGCCGGTCTCGCCGCAGACGATGACCACCTGGTGCGCGGCCATCGCCGCCATGATCTCCTCGCGGCGGGCGGAGACCGGCAGGTTGTCGGGAAATCGGATGTTCAGGGACGCGGGCAAGACGGCACGGGGAAAAGCCCGTGATTATCCGACTTCGCGGGTGCAGGGCCGTCCGGGGGGCTTACAGGACGGGAAGCGGCCCCGGCTTCGTGGGCAGCTCCGCGATCTGGCCCGCCTGGGCGTCGAACACCGCGATGCGCTTCGGGTAGGTCCAGGCGGTGCGCGCCATCGCCCGCACGGTCGCCACCGCCTGCGCCGGTCGCACCTGGGTGCTGGTGGTCAGCACGCCGATGCCGACGTCGGCGGCCCAGGCGGTTCCGCGCTCGTCGATGCGGCCCGGTTCGCGGCTGATGCTCAGGGCCACCGGTCGCGAGAGGCGGTCGCGCAGCTGGCGCGCCAGCCGTTCCAGACCGCGCAGGTCGTCCATGCTGCGCGTCAGCAGCAGGAAGCCATCCTCGCCCAGGCGGCCCATCTCCACGGTGCGCGGCACCATGCGGCGCAGGCGGCCGGCACAGATGAAGAGGGCGTGGTTGAAGGCGGCGCGCCCGTGCAGGTTCTCCAGCGCGTACAGGTTCGCGATGCAGATGGCCACCACGCCGACGGGCCGCGCCTCGGCCTCGCGCTGGAAGAAGACGTCGCCCACCATCTGGCCGGTCTCGCTGTGCGATCGCATCCGCGTGACCGGGTCGTAGCTGGGGCCGTGCGCCATGACCTCGGACAGCTCCACCAGGTAGGAGTAGCGGTTCCAGAGCGCGGCCGCCATGACCGACAGGTACGCCATGCCCGCCACCGCGCTCACGGCATGCACCGGCCAATCGGCGTTGCGGTCCAGGGCGATCCAGCTCAGGCCGGCCAACGCCACCAGCATGCAGGACACCCCGCCGACCGCCGCCCAGGCCAGGCGGTCGCCGCGGCGGGCGCTGCGGAAGGTCACGCCCAGCATGACGCAGCCCAGTCCGAAGGCCGTCGCCGAACTGAGCTCCAGCGACTGGCGCGCGCCGAGCGCCCAGCCGGCGCCGAGCACGACCACGTCCACGGCGGCCAGGGCCGCCAGCACCCGCAAGGCGATGCGCCGCTCGCGCAGCCGGCCCAGCAGCGCCAGCAGCGTCAGGGCCAGGAAGCTCGCCACCGCCATGGCCAGGTGGGCCAGCACGCGGTCCTGCGCGGCGTCCCGCAGCGGCAGCCAGCCCAGGTAGGCCGCCACGAACAGGGCCGAGACCCCCGCCGACAGACCGGCCGTCACCGCCACGCGACGGTGCAGGCGCAGCCAGGCCAGCAAGGCCACGCCCAGCATCAAGGCGGCCGTGCCGAAGAAGGCACCCCACAAGCCGGCGGCGATCGGGTCCATGGCGCAAAACGATAGCGCAAACGGCGCGACGGGCCCGAAGGGGTTCCCTTACACTGTCGCGCCGAGCCCTCACCCGCGCGCGCCCCCGCATGTCCGCCATCTTCAACTTCACCTTCGTCCCGTGGTTCCGCTCGGTGGCGCCCTACATCCACATGCACCGCGGCAAGACCTTCGTGGTGGGCATGGCGGGCGAGGCGGTGGCGGCGGGCAAGCTGGCGGGCATCGTCCAGGACCTGGCCCTGATCCAGAGCATGGGCGTGAAGATCGTGCTGGTGCACGGCTTCCGGCCGCAGGTGAACGAGCAGCTCAAGGCCAAGGGCCATGCGGCGCGCTATTCGCACGGCATGCGGATCACCGACGAAGTGGCGCTGGACAGCGCCCAGGAGGCCGCGGGCCAGCTGCGCTACGAGATCGAGGCCGCCTTCAGCCAGGGGCTGCCCAACACCCCCATGGCGGGCGCCACGGTGCGGGTGATCTCGGGCAACTTCATCACCGCCCGGCCCGTGGGCATCGTCGACGGCATCGACTTCCGGCATTCGGGCCTGGTGCGCAAGGTGGACGTGGCGGGCATCAAGCGCATCATCGACCTGGGCGCCATGGTGCTGCTGTCCCCGTTCGGCTTCTCGCCCACCGGCGAGGCCTTCAACCTGACGATGGAGGAGGTCGCCACCAGCGTGGCGATCGCCCTGCAGGCCGACAAGATGATCTTCCTCACCGAGGTGCCGGGCGTGCGCGTGAAGCCGCTGGAGCCGGAGGGCGAGGACAACCCGATCGACACCGAGCTGCCGCTGGCCGCCGCCAAGCAGCTGCTGGCCGCCCTGCCCCACCCGAACAACCCCACCGACACGGCCTTCTACCTGCAGCACTGCGTCAAGGCCTGCGAGGCGGGCGTCGAGCGCAGCCACATCATCCCCTTCGCCGTCGACGGCTCGCTGCTGCTGGAGATCTACGTCCACGACGGCATCGGCACCATGGTGGTCGACGAGAAGCTGGAGGAGCTGCGCGAGGCGACGGCCGACGACGTCGGCGGCATCCTGCAGCTGATCGAGCCCTTCGAGAAGGACGGCACGCTGGTCAAGCGCGACCGCACCGAGATCGAGCGCGACATCGCCAACTACACGATCCTCGACCACGACGGCGTGATCTTCGCCTGCGCGGCGCTCTACCCCTATCCGGAGGCGCGCACCGGCGAGATGGCCGCCCTGACCGTGTCGCCGCAGAGCCAGGGCCAGGGCGACGGCGAGAAGATCCTGCGCCGCGTCGAGCAGCGGGCCCGGGCCATGGGCCTGGACAGCATCTTCGTGCTCACCACCCGCACCATGCACTGGTTCCTCAAGCGCGGCTTCGTCCAGGTCGACCCCGACTGGCTGCCCGAAGCCCGCAAGCGCAAGTACAACTGGGACCGCAAGAGCATGGTCTTCGTCAAGAAACTGGCCTGAAACCGGTGACAAAGCGCCGCGGCGGGCCTATCGTTGGCCCTTTCCGCGGCTGAGGCCCCGACGAGGGCCGCGGCCGCCGCCCCATGCGCCAAGGAGGCTGCGATGACGAGCGTGTCCCCGACCCCGTCCCTGCAGGAAGTCCGCATCCCGGTCGGCCCCGGCACCTGGCTCCAGGGCGACCTGGGCCTGCCCGGGCGGCCGATCGGCCTGGTCCTGTTCGCCCACGGCAGCGGCAGCGGCCGCCACAGCGCCCGCAACCGGCAGGTGGCGCGGCGCCTGCAGCAGGAGGGCATCGCCACCCTGCTGTTCGACCTGCTGACGCCGCAGGAGGAGCAGGTGGACCTGCGCACGCGCGAGCACCGCTTCGACATCGCCCTGCTCACCCGCCGCATGGAAGCCGCCGCCGAATGGACCCGCGGCCAGGCGGCCCTGCGGGAGTTGCCGCTGGGCTTCTTCGGCGCCAGCACCGGCAGCGCCGCCGCCCTCATCGCCGCGGCGCAGCTGGGCGGCCGCGTGGCCGCCGTCGTCTCCCGGGGCGGCCGGCCCGACCTCGCCGGGCCCGCGGTCCTGGCCGCCGTGACGGCCCCCACCCTGCTGATCGTGGGAGGGGACGACCACGGCGTGATCGAGCTGAACGAGGAGGCGCTGCGGCGCCTGCGCTGTCCCGCCGACATCCGGATCGTTCCCGGCGCCACCCACCTGTTCGAGGAGCCGGGCGCCCTGGAGCAGGTGGCCGACCTGGCCGCCGGCTGGTTCGGCCGCCACTTCGTGCGCACCACGCACCCGGCTTGAAGTCGGCGCGGAGCGGGAGCCCGCCATGCCCAGCCTCACCTCCGCGCGCCGGGCCCCGTCGCCCGAGCAGCTGCGGCCGCACCTGCGCCCCCTGCCCGGCGCCGCCGCCGCCGACGACCGGCTGGTCGAACCGCTGGGGCGGGCCCGGCTGGCGCTGCTGGGCGAAGCCTCGCACGGGACGCACGAGTTCTACGCCGAGCGGGCCTGGCTGACGCAGCGGCTGATCCACGAGCACGGGTTCAATGCGGTGGTGGTCGAGGGGGACTGGCCCGACGCCTGGCGCGTGAACCGCTACATCCGCGGCCGCTCCGACGATCCCAGCGCCGAAGCGGCCCTGTCCGGCTTCCAGCGCTTCCCGACGTGGATGTGGTGCAACACCGTGGTGCGGGATTTCGTGGAGTGGCTGCGCGAACACAACCACGGCCGGCGACCCGAGCGCCAGGTCGGCTTCTACGGCATGGACCTGTACAGCCTGTACGGCTCCATGCGGGCCGTGCTCGACTACCTGGACCGGGCGGACCCCGAGGCCGCGGCGCGGGCCCGCGGCCGCTATGCCTGCTTCGATCACTACGGCGAGGACAGCCAGGCCTACGCGCACGCCGCCAGCTTCGGCATGAAGGGCAGCTGCGAGGACGAGGTCGTGCAGCAGCTGCGCGAGCTGAACCAGCGGGTCGCCACCCTCATGGCCGCGCCCAGCGAGGATCGCGTCGACCTGTTCTACGCCCAGCAGAACGCCCGCCTGGTGCGCAACGCGGAGGAGTACTACCGAACCATGTTCCGCGGCCGCGTCTCCTCCTGGAACCTGCGCGACAGCCACATGGTGGAGACGCTGCAGGCGCTGGAAAAGCACCTGGACGGGCTCACCGGCGGCGCGCGCATGGCGGTCTGGGCCCACAACTCGCACCTGGGGGACGCCAGCGCCACCGAGATGGGCGAACAGGGCGAGTGGAACGTGGGCCAGCTCGCGCGCGACCGCTGGGGCGCTCAGGCGGTGCTGGTGGGCTTCAGCACGCATTCGGGCACGGTCACGGCCGCCTCCGAGTGGGATGCCGCGGCCGAACGCAAGCGCGTGCGCCCGGGGCTGGCGGGCAGCTGCGAGGACCTGTTCCACCGCACCGGCGAGCCGCGCTTCTGGCTGCCGCTGCGAGGCAACGCCGCCCTGGGCGAGCTGCTGCGCGAGAGGCTCCTGCAGCGCGCGATCGGCGTGATCTACCTGCCCCGGACCGAGCGCGCCAGCCACTATTTCCACACGCACCTGCCGGCGCAGTTCGACGCGATGATCCACATCGACCGCACGCGGGCGGTGCAGCCCCTGGTGCCCGAGCCGATCTGGCATGCGGGGGAGCCGGCGGAGACCTATCCGTCGGGGTTGTGAGGAGTCCGGCGCCCTGGCAGGGCGCTCAGGGTGGGCTAAGTCTGCGCGGGGACACTCCGCGCATGTCCATCCCGCCGCTCCCCTCCATCCCATGAACGACACCACGGAACCCTCCCTCGCCAAGGTCCCCGAGCTCACCCTCGGCTTCTGGCTCATCAAGATCGCGGCCACGACCCTGGGCGAGACCGGCGGCGACGCCGTCACGATGTCCATGAACCTGGGCTACCTCGTGGGCACCGCGATCTTCGCGGTGGTCTTCCTGGTGGCGGTGGCCGCGCAGGTCCGGGCCCGGGGCTTCCACCCTTTCCTCTACTGGACCACGATCATCGCCACCACCACGGTCGGAACCACCCTCGCCGATTTCGCCGACCGCTCCCTGGGCATCGGCTACGCGGGCGGCTCGACCCTGCTGCTGGCGCTCCTGCTCGGCTCCCTCTTCCTCTGGCATCGCACCCTCGGCTCCGTGTCGGTGAATACCGTCAGCTCGCCGCAGGCGGAGGCCTTCTACTGGCTGACGATCATGTTCTCCCAGACGCTCGGCACCGCGCTGGGCGACTGGACGGCCGACACGGCCGGTCTCGGCTACCGCGGCGCCGCGGTCGTCTTCGGGGTGCTGCTGGCCCTGGTCGTTCTGGCCTATTACCGCACCCG
The DNA here is from genome assembly GCA_028868995.1 of Burkholderiales bacterium. Lineage (GTDB taxonomy): Bacteria > Pseudomonadota > Gammaproteobacteria > Burkholderiales > Burkholderiaceae_C > Ramlibacter. The sequence continues at coordinate 42,764 of JAGWTH010000005.1, read as the reverse complement.
CGTCTCGCGCACCCTGCTGTTCTGGGCGGCGTTCATCCTCACCCGTCCGCTGGGCGCGGTGGTCGGCGACTTCCTGGACAAGCCGCTGAACGCGGGGGGCCTGGCGCTGAGCCGCTATGCCGCGTCCGCCGTGCTGCTGGTCTTCATCCTGGGGGGCATCGCGGTGCTCCGTCCCAAGGCCGCCCGCGCATGGCACTGAACGGTGCGCAGGACCGGGAGCGTGCCGTGGGCGGCCGTCAGGCCCGCACCGGCGCGCCGCCGCCCGCCCCGCCGCGGCGCAGCTGCCGCACGAACAGCCAGGCGGCCACGAGCAGGAAGCCCGCGAAGCACAGGAAGGACCAGTTGGCGATGGAGCCGCCCAGGAAGGTCCAGTCGACCTGGGTGCAGTCGCCGCTGCCGCGGAAGATCATGGGGATGGCACGTCGCAGCGGGAAGGTCTCGATCATCCCGTAGAAGTCGCGGCCGCAGGAGGCGGTCTCGGGCGGATACCACTGGATCCAGCTCTGGCGCGCGGCGACGAAGCCGCCGAAACCGGAGAAGAGCACGATGAGGCCGGAGCCTGCGAGGTGTGCGCCCCGCGGCTTCATGGCCGCCGTGATGCCGGCCGCGATCGCCACCAGGATCAGCGCGTAGCGCTGCACGATGCACATGGGACAGGGCTCCAGCCCCACCACGTGCTGCAGGTACAGCCCGAAGGCCAGCATGGCCACGCAGGCCGCGGCCACCAGGGCCAGGATGCGCCGCGGCGCCGTGTCGAACGCGTCCAGAAGCTTCACTCTCATCCTTGTCCGTTCTCCCGCGGCCGCCCGCGATCTCAGATGCCGGCGCCGCTTTCCAGGAACACCCGGGCCTGCCGCGGTGTCGCCACCAGGGTCTCGCCCTCCCGCAGGCCCATCTCCCTGAACTGACGCGCGGGGATCCGCGCCTCGATCAGGGGGTCGCAGCCCCCATTGTCAGCTGGTTTGGGGCGCTCGACCGGCAGAAGTTCCAGCCGGGCCACCGGGCCGACGACGACCGCGCGGTCCAGCCGGACGACGATGCCCCCGGCCCCGGGGGTGTAGCGCCGGACGTCCAGGTCGTGCGGGCGGACATAGGCCGCGGCGGCGGCATCGCGGGCATCGGCCAGCGCCGGCGAGCCGATCCGCGTCCCGTGGACATGCAGCTCGCCCTCGTGCGCGCGACCGCGGAACAGGTTCACGTCGCCCAGGAAGCCGTAGACGAAAGGGCTGGCCGGATGGTCCCAGACCTCCTGGGGCGAGCCCACCTGCTCGATGCGGCCGGCGTTCATCAGGACCACCCGGTCGGCCACCTCCAGCGCCTCCTCCTGGTCGTGCGTGACGAAAATGGATGTCACGTGCAGGTCGTCGTGCAGGCGGCGCAGCCAGCGGCGCAGCTCCTTGCGCACCTTCGCATCGAGCGCGCCGAAGGGTTCGTCCAGCAGCAGCACCTTCGGCTCCACCGCCAGCGCGCGGGCCAACGCGATGCGCTGGCGCTGGCCGCCCGAGAGTTGCGACGGGAAGCGGTCGGCCAGCCAGTCCAGCTGCACCAGGCCCAGCAGCTCGTGCACTTTCCGCCGGATCTGCTGCTCGCCCGGGCGCTGTGCCCGCGGCTTCACGCGCAGGCCGAAAGCCACGTTCTCGAACACCGTCATGTGCCGGAACAGAGCGTAGTGCTGGAACACGAAGCCGACGCGGCGCTCGCGCACGTGCACGCCGGTCGCGTCCTCGCCGCCGAACAGGATGCTGCCGGCGTCGGCGCCCTCCAGGCCCGCGATGATGCGCAGCAGCGTGGTCTTGCCGCAGCCCGAGGGGCCCAGCAGCGCCACCAGTTCGCCCTCGGCGATGTCCAGGCAGACCTCGTCCAGGGCGCGGAAGGCGCCGAAGTCCTTGCGGACCTTGCGGATCTCGATGCTCATGATGCCTTTCCCCCTCTCCCCACTTGGGAGAGGGTCGGGGTGAGGGGCCGCGGCACCGGTGGCGGGTCGGCCGCCGTGCGTTCCCGTTCCTGCTTCCATTCGGCCAGCTTCTTGGCGACCAGGGTGACCAGGGCCAGCAAAACCAGCAGTGAGGCCACGGAGAAGGCCGCCGCCGACTGGTATTCGTCGTGGAGGATCTCCACGTGCAAAGGCAGGGTGTCGGTGCGGCCGCGGATGTGGCCCGACACCACCGACACCGCGCCGAACTCGCCCATGGCCCGCGCATTGCACAGGATCACGCCGTGGATCAGGCCCCACCGGATGTTGGGCAGGGTCACGTGCCGGAAGACCTGCCAGCCGCTCGCGCCCAGCACGATGGCGGCCTGCTCCTCGTCGGTGCCCTGCGCCTGCATCAGCGGGATCAGCTCGCGGGCGATGAAGGGGAAGGTCACGAAGACGGTCACCAGCACGATGCCCGGCACGGCGAAGACGACCCGGATGTCGTGCGCCGCCAGCCAGGGGCCGAACCAGCCCCGGGCGCCGAAGACCAGCAGGCAGGCCAGGCCGGCCACGACCGGCGACACCGAGAACGGCAGGTCCACCAGCGTGACCAGCACGGCCTTGCCCCGGAAGTCGAACTTGGCGATGGCCCAGGCGGCCGCGACGCCGAACACCAGGTTCAGCGGCACGGAGATGGCCGCCGTCAGCAGCGTCAGGCGGATCGCCGCCCAGGCGTCCGGCTCCTTCAGCGCCTCCAGGGAGGCGCCCAGGCCCTTGCGCAGCGCCTCGGTGAACACGGCGGCAAGCGGCAGCACGAGGAACAGCAGCAGGAACAGCAGCGCGCCGGCGACCAGGACGCGGCGCAGCCACGGCGCCTCGGCGGCGCAGGTGCTCATCCCCCGGCCCTCCGGCGCTGCCAGGCCTGCAGGGCGTTGATCGCCAGCAGCAGCGCGAAGGAGAACACCAGCATCACGACGGCCACGGCGGTGGCGCCGGCGTAGTCGTACTGTTCCAGCTTGCCGACGATGACGAGCGGGGTGATCTCCGACACCATGGGAACGTTGCCGGCGATGAAGATCACCGAGCCGTACTCGCCGATCGCGCGGGCGAAGGCCATGGCGAAGCCGGTGAGCAGCGCCGGCGCGATCGCGGGCAGGATCACCCGGCAGAAGGTCTGCCCGCGGGTCGCGCCCAGGCACAGCGCCGCCTCCTCGAGTTCCCGCTCCGACTCCTCCAGCACCGGCTGCATGGTCCGCACCACGAACGGCAGGCCGATGAAGATGAGCGCGATCACCACGCCGGCCGGCGTGAAGGCCAGCCGGATCCCCATGGGCTCGAGGACTTGCCCGATCCAGCCGTTGCCGGCCAGCAGCGCCGTCAACGCGATGCCGGCCACCGCCGTGGGCAGTGCGAACGGCAGGTCCACCAGGGCGTCGACGATGCGCCGGCCCGGGAACCGGTAGCGCACCAGCACCCAGGCCACCAGCAGCCCGAACACCCCGTTGACGAGGGCCGCGAGCAGGGACGCGCCGAAAGTCAGCCGGTACGAGGCCAGCACGCGCGGCGAGCCGACCGCGGCCCAGAACTGCTGCCAGGACAGGGTGAAGGTCCCGGCCACCAGCGCCGCCAGCGGAACCAGAACGACCAGCGACAGGTACAGCAGGGCATAGCCCAGGGTCAGGCGGAAGCCGGGCAGCACCCGGCGACGGCGGCCGTGCGACGGGGAAGGCGTCGCTGCCCGCGCGGGCGGCGACGCCGTGAGGGCGCCATCCATGTCCGTCCTACCGGTGGGCGTACAGCCGGTCGAACCGGCCGCCGTCGTCGAAGTGGAGCTTCTGCGCCTCGGCGAGCGACCCGAACAGCTCGTGCACGGTGAACAGCCGGATCGGCCGGAAGGCGCCGGCGTATTTCTCCAGGACCGCCGGATCGCGCGGGCGCAGGTGGTGCCGGGCGGCGATCTCCTGGCCCTGGCGCGAATACAGGAAGCCCAGGTAGGCCTGCGCGAGCTCCGCCGTGCCCTTCTTCGCCACCCACGGCTCGACGACCGCGACCGGGTTCTCGGCCACGATGCTGACGGAAGGGGCCACCACTTCCACCCGGCCGTCGCCGAATTCCCGGCTGACCGATTCCAGCTCGGACTCGAAGGTCACCAGCACGTCGCCGATGCGGCGCTGGAGGAAGGCGCTCGTGGCATCGCGCCCGCTGCGGGCCAGCGCCGGCACGTTCCGGTACAGCCTGCCGACGAAATCCGCGGCCTGGGCGTCGCTGCCGCCCTGGCTCTTCACGTAACCCCAGGCCGCCAGGTAGGCGTAGCGGCCGCTGCCGCTGGTCTTGGGGTTGACCGCCACCACCTGGACGCCCGGCTTCGCGAGGTCGTCCCAGTCCCGGATGCCCTTGGGATTGCCCTTGCGCACCAGGAACAGCATCGTGGAGGTGGTGGGGGCCGCGTTGTCCGGGAAGCGCTGGCGCCAGTCCTTCGCGACCAGGCCGCGGTCGGCGAGGAAGGCGATGTCGGTCGTGGTGTTCATGGTCACCACGTCGGCATCCAGCCCCTCGGCCACCGCGCGCGCCTGCGCGCTCGAGCCGCCGTGCGACTGCTCGATCCTCACGTCCCGGCCCGTGGTCTTGCGGTACCAGGGGACGAAGGCGGCGTTGATGTCCCTGTAGTACTCCCGCGCCACGTCGTAGGAGGCGTTCAGCAGGACCTGCTGGGCGCTGGCGGCGCCGCCGGCGGCGAGCACGAAGCCGGCGAGCAGCACCTGGATGTTCGATGTCTTCATGAATGTGGGGGGATTGTGGTGAGCCCCCTTTCATCCGACAACGAATCTCTTCTTGTTTGTTTATGTCCGCACGGCACTAAAGAAGCGGCCGCGCCTCCTTCGCCGCCTCCTGCAGTACGGGCAGCAGGTTCTTCTGCAGCGCCTGGGCGTCCAGGCGCTGGCGGGTCGAAACCACGTTGAGCGCAGCCACCGTGCGGCCGTCCATGTCGCGCAGCGGCACGGCGATGGCATGCACACCGAGCTCGTGCTCCTCGCTGGCCATGCAGAAGTCCTGCCGCCGCACCTGGTCGATCAAGGCGCGGAAGGCACGAGCGTCGGCCACCGTGCGACCCGTCAGGCGCGGCAGCTCCCGGCCCTTCATCCAGGCGGAGAACTCGCCACGGCCCTTGGCCGCGAGCAGCACGCGCCCGGTCGACGTGGCATGGGCCGGCAGGCGGGCGCCGAGGTGCAGGCCGTAGGCCAGCAGCGCCGAACCGCTGCGGGCCACGATGACCACGTGGTCGCCTTCCAGTACCACCGCCGAGAACGACTCCCCGGTGGCGCCGGCCAGGCGGTTGAGCGTGGGCTGGATGGCCCGCGGCAGCCGCGCCGAGGCGAGGTAGCTGCCGGAGAAGCGCAGCACCTTGGGCGCCAGCCAGAACCAGCTGCCATCGGTTTCCAGGTAGCCCAGGTGGGCCAGGGTCAGCAGGTGGCGGCGGGCTGCGGCCCGCGTGAGGCCGGCGCGCTCGGCCGCCAGCGTCGCATTCAGGCGCTGGCGCTGGGTGTCGAAGCTCTCGAGCACGGCCAGGCCCTTGGCCATGCCGGCGATGTAGTCCGCGTGGGCGATCGTCATGGGGAGTTCCTGCGCGATCATCGCGCAACGGGTGCAATGATCGCACAACGGGTGGCACCCGGCCCTGGTTCCCGCGGCGGCCGGCGCCTATGCTGCCCGGTCAGGAGACACCACCCCATGACCACCCGTACCCAGGTCGCCATCATCGGCGCCGGCCCCTCGGGGCTGCTGCTCGGCCAGCTGCTGCACAAGGCCGGCATTTCCAACGTGATCCTCGAACGGCAGTCCGGCGACTACGTGCTGGGCCGCATCCGCGCCGGGATCCTGGAGCAGGTCACGGTCGACCTGCTGAAGGAGGCCGGCGTGGGCGAGCGCGTCGGCCGCGAGGGCATCGTCCACCACAGCATCGAACTGGTGTTCGCGGGCGCCCGGCACCCGATCGACGTGCACGGCCTCACCGGCGGCAAGGTGGTCACCGCCTACGGACAGACCGAGCTGACCCGCGACCTGATGGAGGCCCGGCAGGCCCAGGGCCTGACCACGGTCTACGAGGCCGCCAACGTGAGCCTGCACGGCTTCGACGGCGACCAGCCGGTGGTGCGCTACCAGAAGGACGGCGCCACCCACGAACTCCAGTGCGACTTCATCGCCGGCTGCGACGGCTTCCACGGCGTCAGCCGGGCCACCGTCAAGGACAGCATCAGCGAGTTCGAGCGCGTCTACCCCTTCGGCTGGCTGGGCGTGCTGGCCGACGTGCCGCCGGTGTCGCCGCATGCGATCGTCTACGGCAACAGCGACCGGGGCTTCTCCCTGTGTTCCATGCGCAGCCTCAGCCGCAGCCGCTACTACGTGCAGTGCCCGCTGGACGACAAGGTGGAGGACTGGAGCGACCAGCGCTTCTGGGACGAGCTGCGCCGCCGCGTGGACCCGGAGCTGGCCGACAAGATCGTCACCGGCCCCAGCATCGAGAAGAGCATCGCGCCCTTGCGCAGCTTCGTGGCCGAGCCGATGCGCTTCGGCCGCCTGTTCCTGGCCGGCGATGCCGCCCACATCGTGCCGCCCACCGGCGCGAAGGGCCTGAACCTGGCGGCCACCGACGTGAAGTACCTCTCGGGTGCCTTCATCGAGTACTACCTGGAGCACAGCGCCGCCGGCATCGACACCTACTCGCAGCGCTGCCTGCGCCGCATCTGGAAGGCCGAACGCTTCTCCTGGTGGCTCACCAGCCTGATGCACCGATTCCCGGACACGGCCGGCTTCGGCCAGCGCATCCAGGAGGCGGAGCTGGACTACCTGGTGAACTCGAAGGCGGCTTCGACCTCGCTGGCCGAGAACTACGTCGGGCTGCCGCTGTAGGCCTGCGGGCGCGGGTCTGCTAGCCTTCCCGCATGACGCCCTCCTCCGCCCCCCTGCAAGGCCTGCGCATCCTGAGCCTTGCGCTCAACCTGCCCGGCCCCGCGGCGCTGATGCGCTGCCGGCGCCTGGGCGCCACCTGCACCAAGCTCGAGCCGCCCTCCGGGGACCCCATGGGACTCTACAACCGGGAGGCCTACGCCGAACTGCACGAGGGGGTGGAGGTCCTCCGGGGTGACCTGAAGACCGGCGCAGGGCAGGAGCTGCTGCACCGGGAACTGGCGCGCACGGACATCCTCCTCACTTCGTTCCGCCCCTCGGCGCTCGCCAGGCTGGGCCTGGGCTGGCCCGAACTGCATGCCCGCCATCCGGCGCTCAGCCAGGTCGCCATCGTCGGCGCGCCGGGCGCGCGCGCCGAGGAGCCGGGCCACGACCTCACCTACCTGGCCGACAACGGGCTGGTGCCGGGGCTGGAGCTGCCCGCCACGCTCTATGCCGACATGAGCGGCTCGCTCATGGCGTCCGAGGCCGTCCTGCAGGCCGCCCTGCGCAGGCAGGCGCACCAGTCAGGCATCTACCTGGAAGTGGCGCTGTCGGATGCGGCGGCCTACCTGGCCCTGCCCCGCCGCTGGGGACTCACCCAGCCCACCGGATCGGTGGGCGGTGCCCACGCGGGTTACCGGGTCTATCCCTGCCAGGACGGCCGGGTGGCCGTGGCGGCGCTGGAGCCGCATTTCGCCGCCGGCCTGTGCGCCGCCGCGGGCGTGGCCGGCGGCGATGTCCGCGCCATGTTCGCGCCCGACACGCATCGCGCCGTCGCGGCCTTCTTCGCCTCGCGGACCTGCGCCGAGCTGGACCGGCTGGCGGCCGAGAAGGACCTGCCGATCCACGCGATGCCCGCCGCTTGACGCCGCCGGGCGCCGCTCATTTCGCCTTGCGCGGCGGCAGTCCGGTGTGCTGCGTGAGGACGCGGCCCTTGGCCGCCTTCACCGGGCCGCTGGAATTCTTGCGCCGCGGGCTCGCGTAGCTGCCGTCCGTGACCGGCTGGTAGCTGGGGACGAGGTGCTGCTTGCCGTTGCCGATCAGGTCGGCGCGGCCCATGGCCTTGAGCGCCTCGCGCAGCAGCGGCCAGTTGTTCGGGTCGTGGTAGCGCAGGAAGGCCTTGTGCAGGCGCCGGCGGCGCTCGCCGCGCACGATGTCCACGGTCTCGCTGCCGCGGGTGACCTTGCGCAGCGGGTTGCGGCCCGAGTGGTACATGGCGGTGGCGGTCGCCATCGGGCTGGGATAGAAGGTCTGCACCTGGTCGGCCCGGAAGCCATTGCGCTTGAGCCACAGCGCCAGGTTCATCATGTCCTCGTCGCTGGTGCCCGGGTGCGCCGCGATGAAGTACGGGATCAGGTACTGCTCCTTGCCCGCTTCCTTCGAGAATTTCTCGAACAGCTGCTTGAAGCGGTCGTAGGAGCCGATGCCCGGCTTCATCATCTTCGACAGCGGCCCGGCCTCGGTGTGCTCCGGCGCGATCTTGAGGTAGCCGCCGACGTGGTGCTGCACCAGCTCCTTCACGTACTCGGGCGACTCCACCGCCAGGTCGTAGCGCACGCCCGACCCGATCAGGATCTTCTTGATGCCCTTGAGCGCGCGGGCCCGGCGATAGATGCGGATCAGCGGGCCGTGGTCCGTGTTCAGGTTCTGGCAGATGCCCGGGTAGACGCAGCTCGGCTTGCGGCAGGCCGCCTCGATCTCGGGCGAGCGGCAGCCGATGCGGTACATGTTGGCCGTCGGGCCGCCGAGGTCGGAGATGACGCCGGTGAAGCCCTTGACCTTGTCGCGGATCTCCTCGACCTCGTGGATGATCGAGTCCTCGCTGCGGCTCTGGATGATCCGGCCCTCGTGCTCGGTGATCGAGCAGAAGGTGCAGCCGCCGAAGCAGCCGCGCATGATGTTCACGGAAAAGCGGATCATCTCCCAGGCGGGGATCCTCGCGTCGCCGTAGGACGGGTGCGGCGCGCGCGCGTACGGCAGCCCGAACACGTGGTCCATCTCCGCCGTGGTGAGCGGGACCGGCGGCGGCGTGAGCCAGACGTCGCGCTCTCCGTGCGCCTGCACCAGGGCCCGCGCGTTGCCGGGATTGGTCTCCAGGTGCAGCACGCGGTTGGCGTGGGCGTACAGCACCGGGTCGGACTTCACCGCCTCGTAGGAAGGCAGGCGGATCACGGTGTGGTCGCGCGGCGGGGGCTTGAGCCGGACGGAAGGATTGGGCAGGAAGGCGATCGGTTGCGCGGCTGCAGCCGCGCCCTCCTCCTTCGCGCAGCTTTCGCCCTTCGCCTTCGCCTGCTCGGCGATGGTCATGTAGGGGCTGACGTGGTCCTCCACGCGGCCAGGCGTGTCGACGCTGGTGGAGTCGATCTCGAACCAGCCCTCGGGCGTGGAGCGGCGCACGAAGGCCGTGCCGCGCACATCGGTGATGTTCTCCACCGGCTCGCGCGCGGCGAGGCGGTGGGCGATCTCCACGATCGCGCGTTCGGCGTTGCCGTACAGCAGCAGGTCGCACTTGGCGTCCAGCACGATGCTGTGGCGCACCTTCTCCGACCAGTAGTCGTAGTGCGCGATCCGCCGCAGGCTGCCCTCGATGCCGCCCAGGACGATGGGCACGTCCTTGAAGGCCTCGCGGCAGCGCTGGCTGTAGACGATCGCGGCGCGGTCCGGCCGCTTGCCCGCCACGTCGCCCGGGGTGTAGGCGTCGTCGCTGCGCAGCTTCCGGTCGGCCGTGTAGCGGTTGATCATCGAATCCATGTTCCCGGCGGTCACGCCCCAGAACAGGTTCGGCTTGCCCAGCGCCTTGAAGGGCTCGGCGCTCTGCCAGTCGGGCTGGGCGATGATGCCCACGCGGAAGCCCTGCGCCTCCAGCACCCGGCCGATCACCGCCATGCCGAAGCTGGGGTGGTCCACGTAGGCGTCGCCCGTCACCAGCACGACGTCGCAGCTGTCCCAGCCGAGCGCGTCCATCTCCTTGCGGCTCATGGGCAGGAAGGGGGCCGGGCCGAAGCGATGCGCCCAGAACCTGCGGTAGCTGGTGATCGGCTTCGCGGCACGCGCGAAAAAGGAGACGTCGACGGGGGCGTTCATGGGCGGCGGGGGACCCGGCATTCTAGGGATTCGCCCCTCGCCGGATGCGACGAGGGGTATTCGCCCTCGCGGCCGGCTCACTCCCGCAGGCAGCTCTCGCGCGATCGTGCCACCAGGGCGAGCACTTCCTCGGGCTGGTCCGAGCGCGCCATCAGGCCGAGCGCCACCATGGCCAGCAGCAGCTCGCTGCGCTCCTGGCCCACGTCGCCCAGCGCCTGGCACAGGGCGGTGTAGGTCCGGTCGAGGTCGGATTCGCTCATGGTTCGAGTCCCTTGTCCCGCAGGCAATCCAGCACCGGCGCCGGGTCCAGGCCGCGCCAGCGCCCCATCACGTAGCCGTCGGGCCGCACCAGCACCAGGCCGGTGGCGGACGGATCCGGCAGGCCGTAGCGCGCCCGGGCCTGGCCGTGCACGTCGGCTTCGGGCGCGATGTCCAGCACGGCCACGCCGTGCGTCGCCAGGTCGGTCAAGGCATGGGGCAAGGCGCCGTCGCCGAACACCAGGCAGGTGAACGCCGTGCCGAAGCACTGGGTCAGGTGCAGGCGCCCGTGCGCCCCCTGCAGCAGCGCCTCCGGCGCGGGCTGGCCGGGCTCCGCCTGGGCGCTGCTCCACGCCCCTTGCTGCGGCCCGTTCAGCGGCGAGCCGGGATAGGCGATCGGCGCCGACTGGCGCGGGTTGATCAGCGAACGCACGGCCGGCTCGTCCGGCGCGAGGCGCAGCGTTGCCTCCCGCATCAGCCGGAAGGCGAAGTCCGGGGGCGCCATGAATTCCGTGCTCTTGGCGCCGTAGGCGATGTTCTCGCGGGCGGCGTGCACGCGCTCCTGCGAGTACGAGTCCAGCAGAGCCTCCGCGGCGGCGCCCTGCACTACCAGCGCCAGCTTCCAGGCGAGGTTGGCCGCGTCGTCCAGGCCGGAATTCAGGCCCCGCACCCCGAAGATCGGCACCAGGTGCGCCGCATCGCCGGCGAACAGCACGCGGCCGTGGCGGTACGAGGGCAGCGTCAGGCACTTGGCGTTGTACATGGAGGCCCAGAGCAGCCGCCAGGGCGCGTTCTCGCCGATCATGGTGAGGTGGCTCTGCACGCGCGGCAGGATGTTTTCCGGCTTGAGCGCCTCGTCCGCGTCCTCGTCGTCGCGCAGCTGGTAGTCGATGCGCCAGACGTCGTCGGGCTGGCGGTGCATCAGCAGGGTCGAGCCCGGGTTGGAGGGCGGGTCGAACCAGGCCAGCCGCTCCACCGGCCGTTCGGTCTCCTGAACGATGTCGACGATGACGTAGCGCCCCTCGTACTGCGTGCCTTGCAGCTGCAGGCCGAGCTGCTCGCGCACGGTGCTGCGGCCGCCGTCGCAGGCCACCACCCAGCCGGCCTGCACGGCCCGGGCGCCGGCGGGCCCCTCGACCTCCACCCGGACGCCGTCGGGCCCCGGCCGCAGGCCCGTGACGCGCGAGGACCAGGCGACCTGCGCCAGCTCGGGTGCCCGCTCCAGTGCCTGATGTACGAAAGCCTCGACGTGGTACTGCTGGATGTTGACCATGGGCGCGAAGCGCTCCGTGGGTTCCGAGGGCATCCGGAAGTGCAGCACCTCGCGGTCGCGCCAGTAGCTGCGCCCGCCGGTCCAGGGCAGTGCCTTGGCGGACAAGGCCTCGCCGGCGCCGGCCGTCCAAAGGATCTCCTGCGAGCGACGCGAGATGCAGATGGCGCGGCTGCCGCTGCAGTAGCCCGCGTCCGCCTCGACGACCAGGCTGCGCACGCCATGGCGCGCCAGCAGCGCGGCAAGGGTCAGGCCAACCGGCCCGCCGCCGGCGATGAGGACCGGAATCGTGTCCGGCAGGGTTGGGGAAGTCGCCACGCCAGTTCCTGGATTTGTCCTCAGGACTGTAACGCGTGGCCCCTTCCGGTCCCCACGGCCGGGACGCGGCGAAGGGCCCGCCAGCGGATGCCGGCTAGCAGGGGATGTCGACGGCCCGGATCAGGAACTGGGCAGGAGGCTCGTCGTTCCAGGTCAGCGACGACAGGTCGAGTTCCGAGTGACGGAAATCGGGGGCATCGCTGTCGGCCAGAAGGCGTTCCTGCCCCTCTTCCGGCCCGTAGGTCTCGGGCGAGATGACGATCCCGCCCAAGGCGGCCGTCGCCGCGACCTCGGCCGCCCGCAGGGGCTGCCGGCCGAGCGGCGTGCACCACAGGCGTCCCTGGATCCGGAAGTAGGCGAGCGTGCAGACGCCGCTCACCACGCCGATGCGCAGCGCCGTGCCTTCGGCTGCGCGCTGCAGCTCGATGGCCAGGCGCACGGCCGCGCGCGGATTCTCGAAGGTCACCAGCGCCGCGCCGTCCTGGTACGGGTCGAGGCGGCCGTGGTGGCGGGCGTTGAGGCGCTGCAGCGTCTGGTGGAAGCGCTGCACGGCATCGGTGGAGCGGCCCGATTCCGCGCTCAGGTCGGCATGGACGAGCGTGAGGTGGCGCTGTTCGAATCGGATGGTCTCGCGCCCCGGGCCCAGGAACAACCCCTTCCAGACGGCAGCCGGCAGCTGGTGCAGCACCTTGTCGGAGAGCGCCTCCAGCAGGAGCGCGCGGTCCTGGATGGCTTCCATCGGTCCTCCCCACACGACGTAACGAGATGAAACCACGCGCTCAACCGTAAAGCGATAGGGAAAAACGGTCGAGTTGTTAGGAGAATTACCTAGCTTTGGTGCTTTCAGGGCGAATTCCCGACCCGGGAGGGTTTCAGCATGGCCAGGTCGAAGCGGGCCCAGGCGGGCGCATGGTCGCTCGCATGCGGCTCGCCGCGGACCCAACGGTCCACACCGGCTCCGATCAAGGCCGCAGCCAGCCGCGGGTTCGGCAGGAGGTGGTCGATGCGCAGGCCCGCGTCGCGCTGCCAATGCTGGCGGAAGAAGTCCCAGAAGGTGTAGATGCGCTGGTCCGGGTGCTGCTGGCGGATCGCATCGGTCCAGCCCTGCGCCAGCAGGCGCTGCCAGCACTCGCGGGTGGCAGGCTGCAGCAGGGCATCCTTGCGCCAGGAACGCGGGTCGTAGATGTCGGCATCGGTCGGCACGACGTTGAAGTCGCCGCACAGGATCGCCGGCTGCGGCGAGGCCACCAGCGTCGCGGCGTGCGCGATCAGGCGCTCGAACCAGGCGAGCTTGTAGTCGAACTTGGGCCCGGGCTGCGGATTGCCGTTGGGCAGGTACAGGCAGGCCACCACCACGCCCTGCACGGTGGCCTCGAGGTAGCGGCCCTGCTCGTCGGTGTCGTCGCCCGGCAGCGCGCGCCGCCGCTCCGAAGGCTCGCCGCCGCGCGCGAGGATGGCCACGCCGTTCCAGGCGCGCTGTCCCTTCCACAAGGCCCCGTAGCCGGCCGCGCGGATCTCGCCGTGGGGAAAGCCGTCGTCGGCGGCCTTCAGCTCCTGCAGGCAGGCCACGTCGGGCTGCTCGCGCTCCAGCCAGCGCAGCAGCTGCGGCAGGCGGGTGCGGATCCCGTTGACGTTGAAGGTCGCGATCTTCATCGGCGGGACGATGGTACGCCCGCACCGGTGCGCTCGCTTCGGCCTTGGCGCACACTGGAGACTCGCGGCCCCCGCCGCGGACCTGCCCTTCGCCATGCGCCTCGCCCCTGCCCTGGCCCTGCTGCTGTTCGCCGCCCCGGCCCTGCGTGCGCAGGAGCAGGACCCGCTGAAGTCGCCGGCCTGCGCCGCCGCCTTGCAGCGGCTGGAGGCCGCACGCGCCGCGCGGGATGCGGCCGACCGGGTCGAGGCCCTGCGCGGTGACGCGGCGCGCACCTGCCTCGGGCTGGGCTCGCCGCCCTCGCGCCCCGGTCGCGTCACGCAGCCGCCCACCGTGGTGCCGCCGCCGGCCATCGAGGTCCCCCGTGCGGCCCTGCCGCCGTCGCTCCCGGCTCCACCGCCCGCGCCGGCCCCGCCCGTGAAGGTGGATCGCCTGCCGGCGCCGGCCCAATGCGACGCCGGCGGCTGCTGGGTCGACGACGGCAGCCACCGGCGCTACGTGCCACCCAGCCTGGTCGGTCCTTCCGGGATGCCCTGCATCCAGCAAGGCGGGCAGGTGTACTGCCCCTAGAGTCGCATCAGCAAACCGCGCGCGATCTCCTCGAGCAGGCGCGCCAAGGGCGGCTCGATGTGGGTCTGGGCGTCGCCTGCGCGCCCCTGCTGCCACAGCGGCGACAGCTCGCCGCGCCGGGCTTCGACCGCTGCCACCACTTCGTCGCGCCAGGACGGCGGCGGGGCTTCGGCAGCCTCTGGCCAGGTGCGGTGCGCGACCTCGACGTAGGAGACCAGCAGGCTTTCCGCGAGCGCCTGCAGCAGTTCGTCGCCCACCTGCACCTGCGGCTGGCCGTCGCTGCTGCCGCGGTTCTTCCAGGCGGCCGCCGCATAGGCCGCGCCGCCGCCGATCATCGCGCCCAGGGCGGTCGCCGCGCCCAGGGTGAGGCCGCCCGTCAGCAGGTCGATGCCGGCGCCCATCGCCGCCCCCGTGGCGGCGCCCGCCATGCCGGCCTGCGGAGTGTCGACGGTGCGCTGCTCATGGAAGCCGCGGCCCAGCCTTCCGGAGGCCGCTGCGGCCGCCGGCTCCCCGCTGCGGTACAGGCGCACCAGGGCGCCGCGGGTCGCGGCCTCGCCATCACGCAGGCGCTGCAGCAGCGCCGCCCGCGCCGCTTCCCGGGCCCGTTGAACGGAATCGCGTTCGGCGGGACTGAGCAGCTGGCGCAGTCCGGCCGGGCCCGCAGCCACGTTCTCGACGTCGCGGGCGGCGCGGGCGAGTTCACCGGCGACCAGGCGCATCGCGTCGGAGAAGCGCGTCGCCTGGCGTTCCTGCCACTTGGCGGCGAGGCGCTCGAAGCCGGCGCGCTTGCCGCTGGCGACGCGCGCGGCCACCGCCCCCAGCAGCAGCGGATCGCGCAGCCAGTGACCCAGGCAGCGGTCCAGCCGGAGCACTTCGGCTGCCAGGCCCAGGCGCTGGACCACGCTGCGGTACGGCACCTCGTCGCCCGGCACCAGCAGCAGGGCCGGCCGGGCCACCAGGTGCAGCAGCGGCGTGGCGTCCTCCAGGTCGACCGGGCTGGCCGGCAGCAGCAGCACGACGTCGGTGTCGGCCAGGCCGGTGGCAACGGCGTCGCCGGCGCCTTCGGCGGGCAGCGCCTTGAAGCGCCCCAGCAGGTCCTGCAGCCAGGCCTGCGTGGCGGCCGGCCCGCCGGCATGGGCCGGGACGGCGGGCCCTGGCGGACGATAGCCCGGCGGGACCTCGAACACCCGCAAGCGGTCGCCGCGCGAGTTGCCGAGAACCGTCCAGGGGTTGGCACGGGGCCACTCCTCGTCGGCCACCTCGCGCAGCATGCGCTGCAGGGCCGCGCCGCCACCTCCTTCGCTCGCCAGCACGGCCAGCATGACGCGGGCCGGGCTCACGCTCGCCAGCAACCGCGCGTAGTACGGATCGCGCAGGTCGATGCGCACCGCCCGCCGGCGCCGCCGCTCGCCCCAGGCGGCCCCCGCCGCCAGCAGCAGGCGCGGCACCACCACGACGACCCCCAGCAGCGCGACGTACATCCAGACCCAGCGCCGCGCCTCGCCCACGTCCACCGGCGCGCCCGACCCGAAGGCCAGGCGCTGCAGGTCGGCCACGGTGAACGGCTCGAAGGGCAGCAGCGCCACCACCGGCGCGAACAGGGCGCTCAGCAGGGCATGCACCTGGCGCACGTCCAGGAGGGTGCTCTCCCAGCCTACGCGGTACTCGCGCACGATCCCGCCCAGGACGATGGACAACGCCAGTCCCAGGGCCCAGCCGGCGGCGCACAGGTGCAGCAGGCGCTCCCACCACAGCCACTCCTGCGCCCCCGCGGTCTTCAGCCATTGCTGGTGGAAGCGCGCCAGCACGTCGGCCCGCAGCCGCCCGCTGCGCCAGCCGCGGCCGGTGAGCCAGTGCCGCAGGCCGGGCGGCGCCGCCGGGTCGGGCGCGCGGCGCGGCCGCAGCACCGACACCAACAGCAACAGGTAGACCACCACGTTCCAGGCGAGGACGCCCAGCAGCGGCGGCGACAGCATGTTCACCTGGTGCGGGTTGTCGATGCGGTCGATCGCCGCGCCCAGCACGCAGGCCGCCAGCGGCAGCGCCGTCATCAGCCAGCCCCGCCAGGGCTCGGTCGCCTGCAGGTTGGCCAGGCGCGGATTGCGCAGTTCCACGGTGGCCAGCACGCGGCGGGCGCGCTGGCCGAGATAGTCGGCGAAGTCGACCCCGGCGCCGCTCCTGCGGCTCGCATCCAGGGCGTCGCGCTCGATCCGTTCGCGCTCGGCCTCGCCCAGCAGGCGGCCCTGGGGGTCGGCTTCCTCGATGGCGCGCACCAGCACCAGCCGGCGCGCGTCGGCCTGGTCGAGATGCAGCGTGTCGGTTTCCACTTCAGCGACAGTCTAGTGTCCTGTCCCGCCCGGCGCGCGGCGACACAGGGCGTAACGCTTCGCCACGCTCCCTCCGTGCGCGCTGCCGGCGGTGTCCGACCCAGGCATTACACTGCCCCGATGTTCCAGAAATCCCTGCTGATCCTCGCGATCGCCGCCGCGGGCGCCTCGGCCCACGCCCAGTCCTCCCCCCCTCCGTCCGCCCCTTCGGGCACCGCCGCGGTGCAAGCCTCTTCCCCCGCCAAGCAGCAGCTGATCGCGCGCATCCTGAAGATCCAGCAGGGCGCGATCGACCACATGGCCGAAGGCCTGGTGCAGGAGCCGCTCGGCCCGCTGCTGGACCGCGCGCAGGCGGCCCTGCAGCAGCGCGTGCCGGCCGACAAGCGCGACGCGGTGGCCAAGGCCATCGATGCCGACACCCGCAAGTACGTCGAGGAGACGGTGCCGATCGTGCGCGACCGCGCCCACCAGCTGGCACCCGAAACCATAGCGCCGATCCTGGACCAGAAATTCACCGAGGACGAACTGCGGCAGGTCGTTGCCTTCCTCGAATCGCCGGTGCTCTCCAAGTTCCAGGCCGCCGGCCTGGAGATCCAGCGCACGCTGGCGCAGAAGGTGGTGGCCGACACGCGCGGCCAGGTGGAGCAGCGCTTCCGCGCCCTGGAAGACAGCATGGCCAAGCGCCTGGGCGTGCCCGAAGGCGGCGCCCCCGCCGGCAAGGCGCCGGCCGCCGGCGCCAAGCCCCCGGCGAAGAAGTAGGCCGGACTTTCCCCCGAGAAAAGGCCCGCGTAGCGGGCCTTTTTCATGCCGTCCGGGCCGTCGGCTTTACCCGGCCGCGCCGGGCGCGGTCTGGGCGTCGCCGCTGCCGTCGAGCCCCACCTTCGCATCGAAGTCGCGGCAGGCGGCCTCGAACGTGCGGATCTCGTTCAGGGCCTCGCCGAGGCCCATCTCGCCGCGCTCCATCAGCCGGCCGGCCAGGTGCTCGGTCAGCGGCTTCAGGCGCGCCAGGGTGGCCTTGGTCTCGCCGTACAGGCGCTCGCTCTGCATCTCCATGATGGCGCGCGTCTCCTCGTCGACCGCGCGGCCGCCGGCTTCGACCAAGGCGCCGAAGTTCAGGCGGGTGCGCCGGTACATGCCCATCTCGGCCACCGCATGGTGCAGCAGCCGGGTGACGCGGGTGATGTCGTTGTGGGCGCCGTTGGTGGTGCCTTCCTCGCCGAAGAACAGCTCCTCGTTCGCCATGCCGCCCAGCAGCACACGCACGTCGTGCTCGATGTCGGCCTTGGTCTTGAGCAGGTTGCCGCCCTGCCTGTGGAACACGAAGCCCAGCGCGTTGTTGCGCGGGTTGGCCTTCAGCGAGATCTTGATCGTCTTCATCTCGGCCAGCAGCCGGTCCCAGTCGCCGCCGGCCTTGCGGCGCTCCAGCTCGAAGTCCACCAGGAAGTGGCCCCACTCGTGGATGGCGATCACCCGGCGGTCGCGCTCGCGCTCCTTGGTGGCGCCGGCGTTGACGTTGCCCACCAGGACGCGCTCCGCGGCCTGCATCAAGGTGTCCGCAGCGATCAGCTCTCCCGCCTGCACCGCGGTGATGCCGGCCTGGTTGACGATGGTCTCCAGGTCGGCGGGACTGCGTCCCTCCGTGACCTCCACCACAGGGCGCAGGTCCAGTCCCGCAGCCACCTTGTCGGCGCGCTGCGCCAGGTAGTGCTGCAGGATCGCCCGGCGTTCCTCCTGGTTCGGCAGGCGGAAGTCGACCTTCATCTGGAAGCGCCGCAGCATGGCCTCGTCCATGGGCATGGACTCGCTGTTGAAGTTGGACGCCACGATCCAGACGACCTCAGAGTCGCCGCGGGTGCGCACGCCGTCCAGGATGGCCAGCAGCATGTTCTGGGTGTCGTCGTCGAACTTGCGGCGGCCGCCGCGCTTCATGAACAGGTCCTGCGCCTCGTCCAGGAACACGACGCAGCGGCGCCGGCGCCGGGCCATCGCGGCGATCCGCCCCAGGGTGCCCGCGCCGCCGGCCACGTAGCCCGTCTCCAGGTTGGCCGCCGAGTGGAACAGGATGGGCAGGTTCAGCTCCTTGGCCAGGCAGGCGGCCAGCTTAGTCTTGCCGGTGCCTGCCGGACCGCAGAACATGACGTTGAAGGGCTTGCTGACGCCGTAGGCGGCGTAGGCGGCGCGCCGGACATACTGGTCCTTGATCTGGTGCACCTCCGCCTTGATGTCGTCCATGCCGACCAGGTCGTCGATCGACCCCTGCACCTGGTGCGGCTCGATGAAGCGCAACACCTTGACCTGGCCCTTGAGGTGGAAGGCGAGGAATCCCAGCAGCCCGAGGGTGAGCAGGGCCGACAGCGCCGCGCTCACGCCGGCCTTCCAGCCGTCCTTCTCCGACTGCGGGCGGGCGCCCGAGAAGCGCTCGTCGAGCCTCTCGAGCAGGTCCTGGCTGGCGGCGGGCAGCTCTCCGCGGGGGATGAACACCAGCTTGCTGCCCCAGGGCGCGGTGACGGCCCGGTCCGTGAAGATCCGGGTCTCCATGTCGCTCGGGTAGTAGGCGTACTGCCTGCCCTGCGACTGCACCAGCACGATGCGCTCGGACACGTTCCACATCAGCGGCTTGTAGACCACCGTGATGCGGTCGACCGGGTGCCCGTCGACGAAGCCCAGCAGGGACCCGGCTCCGAACACCACCGGCAGCTTCTCGTCCAGGGTCCACATCGCGTCGGCGCCGGTCTGGCCGGCCATCGCCCGGACCTCGGCGGCCACGGCGGCGTGGCGCTGCCACAGGACGTAGGAATAGACGGCCGTCACCGGGATCAGGACCGCGACGGCGAGCACCATCGCCTGGACGGCGCCCGGCTGGATGGTGAACCAGTCGATGAGCCGCCCGGCCAGCCTCTTCCATGCGAGCCGCAGGCCGGACGCGGCCGTGGCGGCCTGGGGTTGCGCGGGATCAGCCTTGGAAACTGCGTCGGACATGGGCACCTGCTCGGATCGGCGGCAGCGCTGCGCGCCTTGTCGGACCCATCCTACAGAAACGAGTGGCAGCCGGCGAGCGCCGGGACGTTTCATGGCACCGGGCCGCCTGGCGCCCGTGACAAATTCACGAAGGGCCGTCGCGGCCCCGCTGCTGGGGCGCGGAACCCCGGCACGACTCGTGCAGTCAAACGAATGCGCCGGGTTCTTTTTCAAGTTTCTTTCCCGGCTGCTTGTTCCCTCGGGGCACCCGCGGCCCCGGGGGTTCTTTTCGCTCGCGTCCGGGCCGAAGGGCCTTGCTACAGTCGCGCGCATGGACCGTCTCCAGAAACTCCGCAGCCAGCGCTGGCTGGCGCGCGACGACTTCCGCTCGTTCAACCATCGCTCGCGCATCATGCAGATGGGCTTCGACCCCCAGGACTGGGAAGGCAAGCCGGTCATCGCGATCCTGAACAACTGGAACGACTACAACCCCTGCCACCAGCACTTCAAGCAGCGGGTCGACGAGGTCAAGCGCGGCGTGCTGCAGGCCGGCGGCTTCCCGCTGGAGCTGCCCACGGTGTCGCTGGGCGAGGCCATCATCAAGCCCTCCGCCCTGCTCTATCGCAACTTCCTGGCCATGGAAGTGGAGGAGATGATCCGCGCCTACCCGGTGGACGGCGTGGTCCTCATGGGCGGCTGCGACAAGACGACGCCGGCCATGCTGCTGGGGGCCACCAGCGCCGGCGTGCCGGCGATCTTCCTCCCCGCGGGGCCGATGCTGCGCGGCATGTCGCGCGGCCAGACGCTGGGCTCCGGCTCGGACGCCTTCAAGTATTGGGACGAGCGCCGCGCCGGCACCATCACCGAGCCGCAGTGGCAGTCCATCCTCGGCGGCATCGCCCGCAGCGCCGGCACCTGCATGACCATGGGCACGGCCAGCACCATGACCTCGATCGCCGAGGCGATCGGCATGACGCTGCCCGGCGCCGCCTCGATCCCCGCCGTCGACGCGGCCCACCAGCGCATGGCCGCGCAGTGCGGCCGGCGCATCGTGGAGATGGTGCACGAGGACCTGCGGCCCGACCGCATCCAGACCCGCGAGGCCTTCCTGAACGGCATCACGGTGGCCATGGCGCTGGGCTGCTCCACCAACGCCATCATTCACGTGATCGCGCAGGCGCGCCGCGCCGGCCACGCCATCGGCCTGGACGACTTCGACCGGGTGAGTCGCGAGGTGCCGGTGCTGGCGAACATCCGCCCCAACGGCAGCAGCCAGTACCTGATGGAGGACTTCCACTACGCCGGCGGGCTGCGCGCGCTGATGGCGCGGCTCAAGCCCTTCCTGCGCCTGGACCAGTTCACCGTCAACGGCCGCACCGTCGGCGAGAACCTGGAGGGCGCCGAATGCTTCAACGACGACGTGATCCGGCCGCTGGAGGACCCCGTGTACAAGGAGGGCTCGCTGGCCGTGCTGCGCGGCAACCTGGCCCCCGACGGCTGCGTCATCAAGCCCTCGGCCATGAGCGAGAAGTTCCTGCGGCACACCGGCCCGGCCCTGGTGTTCGACGACTACCCCAGCCTCAAGAAGATGCTGGACGACCCGCAGGCCGAGGTCACCGAGGACCACGTGATCGTGCTGCGCAACGCCGGCCCCAAGGGCGGACCGGGCATGCCCGAGTGGGGAATGATCCCCATGCCGGTCAGGCTGCTCAAGGAGGGCAAGCGCGACATGCTGCGCATCAGCGACGCCCGCATGAGCGGCACCAGCTACGGCGCCTGCGTGCTGCACGTCGCGCCCGAGGCCTTCGTGGGCGGCAACCTGGCCCTGGTGCGCACCGGCGACCGCATCAGCGTGGACGTGCCGAACCGCAGCATCCGCGTCGAGATCTCCGACGAGGAGATGGACCGTCGCCGGGCGTCGTGGCAGGCGCCGCCGCCGCGCTTCGCCCGCGGCTACGGCTGGATGTTCACGCAGCACATCCAGCAGGCCAATGAGGGCTGCGACATGGATTTCCTGCGCACAGATTTCGGCGAGGCGGCCGGCGAGCCGGACATCTTCTGAGAAGCGCCGGCGGCTAGCTGCGGTTTTTGTAGCAGCAAACCCACATCTTTCCCTCTGGCGGGCAGCCGATGCTGGACTTCGGTGCGTGGGAGCTATGAAAATCGTAGCGATGGTCCAGACCATGCCCACCTACTACGACGTGCTGCAGGTCGAGCGCGACGCCCCGCCCGAGCGGGTGCGCGCCGCCTACCGCAAGCTCGCTCAGAAGTACCATCCGGACAAGATGCCGGGCAACGCGAACGCGGTGCGCGCCATGGCCGCCATCAACGCGGCCTACGACGTGCTGAAGGACGCACAGCGCCGTGCCGACCACGACCTGTGGATCCGTCGCGCCGAGCGCGGCAGCCAGCCGCTGCCGCCGCAGCCGGCGCTGCCGCAGCACCTGTGGGACTACCTGCATCCGGCCACGCAATGGCCCTGGTACCTGCTGTTCGGCACCCTCATGGTGGCGCTGGGCACGGTGGCCACGGCCATGTACCTGACCACCATGCCCGCCCGCGCGGCGAGCGCACCCGCCGCGGCGTCCTGCCAGCAGGTCGCGCTGGCCGCCGCCTGCCCGCAGCGCGGGACCTGATCCCGCCTGGCCTCAGCCGCCCTGGCGCGGCAGCGGCTGCAGCATGCTCAGGCGGTTGCCCTCGGTGTCGTGGAACGCGACGTACTGTCCGACCCCCGGGATCTCCATCGGCGCGCCCAGCACCTCGCCACCGGCCTGGCCCACGGCCTTCATGGCCGCCTGGATGTCGGCCACGCCGATCACCACCGACGGGTGCTGGCCCGGCTTGCCGGGATCGCGCTGGAAGAAGCCGCCATTGATCGCGCCGCGCATGCCGTCGGGAATCGCGTCCCGTTCGGCCGTGGTGGCCAGGACGTAGTGGCCCATCTCGGGGCCCAGTTTCCGGATCTTCCAGCCGAAGGCCGCCTCGTAGAAACGGGCGATGCGGTCCCGTTCGCCATAGGGGAGCTCGAAGTGCACGACGGCGTTCATGGCGACCTCCTGCGTGGGCGTGGCAGGCCTGCAGCTTAGGAGCCTGCCACGGCCTGTCAAGGCCCCGCCGGCGCGATTCCCTACCTGCCGCCCAGCCCCATGGCCCGCGTGATCACCTCTTTCATGATCTCGTTGGTGCCGCCGTAGATGCGCTGCACGCGCGCGTCGGCATAGGCGCGGGTGATGGGGTATTCCCACATGAAGCCGTAGCCGCCGTGCAGCTGCACGCATTCGTCCATGACCTTGCACTGCAGGTCGCTGGTCCAGTACTTGGCCATGCTGGCGGTCGCGGTATCGAGCTTGTCCTGCAGCACCAGCTCCAGGCAGCGGTCCACGAAGACCCGCGCCACCTGCACCTCGGTCTGCAGTTCCGCCAGCTTGTAGCGCGTGTTCTGGAAGGCGGCCACCGGCTGGCCGAAGACGCGCCGGTCCTTGACGTACTGCACGGTCCAGTCGATCGCGGCCTGGGACGCCGCCACGGCGCCGATCGCGATCTGGATGCGCTCCCAGGGCAGCTGCTCCATCAGCGCGATGAAGCCGCGGTTCAGCATCGCCTCGCCGCCCAGCAGGTTCTCCGCCGGCACGCGCACGTTGTCGAAGAACAGCTCGGAGGTGTCCTGCGCCTTCAGGCCCAGCTTCTTCAGCCGCTTGCCCTTGTCGAAGCCCGGCATGCCTCGCTCCACCAGCAGCAGGCTGGTGCCCTTGGCACCGGCCTCGGGGTCGGTCTTGGCCACCACGATCACCAGGTCCGCGTGCCAGCCGTTGGTGATGAAGGTCTTGCTGCCGTTCAGGAGCCAGCTGCCGTCGGCCTGGCGGATCGCCGTGCTGCGAATGCCCTGCAGGTCGCTGCCCGCGGCCGGCTCGCTCATGGCGATCGCGCCCACCATCTCGCCGCTGGCGAGCTTGGGGAGGTAGCGCTTCTTCTGGTCCTCGGTGCCGTAATGCAGGATGTACGGAGCGACGATCTCGCTGTGCAGCCCGAAGCCCACGCCGGTGAAGCCGCCGCGCGCCAGCTCCTCCATCTGGATCACGGAATACAGCTTGTCCACCCCGGCGCCGCCGTAGGCCTCGGGCATGGTGGGGCAGAGGTAGCCGTTGGCGCCGGCCTTGTCCCACAGCGCGCGGTCCACGTAGCCCTGGTCCTCCCAGGCTTCGTGCAGGGGGGCGACCTCCTTGTCCACGAAGCGCCGGAAGACGTCGCGGAAGGCCTCGTGCTCGGGGCTGAACAGGGTGCGCTCGATCATGGAAATCCCTCCGGGTGTGCTGTCGCCATTTTTACAGAGCAAACGCTCGGTGCAATGCCTATACTGCCCGGTCGGCCCGCCCCAGGAGAGAAATGCCATGCCCGAAGCCTATGTCTACGACGCCATCCGCACCCCGCGCGGCAAGGGGAAGAAGGACGGCAGCCTGCACGAAGTCAAGCCGGTCAACCTGCTGGCCGGCCTGCTGGCCGAGCTTCAGCGGCGCAACGACTTCGACACGGGCCAGGTCGACGACGTGGTGATGGGCGTGGTCTCCCCCATCGGCGAGCAGGGTTCGGTGATCGCCAAGGTGGCGGCGCTCAAGGCCGGCTGGGACTGGCGCTGCAGCGGCGTGCAGCTCAACCGCTTCTGCGCCTCGGGCCTGGAGGCGGTCAACCTCGCCGCCCAGAAGGTGCGCTCCGGCTGGGAGGACCTGGTGGTGGCCGGCGGCGTCGAGAGCATGAGCCGCGTGCCGATCGGCTCGGACGGCGGCGCCTGGGCGCAGGACCCGGAGACCAACTCGGCCACCGCCTTCGTGCCGCAGGGCATCGGCGCCGACCTGATCGCCACCCTGGAGGGCTTCTCGCGCGAGGACGTCGACGCCTTCGCGCTGGAATCGCAGCAGCGCGCCGCCCGGGCGCGCGAGGCCGGTTTCTTCGCCGGCAGCGTGGTGCCGGTCAAGGATTTCCTCGACCAGGTGATCCTGGACCACGACGAGTTCATCAAGCCGCGCACCACGATGGAAGGCCTGGCCTCGCTGAAGCCCGCCTTCGAGCAGCTGGGCGCCATGGGCTTCGACCAGGTGGCCATCGGCCGCTATCCGCAGGTGGAGCGCATCGATCACGTCCACCACGCAGGGAACTCCTCGGGCATCGTCGACGGCGCCGCGGCCGTGCTGATCGGCAGCGAGGCCGCAGGCAAGGCGCACGGCTTCACGCCCCGTGCGCGCATCGTGGCCGCGGCCCTGTCCGGCGCGGACCCCACCATCATGCTGACCGGCCCCATGCCCGCCAGCCGCAAGGCGCTCGCCAAGGCCGGCATGACCGTCGACCAGATCGACCTGTTCGAGGTGAACGAGGCCTTCGCCGCCGTGCCCATGAAGTTCATGAAGGAAATGGGCGTGCCGCACGAGAAGGTCAACGTCAACGGCGGCGCGATCGCCATGGGCCACCCGCTGGGCGCCACCGGAGCGATGATCCTCAATACGCTCGTCGACGAGCTGCACCGGCGCCAGTTGCGCTACGGGCTGGCCACGCTGTGCGTGGGCGGCGGCATGGGCATCGCCACCATCGTCGAACGCATCTGAATCCATGAAAACGATCCGCTACGAACTCGCCGACGGCATCGCCACCCTCACCTTCGACGAGCCCGGCTCGCCGGTCAACACCATGTGCCTGCAGTGGCAGGAAGACCTGACCGCCGCCGTGCAGCAGATGCTGAAGGACCGGGACGCGATCCGCGGCATCGTGCTCGCCTCGGCCAAGAGCACCTTCTTCGCGGGCGCCGACCTCAAGGGCACGATGCGCCTGCAGCCGCAGGACGGCCCCAACGTGTTCCGCGAGATCGAGCAGGTCAAGAAGAACTTCCGCACGCTGGAGACCCTGGGCAAGCCGGTGGTGGCCTGCCTCAACGGCGCGGCGCTGGGCGGGGGCTGGGAAGTGGCGCTCGCCGCGCACCATCGCATCGCGATCGACCACCCGAAGATCCAGTTCGGCCTGCCGGAGATCACGCTGGGCCTGATCCCGGGCGCCTCGGGCATCACCAAGATGGTCCGCCTGCTGGGCCTGATGGGCGCGCAGCCCTACATCCTGGAGAGCAAGCTGTTCGCGCCGCGCGAGGCGCTGGAGCTGGGCCTGGTGCACGAGCTGGTGCCCGATGCCGCCGCCCTGCGGCCCGCGGCGCTGGCCTGGATCGCAGCGAATCCCCAGGCACAGCAGCCCTGGGACGCCAAGGACTACCGCATGCCGGGCGGCACGCCCGCGAACCCCAAGATCGCCGGCATGCTCACCGTCGCGCCCGCGGTGCTGAAGCAGAAGACGCGGGGCCTCTATCCGGCCCCCGAATACGCGCTCGCCTCGATGGTCGAGGGCGCCCAGGTGGACTTCGACACCGCGCTGCGCATCGAGAGCCGCTACCTCGCCAAGCTGATCGTGTCGCCGGTGGCGAAGAACATGATCAACACCTTCTTCTTCAACATGAACGCGATCAAGTCCGGCCAGTCGCGTCCGAAGTGGGAGGGGAAGTACCGGCCGGCGAAGGTCGGCATCCTGGGGGCCGGCATGATGGGCGGAGGCATCGCCTACGCCCAGGCCAGCCGCGGCATCGCCACGGTGCTCAAGGACGTCTCGCTCGCCAAGGCCGAGGCCGGCAAGGCCTATTCCGTGAAGATCACCCAGCCGCGCGTCGACAAGGGCCGCATGAGCCCGCACGACCAGCAGGCGCTGCTGGCGCGCATCACGCCCACCGAGTCGGCGCAGGACCTCGCGGGCTGCGACCTGATCATCGAGGCGGTGTTCGAGAACCGGGAGCTGAAGGCGAAAGTGACGCAGGAGGCGGAAGGCCGGCTGGCGCCGGACGGCTTCTTCGCCAGCAACACCTCCACCCTGCCCATCACCGGGCTGGCCAAGGCGAGCGCCCGGCCGCAGAAATTCGTCGGCATCCACTTCTTCAGCCCGGTGGACAAGATGAAGCTGGTGGAGATCATCCGCGGCCAGGCCACCGACGACGAGACGGTGGCGCGGGCCTTCGACTACGTGCAGGCACTCGGCAAGATCCCGATCGTGGTGAACGACTCGCGCGGCTTCTTCACCAGCCGCGTGTTCGGCACCTTCGTGATGGAAGGCGCGGCCATGGTCGGCGAGGGCATCCCCGCGGCCGTGGTCGAACAGGCCGGCCTGCAGGCCGGCATGCCGGTGGGGCCGCTGGCGGTGCTGGACGAGACCGCGCTGTCGCTGTCCGTGCACGTGCTGGACCAGACCCGCGCCGACCTCCGCGCCGAGGGCGGGACCTACGTCGCCTCGCCGGGCGAGCTGCTGGTCGAGCGCATGGTCAAGGAGTTCGACCGCAACGGCCGCGCGGCCGGCGCCGGCTTCTACGAATACCCGCAGGGCGGGAAGAAATTTCTCTGGCCGGAACTGAAGAAGCGCTTCGAGAAGCCCGATGCCGCCTGGGACCTGCAGGACCTGAAGGACCGGCTCCTGGTCCGCCAGGCCATCGAGACGGCCCGCTGCCTGGCCGAGGGCGTGCTCACCAGCGTGCACGACGCCAATATCGGCTCCATCTTCGGCATCGGCTTCCCCGGGTGGACCGGCGGCGCCCTGCAGTTCATCTACGGCACGGGAATCGATGCCTTCCTGCACCGCGCGGAGGTCCTGGCCTCGAAATACGGCCCCGGCTTCGTGGTGGCCCCCCAGGTGAAAGAAGCGATCCGCCGGTTCGAGCCCCGGTGGTGACCGGACCGCCGGATCGTTGACTCCGGCAAGTATCTCGACGACACTGGGGCATGGCACCCCCGGTCGCAAAATCCCAGGTCAAGGCGGTCCGCGCCTTCAACCGTTTCTACACGCAGCGCATCGGCGTGCTGCGTCGCTACCTCGACTCGGACTTCACCCTCACCGAGGTGCGCGTCCTGTACGAGCTGGCGCACCGGCCGCCGCTGGCCGCCCGCGACCTCGTGCGCGAGCTGCAGCTGGATGCGGGCTACCTCAGCCGCATCCTGCGCCGCTTCGAGGACCGCGGCTGGATCGCCCGCGAGCCCGCCCCGCACGACGCCCGCCAGCAGATGCTGCGGCTGACCGAGGAGGGCTACGCCACCTTCGCGCCGCTGCAGCAGAAGTCGCGCGACGAGACCGCGGCCCTGCTCGCCACGGTGCCGCGGGCGGATCGCCCGCGCCTGATCCAGGCCCTGGAGACCGTCCACCGGCTGCTGGAGCCCTCCGCGGCCTCCCAGCGCCGGATCGTGCTGCGCGACCCGGCCCCCGGCGACATGGGGTGGGTGGTGCAGGCCCACGGCGAGCTTTACGCCCGGGAATATGGCTTCGACTGGACCTTCGAGGCGCTGGTGGCCGAGATCGCCGCGACGTTCATCCGCCGCTTCGACCCCGCCCACGAGAAGGGCTGGATCGCCGAGGTCGACGGCGAGCGCGCCGGCTGCGTGTTCCTGGTGCGCAAGTCGCCCACCGTCGCGCAGCTGCGGCTGCTGATCCTGCGACCCGAGGCGCGCGGCCTGGGCCTGGGCGGCCGGCTCACCGACACCTGCGTCGCCTTCGCGCGGGCGGCAGGCTACCGCCGGCTGGTGCTGTGGACCCAGAGCAACCTCATCGCAGCGCGGGCGATCTACGCGTCGCGCGGCTTCGTCCTCAAGGCGAGCGAGGCGAACGAGGCCTTCGGGCAGGAACTGGTCAGCGAGACCTGGGAGCTGGCGCTCTGAACCCTGCCCTGCTCGCCGCGGCGGCCGCCGGCGTGCAGGTGGGCGCCGCGATCGTCGTCTCGCGCTTCGCGGTGGGCGAGGTGCCGCCCCTGACCCTGGCCATGCTGCGCTACGCGATCGGCTTCCTGTGCCTGCTGCCCTTCGCCCTGCCCACGCTGCGGCGGCTGCCGCGCATGCCGCCCGCGCGCGACCTGGCTGCGATGGCGGCGCTCGGCACGGGCCAGTTCGGCATCCTGGTCGCCCTGCTGAACTGGGGCCTGCGCACCGTCCCGGCCGCGCCCGCGGCCCTGCTGTTCGGCCTGTTCCCCCTGCTGACGCTGCTGCTGTCGGCCGCCCTGGGAAGCGAACGCCTGACGCCGGCGCTGCTGGCCGGCGTGCTGCTGTCGATCGCCGGCGTCGCGTTGCCGCTGGCACCCAAGCTGGAAGCCGGGACCGGCTCCTCCTGGTGGGGCGAGGCCGCGGTGCTCGCCTCCGCCGGCGTCGGGGCGCTGTGCAGCGTGCTGTACCGGCCCTACCTGCGGCGCTATCCCACGGTGCCGGTCTCCGCCTTCGCGATGCTGGCCTCGGTGCTGTTCCTCGCCGTCATCGCATTGGGCGAGGACTGGCCTCACCGGGTACGAAGCCTGTCGCCCGCCGCGTGGGCCGCGGTGAGCTTCGTCGGCCTTTCCAGCGGCGTCGGCTACTTCTGCTGGCTTTACGCGCTGAAGCACGAGCCGCCCACCCGGGTGACCGTGTTCCTCGCGCTCAACCCGGTCACCGCTGCCCTCCTGGGCTGGGCCTTCCTGGGCGAGCGCCTGGCGCCCCGGATGCTCGCCGCGCTGGCGCTGATCGCCCTGGGCCTGTGGCTGGCCACCCGCCCCGCGTCGGGCAGCAGACAGCCAGGGCCCGGATAATCGCGCGCATGGCCCCCTCCCCCGAAGCGCCTTCGGCGCCGGCTTCCGCCCGGCCGGAGAACCTCACCGACCTGTTCCTCTCCTTCACCTGGATGGCCCTGCAGGGCTTCGGCGGCGTGCTGGCCGTGGTGCAGCGCGAGCTGGTGGAAAAGAAGGGTTGGATGACCAAGGAGGAGTTCATCGAGGAATGGGCCGTCGCGCAGATCATGCCCGGGCCCAACGTGGTCAACCTCGGCATCACCCTGGGCGCGCGCTACTTCGGCTGGCGCGGCGCGCTGGTGGCCCTCGCGGGCCTGCTCACCTGCCCGCTGCTGGTGGTGCTGGCGCTGGCCCTGGTCTACGCGCAGTACGCCGCCAACCCGCACGTCGCGGGCGCGCTGCGCGGCATGGGCGCGGTAGCCGCGGGCCTGATCGCCGCCACCGGCTTGAAGCTGCTGCCGGCGCTGCACAAGAACCTGATGGGCGTGTCCCTGTCCACGGCCCTGGGAATCGCCGCCTTCGTGGCCATCGCCTGGCTGCGCCTGCCGCTGGCCTGGGTGCTCCTGGGCCTGGGTGCGATCGGCTGCGTCGCGGTCTACCGGAGGCTGGAGCGATGAACCCGATCGTGCTGCACGCATCCGACTGGCTGGCGCTGTTCCTGCACTATGCCACCCTGTCCTTGCTGTGCGTGGGCGGCGCGATCACCACGGCACCCGACATGCACCGCTTCCTGGTCGACGAGAAGGCCTGGCTCACCGACCCGCAGTTCAGCGCCTCGATCGCCATCGCCCAGGCCGCGCCCGGCCCGAACGTCCTGTTCAACGCCCTCATGGGCTGGAACGTGGGCCTCAATGCCGGCAGCCTGTGGACGGCGGCGCTCGGCATGGTGCTCTGCATGAGCGGCATCATGCTTCCGAGCTCCTTGCTGGTCTACCTCACGTCGCAATGGAGCCACCGCAACCGCGAGCTGCGGGCGGTGCGCGCCTTCAAGCAGGGCATGGCGCCGGTGGTGGTGGCGCTGCTGCTGTCCACCGGCTGGATCCTCGCCACCGGCGAGGGCTACGCCCTGTCCCACTGGCGTTCCTGGGCCCTGACCCTGGTGACCGCCCTGATCGTCTGGCGCACCCGCGTCCACCTGCTGTGGCTGCTGGGCGCCGGCGCACTGCTCGGCTGGTTCGGCTGGATCTGAATGCGCCGCGCCGCCAGCGGCCGCGGGCGCACGCCCCCTGCCATCACAGGCGCTGCCGCACGGCCTCGTACAGGCAGATGCCGCTGGCCACCGAGACGTTCAGGCTTTCCACCGCGCCCAGCATCGGGATGGACACCAGCGCGTCGCAGGTCTTGCGCGTGAGCTGGCGCAGGCCCGTGCCCTCCGCGCCCATCACCAATGCGGTCGGCCCCTGGAGGTCGGCCTGATACAGGGACTGGGTGGCCTCGTCGCTCAGGCCCAGGCACCAGATGTTGCGCTCCTTCAGTTCGCCCAGGGTGCGCGCGAGGTTGGTGACCATGAAATACGGCACGGTCTCGGCCGCGCCGCTAGCCACCTTGGCCACCGTGGCATTGATGCCGACGGCATGGTCCTTGGGCGCGATCACCGCATGGGCCCCGGCGCCGTCGGCCACGCGCAGGCAGGCGCCCAGGTTGTGCGGATCGGTCACGCCATCGAGCACCAGCAGCAGCGGCGGCACCGCGAGGCCATCGAGCAGGTCATCCAGCGAGGTGGTCACCGGCAGCGGCTCCACCCGCGCCACCACCCCCTGGTGCCCGGCGCTGCCGGCCAGCCGCGCCAGCCGCAGGCCGTCGGCCTCGATGGGGCGCAGGCCGGCCTCCTGCGCCTTCTGCAGGAACTGGCGCATGCGCGCATCCTTGCGCGTGGCGTCCACGTACAGCTCGAGGATGGTCTTGGGGGCGGTGCGCAGGCGCACGCCGACCGCGTGGAAGCCGAACAGGACTTTGGGGGAGGACATGCCCCGATTATCCGGGCGCGCCGGCACGCTCGTCGGCCGCGATGCGCCCGGCGTCGATGGTGATGCGGCGCTCGCAGCGCCCGGCGATGGCGCGGTCGTGGGTCACCAGCACCAGGGTCGTGCCCTGCTCCCGGTTCAGGTCGAACATCAGGTTCATCACGCGCTCGCCGGTGGCGAAGTCCAGGCTGCCCGTGGGCTCGTCCGCCAGCAGCACGGCGGGATGCACCACGAAGGCCCGCGCCAGGGCCACCCGCTGCTGTTCCCCGCCGGAGAGCACCCGCGGATAGTGCCCGAGCCGCTCGGCCAGGCCCACGCGCGCGAGCATCTCGGTGGCGGACTTGCGGGCGTCGCCCCGCCCGGCCAGCTCCAGCGGCAGCATCACGTTCTCCAGGGCGGTGAGGTTTCCCATCAGCTGGAAGCTCTGGAACACGAAGCCGACCTGGCGGGCGCGCAGTTCCGCCCGGGCATCCTCGTCGAGCGCAAACAGGTCCTGGCCGGCGAGGCGCACGGTGCCGCTCGTGGGCCGGTCCAGGCCCGCGATGATGGACAGCAACGTGCTCTTGCCCGAGCCCGACGCCCCCACGATGGCCGCCGTTTCCCTTGGCGCCAGGGAGAAATCGATATCGCGGAGAATCTCCAGGGTCCCGGTGGAGTCGGTGACCGACTTGTGGACATGTTCGACGGAGATGATGGATTCAGGCATGCGGTTCGATGTTTGGCGGCGACGTGACTGGATCGCCGCGCTCCTGGCCGGCGCTGGCGCGGCGGCCGTGCGGGCGGCCGGCCGGCCGGCGGTGATCCTGGTCGTGGGCGATTCCCTGAGTGCCGAGTATGGCCTGAAGCGGGGCACCGGGTGGGTGGCCCTGCTGCAGCAGCGCCTGGCGAAGCAGAAGATCCCCGCGCAGGTGGTCAACGCCAGCATCAGCGGCGACACGACCTCCGGCGGCCGCACCCGGCTGCCCGCCCTGCTCGCCCAGCACAAGCCGACCCACGTGATCCTGGAGCTGGGTGCCAACGACGCCCTGCGCGGGCTGCCGCTGGCCAGCACCGAGGACAACCTGGCCTGGATGACGCAGGCGGCACAGAAGGCCGGCGCCCGGGTGCTGCTGGTGGGCATGCAGGTGCCGCCCAACTACGGCAGCGACTACACCCGGCGCTTCGCGGCGGTCTTCGCCGACGTGGCGAAGCGCTACAAGACGGGCCTGGTGCCCTTCCTGCTCGCCGGCGTGGCCGACGCGCCCGATGCCCGCGCGCTGTTCCAGGCCGACGGCATCCATCCGCGCGCCGAAGCGCATCCGCGCATCCTGGACAACGTCTGGCCCGAACTGAGGAAACAACTGAAATGAGCGTGCGCCCCATCCCGGCCGCCGAGGCCGTGGCGCGCCTGGCGGACTTCGACGCGGTGATCGATGCCCGCAGCGAGAACGAGTACGCCGAGGACCACCTGCCCGGCGCGGTCAACTGGCCGTCCCTGGACAACGCACAGCGCCACGAAGTCGGCACCCTGTACAAGCAGGTCAGTCCCTTCGAGGCGCGCAAGCGCGGCGCGTCCCTGGTCGCGGCCAACATCGCGCGACACATCCAGCAGCACGTCATGGACAAGCCCAAGGGCTGGAAGCCGCTGGTGTACTGCTGGCGCGGCGGCCAGCGCAGCGGCGCGCTGTCGCTGGTGCTGGGCCAGATCGGCTTCCACGTCAGCCTGGTGGAAGGCGGCTACAAGGCCTTCCGCGCCGCCGTCCTCGCCGAACTGCCGGGGCTGGTGCAGCGCCTGTCCTACCGGGTGGTGTGCGGGCCCACCGGATCGGGCAAGACGCGCCTGCTGCAGGCCCTGGAGGCCGCCGGCGCCCAGGTGCTGGACCTGGAGGCGCTGGCCAGCCATCGCAGCTCGGTGCTGGGACTGATCCCCGGCCAGCCGCAGCCCTCGCAGAAGCGCTTCGACACCCTGGTGTGGGAGAAGCTGCGCTCCTTCGATCCCTCGCGGCCGGTCTACGTCGAGAGCGAAAGCCGAAAGGTCGGCAACGTGGCGGTGCCCGAGGCGCTGATCGCGGCGATGCGCGCCAGCCCCTGCCTGCGCCTGGACCTGCCCGACGAGGAGCGGGTGCGGCTGCTGATGGAGGACTACGACTTCTTCACCCGCGACCCGGAGCTGTTCTGCCAGCGGCTGGAGGCGCTGGTGCAGCTGCGCGGCCGCGAACTGGTGCGGGCCTGGCAGGCGCAGGTCCGCGCGGGGGACATCGAGCCGGTGGTGCGCGAGCTGCTCGTGAAGCACTACGACCCTGGCTACTCCAGTTCCACCGAGCGCAACTTCCGGCAGTTCGCCCAGGCGCGCGCGATCGCACCGCGGGACCGCTCGCCGCAGGCCATGGCGGAACTGGCGCGGGAACTCGCGGCGGCCTAGTCTTGCCAGCCCACCGCGTCGCGGTAGGCGTGCCAGGTCGCGTGGCCCAGCCATGGGCCGACGACCAGGATGCCCAGTGCCCACGGCCAAAGCGCCGCCAGCACCAGGGCGACCACCAGCGCTCCCCAGAACAGCATCGTGGCCAGGTTCTGCAGGACCACGCCGAAGCTGGTGAGCGCCGCCGTCACCGCGTCGGTGTCGCGGTCCAGGATCATGGGGATGGACACGGCGGTGCTGCAGAAGACCAGCGCCGCGAACACCCCGCCCACCGCCAGGTAGACCGCCAGGAACTGCCAGTTGCGCGGGTTGAACACCGCCTGCAGCACGCTCGCCGTGGACGGCATGCCGGTGTCGAAGAACACCGCGAATACCACCAGCGAGGCCCGGCCCCAAAGCAGCTCCAGCACCGTCAGCACCAGCACCAGCAGGCCCATGCTGCCCAGGTGGCGGTCCCAGCAGGTGAGCGAATCCGGCAGGCTGGGCGCCTCGCCGCGCTCGCGCCGCAGGCTCACCTCGTACAGCCCCATCGCCAGGAAGGGGCCGACCAGCAGGCAGCCCGAGACGATGGTCATGGTGTATTCGGGGCTGTGGCTGAACACCCAGGCCAGGGTCAGGCCCATCGCCCAGAAGCAGGCCCCGTAGAAGGCCGCGATGCCCGGGTGCGCCACCAGGTCGTTGGCGCCGCGCGCCAGCCAGCGCAGCGGCGCGCCCAGGGGGATGCGGCGCACCTGCGGCCGCGGCGGGTCGCCGGCGGCGGCGGCGCCCTCCGGCCCCGGAATCGGATGGTCCATGCGAGTCTCCCTCCTCGCCTCCAGGGTAGCGCCGCCCGCCGCCCCCGCGCCTGGGGGTTCACCCGATGCGCTGCATCGCCTCCAGGGCCTGCGCCAGGTCGGCCTGGAGGTCCCCGGCATCCTCCAGTCCCACAGAGAAGCGCACCAGGACGCCGCGGTGGGTCCAGGTGCCCAGTTGGGCGCTGCGCATGGCCGGCACGTCGTAGGGCACGACCAGGCTGACCGGGCCGCCCCAGGAGTAGCCCAGCTTGAACAGCTTCAGCGCGTCGCAGAAGGCATCCACCTGGCGGGGGGCATGGCGCTCGTGGAACACCACGGAGAACAGGCCGGCCGCCAGCCCGTCCTCGCCGCACAGTGCCCGCCAGTGCTCGTGGCCGGGCGAACCGGCCAGGGCCGGATGCAGCACCTGCGCGATCTCCTCGCGTCCGGCCAGCCAGCGGGCCAGCCGGCGCGCGGTGTCGTCGTGAGACCGGTAGCGCACCGCCAGGCTGGGCAGGGAACGCAGCACCGCCTCGGCGTCGTTGGCCGCGATGCCCAAGCCCAGGCGCATGTGCGTCAGCTTGATCTGCTGGTGCAGCTTCTCGTCGCGGGTCACGACGCTGCCCATGAGCACGTCGCCGCCGCCGCTGGGATATTTGGTGAGCGCCTGCGCGACGATGTCGACGCCGGCGCCGTCGCCCAGCTCGAACCCGCCGAAGGCCAGCCCCGCGCCCCAGGTGTTGTCCAGGGCCGTGGTCACGCCCCGTTGCCGGCAGATCCGCGCCAGCTGCGCCAGCGGCGGGAACTCCATCGTCACCGAGCCCGGCGCCTCCAGCCAGACCAGGCGGGTGCGTTCGCCGATGCGCGCCTCCAGGTCCCGCGGGTTCAGGGGGTCGTAGAGCTGGTGGGAGATGCCCCAGGCCCGGAACTCGCCCTCGGCCAGCGCCCGGCTGGGGCCGTAGACGTTGTCCGGCAGCAGCACCTCGTCACCGGCGCGGAGCAGCGCCATGCCGACGTTGGCGATCGCGGCCAGGCCGCTGGGCACCAGCACGCACTGCAGGCCCCCTTCCAGCGTGGCGATGCGCTCCTCCAGCAGGAAGGTGGTGGGCGTGCCGTGCAGGCCGTAGGTGTAGCCGTTCTTGTGCTTCCAGTCGCGCGCGCGCATGGCCGCGACGTTCGGGAAGAGGACGGTGGAGGCCTTGAAGATCCCCGGCTGCGGCGCGGCGAAGCCCGCGGGCGGCTGGTAGGGATGGTGGATGAGCTCGGTGACCGGCTTGTTCATTCGGGAATGTTAGCCCGCCTGAGGTCGGCTCCGCACGGCCGCCAGCAGCCCGTCACGCATCTGGACATACTGCTGCAGCAATTGACGATCGCCACCCGCCCCATACGCGATCTTGAGCCGGTCGAGTTCCTTCAGTTCCGCCAGATGACCGGCAAACTGCGCCGTGAGCGGGATGGCGAACGGCGGATAGTTGCGCACCGTGAAATCACCCCACGCAAGCAGCAGCGAAGGGATGCGCTCCAGGACCATGATCTTCATCTGCGCCGGCTTGGTGTCACCGTCGCTCTTCGCATAGCCTACGGGTCGAATGAGCGCCTGGCCCGCCGCAGTGTCGCCGGCCTCGGCCAGCGCGAAGGCGCGATCCACGATCGCCAGCCAGGCGCGCCAGAACCGCGGCCGCGCCAGGAAGTAGTTGCTGTACACCGTGTTGCGCGAATCGTTGATCAACTGGTCCAGCCGGATCTGTGGGTCGAGCTCGCGCAGGAACAGCAGGGCGGCGTCGAGGAAGCCGGGGAAGGCATTCGCGCCCTGCTCGAACACGTTGTAGAACGCAGCGCCGTGGCAGGGATGCGGCGAGAAGGTGATCACCTCCGCATCGGTCACCTGGCCCGCGAAGTCGAGCACCTGCCGCCCGGTCAGGTGTGTTTTGCTGAAGAACAGCGGGGAGAAGAAGCCATAGAGGGCAGACTCGTCCAGGACAGGATGGGTCTGGAAGAAGCGCCGGATCGGCCAGTATTCGTACCAGTCGGGGCGCTCGTTGGCGAGGTTGTCGAGCGGTTCGAAGGCGGGATCGATCGCAGCGCGCGTCGCTTCGTTGTAGAAGATCTGGTACGCGTGAATCGGCCGCGTCATGCCTTCAGACCTTCCACTTCTCCAGCAGCTTCTCCGGCCGCATCGAGTCGTAGCTCTCGAAGGGCTGGTGGATCCAGGGGTTGGTGGGCAGGAATTCCACCGAGTAGTCCGGGGTGAAGGTGCTCAGGCCCTTGGTCCAAAGCACCGCGCTGCGCAGCTCGGTGATCTTGGGGTACTTGGTGCGCAGCATCTCGACCACCTTGTGCAGGGTGTGGCCGGAGTCGGCGAGGTCGTCGACCAGCAGCACGCGGCCGGCGATCTCGCCCTTGGGGGTGGTGATGTAGTGGGCGATGTCCAGGTGGCCCTGCACGGTGCCCGCCTCGGCGCGGTAGGAGCTGGTCGACATGATCGCCAGCGGCTTGTCGAAGATGCGCGAGAGGATGTCGCCGGGCCGCATGCCGCCGCGGGCCAGGCACAGGATGGTGTCGAACTCCCAACCCGACTGGTGGACCTTGATCGCGAGCTTTTCACAGAGGTTGTGGTACTCGTCGTAGCTCACGTACAGGTGCTTGCCGTCTTCCGTCAACATCGTGGGAGTCCTCCGCTTAATCCGCGAGATAGGGATGGCGCATCATGATCGTGTGGTCGCGATCCGGGCTGGTCGAGATGATATCGACGGGCACGCCGGTGACCTGCTGGATGCGCTGCAGGTACAGCCGCGCGTTCAACGGCAACTGGTCATATTGGGTCACGCCCACGGTGGACTCGCTCCAGCCTTCCATCGTCTCGTACACCGGCTTGCAGCGCGCGATCTCGTCGGCGCCGAGCGGCAGGATGTCGATGTGCTCGCCGTCGAGTTCGTAGCCGGTGCACAGCTGCAGCTCCTTCAGGCCATCCAGCACGTCCAGCTTGGTGATGCACAGGCCGGACAGGCCGTTGACCTGCGCGCTGCGCTTGAGCAACGCGGCGTCGAACCAGCCGCAGCGGCGCGAACGCCCCGTCGTGACGCCCTTCTCGGCGCCGACGGTGGACAGGTGGTAGCCCACCGTGCCGGGCGTCTGCCAGTCCAGCTCGGTCGGGAACGGGCCACCGCCCACGCGGGTGCAATAGGCCTTGGTGATGCCCAGGATGTAGTGCAGCATGCCGGGCCCGACACCGGAGCCGGCGGCGGCGTTGCCCGCCACGCAGTTGCTGGAGGTGACGTAGGGATAGGTGCCGTGGTCCACGTCCAGCAGGGTGCCCTGGGCGCCCTCGAACAGCAGGTTGTCGCCGTGCAGGTGGGCCTCGTTCAGCTCGCGCGAGACGTCGGCCATCATGGGACGCAGGATCTCGCCGTGGCGCAAGGCCTCGTCCAGCACCTGCCGGTAGTCCAGCGGCTGGGCGCCGAGGTACTGCGTCAGCATGAAGTTGTGCAGTTCCAGAAGCTCCTTGAGCTTGGCGGCGAAGCGCTCGGGATGCTTCAGGTCCTGCACGCGCAGCGCGCGGCGCGCGATCTTGTCCTCGTAGGCCGGGCCGATGCCGCGTCCGGTGGTGCCGATCTTCTCGCTGCCGCCCTGCTCCCGCTTGGCCTCGCGGGCGATGTCCAGCGCCGCATGGAAGGGCAGGATCAGCGGGCAGGCCTCGCTGATGCGCAGCCGCGACCGCACTTCCACCCCGGCCTTCTCCAGGCCCTCGATCTCCTCCAGCAGCTTGGCCGCCGACAGCACCACGCCGTTGCCGATGTAGCACTTCACGCCGGGGCGCATGATGCCGCTGGGGATCAGGTGCAGCGCGGTCTTCACGCCGTTGATCACGAGGGTGTGGCCGGCGTTGTGGCCGCCCTGGAAGCGCACCACCCCCTGGGCCATCTCGGTCAGCCAGTCGACCAGCTTGCCCTTGCCTTCGTCACCCCACTGGGTGCCGACCACGACCACATTGCGGCCCTTCGTCTTCGTCATGACTTGCTCTTCGCGGAAATTGGGATGGGGTTGTCAGAGGGCGCGCACGACCCAGCGGCCCGCCACGTGCACGAGCTCGCGGTCGCAGTGGAATTCGTCCACCTCGCTCTCGTGGCCCGGCAGCACGCAGACCACGGTCTCGCCGTCGCGACGCAGCGTTGCGAGGGCGGCGCGCAGCCCGGCGGCCTCCGGCCCGGTGCCGTGCCAGGGTGCGCGGATGGCGGCCTTCAGCGGCGGCTTGGCGGCCACGCCGACCAGTTCCCGGACGTCAAGGCTGAAGCCCGCCGCCGGCCGGTTGCGCCCGAACACGGCGCCGACCTCGTCGTAGCGGCCGCCGCGCACCAGGGCATCGCTGGCGCCGGGCGTGTAGACGGCAAAGCGCACGCCGCTGTAGTAGGCATAGCCGCGCAGGTCCGCCAGGTCGTAGCTGACCTGTGCGCCGTCCAGTTGTGCGGCCAGCCTTTGCAGCTGTTCCAGCGACTGCCGGATCGCGGGCGCGGCCGGCAGCGCCTGCGCCGCCTCGGCCAGCACCTTGGCGTCGCCATAGAGGCCCACCAGGGCCCGCAGCGCGTCGCGGGTGGCGACCGGCAGGTCGCGCGTGAGCCCGGCCAGCTCGCTGGCATCCTTGGTGGCCAGGGCGGCGTGCACCTGGGCGAGGCGTTCGCCCTCGATGCCGCTGCCGGCCAGCAGCGAACGCACGATGCGCACGTCACCCATGTCGACGGTCAGCGGCCCCACCTTGCTCGCCCGCAGGCAGTCCAGTGCCAGCTGCATCGCCTCCTGGTCGGCCTCCAGTCCCGCGTGGCCGTAGATCTCGGCGCCGAACTGCAGCGGCTCGCGGGTGGCGTGCGGGCGGTCCGGGCGGGTGTGCAGCACCGGCCCGCAGTAGCACAGGCGCGCGACGCCGCGGCGGTTGAGCAGGTGGGCGTCGATGCGGGCGACCTGGGGTGTGGTGTCCGCGCGCAGGCCCAGCATGCGGCCGGACAACTGGTCCACCAGCTTGAAGGTCTGCAGGTCGAGCGCCTCGCCGGTGCCGGTCAGCAGCGACTCGAGGTGCTCCAGCATCGGCGGCATCACCAGCTCGTAGCCGTAGCCCCGGGCGGTGTCCAGCAGTTCGCGGCGCAGTTCTTCGATGTGCCGGGCCTCGGAGGGCAACACATCGGCGATGTGATCCGGCAGGACCCAGGCGGACATGGGAATCGGTGGGCTGTTAAAAGCGTGATTCTACCGGGCACGGGCGGACGGCCGGGCTCAGCCCGGCCACGGCCCCACCGGCGGCGGTCAGCCCTGGGACAGGACCCAGAGGATGACCAGCCCGATGACGATGCTGGTCAGCCCGAAGAAGCGCAGCTGCCCGTCGCGCAGCTGCAGCAGCTTCAGGAACATGCGGCGCCAGCCGTCCGGCGACAGGAAGGGGAACAGTCCCTCCAGGACCAGCATCAGGGCCAGCGCCGCCCAGAACGTGCCGCTGTCCAAGGCGCTCAGCGGCGCGCACCGCCCGCGGGGGCGTGCGCCGCCCCCGCGGCACCGCCATTGCGGAAGGTGCGGAAGAACTCGGTGCCCTGCGGATCGACCACCAGCACGTCGCTCTTCTTGTTGAAGCTGGCCTTGTAGGCCTCGAGGCTGCGGTAGAACTGGGCGAATGCGGGATCGCGGCCGAAGGCCTCGGCGTAGATGGCGGCGGCCTGCGCATCGCCCTCGCCCTTGACCTTCTGGGCGTCGCGATAGGCGTTGGCCACCGTCACCTCGCGCTGGCGGTCGGCCTCGGCGCGGATCTTCTCGCCCTCGGCCGCCCCGGTGGAGCGCAGCTCGTTGGCCACGCGCTTGCGCTCGGCCTCCATGCGGCGGTAGACCGACTCGGTGATCGCCTCGACGTAGTCGGCGCGGGTCATGCGCACGTCGACGATGTCGATGCCCCAGGGCTTGGCTCCCTTGACCGTCTCCAGCACCTCGCGCTTGACGTCGGACATCAGCTGTTCGCGCTTGGTCGACAGCAGTTCGCGCACGGTCTGGCGGTTGATCTCCTCCTGGAAGGCGTTGCGCACCACGCTGTTGAGGCGGGTGGCGCCGGTGGATTCGTCCAGGCCGACGTTGCGGATGTAGGCGAGCGGATCGGTGATGCGCCAGCGCACGTACCAGTCGATGACGACCCGCTGCTTCTCGGCGGTGAGCATCGGCTCGGTGTCCGTGCTGTCCAGCGTCAGCAGGCGCTTGTCGATGTAGCTCACGGTCTGCAGGGGCGGGGGCAGCTTGAAATGCAGGCCGGGCTCGCTGACGACCTCCTTCACCTGGCCGAAGGCGTAGACGACGCCGAACTGGCGCTGGTCGACCACGAACAGCATGGAGCTCAGGACGGCCAGGGCCACCAGCAGGGTGGCGACGATGAATGCGAGACGGTTCATTCCGGCCTCCGCCGAGCCGCCTCAAGGAGGCCGGACGCCCCCCCGGGGGGCAGCGAGTAAACGTAGTGTGGAGCGTGGGGGCGCATCATCTTGACTCCCGGTCGCGGCTGCGGGCGCTGTCGCGGGAGCGGGCATCGGAGCCGCCGGCGGACGCCGGTGGCGAGCCCGCGGACTGCGCCGCCCCGGAGGCGTCCGGTGCGGGCGTCGGCGCCGGCGCGGGCGCGGCTGCAGCGCCGCCGGAAGCGACCTGCTGCATGATCTTGTCCAGCGGCAGGAACAGCATGTTGCCGCCGGCGCGCGACTCCACCATCACCTTGGTCACGTTGCTGTAGATCTGCTGCATGGTGTCGATGTACATGCGGTCGCGCGTCACCTGCGGCGCACGCTGGTATTCGGTCAGCAGCGACTTGAAGCGCTGCGCGTCGCCCTGGGCTTGCGCGACGATGCGCGCCTTGTAGCCCTCGGCCTCCTGCGCCAGGCGCGAGGCCGCGCCCGCGGCGCGCGGGATCACGTCGTTGGCATAGGCCTGGGCCTCGTTCTTGGCGCGCTCGCGCTCCTGGCCGGCGCGCAGCACGTCGTCGAAGGCGGCTTGCACCTGCTCGGGCGGGCGCACGCCGCCTTGCTGCAGGTTGATGCTCACGACTTCCACGCCGATCTGGTAGCGGTCCAGGATCTGCTGCATGAGCGCGCGCACCCGGGGGGCGATCTGGTCGCGTTCCTCGGCCAGGGCCGAGTCCATGCGCATCTTGCCGACCACTTCGCGCACCGCCGTCTCGGCCGCCTGCACCACCGCCTCCTGCGGGTTCTTGCTGTTGAACAGCCAGGCGCGGGCGTCGTTCAGGCGGTACTGCACCGCGAACTTGATCTCGACGATATTCTCGTCCTCGGTGAGCATCGCCGAGTCCTTCAGGCCGGTGGCGCGGACGACGTTGTCGCGCCCGACGTCGACCGAGCGGATCTGGGTGACGTAGACCAGCTCGTGCCGCTCGATCGGGTACGGCAGCCGCCAGTTGAAGCCGGCGCCGACGGTGGCCGTGTACTTGCCGAAGCGCGTGATCACCGCCTGCTGGCCTTCCTGCACGATGAAGATGCCGGTACCCAGCCAGATCAGGATCACGACGATGGCGATGAGGCCGGCGCCGACCCCGGCGCTCTTCATGTCGGGCTGAAAGTTGCCTCCCCCGCCGCCCGTGCCCCCGCCGCCACCGCGACGGCCGCCGAACAGGCCCGAGAGCTTGCGGTTGAAGTCGCGCCAGAGTTCGTCGAGGTCCGGCGGGCCCTGGTTGGGACCCTTGTTGCCCTCGGAGCGCTGGCCTTCGTTCTTGTCGTCGCCTCGGCCCCAGCGGGGATCGTTCAGGTTGAACATCCCCCTCAGGCGGCCTTTCAGCCCGGGCAGGCTCAGGCTGCGGAACAAAAGGTTCATTCTTGGCTTTTCTCTCGGGTGGTCGGCAGCGCCATTGTGCCCAATGAGGCTGACGTCAGGATGAGCCGGCGGTTTCGGGCTCGGGCGCCCGGGCCGCGTGCACGATGCGGGCCAGTTCGCGACGCAGCTCGGGCAGGCCCTCGCCCGTGAGGCTGCTGACGAACACGCGCGGAACCTGCCGGCCGTCCAGCTCGAAGCTGTCGACCCGGCCCAGGGGTTTCTGGGCGGCCGGCAGGGCGTCGATCTTGTTGAAGACCAGCAATTGCGGCACCTCGGCGGCGCCGATCTCGTGGAGCACGCGCCGGACCTCGTCGATCTGCTCCGCGAAGTGCGGGTTGGCGGCGTCGACCACGTGCAGCAGCAGGTCGGCGTCGGCCGCCTCCTGCAGCGTCGCCTGGAAGGCGTCGATGAGGCCGTGCGGCAGGTCGCGGATGAAGCCGACCGTGTCGGACAGCGAGACCGAACGGCCGCTGCCGCCGCCCTCCTCGTCCGCCAGGAACAGCTGCCGGGTCGTGGTGTCCAGCGTGGCGAACAGCTGGTTGGCGGCATAGGCGCGCGCCTTGACCAGGGCGTTGAACAGCGTCGACTTGCCGGCGTTGGTGTAGCCGACCAGGGAGATGTTGAAGGTCTCCCGGCGCTCGCGCTGGCGGCGCTGGGTGGCGCGCTGGCGCTTCACCTTGACCAGGCGCTCGCGCGTGTTCTTGATGGCGCTGGCGATCATCCGCCGGTCCAGCTCGATCTGCTTCTCGCCCGGGCCGCCGCGCACGCCGGCGCCGCCGGTCTGGCGCTCCAGGTGCGACCAGCGCCGCACCAGCCGGGTGCTCAGGTACTGCAGCCTGGCCAGCTCCACCTGCAGCTTGCCCTCGTGGCTGCGCGCGCGCTGGGCGAAGATTTCCAGGATCAGCA
>JAGWTH010000035.1 GCA_028868995.1 Burkholderiales bacterium | reverse complement strand
GGCGGGCTGCCCCGGCCCGGTCCTGAGTCGGTTTCGATCGTGCAGCCGTTGCTTCGTTGCAGGCCGCCGCACTCGTCGCGACGGCGCAGGGTCAGGGTGGGGGTATGGGTATGGGCGAAATATTAGGAGGAGGCTCGGGCTTCAGCCCGAGCCGGGGGACATTCGCCCAGACCCATACCCCCACCCTGACCCGGACCACAGCCAGAGGCGCGACGCTCTCAGCGCAGCACCCCCAGGGCGAACGGCAGGCTCGCCATGCCGAACAGCGTCGACAGCGTGACCAGCCCCGCGACGTAGGGCCCGTCGTAGCCCATGCGCACGGCCAGCACGTAGCAGCTGGAGGCCGTGGGCAGGGCGGAGAACGCGAGCAGCACCGTGGTCTGCACCGGCTCCAGGCGGAAGGCCCAGGCCAGCGCCGCGGCCACCAGGGGCAGCAGCAGGTGGCGGATCGCCAGCAGGCCTGCGGTGAGCACTTTCTGCTGCGCGAGGTGCCCCAGGCGCAGGCCGGCGCCCGCGGCCATCAGGCCCAGCGGGATCGAGGCGCCGCCCACGCGGTCGACGCTGGGGGCGAGCCACGTCGGCACCCGCACGCCCGCGAAATTGGCCGCCAGGCCCAGCAAGGTCGCGATGATCAGCGGGTTGCGCACCAGCGCCCGCACGAAGCCGGTGCGGCCATGGCGCGCCATGGGCCAGACGGCCGCCACATTGAACAGGGGCACGCTCACGCCGATCAGCACCGCGATCAGCAGCAGGCCCTGGGCGCCGGCGAGCCGCTCCGACAGGGCCAGCGCGATGTAGGAGTTGAAGCGGAAGGCCACCTGCGCGGCGCCGGCGTGCGCGCGCGCGTCGATGCGGCGCGCCAGCCCGGGAAGGTGCGGCAGCAGGTAGGCCAGCGCGATGCCGCTCAGCCCCAGCAGCAGCCCGGCGCCGATCAGGCTGGAGGTGGCGTCCAGGTCCACGGTGCTGCGCGAGA
The DNA here is from genome assembly GCA_028868995.1 of Burkholderiales bacterium. GTDB lineage: Bacteria > Pseudomonadota > Gammaproteobacteria > Burkholderiales > Burkholderiaceae_C > Ramlibacter. The sequence continues at coordinate 41,004 of JAGWTH010000035.1, read as the reverse complement.
TCGACTGGAACAGCAGCACGGGAAACAGGAAGAAGTACACCAGGCTTTCCACCTGCTGCCACACGGTGCGGTCGAGGGCGGTGCAGCGGCACACCAGGTAGCCGCACAGGATCAGGGAGAAGTCGGGAAGCAGCAGTTGCAGGAAATTCACCGGGCGCAGGATAACGGAAGCCTTGCGCCACCCTGAGGGGTTTCCCCGAGCCGGGGCCGCGCCGGGCGGGAACGCGGCGTTTCGCGCTTACGATGCAAGGTTTCGCATCGATCCAAAGAGGAGAGCCGAATGAACCGTCGCGACCTGATCGCCGTTTCCGCGGGCGTGCTGGCCCTGGCCGCTGCCCCTGCCTTCGGGCAGGCCTATCCGAACAAGACCATCCGCGTGGTCGTGCCCTTCGCGCCGGGCGGCACCACGGACATCATCGCCCGGGTGATCTCCGAGCCGCTGACCAAGCAGCTGGGACAGACCGTGGTCGTCGAGAACAAGGCCGGCGGCGGCGGCATCGTCGGTGCGGCCGAAGTCGCGCGCGCGGCGCCGGACGGCTACACGCTGGGCGTCGCCACCGTGTCCACCTCGGCCACGAACCCGGCGATCAACCCCAAGACGCCCTACAACCCGACGACCGACTTCACGCCGATCATCAACATCGCGGCCACGCCCAACGTGATCGCGGTGAACCCGAACTTTCCCGGCCACGACTACAAGGCCTTCCTGGCGGAGCTGAAGAAGAACCCCGGCAAGTACTCGTACGCCTCCTCCGGCACGGGCGGCATCGGCCACCTGCTGATGGAGCTGTTCAAGAGCATGTCGGGCACCTACGTGACCCACATCCCCTACCGCGGCGCCGGCCCGGCGCTGACCGACGTGGTGGGCGGACAGGTGCCCATGATCTTCGACAACCTGCCCTCGGCGCTGCCCTTCATCAAGCAGGGCAAGCTGATCCCGATCGTGGTGTGCGCGCCGCAGCGCCTGAAGGAGCTGCCCAACGTGCCCACGTTCAAGGAGGTGGGCCTGGAGCCGGTGAACCGCCTGGCCTACTACGGCCTGGTGGGTCCCAAGGGCATGCCGAAGGAGGCCGTGCAGAAGATCCACGACGCGACCCTGAAGGCCCTGGAAGAGCCGGCGGTGCGCAAGCGCATCGACGACACCGGCTCGATCATCATCGGCAACACGCCCGAGCAGTTCGCCGAGCAGATGAAGAACGAGTTCGCCATCTACAAGAAGGTGGTCGAGTCGGCCCACCTGAAGCTGGACTGATCCCCGCCGCCCCCGCGCCAGCGGCGGCGGGGGCGGGGGCGACCCCGGGCCCGTGAGCGACGCCATCGACACCTTCATCGACGCCCTCTGGCTCGAGGAAGGACTGTCCCGCAACACGCTCGCCGCCTACCGCCGCGACCTCGCGCTGTACGAGCGCTGGCTCGCCGGTCGCGGCCTGCGGCTGCCCGCCACCACCGAGGCGGACCTGCAGGCCTATTTCGCGGCGCGGCATGCGGCGACCAAGGCCACCTCGGCCAACCGCCGGCTCACGGTCTTCAAGCGCTACTTCCGCTGGGCGCTGCGCGAGCGCCTGATCGAGGCCGACCCCACCTTGCGCCTGCAGTCGGCGAAGCAGCCGCTGCGCGTGCCCAGGACGCTCACCGAAGCCCAGGTCGAGGCGCTGCTGGAGGCGCCCGACGTGGACACGCCGCTGGGACTGCGTGACCGCACGATGCTGGAGCTGATGTATGCCAGCGGCCTGCGGGTGAGCGAGCTGGTGGGGCTCAAGACTTTCGACCTGGGCATGAACGAGGGCGTGCTGCGCGTGCTGGGCAAGGGCAGCAAGGAGCGCCTGGTGCCCTTCGGCCAGGTGGCCCGCGACTGGATCCTGCGCTACCTGGGCGAGGCCCGCGGGGCGATCCTGGCCGGCCGGCAGAGCGAGGACCTGTTCGTCACCGCCCGCGGCCAGGGCATGACCCGCGCCATGTTCTGGGTCATCGTCAAGAAGTGCGCGCGCGCCGCGGGCATCGCCGCGCCGCTGTCGCCGCACACGCTGCGGCATGCCTTCGCCACGCACCTGCTGAACCACGGCGCCGACCTGCGCGCCGTGCAGATGCTGCTGGGGCATGCCGACATCTCCACCACCACCATCTACACCCATATCGCCCGTGAGCGGCTGAAGGCGCTGCACGCGCAGCACCATCCGCGCGGGTGACGCGGGGCCCGCGGCTCAGGCGCTCATGCCGCCGTCGACCATCAGCATCGCGCCGGTGGTGAAGCTGCTCTGCGACGAGGCCAGGTACAGCACCGAGCGCGCGATCTCGTCCGGGCTGCCGTGGCGGCCGAGCGGGATGATCTGGTTGAAGAACTCGGTGCCGTCGCGGCCGATGATGTTCCCCAGGTCCTGTTCGACCGCGAGCTGGAAACCGTTGTCGATCGGCCCCGGGTGGATGGTGTTGGCCCGGATGCGCCGCGGCGCCAGCTCCTTGGCGAGGCAGCGCATCAGGCCCACCTGCGCGTGCTTGGCCGTGATGTAGGCGTAGACGCCGGGGTCGCCGCGCGTGCCGGCGACGCTGGAGTTGATGACGATGCTGCCGCCGTCGTTCATGTGGGGAACGGCATGCTTGCACAGGAGGTACGCGCCCTTGACGTGCACCGCGTAGACCGCGTCGAAGACCTCGTCGGGATAGTCGGAGATGGGCCGCACGACACCGAAGTTGCCGGCGTTGCTGAACAGGACGTCGATCCGGCCCCAGCGGTCCACCGTCGCCTCCACGGCGCGACGCACGCTGGCCGCGTTGGTGACGTCGGCCTCGGCCCAGGCGGTGCGCTCCGGGTCGAGTCCGGCGCAGGCGCGTTCCAGGTCCGCGGCCTTCAGGTCGACGAGCATGACGCGGGCGCCGTGCTCCAGGAACAGCCGCGCCGTGGCCCGGCCGATTCTGCCGGCGCCGCCGGTGACCAGGCAGGTCCTGCCTTCGAGTTGCATGGACGTCCTCTCCATCTTGTTGTGCGTCAGGCGCGACCGAGCTGGAAGTCGCCCGCGAGGTAGGCTTCGTGCAGCACCTGCGGGTTCGCCTGCACCTCGGCCGGCGAGCCCTCGAAGTGCACGCGGCCGCGGTTCATGACGTACACGTGGTCGGCCAGCCGCAGCGCCACGTGGGTGAACTGCTCGATCAGCAGGATGCCGCAGCCCTTGTCCGCCAGGGCCTTGAGCACGTCGGTGAGGCGGCGCACGATGACCGGCGCCAGGCCCAGCGACAGTTCGTCGGCCAGGATGAAGCGTGGCCGCGCCATCAGGGCCTGGGCCACCGCGACCATCTGCTGCTGGCCGCCGGAGAGCGTGCCGGCCAGCCGGCCGCGCAGCTCGCGCAGCTCCGGGAAGATGCCGTAGGCCTCCTCCAGCTGCGCCTGCAGTTCGGCCGGGGGCAGGGCGAAGCCGGCCACGCGCAGGTTCTCCTCGACGTTCATCCCGGTGAGCACCTGGTGGCCTTCGAGGACGGCCGCCACGCCCGCGCGGCGCACCGCCTCGCAGGGGCGGTTGGCCAGGTCCTGGCCGTCGAGCATGATCCGCCCCGAGGCCACCGGCAGCACGCCGGCGAGCGCCAGCACCAGGCTGCTCTTGCCGGCGCCGTTGGGGCCCAGCAGGGCCACGGTGCGGCCGGCCGGCAGGCGCATGGACAGGTCCGTGAGCACGCGCTTGGCGCCCCGCTGCACGTTCAGGCCCGAGATCTCCAGCACGGCGCTCATTCCACTTCCTCGATGCCGAGATAGGCGGCCTTGACGCGGGCGTCCTGCAGGACGTCCGCGGTGGGCCCGACGACCAGCAGCTGGCCGAAGTCGAGCACCACGGTGGACGTGCAGGTGGCCACGATCAGCTCCACGTCGTGGTCGATGAGCAGCACCGTCGCGCCGAAGCGCGGATGGATGCCCAGGATGATCTCCCTCAGCCTCGCCGCCTCGTCGTCGCGCAGGCCGGCGCCGGGCTCGTCGAGCAGGACGATCTTCGGCGCGCCGACCACCGTCTTGGCCAGCTCCACCATGCGCCGTTCGTAGGCGTTGAGCGCAGCGCCCATCACGCGGGCCTGGTGCGCGAGGCCGACGAATTCCAGCGCCGCGGCGACCTGCGTTCGCGTGTCGCCGCCCGCGCCGCGCGGCGCCGAGTCCAGCACCACGCGCACGTTGTCCCAGACCGAGAGGTCGTCGACCACCTGTTCGGCCTGGAAGGACCGGCGCAGCCCCCAGCGGGCGCGCTGGTGCGGGCGCATCGCGAGCAGCTCGGTGCCGAAGGCGCGGAGCGAGCCGGAGGAGGGGGTGACGAAGCCGCTGAAGACGTTCAGCAGCGTGGTCTTGCCGGCGCCGTTGGGGCCGATGATGCCCACCACGGGGTCCTGCAGCGTCATGGTCAGGCTGTCCAGGGCGCGCACGCCGCCGAAGGACACCGACAGGTCGCGGATCTCGATCATGAGGAGCTCCGGCCGCGGGCGAACCTGCCCAGGGCGCCCAGGATCTGGCCGGCGATGCCGGTGGGCGCCGTGATCAGCGCATGCAGCAGGCCGGCGCCGAAGATCACGTACGACAGGTTGCCGTTGACCCCGATGTCGTTGAGCAGGGCGGGCGCGGCGCGGAACAGCAGGCCGGTGAGCACCTGGCCCATCCAGCTGTAGGCGCCGCCGACCACGGTGAGGGCGAACAGCAGCACGGATTCGCTCGCCGGGAAGGTGGTGGCGTCGAGCACGCCGATGGTGCCGGCCAGCAGCCCGCCGGCGATGCCCGCCAGGAAGCCGGCCAGCGCGAAGGCCCAGAGCTTGTAGAAGGCCACGTGGACGCCGGCGGCCATCGCGCAGGATTCGCTCTTGCGGATCAGCGCCCAGGCCCGGCCTGCGCGGCTGCGGCGGTTCGCCTCGACCAGCAGGAAGCACAGCACCGCGATGACGCAGACGTAGCGCAGCATCGCCTCGTCGGTCTGGCCCAGTGTCGGGCGGGCCATGAAGATGCTGGTCACCGCCACCCCCAGGAAGCCGGTGCCGCCGTTGGGGAACTGGGTGCCGGTGACGAGGATCTGGAAGCCGGCCGCGGCCATCAGCGTGATGAGCGCGAGGAACAGCCCGCGCATGCGCAGCGCCGGCAGGCCGACCAGCATGCCGATCACGGCCGACACCACGGCGGCGACGAGCATGTCGACCTCGAAGGGCAGGCCCGTGGCGTGCCACATGCGCAGGGTCACCCAGCCGCCGACGCCGACCAGCGCGACCTGCGCCAGCGAGACGAGGCCCAGGCGCGCATAGAGCACCGCCGTGCCGGCCGCCGCGATGGTGAAGATGACCGAGGAGATCATCACCCGCAGGTACAGCGCGTCGAGCAGCGCGGGCAGCAGCCAGATCGCCGCGGCCACCGCGGCCAGCAGCGCGATCGCGCCCCGGTGCGCCCGGAAGGTCGGGAACAGGGAAGGCTGCCCCGGCGGCGCCTGCGGCGCCGCTGCAGCGAGGGGTCGTTCAGTCATGGCCCGAGAAGGTCAGTCGCCGGTGGCGTTGCATCCACAGCAGCAGCACGGCCGCCACCACGAAGGGCGCGGCGGTGCGGAAAGGCGCGATCGGCCGCACCAGGGTCGCCATCGATTCGACGACGCCGATGACGAGGCCGCCGGCGAGCGTCATGGGCAGCGATTCCAGCCGGCCCACCACGGCGGCGGCGATGGCCGGGATCACCAGGAAGGTGAGCGCGCCCGGGTTCGGACGCACCAGCGCGCCGAACATCAGGCCGGTGAAGCCGGCCAGCAGCCCGCTGATCAGCCAGGCATAGGTCTCGACGCGCTGCACGGGCACGCCCAGCACCGCCGACAGGTCGCGCTTGTTGGCCAGGGCGCGCATCAGCAGGCCGATGCGGGTGCGCTTGAGGAAGACGGCGATGCCGACGGTGGACCCCAGCGCGGCGAGGAACACCACGGCACGCGTGCCGGTGATGCGCACGTCGAGCAGCTCGAAGCCCATGCTGTCGGTGAACAGGTTCAGGCGCCGCGGCGCCTCCACCCAGAAATAGTTGGCGGTGCCCAGGATCATCAGCGCGAAGCCGAGCGTGGCCACCGCCTTGACCACCGGTTCCCGGTAGGAGAGGAAGGGCGCCACCAGGCGCCCGTAGGCCAGCGACAGCAGGGTGGCCGTCGCGAGGGCGGCCGCCCACGCGACGGGTTCCGGGACCTTCCACTGTTCCAGTTGCCAGGCCAGCATCGCGCCCAGGGCGCCGACGGCGCCGTAGGCGAAGTTCAGGACGCCCGTGGAGCGATGCAGGACCACCAGCCCGACGCCGGAGAGCGCGTAGATCGCCCCCAGCGCCAGTCCCGCGACAAGGAAGACACCGTACACCTTCTGCGATTCCCAGGTCTCAATTGCCGGTCAGATGCTGCGCCTTCTCCATGGCGCGGATCTTGTCGAAGTACTTGCCCGAGGGGTCGAAGCAGCCCTGCTTGGTCTTGAAGCCGTCCTTGTCGATCACCACGATCTGCGAGGCGTGGTTGGGCTGGTGGAAGTCGGCGTTGCCGAAGTACCAGGGCCCGCACAGCAGGTCGGTGCGGAAGTTCTTGACCGCCTTCAGCGCCTTGGTCACGTTGGCGCGGTTGATCGACTTCGGGTCCATCTTCTGCAGCGTGTCGACGAAGATGTTCGCCGAGACGAAGCCGGCCTGGCTGAAGGTGTCGCGCGGGTCGGTCTTCTTGCCGTACTTGTCCATCACGGCCAGCCAGCGCTTGGCGTCCGGGCCGCCGCCGTCCCAGGGGGTCAGCTCGATGGCCACGTAGATCTTGCCGCCCCAGTAGGCGCCGATGGCCTCGGGGATGCCCTGCTTGTACAGCGGGGTCGGGGCGACCCACTTGTACTTGTCGCGCAGGTTCTGCTCCTGGGCGGCCTTCAGGAAGGCCTGGGCCAGGCCGGAGGGCAGGCTCATGAGGATGGTGTCGGCGCCGGAGGCGACGGCCTCCAGCACGGCGGAGTTGGCATCCGGCGCGCCCGGGTCCATCAGCACGGAGACGCCGCTCAGGCCGCGGTCCTTCAGCCAGGCGTTGGTGAGGTCGCAGGACCACACGCCGTTGCTGGGGATGTTCAGGCCGATGCAGGCGACCTTCTTGGCACCGAGCTTCTCCACCGCGTATTGCACCGCGGCGATGTTGCTCGGCACCGGGCCCTGGTTGGTCGAGGCGATGTTCTTCGCCTCGAAGCACTCGCGCACGGCGCAGGCGGAGGCGACCACCGCCACGTTCTCCTGCTCGTACAGCTTGGCGTTCACGGTCATCTCGACGAAGCTGCCGTTGCCCACCAGGGCGACGACGCCGCGGTCCTTGACCAGCTTGGAGGCGACCTGGCCGGCCACCTCGGGCTTCCACTGGTCGTCCTCGATCAGGAACTGGATCGGCCGGCCGTGGATGCCGCCGTTGGCGTTGACGCAGTCGAAGTAGGCCTTGGCGGCCAGCGCGCCGGCGCTGAAGTCGTCGGGGCCGGTCTTGCCGACCACGGAGCCGACCAGGATCGGCTGGCCCGTGGCGGGCTTGCCGGTGCCCGGTCCGCACAGCTTGTCCTGCGCGAAGGCCGCGCCGGAGAACGCGAAGGTCAGGCACAGCGCCGCCAGGACCACGCGCAGGATTCGAGTCGTGAAAGCCCGCATTCAAGTCTCCTCTTATGGATGAGACGGCAAGCGTAGTGAAGGCGCGCTCGCCGCGCTTGCCCGGGAGGGAACCGGGCCTTGTCCGCGAGCGAACACTAGGGCTGCGTAGCCGCGCGCGCGCCCCGCAAGGACTGGCGGTAGGCCTGCGGCGAGAGCTGGTAGGCCTCCTTGGAGGCCCGGCTGAAATGGGTGGCGCTGTTGAAGCCCCAGGAGAAGGCCACGTCGGTGATGGACTGGTCGGCGCGCCGGGGGTCGGCGAGGTCGCGCCGGCAGCGTTCCAGCCGCTGCCGCAGGATGTCGCTGGAAATGGTGCTGCCCTCGCCGCTGAAGGCCTTGTGCAGGTTGCGCTTGCTGCAGTGGAAGGCGGCGGCGAGACGGTCGATCGACAGGTCGGGGTCGCCCAGGTGGGCCTCGATGTAGGCCTGGATCTGGTCGCGCAGGTGGGCCCGCGCCGAGACTTCGTTCGGGCGGCCGCACTGCGCCAGCATCGCGTTGCGCAGCAACTGCGTGATGGAGTCGGCGACGCCCTCGGACACCTCGGGGCCGCAGGCCGGGATCTCGTCGAAGGCGGAGCGCATCAGGTTGCAGGCCAGACGGCCGACGCCGGTGCGCGCCGAGTAGGGACGGGCCAGGGCGTCCTCGAGCACGAACTGGCGGCTCTGGATCTTCTCGCGCGGCACGAGCAGCAGCAGCTGCTCCACCTCGGTGGTGTTGGCCACGGTGTAGGGTCGGGCCGTGTCGTAGATGCTCCAGTCGCCGGCCGACAGCAGCGTGCGGCGCCCGAACTGCTCGAGCCAGGCCTGGCCCTCGATCTGCACCAGCACCTTGAGGAAGCCGCGGTCGTCCTGGCGGATCAGGTCGGGGGTGCGCTCCACCTGGTGCCGGCTGGCGGACAGCCAGCACATCCTCAGGCTGCCGACGTCACCGTGCACCAGGCTGCCGCGGAACGACGGGTCGGCGACCGTGTTCGAACGCAGGCGGCCCAGCAGGTTCCACAGGGAGTCGGCCCACAAGGCCATGCGTTCCCCGGGCGGGCCGGTGTCGTCGGTGGTGATGCGGCTCCAGTTCGTCATGCGGGGTCCAAGGTAGGCGGGGCCCTGGACAGCGCCAAGCGGCTTGGGGCACTACCAGATAGTTCCATTTTGCATGGCGTGGCATCCGTCACGGTGGCGCCGTTCGGGCTCCTAGGGTTTGTATGGAGACCAGTCCTTGGCCCGGCCTCGGTGTTTTCCCCAGGCGGGCCCCGCTCAACGGAACATGTCGGGCTGGGTCTGCGCCAGCTGGTCGTAGATCGTCTGGAAGTGCAGCCAGCCGATGTAGTCGCTGCCCACGTGCTCGCGGCTGTAGCGCGAACGCTCCGGCGGCACCAGCTTGGGCGGGATGCCGGTGGCGTCGATCATCAGCTGCTGCTGGCAGCAGCGCTCCAGCGCGATGAACCAGAAGGCCGCGGAATCGATGCTGTGGCGGCTGGCGGTGAGCAGGCCGTGGTTCTGGTGGATCGCCGCCTTGACGCCCTTGAACGCGTTGGCGACCCGGTTGCCGCCCTGGACCTCGACGGCTACCTGGCCGGCTTCGTCGCCGATCACCACGTGGTCCTCGTAGAAGGCCGCGGCGTCCTGCGTGATGGGGTCCAGCTTCCGGCCCAGCGCGGCGAATGCCGTGCCGTAGACGGTGTGCGCGTGGCACATCGCGACGATGTCGGGATGCGCCTCGTGGACGGCGGCGTGCAGCACGAAGCCGGCGCGGTTGACGGCGTAGTCGCCCTCGCGCACCTGGCCGTCGTGGTCCACCAGGATCAGGTTGGACACCTTCACCTGCGAGAAGTGCACGCACATCGGGTTGGTCCAGTACAGCTGCGGATGCTCCGGGTCGCGCACCGTCAGGTGGCCGGCGAAGCCGTAGTCGAAACCCTGCAGGGCGAAGGCGCGGCAGGCCGCGACCAGGCGCTCCTTGCGGTGCTGGCGGGTCTCGGCATGGGACTTGAACTGCGGGATCTCCGGGAACTTCAGGCCGAGCTGGGTGGGCTGGTAGACGGATTCGCGGCGGGTGCGGTCGAGCATGGGGTCTCCTCGGTTTGACGTGGCGCAATGATTGGTGATGGCGGCCGCGCCGACAAACGAGGAGCATTCATCGATGGATGAATGGCATTCACGTATATTCGCCGCATGCGTCGCCTGCCTCCCCTGCCGGCCCTGCGTGCCTTCGAGGCCGCGGCACGCCTGGGCAGCTTCGCTCAGGCCGCGACCGAACTGAGCCTCACCCCCTCGGCCATCAGCCACCAGGTCCGCGTGCTGGAGAAGTGGTTCGAGCGGCCGCTGTTCGTGCGCACGCCGCGCCTCGTGACGCTCACGACGGAGGGCGCGCGCCTGCAGCGTGACCTGACCCAGGCATTCGACCTGATCCACGAGACCTGCGCCGTGCTGCGGCCGCCGGCGCAGCGGCGCGAACTGGCGGTGCACTGCGCGCCGAGCTTCGCCTCGAAATGGCTCAGCCCGCGCATCCCGCTGTTCATGCAGGCGCATCCGGCCATCACGCTGCGCATGACCTCGAGCGCGGAGCCGCCCGACCTGCGCCAGAGCACCGGCATCCAGGTCGCGATCACCTACGGCCAGCCCCCCGAGCGCGCGGCCGTGGAGGTCGAGAGCCTCGGCAACGAACTCACCGTGCCCATGTGCGCGCCGCGCATCGCGCCGAAGGGAGCCGTCGAACCGGGCGACGTGATCCGCCTGCCCCTGATCGAGTCCGAACTCAATCCCGTGCACTGGGCCGACTGGTGCCGGTTGAACGGCCTGCGGCTGCCGGACGCGGCGCGTCCGTCCTTCGATCGCGGCGCGCTGGCCGTCGCCGCCGCCGTGGATGCGGTGGGTGTCGCGCTGGAGTCGGTGCGCTTCGCCGAGCCCGAGCTGGCCCGGGGCGAGCTGGTGGTCCTGGACGGCCCGGGCTTCCGGCGCATTGAACGCCAGACGCATTTCCTGTGCTGGCGCCGATCCGACCGCGACCATCCGGCGCTGCTGGCCTTCCGCGACTGGCTGCGGGGCCAGCTCGCGCGGGACCCGCCGCCCTTCAGGTCGCGGCGCGCTCGCGTTGCAGCCGCTGGATCATGAAGTCGGCGGCCTGCTCGATGTGCTGGCGCGCGAGCCGCTCCGCCTTGCGGCCGTCCCCCGCCATCACCGCCTGGAGCAGTGCGTCGTGCTGCTGCCAGATGTCGCGCGGGCGCTCGTCGCGCATCAGCACTTCTCCCATCACGCGCTGCGTGTTGGTCCAGTGGGTCTCCATGGCCGGCGCGACCAGCGGGTTGCCCGACAGCTCGTAGATGAAGGCGTGAAAGGCCATGTCCGCATCGATCATGCCGCGCATGTCGCCAGCGGCCACGGCCTGGCGGCCGGCGGCGACGTAGGCCGGGCCCTCTTCCGCGGCGCGCCCGGCGTTGCGTTCGGCTGCCTTGCGGAAGGCGAGGCCCTCGATCACGGCCCGCATGTCGTACATGTCGCGCACGTGGTCGAGGTCCAGCGGCGCCACCTGCAGGCCGCGGCCCGGTGCTTCACTGAGGACGCCGAGGTTGCGCAACACGAGCAGGGCCTGCTGCACCGGCTGGCGCGACACGCCGAGCTCCTGCGCGATCTGCTCCTGGATGATGCGGGCGCCCGGGCTGAGCTTGCCGGAGGCGATCTCGGCGAGGATCGCGTCCTGCACCAGTTCGACCAGCTTGGGTTGCGCGGCGAGGACCTTCATGGCGGGATCCTACCCGTTGCGCCACTGGCGTTCGGCCTCGTCCCAGGCCGCCAGCGGCTGCAGGTCCGGCACCCAGGCCAGGCCGGACCGGGCATCGGAGGATGCGGCTTCCGGCGTGACCACCACGTCCAGCAGGGCGGGCCGGTTCGCGAGCGCGCGGCGGATCGCCCCCGGCAGGTCCTCGGCCTTTTCCACGCGTTCCGCATGCATGCCGAAGGCGCGCGCCATCGCCGCGTGGTCGGCGAACTGCAGGCGCGTGCCGACCACCTTGCCGTGCGTTTCCTGCTGGTCGCGCACCTCGATCGCCCAGGAGCCATTGTTCGCCACCATCACCAGCAAGGGCACGCGGTGCCGCACGGCCGTGTCGATCTCCATGGCATTGAAGCCGAACGCCCCGTCGCCGGTGGCCACGACCACCGTCCGGTCCGGGCATGCCAGCGCGGCGGCGATGCCGAAGGGCGTGCCCACGCCGATGCAGCCCAGCGGACCGGGATCGAGATAGGTGGCGGCGGGCAGGCCGACCCGGGCGAAGCTCAGGAAATCGCCGCCGTCGGCGACGACGATCGCATCCTCCGGCAGCGCGTCCCGCAGGGCCGCCAGTGCCTTGTTGGGATGCATGCGGCCGTCGCCGCCGTCGGGCGCGCTGCGCATGGCCACGGCAAGCTTGTCGGAGCGCTCGACGTGCCTGGCGCGCAGTGCGGCGGTCCAGCCGGCGTCGGTGGCGGGCCGGCGGTCGCCCGCCGCGGCGAGGATCGCATCGAGCGCCAGGGCGGGTGTGGCGAACAGTTCCACCGCGCCGCGGCGGTTGTCGCGCAGCTCCGAGGGCGCATCCGCGATGCGCAGGAATTTCGCCTGGCCGAACACCGCGGGCGAGCCGTACGCGAGCTGGAAATCGAGGCGGCGGCCCACGGTGACGACCAGGTCGGCCTGCTGCATGACCGTCCCCCGCATGGCGGCCACGACCGACGGGTGGTCCTCGGGGACCAGCCCCCGGCTTTCGCCGGTGTCGAGGTAGGGCGCGCCCAGCCGCGCGAGCAGCCGCGCGAGCGCACCGCCCGCGCCCTGCGCGCCCCGTCCCGAGATGAAGAGGGGCCGCTTCGCCGACCACAGCAGGTCGACCGCCGCGCCCACCGCCTCGGCGTCCGGCGGGATCCGCGGCGGCGCCTCGGGCGCGAAATGCTCCGGCAACTGCAGCGCGCGCGGCACTTCCGCGCGCAGGGTGTCCACGGGGAAGTCGAGGTACACCGGACCCGGCTCGCCGCCCTGGCCCAGGGCGCGCGCGACCGCCTCACCGAGCTCCTGCAGCACCAGCGCCGGCTCGCGCACGGTGCGGGCGTAGCGCGTGACGGAACGGACGAGGTCGGTGTGCACGATGTCCTGCAGCGCGCCCCGGTTCTCCTGCGGCCGCGGCGGCGTGCCTGAAAGCACCAGCAAAGGCACGCGCGCGACGTGGGCGTTGGCGATCCCCGTCATCGCGTTGGTCACGCCGGGGCCGGCCGTCACGAGCGCGACCCCGAAGCCACCCGTGAGCTGCGCGTCGGCGTGCGCCATGTAGACGGCGGCGCGCTCGTCGCGCACGTCGACGATGCGGATGCCCTCGGCGTCCAGTCGCATCCAGATCGGCATCACGTGGCCGCCGCACAGGGCGTACACCCGCCGCACTCCGCGCGCCTTGAGGAAGCGGGCAATCACGGCGGCCGAGGATTGCTCGGCAATGGGCTGGACGGGCATGGCGGTCTCCTGGCTGGGTTGCGATGGGTTGGGGCGCTTGCCATCAGCGGCTTGTTTGCTACTATAGCCGAACTCTGAATTCAGAGTTCTAAATTTTCCAACCCAGGAGCCAGCCCGCATGACCCGCCTGCTCAACCTCGCAGACGCCGTGGCCGCCCACGCCCGGTTCACGCCCACCAAGCTGGGCGCCCGCGATTCCCGGCGTTCCCTCAGTTACGCCGAATGGCACGAGCGAGCGACCCGGCTGGCAGCCGGGCTGCTCGCCAGCGGCCTGGCAAGGGGCGACCGTGTGGGCGTGCTGGCGTACAACTGCCTCGAGTGGCTGGAAATCTACGTGGCACTCGCGCGCGCCGGCCTGGTGGCGGTGCCCGTCAACTTCCGCCTGGCCGGGCCCGAGGTGGCCTACATCCTGACCCATGCCGAGGTGGGCGCGGTGATCGCGGGAGCCGAATTCACGGCCACCCTCGACGCGATCCGCGGCGACCTGCCGCAGGCCGCCGCGCAGCGCTGCATCGTGATCGGCCAGGCGCAGGCGCACTGGACGGGCTACGAGGCCGTGATCCGCGAGGCCGACCCCGGCTGGGACTTCGCGCCGGTGGGCCAGGAAGAGCAGTGCGCTCTGATGTACACGTCCGGCACCACCGGCCGCCCCAAGGGCGCGATCCGCAGCCACGGGGGCAGCAGCCTGCTCGCCTTCGCCACCGCGCTGGAAATGGGCTTCACGCGCGACGACACCGGGCTGCTGGTGATGCCGCTGTGCCACGCGAATTCGCTGTACTTCGCCACCACCTTCATCCACCTCGGCGCGACCTGCATCGTCGATGACAGCCGCCACTTCGACCCCGAGCGGCTGCTCGCCACGCTGTCGCGCGAGAAAGTGACCTTCACCTCACTGGTTCCGACGCACTACATCATGGTGCTGGCGCTGCCCGACGAGGTGAAGCGTCGCTACGACGTGGGCAGCGTGGGCAAGCTGCTCGTGTCGTCCGCGCCGGTGCGCAGGGACACCAAGCTCGCGATCCTGGAGTTCTTCCGCAACGGCAAGCTGCACGAACTGTACGGATCGACCGAGCACGGCTGGGTCACGCTGCTGCGCCCGCACGAGCAGATCGACAAGCTCGGCTCGGTCGGCCGCGAGTGGGCGGGCAGCGGCGCCATCCGCATCCTGGACGGCCACGGCCGCGAGGTGCCGGACGGCGAGGCCGGTGAGCTCTACTCGCGCACCCCCTATGTGTTCGATGGCTACTGGCGCGACCCGGAGAAGACCGCCGAAGCCTTCCGCGGCGACTGGTGCACGGTGGGCGACATGGCGCGGCGCGACGCGGACGGCTACATCTGGCTCGTCGATCGCAAGAGCAACATGATCATCAGCGGCGGCGAGAATGTGTATCCCTCGGAAGTGGAGGGCGTGCTGGGCGCGCACCCGAAGGTGAAGGACGTCGCGGTGATCGGGGTCCCGCACGAGAAGTGGGGCGAGGCCGTGCAGGCCGTGATCGTGCTGCACGAGGGCGAAGCCGCGACCTCGGAGGAGATCCGCGCCTGGTGCAGGCAGCGCCTGGCGGGCTTCAAGTGCCCGACCTCGGTCACGTTCCTCGCCGACAGCGCCATGCCGCGCACCGCCACCGGCAAGATCCTGCACCGCGTGCTGCGCCAGCGCGCCACCGGCGCCGCGTAGCGGCGCGCCGCTTCAGGACCTCGCGGCGCCCGCGGCCAGCCAGGCCAGTTCCTCGGGCGTGAAGCCGGCCTGCCGCCGCGCTTCCTCGTTGAAGGGCGGATGCAGGCGCGGCGCCGCGTAGCGCCCGACCAGCACGCCGTAGTGCGCGATCGGGTCCAGTCCGTCGCGCGCGCAGAGGAAGCGGTACCAGTGGTTGCCGATCGCCACGTGGCCCACCTCGTCGCGCAGGATCACGTCCAGGATCTCCACCGCTCGCAGCGCCGCGGGCGTTCCCGCCTGGCGCAGCTTGGCCTGGATCTGCGGCGTGGCATCGAGCCCGCGCGCCTCCAGCGTGCGCGGCACCAGCGCCATGCGCGCGACGATGTCGCCCGCCGTCTTCTCGCACATGGACCACAGCCCGTCGTGGGCGTCGAAGTCGCCATAGGCGTGGCCCAGCGTGGCCAGGTGGTCGGCCAGCAGGGTGAAGTGGAAGGCCTCCTCCGCCGCGACGCGCAGCCAGTCCTCGTGGAAGGCGCGCGGCATGCCCTCGAAGCGCCAGGCGGCGTCCAGCGCCAGGTTGATCGCGTTGAACTCGATGTGCGCGATCGCGTGCAGCAGCGCCGCCAGGCCCTCCGCCCTGGCAGGCGAGCGGTGGGGCACCCGCGCCGGATGGACCAGGCGCGGCCGCGCCGGCCGCCCGGGCAGGGGGGCCGGCGGCGTCGGTGCGTGGGGGACGAGGGTGCACTGCGCGGCCCGCGCGTGCAGCGCGCGGGCCAGCTCGGCCTTCTCGCGCGGGTCGGTCGCGCAAAGGGCCTGCAGCGCCTGCTGGCGAAGCTCCATCCCTACAATTGTAGTTTTCGGCGCAGGAAACAAAGATGGCGATCTATGAACTGGACGGCAACGCGCCGCAACTCGGCGAGGGCGCGTGGATCGCCGAC
The DNA here is from genome assembly GCA_028868995.1 of Burkholderiales bacterium. GTDB lineage: Bacteria > Pseudomonadota > Gammaproteobacteria > Burkholderiales > Burkholderiaceae_C > Ramlibacter. The sequence continues at coordinate 25,328 of JAGWTH010000035.1, read as the reverse complement.
AGCGCGCAGGTGGTCGGACAGGTGGAGCTCGGCGAGAACGTCAGCGTCTGGTACGGCGCCGTCGTGCGTGGCGACAACGAGAAGATCCGCATCGGCAGGAACAGCAACGTGCAGGACCTCGCCGTGCTGCATGCGGACCCGGGCGTCCCGCTCACGCTCGCCGACAACGTGACGGTGGGCCACCAGGCGATGCTCCATGGCTGCACGATCGGCGAGGGCACCCTCGTCGGCATCCAGGCCGTGGTGCTCAACCACGTGAAGATCGGGCGCAACTGCGTGGTCGGCGCCGGGTCCGTGGTCACCGAAGGCAAGGAGTTCCCGGACAACTCCCTGATCGTGGGTGCGCCTGCCAGGGTGGTCCGCACCTTCGACGCCGAAGGCGTCGCACGGTTCGCGCACCTCGCGCCGGGCTACGTGCGCAACGCGCAGCGCCATGCCAAGGGCTTGAAGAAGATCGGCTGATCGATGTCCGAACTGCACAAGTTCCTGTTCGAGGGCCTGCCCGTGCGGGGCATGATCGTGCGCCTGACGGACGCCTGGCAGGAGGTGCTGGCGCGCCGCCGCACCGACGACGCCCAGGCCGCCTGGCCGCAGCCGGTGGCCCGCATGCTGGGCGAGATGGCCGCGGCCGGCGCCCTGATGCAGGCCGGCATCAAGTTCAACGGCGCGCTGGTGATGCAGATCTTCGGCGAGGGCCCGGTGAAGGTAGCGGTCGCCGAGGTGCAGCACGACCTGGGCCTGCGCGTGACCGCCAAGGTGGTGGGCGAGGTGGCGGCCGACGCCCACCTGCAGGACCTGGTCAACGTCGGCGGCCGCGGCCGCTGCGCGATCACGCTGGACCCCAAGGACCGGCTGCCGGGCCAGCAACCCTACCAGGGGGTGGTGCCGCTCGCCGCCGGCGCCGGCCGGCCGGGGCTCGCCGAGGTCCTGGAACACTACATGCGCCAGTCCGAGCAGCTCGATACCAAGCTGGTGCTGGCCGCCGACGCCGACGTGGCCGCCGGGCTGCTGATCCAGCGGCTGCCGGCCGAGGGCGAGGGCAACCTGGGCGGGCGGCAGGCGATGGATCCCGAGGAGCAGATGGAGCACTTCCACCGCATCGCCACCCTGGCGGCCAGCCTCACCGCCGAGGAACTGCTGCGGCTGGACGTGGAGACCATCCTGCGGCGCCTGTTCTGGCAGGAGAAGATCCTGCGCTTCGAGCCGCAGGCGCCACGCTTCGCGTGCAGCTGCAGCCGCGAGCGGGTGGCCGGGATGATCCGGGGCCTGGGTCGCGAGGAGGCCGAGGACATCCTTGCGGAGCAGGGCCAGATCGATGTTTCCTGCGACTTCTGCGGCCAGCACTACCGCTTTGACGCGGTGGACGCGGCCCAGATCTTCATGGCCCCGGGCGACCAGCCGCCGGCGTCGGCCACGGTGCAGTAGGCGCGGTCGGAGGTGGACCCGAGCGCCATCCCGCGGCATCCGGACGCACAATGCGCCATGCCCGCCAAAGCCGAGCCAGAACAAACCGTCTCCATCGCCTCGGTGGAACAGTCCACCGGCATCGCCCGTGCGACGCTTCGCATCTGGGAGCGCCGCTACGGCTTCCCGCAGCCCGGGCGCGATGCGCGCGGCGAGCGGACCTATCCCGACGACCAGGTGCGCAAGCTGCGGCTGGTGGCCGCGCTCCTGGCGCGGGGGCACCGGCCCGGACGGCTGGTGCCGCTCGGCACCGAACAGCTGGAGGCCCTGGCCGCGCCGGCGGGTGCGAACGGGGAGGGCACGGCACGGTCGCCGGCAACCGATGTGCCCATGCTCGCCGCCTTGCGGCGGCACGACACCGCCGCGGTGCTCGGCCTGCTGGAGCAGGGGATCCGCCAGCGGGGCCTGGCCGGTTTCGTCACCGAGTGCATGGCGCCCCTGAACGTGGACGTGGGGCTGGCCTGGTCGCGCGGCGAGCTCGAAGTGTTCGAGGAGCACCTTTACAGCGAGTGCGCGCAGCACGTGCTGCGCGCCCACCTGGCCCGGGTGAGCGAGCCGCCGGTGCGCGGGCCCCGGGTGCTGCTGGCGACCTTCCCCGACGAAGCCCACGGGCTGGGCCTGCTGATGGCGCAGGCGCTGCTGGTGCTGGAGGGGTGCCCCTGCACCTCGCTGGGCGTGCGGGTGCCGGTGCAGCAGATCGCGGCGGCCAGCCGGGCCTTCGGCGCCGACGTGGTGGGGCTGAGCTTCACGGCCAGCGTGAACCCGGCGCACGTGCTGCGTGGGCTGGAGCAGCTGCGCGGCGCGCTGGCGCCGCAGGTGCAGGTGTGGGCGGGCGGGCGTTCGCCGGTGCTGGCGCGCCACCGGATCGCCGGCGTGCAGCCCGTGCCGGACGTGGGTGACATCCCCGGGCACGTCGCCGCCTGGCGCGCCGCCCAAGGGCGCGCGACCGCAGGCGTGGACGCGGCGCTCAGCCCTGCGCTGCCTTCAGGCGGCTGAACAGGCGGTGCTCGCAGTCCGGGTCGCTGCACTTGTCGCAGGCCCAGGTCCAGGTCCCGCGGCTGCCGCCTGATTCTTCGCGCGGCACGGAGCCCGCCGGCAGCACGCCGGCGCCCTCCAGTGCCTGCAGGGCCGAGCGCAGCCGCTGCGGCCCCTGCCCGTAGACGACCTGGAAGGCGACGCCCGCGCGCTGCAGCTGCGCCCGCACCAGGGCATCCACCGGCTCGCGCGGCTGCCCGGCGTCGCGGTGCAGCCCGTCGGCGACCCAGGGCAGGTCCAGGCCCGTCACGAGCGTGGCGTCGCAGCTGCGCTGGCGTTCGCGGGCGAAGCGCAGCAATTCCCCGTCCTCCTGCAGCATGCCGGCGTAGATCGCCACCATCAGCGCCGTGGTGTCGGCGATGACGAAATCGTGGTCCCGCGCGGCCGCGTCGATGCGGCGCTCCTGCTCGCGCGCGATCGCGAGCTGTTCCTCCGGACGCGGCGGCCGGCCGGAGGCAAGGCACCATTCGCGCAGCACCTCGGGCACGGCCACGGCGCGCAGGCCCTGCGCGCGCAGGTGTGCGGCCAGTTCCCCGGCCAACTGCGTCTTGCCGGTGCTTTCGGCGCCGAGCAGGGCGATGCGGCGTGTCACGGAATGGATCCCCGCCTGCGCGGGGATACGTGCGTGAAGCTTCGCTTCACTTCACTATCTGGACGAGGACCTCGTCGGGCTTGACCATGCCCAGCTCGGAGCGCGCCTTCTCCTCGACCATGTCCAGGCCCTCCTGCAGGTCGCGCACCTCGGCGGCGAGCTGTTCGTTGGCCTGCTGGGCGAGGGCATTGCTCGCCTTCTGCTCCTGCAGCTTGCGCTCCATGCGGGCGACGTCACCGACGCTGCCGCGGCCCAGCCAGAGCTGGGCCTGCACCACGACCAGCAGGCCGATCAGCAGGGCGGTGACGGCGCGAGGGCTCAGAGGGCCTCCCCCAGGCTAGAGGTTCCCGAGGTTGTAGAACGCCGCGCGGCCCGGGTAATGGGCGATGTCGCCCAGGTCTTCCTCGATGCGCAGCAGCTGGTTGTACTTGGCCATGCGGTCCGAGCGCGAGAGCGAGCCGGTCTTGATCTGGCCGGCGTTGGTGCCCACGGCGATGTCGGCGATGGTGGAGTCCTCGGTCTCGCCCGAGCGGTGGCTGATCACGGCCGTGTAGTTGGCGCGCTTGGCCATCTCGATGGCGGCGAAGGTCTCGGTCAGGGTGCCGATCTGGTTGATCTTGATGAGGATCGAGTTGGCGATCTTCTTCTCGATGCCTTCCTTCAGGATCTTCGTGTTGGTGACGAAAAGGTCGTCGCCCACCAGCTGCACCTTGCGGCCCAGGCGCTCGGTGAGCAGCTTCCAGCCGTCCCAGTCGCCCTCGGCCATGCCGTCCTCGATGCTGATGATCGGGTACTTGCCGACCCAGGACTCCAGCACGCCGGTCCACTCGGCGGCGTCGAGCGTGCGGCCCTCGGAGCCGGAGAGGTCGTACACGCCGCCCTTGTAGAACTCGCTGGAGGCGCAGTCCAGGCCCAGGGCGACCTGCTCGCCGGGCCGGTAGCCGGCCTTCTCGATCGCCTCGAGGATCATGCCGATCGCCGCCTCGTGGTTCTCCACGTTGGGGGCGAAGCCGCCCTCGTCGCCGACGGCGATGCTCATGCCCTTGTCGTGGAGGATCTTCTTCAGGGCGTGGAACACCTCGGCGCCGTAGCGCAGCGCCTCGCGGAAGCTGGGCGCCCCCACGGGGATGATCATCAGCTCCTGCAGGTCGAGGTTGTTGTTCGCGTGGGCGCCGCCGTTGACGACGTTCATCATCGGCACCGGCAGCTGGCAGCCGTTCATGCCGCCGAAGTAGCGGTACAGGGGCAGGCCGGACTCCTCGGCGGCCGCGCGGGCGACCGCCATCGACACGGCCAGCAGGGCGTTGGCGCCCAGGCGGCTCTTGTTGTCGGTGCCGTCCAGGTCGATCAGCGTCTTGTCCAGGAAGTTCTGCTCGGAGGCGTCCAGGCCCAGCACGGCCTCGGAGATCTGGGTGTTGATGTGCTCCACCGCCTTGAGCACGCCCTTGCCCAGGTAGCGCTTCGGGTCGCCGTCGCGCAGCTCGATGGCCTCGCGCGAGCCGGTGGAGGCGCCGGAGGGCACGGCCGCGCGGCCCATGGTGCCGGACTCCAGCAGGACGTCGCATTCCACGGTGGGGTTGCCGCGCGAGTCCAGGATCTCGCGGCCGACGATGTCAACGATGGCGCTCATTGTTCTCTTCTCTAGTCGTCAAGTTTTCTTGCTTGGCTCCCTCCCCGTGAGGGGAGGGCGGGGGGAGGGGCGGGCATATTCACCCCGAAGGGGTGGGCGTCAGCCCGCCCCTTCGATGAGGACCATCCGCATCACCGCCGCACCTTCACGCGCCTTCTTCGCGGCCTGGTACTCGGGGGAGGCGTACCAGGCGAGCGCGGCTTCCTTCGAGGGGAATTCCAGCATCACGGTGCGGTCCGGCGTCCAGTCGCCTTCCAGCACCTCGACCGCGCCGCCGCGCACCAGCGGCTGCAGGCCGTGGGCCTGGAAGGCCTTTGTCGAAAGCTTCTTGTATTCCTCGTACTGCTGCGGGTCGGTGACCTTGACGTTGGCCAGGACGTAGTACTTAGGCAAAGTCGTTCTCCAGGAAGCCGTTCTTCTTGGTGACGCGGTCCAGTTCGACCAGCGTCTCCAGCAGGGCGCGCATCTTGCCCAGCGGCACGGCGTTGGGGCCGTCGGACAGGGCCTGCGCCGGGTTGGGGTGCGTTTCCATGAACACGCCGGCCACGCCCACCGCGATCGCGGCGCGCGCCAGCACCGGCACGAACTCGCGCTGGCCGCCCGAGCTGGTGCCCTGGCCGCCGGGCAGCTGCACCGAGTGGGTGGCGTCGAACACCACCGGCGCGCCGGTCTCGCGCATGATCGCCAGCGAGCGCATGTCGGACACCAGGTTGTTGTAGCCGAAGCTGGCGCCGCGTTCGCAGGCCAGGAAGTTGTCCTCGGCCAGGCCCTTCTCGCGCGCGGCCTCGCGGGCCTTCTGGATGACGTTCTTCATGTCGCCCGGGGCGAGGAACTGGCCCTTCTTGATGTTCACCGGCTTGCCGGACTGGGCCACGGCGCGGATGAAGTCGGTCTGGCGGCACAGGAAGGCGGGCGTCTGCAGCACGTCGACCACCTCGGCCACGCGCGGCACCTCGGCCTCGGTGTGGACGTCGGTGAGGATCGGCACGTTCAGCTCGCGCCGCACCTTGGCCAGGATCTCCAGGCCCTTGTCCATGCCGGGGCCGCGGAAGCTGGCGCCGGAGGAGCGGTTGGCCTTGTCGTAGCTGCTCTTGAAGATGAAGGGGATGCCCAGCTCGGAGGTGATCTCCTTGAGCCGGCCGGCCACGTCCATCTGCAGCTGCTCGGATTCGACCACGCAGGGACCGGAGATGAGGAAGAAGGGCCGGTCGAGGCCGGCCTCGAAGCCGCAGAGCCTCATCACGCCACCGCCTTCAGCGACTTGCCGCCCGCGCCCTTGTGGGTGTGCGACAGGTGCTCGCAGGCGGCATGGATGAAGGAGTTGAACAGCGGGTGCCCGTCCCAGGGCGTGGACTTGAACTCGGGGTGGAATTGCACGCCCATGAACCAGGGGTGCACGTCCTGCGGCAGCTCCACGATCTCGGTGAGCTGCTCGCGCTGGGTCAGCGCGGAGATCACCAGGCCCGCCTTGCGCAGCTGGTCCAGGTACTTCACGTTGGCCTCGTAGCGATGGCGGTGCCGCTCGGTCACCACGTCGCCGTAGATCTTGTGCGCCAGCGTGCCCGGGGCGACGTCGGAGCTCTGCGCGCCCAGCCGCATGGTGCCGCCCAGGTCGGACTGCTCGCTGCGGGTCTGGATGGCGCCGCTGGCGTCCTGCCACTCGGTGATCAGCGCGATCACCGGGTGCGGGGTGTGGGGCTCGAATTCGGTGCTGTTGGCCTCCGGCAGGCCGGCGACGTCGCGCGCGTACTCGATGGTGGCCACCTGCATGCCCAGGCAGATGCCCAGGTAGGGCAGCTTGTTCTCGCGGGCGAAGCGGGCCGCGGCGATCTTGCCCTCGATGCCGCGCTTGCCGAAGCCGCCGGGCACCAGGATCGCGTCGTACTTGCCGAGCTGGTCGACGGACTGGTCGGTGATGGTCTCGGAGTCGATGTAGTCGATCTTGACGTGGACGTGGTTCTTCAGGCCGGCGTGGCGCAGCGCCTCGTTGAGCGACTTGTAGCTGTCCGACAGGTCGACGTACTTGCCGACCATGGCGATGGTCACCTCGCCGCGCGGGTGCTCGACCTCGTACACCAGGTCGTCCCAGCGCTTGAGGTTGGCCGGCGGCGTGTTCAGGCGCAGCTTGTCGCAGATCAGGCCGTCCAGTCCCTGCTCGTGCAGCACGCGCGGCACCTTGTAGATGGTGTCCACGTCGGGCATGCTGATCACGCCCCACTTGGGGACGTTGGTGAACAGGCTGATCTTCTCGGCCTCGTCCTCCGGGATGCGGCGGTCGGCGCGGCACAGGAGCGCGTCGGGCTGGATGCCGATCTCGCGCAGCTTCTGCACCGTGTGCTGGGTGGGCTTGGTCTTCAGCTCGCCGGCGGCCGCGATCCACGGCACGTAGGTGAGGTGGACGAAGGCGCAGTTGTTGGGGCCCTGCTTCAGCGCCATCTGGCGCACGGCTTCCAGGAAGGGCAGGGACTCGATGTCGCCCACCGTGCCGCCGATCTCGACGATCGCGACGTCGACCTCGGACGGCGTGCCGACGCCCGCACCGCGGCGGATGAACTCCTGGATCTCGTTGGTGACGTGGGGGATGACCTGCACCGTCTTGCCCAGGTAGTCGCCCCGGCGTTCCTTCTCCAGCACCGACTTGTAGATCTGGCCGGTGGTGAAGTTGTTGGCCTTGCGCATGCGCGTGGTGACGAAGCGCTCGTAGTGGCCGAGGTCCAGGTCGGTTTCCGCGCCGTCGTCGGTGACGAACACCTCGCCGTGCTGGAAGGGCGACATCGTGCCCGGATCCACGTTGATGTAGGGATCGAGCTTGATCAGGGTGACTTTGAGGCCCCGCGACTCCAGGATCGCTGCGAGGGAGGCTGAGGCGATTCCCTTGCCCAGGGAGGACACCACACCGCCGGTGACGAAGACGAATTTGGTCATGTCAGGTCGGGAGGAGCGCTCCCGGGGAGGTGGTAAAGCGAGATTATAAGGAAGGTCTCCGATGCCTCCGGATGAGCGTGGCATGGTGTGCCGAAATGAGACGGGTCGATGGGCCTCTCGATCCAGGGAGATCGTTGGGCCGGGGCGAGGCCGGCGACCGGGAATCCGCTCTCCGGTCCGGCCTCGCGCGGGACCGGTCATGGAGAGCGAGAGGCGCGTCTGCATAGGACCGCCTTGCTGCAATGGGAGCCAGGCCAGCGCGAATGGTCCCTCCGAGCGGACACCCGGCCACCAGCCTCCGAGCGGAGGGGTCGCACAGGCTGAACACGATCACTGCGCCGAATTCGTCCTCCCCCGTTCTGGCGCAGCTGGCCCAGGTCGGTGGTTCGGGGACCCGATCGCAGGGACCATTCGCGCCCCCATGGACAGCAATGCACCAAGCCGCTGGTCCGCATTCGAGGCCTCGGTTCTCCCTGGCCCGTTCTTCGCGAGGCCGGCCCGGAGAGCGGGTCCCCGGGCCGCCGGCCCGCCCTGAACCGCCAGCCCGCCCTGAAGACGGACGACGGCCCCAAACACGGACGGCCAGACCGGCTCCACCGTCTCGAGCCGCGGCTCAGTACACTTGCGCCCCATGAACGACCTCGCCGGCAAGCACATCGTCCTGGGCCTGACGGGCGGCATCGCCTGCTACAAGTCCGCGGAGCTGTGCCGCGCCTTCGTCAAGGAGGGCGCGACGGTGCAGGTGGTGATGACCGAGGCGGCCGAGCAGTTCATCACGCCGGTGACCATGCAGGCCCTGTCGGGGCGGCCGGTCCATACCTCGCAGTGGGACCCGCGCGAGGCGAACAACATGCCGCACATCAACCTGTCGCGGCAGGCCGACGCAATCGTGATCGCCCCCTGCAGCGCCGACTTCATGGCCAGGCTGGTCCATGGGCGGGCGGACGAATTGCTGTCGCTGATGTGCCTGGCGCGGCCGATCGCCACGGTGCCGCTGCTCATCGCGCCGGCGATGAACCGCGAGATGTGGGCGCATCCCGCGACCCAGCGCAACCTGGTGCAGCTGGCCGCCGACGGCGCCACCATCCTGGGCGTGGGCACGGGCTTCCAGGCCTGCGGCGAGACGGGCGACGGCCGCATGCTGGAGCCGCAGGAGCTGCTGGAGGACATCGTTGCGTTCTTCCAGCCCAAGCTGCTGGCCGGACGCAAGGTGGTGATCACGGCCGGCCCGACCTTCGAGGCGCTCGACCCGATCCGCGGCATCACCAACCATTCCTCGGGCAAGATGGGTTTCGCCATCGCCCGCGCGGCGCGCGAGGCCGGCGCCGAGGTGGCGCTGGTGGCCGGCCCGGTGGGCGTGCCCACGCCGCGCGGCGTGCGCCGCATCGACGTGAAGTCGGCGCGCGACATGCTGGCCGCGACCGAGGCCGAGACGCCGCGGGCCGACATTTTCATCGCCGCCGCGGCGGTGGCCGACTGGCGCCCGGTCAGCGAGGCGGATCACAAGATCAAGAAGGACGGCAGCGGCAGCGCGCCCACGGTCGCCTTCACCGAGAACCCGGACATCCTCGCCACCGTGGCGAAGGGCGCGCGCGCGAAGAGCGGAGCGCTGTTCTGCGTCGGCTTCGCGGCCGAGAGCCACGACCTGGTGAAGCACGCCAAGGCCAAGCGCGAGCGCAAGGGCATCCCGCTGCTGGTGGGCAACATCGGCCCGCTCACCTTCGGCCAGGACGACAACCAGATGCTGCTGGTCGACGACCAGGGCGTCACCGAGCTGCCCCGCGCCTCCAAGATCGAATGCGCGCGCCGGCTGGTGGCCGAGATCGCCCGCCGCCTGACCGCCTGAGCCCCCGAGATGCAAGTCGACGTCAAGATCCTCGATCCGCGCCTGGCGGACCAGTTGCCCACCTATGCCACGCCCGGCAGCGCCGGGCTGGACCTGCGCGCCTGCCTGGATGCGCCGCTGACGCTGGCGCCCAACGCCTGGCAGCTCGTGCCCACCGGCATCGCGATGTGGATCCGGGACCCGGGCTACGCCGCGCTGATCCTGCCGCGCTCGGGCCTGGGCCACAAGCACGGCATCGTGCTGGGCAACCTGGTGGGCCTGATCGACAGCGACTACCAGGGCCAGCTGATGGTGAGCGCCTGGAACCGCAGCGACACCGCCTTCACGCTGCAGCCCATGGAGCGCCTGGCGCAGCTGGTGATCGTGCCGGTGGTGCAGGCGTCCTTCCGCGTGGTCGACGAGTTCCCGCCGACCGAGCGCGGCGCCGGCGGCTACGGTTCCACCGGAAAACACTGAAAGTCCCGCCCGGGGCGGAGGGGGCGGGGCTGCTTCAGTCGCCGATGCGGAAGAAGCCGGTGCCCAACGTGCCCTGGCCCACTTCCTCCTCGGTGGCTTCGCGCACGGCCTCCACCTTCAGGTGCAGGCGCAGGGCGATGCCCGCGAGCGGGTGGTTGCCGTCGAGCACCACGTGCTCCGGGTAGATCTCGGTGACGGTGTACAGCAGGCCGGGTGGCGCGTCCTGGCTGGTGGCGCCGGCCGGCAGGCTCTCGTAGGTCATGCCTTCCTCCAGCTCCCGCGGGAACAGGGCGCGCGGCTCCAGGAAGACCCGTTTCTCGTCGTAGTCGCCGAAGGCGTCGGCGGGCTCCAGGTGCAGGTCGAGGCGGTCGCCGGGCTCGTGGCCCTGCAGCGCCTCCTCGATCTTGGCCAGCAGGTCGCGGCCACCCACCAGGAACTCCACCGGCTCATCCAGCCGGTCGAGCTCCTCGCCCAGCGTGTCCTTCAGGGTCCAGGTCAGCGCGACGACGCAGTGGGGTGTGATTTCCATAGGACAATTGTCGCAGCTCGAACCGCCCATGGACATCACGCGACCCTCGGCCCTGCTGGGCGGCCTGACCCCGGCCCAGTTCATGAAGAAGCACTGGCAGAAGAAGCCCCTGCTGGTGCGCCAGGCCCTTCCCGGCTTCCAGGCGCTGCTGCCGCCGCGCGAGCTGTTCGCGCTCGCGGCCCGCGACGAGGTGGAGTCGCGCCTGGTCGTGCGCGACGGCGCCCACTGGCAGCTGCGGCGAGGGCCCTTGCAGCGGCGTGCGCTGCCGCCGCTGAAGCGCCCGGACTGGACGCTTCTGGTCCAGGGCGTGGACCTGCACGTGGGCGCCGTGCACGACCTGCTGCACGGCTTCTCCTTCCTGCCCGCCGCGCGCCTGGACGACCTGATGATCAGCTACGCCACCGACGGCGGCGGCGTCGGCCCGCATTTCGACAGCTACGACGTGTTCCTGCTGCAGGCGCAGGGCCGGCGCCGCTGGCGCATCGGCCGCCAGCGCGACCTCGCACTGCAGGAGGGCGTGCCGCTGAAGATCCTGGCGCGCTTCGAGCCCGAGCAGGAATTCGTGCTGGAGCCGGGCGACATGCTGTACCTGCCGCCGCGCTACGCGCACGACGGCATCGCCGAGGGCGAGTGCCAGACCTACTCGATCGGCTTCCGCGCCCCGGCCCGCGCGGAGCTGGCGCGCGAGCTGCTGCAGCGCATCGCCGACGAGGCCGCGCAGGCGGAGGGCGAGCCGCACCTGTACCGCGACCCCGGCCAGCCGGCCACCGGGCGCCCGGGCGAGATCCCCGAGGCGATGGTGCAGTTCGCGCGCGAGGCGCTGGCCTCCGCGCTGAGGGACCCGCAGGCCCTGCAGCGCGCGCTGGGCGAATACCTCACCGAGCCCAAGCCGAGCGTCTGGTTCGAGTCCGCCGCGGCGCCGCGCCGCCTGCGCTCCGTGGTGCTCGATGCGCGCACGCGCATGCTGCACGACGGCCGGCACGTGTTCATCAACGGCGAGGCCTGGCGCGCCGCGGGGCGCGATGCCGCCCTGATGCGTCGCCTGGCCGACCGGCGCCGCCTCGATGCCGGCGACCTGGAGGGCGCGAGCGAGGCCGCCCGCGAGCTGCTGGCGTCCTGGTGCGAGGCCGGCTGGCTGCACTCCGAGGGGGGGCGGCGGTGAGCACGGCGGCGCCGCTGCCGGACCGCCGCTTCGAGGGGCGCGAGGCCTTCCGCCAGCTGGTGCGCGACGCACTCGCCACCGCGGCGCGCGAGGGCTGGCGCGAGATCGTGCTGAGCGACGCGAGCTTCGAGGACTGGCCCCTGGGCGAGCGCGCGGTCGCCGAGGCGCTGCAGGCCTGGTCCGCGAGCGGCCGCTCCATGGTGCTGCTCGCGCGGCGCTACGACGCCGTGGTGCGCCAGCATGCGCGCTTCGTCCAATGGCGCGGCATGTGGTCGCACATCGTCGCGGCGAGCGCCTGCCCCTCGGCGGACCCGCTGGACCTGCCCAGCGCGGTCTGGAGCCCGCACTGGGTGCTGGAGCGGCGCGACATCGACCGCAGCATCGGCTGGTGCGGCAGCGAGCCGGAGCGCCGGGTGGCCTTGCGCGAGCTGCTCGACGCCTGGCTGCAGAAGGCGACGCCGGCCTTCCCGGCCACGACGCTGGGCCTCTGAGGAAAGTTCCCTATCTCCTGGTAATCCCCAGGAGCGAACTTTTGGACGCTATAATTTCGGGCTGAGTTGGGAAGGGCTCGAGCCTTTCCACTCGGTTACCTGCGGCTTCGACCGCATGGACACTTTCCGGAAATTGCGTCCCATCCCTACAAGGAACCTGAAATGAAGAAATCGCTCGTTCTGGCCACGCTGATCGCCGCTGCTGCCCTGGCCGCCTGCGGCAAGAAGGAAGAGCCGGCGCCTGCTCCCGCTCCCGCCCCGGCCGCCGCCCCGGCGCCCGCCCCGGCCGCTTCCGGCGCCGCCGCCCCGGCTGCTGCCGCGTCCGAAGCTGCCGCCCCGGCCGCTTCCGGCGCCTCCGCCGCCAAGTAAGCACGGAGCGCTTGCAAGCGAAAGCCGCCTTCGGGCGGCTTTTTTCATGTGCGCCCAGCATGGGCGCGATCTTCGGGGTGCAAGTCCCCGGCCGAGCTGGCCACAGCGAGGCAAGTGAAACGCAACTGCGTGAGGGCGACCGAGCGTGGAGAGGAAGCGTGGAGCGTAAACCGTGAGCCGAGGTACACGAACCGCATCCGAGGCGGCGCCGGCCAGGGCGAGCAGGCATGAGACTGCGAAGCTCTTGTGGCCAAGGGCCAGGCGACGTAAATGCGGCGGCTGTGCGACGAAGGATCGCGTCCTTACCTGGGGAGATCTCGCCTTGTGCCTGAAAGGGTGACGCTGATGAGGCGGAGCGAGAAGTCAGCAGAGGCCGTAGTAGTCGGTGCAAATCGACGAAGGGCCGAACGAGAAGGACAGCCACGAGACGAGCCGCTTGGCAAGGCAGGGCGTCAGAAGCCGGGGCGACCCGGGGGCACGGCAGTGAGGCGCGGTGCAGCCGCGCAGCATGCGGTGACCGACGAAGCCGAGCCGGCGCGGAGCGCACAAACGGGCTGGGGGGCCGACGACCTGCTGGGGCAGGCGTTGAGCCGGGAGAACCTGTTGCGGGCGTGGAAACGCGTCAAGGCCAACAAGGGCAGCGCCGGCGTCGATGGACGCACGGTGCCGCAAACGGGCGAGTACCTCAAGTCAGCGTGGCCTGAAATCCGCCAGCGGTTGCTCGATGGCAACTACATGCCAGGACCGGTGCGCCGGGTGGGCATACCGAAACCGGGTGGCGGGACACGCGAGCTGGGGATACCGACCGTGGTGGACAGGTTGATCCAGCAGGCACTGCTGCAGGTGCTGCAACCGCTGATCGACGCGACCTTCAGCGAGCATAGCTACGGCTTCCGGCCAGGGCGCAGCGCGCACGGGGCGGTGTTGGAGGCGCAGCAGCACGTGCAGGCCGGGCATCGGGTAGTGGTGGACGTGGACCTGGAGAAGTTCTTCGACCGCGTCAATCACGACATCCTGATGGACCGGCTGGCCAAGCGGATCGCGGACAAGCGGGTGCTGCGGCTGATTCGCCGCTACCTGCAGGCGGGTATGCTGGCGCACGGAGTGCACAGCGAGCGGCTCGAGGGCACGCCGCAAGGCGGGCCGCTGAGCCCGCTGCTTGCCAACGTGCTGCTCGACGGGGTGGATCGGGAGCTGGAGCGGCGCGGACACAAGTTCGTGCGCTACGCCGACGACTGCAACGTCTATGTCAGCAGCCGCAAGGCGGGTGAGCGGGTGCTGCAAGCGCTGCGCGTCTGCTACGCGAGGCTGGCGCTGAAGGTCAACGAGTCCAAGACGGCGGTGGCGGAGGTCTGGGGACGCAAGTTCCTGGGCTACTGCTTCTGGGCGTACAAGGACGAAGTGAAGCGGGCGGTGGCCACACAAGCCCTGGAAAAGATGCGCGAGCGCATCCGGCAGCTGACGCGCCGCACGCGGGGCCGCAGCCTCGAACAGATCGCCGAAGACCTGCGGGGCTATGTGCCCGGTTGGAAGGCGTACTTCCGGCTGACGCAGACCCCGACGGTCATGCGTGAACTGGACGAATGGCTGCGGCACCGGCTACGTGCGGTACAGCTGAGGCAGTGGCGGCGCGGAACGACGATGTTCCGCGAGCTACGCCGGCTGGGTGCGAGCGTGGACCTGGCTGCTCGTATTGCCGGGAACGCGCGACGCTGGTGGCGCAATAGCGCCCTGGGCTTGAACCGCGTCATGCCCGTCGCCTACTTCAATCGCCTGGGAGTCCCTCGTTTCTCCTGACCTCAACTTCTCGAACCGCCCGGTGCGGACCCGCATGCCGGGTGGTGTGGGAGGGGCCCGATCACCGATCGGCCCCTATCCCGATTGGGGGTGATGGGCGCCGCTAGATCAGCCGGCCGTCGTCGCCCAGCGCCTTGTCCAGCCGCACCATCAGCTGCGCCAGCCGCACGTCGTCGGCGAGGTTGCGCAGGCCGGTCAGCGTGGCGTCGCCGTTGGCGAAGGTCGCCTGCACCGGCGGCTGCTGCGCCTGCTGCGAGGCGTTGCGTTCGGCTTCGAAGGCGAGGTTGAGCGCCGCCAGCACCGCGATGCGGTCGCGCGCCTTGACCTTGCCGGCATCGCGGATGCGGCACATGGCGGTGTCGACCTTCTCCACGGCCTCCAGCAGGCGCTGCTCGCCGCCTTCCGGGCATCCGAGCAGGTAGCTCTGGCCCATGATCTGGACTTCCAGCTGCTTCATGCGGGGGTGTTCAGGTCGGGCAGGCGTTCCAGCAGGGCGTCCACGCGCGCGCGGGCGGCGGACAGGCGCGACTTCAGCGAGTCGCGTTCCTGCGTGAGCAGCTCCACCTGCTCGGCGAGCAGCGCGTTGGTGCGCTGCAGCTCCTCGTAGCGAACGAGCAGGCGCTCGACGCGGTCGACGAGGGGATCGAGGGCGGAGCCGCTGGCCATGTGGCAGATTGTAGGGATTTGTGAATGCGAAGGCTTTAGAATCCGCGCGTTGGTGCTCGCGGTGTGGTTCGCATGCCGCAGTTCAACGGGAAGCAGGGCGCCCCAGCGCACACGCGCGACGGGCCAACCTGCGCTGCCCCCGCAACGGTAAGCGGAGGCAGGCCGCAACGCCTGCCACGTCCCTCACGCGAAGCCACTGGGACCGCCTGAAACAGCGGTCCTGGGAAGGCGAAGGACGTTCTTCCGCCAGCCCGGATACCGGCCAACACGGTGGCCGCGCGCGTCGAGCGCGCGGCCGTGATCGCCCAGAGTGCCGGCGGGGAAGCCGGCCAGGGCAACGAGCCTCCGCAAGTCCCATGACACCGACCGTGCCTCCGCTGCGCGCGCGCGCCATCTCCCTGGCCGCCGCCGCCTTCCTGTCCACCCCCGCGCTGTTCGCGCAGACCGCGACCCTGCCCGAGACGCGCGTGACCGCCACGCGCTTCGCCGAGCCCGCCTCCACGCTGCCCCTGGGCGTGAGCGTGATCACCGCGGACCAGATCCGCGCCTCGGGCGCCACCACCGTCAACGACGCCATCGTGCGCCTGCTCGGCGTGCCCGGGCGCCAGGACCTCTCCAACGGCGGCGACACCGCCATCGACCTGCGCGGCTTCGGCGCGACCGCCGACTCCAACCAGGTGGTGATCGTCGACGGCGTGCGCCTGAGCGAGGGCGACTCCGCGTCGCCGCGCCTGGCCGGCATCCCCATCGAGTCGGTGGAGCGCATCGAGGTGCTGCGCGGCAGCGGCGCCGTGCTGTACGGCGAGGGCGCCACCGGCGGCGTGATCGTCATCACCACCAAGGCCGGCGCCGGCCGCCAGCGCGCCAGCGGCGCCACTCTCTACGGCGGCGGGGGCAACGACGGCTTCAGCGACCTGCGCGCCAGCGCCAGGGTCGCGACGCCGTCCGGCTTCACCCTCGACGCCGACGCGCAGAAGCGCCACAGCGACGGCTTCCGCAAGAACTCGGCGTCGCAGTCGGACGCCGCCGCCGTCACCGGCCAGTGGTCCGGCGACTGGCTGCGCCTGGGCGCGCAATACGCGCAGGACCACCTGGCCGCCCGCCTGCCCGGCGCGCTGGGCGCGGCGCAGTACGCGGCCGATCCCACCCAGACCAACACGCCCGACGACCACGGCGCGATCCGCAACGACCGCGCGGCGCTGTTCGCCCGGGCCGACCTCGCCGACTGGCAGCTGGCCGTCGACGCCGCCCAGCGCCAGAAAGCGGTGCGCAGCAACTTCTCGGGCTACGAGTACGACTACGACGTGGACGCGCACAACTACTCGGTGCGCGGGCGCAACGAGCGCAAGCTGGGCGCCAACACCAACGTGCTGGTGCTGGGGCTGGACCGCAACGAGTGGGCCCGCACCAGCGTCGCCAACGCCTCCGGTGCCAGCCAGTCGGCCGACGCGTTCTACTTCAAGGACGACGTCATCCTGCCCGCGGGCACGCGCGTCTCCGGCGGCGTGCGCACCGAGCAGCTGCACAAGGAAGGCAGCGGCGTCGTGCTGGACGACCGCCAGAACGCCTGGGACCTGGGCCTGAGCCATCCGGTCGCCGCGGACTGGACCGCGTACGTCCGCGTCGGCCGCAGCTACCGCCTGCCCAATGCCGACGAGTTCAGCTTCACCCAGCCGAACGTCATGCTCCAGCCGCAGACCTCGCAGGACAGCGAGGTGGGCGCCCGCTGGAAGTACGCTCGCGGCAGCCTCGACGCGCGCCTGTACCGCAGCGCGCTGACCCACGAGATCGGCTTCGATCCCAACGCCGCCAACGCGCCCTACGGCGCCAACGTCAACTTCGACCCGACCCTGCGCGAGGGGCTGGAGGTCGACTGGAGCCACGCCCTCACCGCGGCCCTGGGCCTGCGCGTCAACGCCAACGTGCGCCGCGCCACCTTCCGCTCCGGTCCCTACGACGGCAAGGACGTGCCGCTGGTGCCGCGCCAGACGCTGGCCGTGCGCGGCGACTGGGTGCCCGTGGCGGGCCACCACCTCGACGCGGGCGTGAACTGGGTGGGGTCGCAGCATCCGGACTTCGACAACACCTGCCGCATCCCGGCCTACGCCACCGCCGATGCGCGCTACGCTTGGCAGTTCCAGCGCAACGCGGAGTTCGCCTTGGGCCTGACCAACCTGTTCGACCGCAAGTTCTACACCCAGGCCTTCGGCTGCGCGGGCGGGCAGACCACGTCCATCTACCCCGAGCCGGGCCGCCAGGTCACGGCCTCGGTGCGGGTGCAGTTCTAGGAGCCGGCATGCTGGCCATTCCGCGCGGCCCCCGCCGCATCGTCTGCCTCACCGAGGAGGCGACGGAATGGCTGTACCTGCTGGGCGAGGAGGCGCGCATCGTCGGCATCTCCGGCTACACCGTGCGGCCGCGCCGCGCGCGCCAGGAGAAGCCGAAGGTGAGCGCCTTCCTCAGCGCCAAGATCGACCAGATCCTGGCGCTGCGGCCGGACTGCGTGTTCGGCTTTTCCGACCTGCAGGCCGACATCGCCGCGCAGCTGGTGCGCCACGGCGTGCAGGTCACCATCTTCAACCAGCGCGGCGTGGAGGAGATCTTCGCCATGCTGTACCAGGTCGCGGCCATGGTGGGCCGCGCCGACGACGGGCTCGCGCTGCTGGAAGGCATGCGCGCGCGCCTGCTCGCCATCGAGGCCGCGGGCCGCGCGCTGCCGCGCGCACCGCGCGTGTACTTCGAGGAATGGGACGAGCCGGCGATCAGCGGCATCCGCTGGGTGTCGGAGCTGGTGGGCCTGGCCGGCGGCGAGGACATCTTCCCCGAGCTGGCCGCGCAGCCGCTGGGCAAGGACCGCATCGTGGCGGACCCGGCGGAGATCGTGCGCCGCAACCCCGACATCGTGATCGGCTCCTGGTGCGGCAAGAAGTTCCGGCCGGAGAAGGTCGCGGTGCGCCCGGGCTGGGAGCAGGTGAACGCGGTGCGCGACGGCCAGCTGTTCGAGATCAAGTCGGCCGACATCCTGCAGCCGGGTCCGGCGGCGCTCACCGACGGCGTGGAGCAGCTGCACCGCATCGTGTGCGAGTGGAGCCGCGCGCATGCGTAGCTGGCTGGCGCTGCTCCTGCTGGCCTGGCTGCTGCCGGCGCAGGCGCTCACCGTCACCGACGACCGCGGCCAGGCGGTGCGCTTCGACCGGCCGCCGCAGCGCATCGTGACGCTGCTGCCGTCGCTCACCGAATTCGTCTGCGCGCTGGATGCCTGCGGCCGGCTCGTCGGCGTCGACGACTGGTCCGACTTCCCCGAGGCCGTGCGGGCGCTGCCGCACGTGGGGGGCATCGAGGACGCGCGGGTCGAGGCCATCGTGGCGCTGCGGCCCGACCTGGTGCTGTCGCCGACCTCCTCGCGCGCGCTCGATCGGCTGCAGGCGCTGGGCCTGAAGGTGCTGGCGGTGGAGCCGCGCACCTTCGCCGACGTGCATCGGGTGCTCGCGCTGCTGGGGCCCGTGCTGGGCGCCCGCGACGGCGAGGCGGCCTGGCGCGCCATCGCGCAGGGCATCGACCGCGCCGCGCAGGCGCTGCCCGCGGACCGGCGCGGCCAGCGCGTCTACTTCGAGGTGAGCTCCGCGCCCTATGCCGCGAGCGAGTCCTCCTTCCTCGGCGAGCTGCTGGCGCGCCTGGGCGCGCGCAACGTGGTGCCGGCGGCGCTGGGCCCGTTCCCGCGGCTCAATCCCGAGTTCGTGGTGCGCGCCGACCCGGACGTGATCATGCTGGCCGACGACGAGGAGGGCGTGCCGATCGCCTCCCGCCCGGGCTGGGCGGGCCTGCGCGCCGTGCGCGAGCACCGCGTCTGCACTTTCACGCCGTCCGAGCGCGACGTGCTGGTGCGCGCCGGCCCCCGCATGGCCGAGGCCGCGCGGCTGATGGTGCGCTGCCTCGCCGGCCACGGGGACGCCCGATGAACAGCGCGGCGCGTTCGCCGGCGGTGGTCGCGGCCTGGCTGCTCGCCGCCACCGCGGCGCTGCTGGTCCTGGGCCTCGCGGTCGGCAGCACGGGCTGGGAACCGCTGTTCGACGCGCAGGGCCCGGCCCGCACCATCCTGTGGGAGATCCGCCTGCCGCGCACGCTGGGCGCCTGGACCGCGGGCGCGCTGCTGGGGCTGGCGGGCGCGGTGGCGCAGGGCCTGTTCCGCAACCCGCTGGCCGATCCCTACCTCCTGGGCAGCGCCACCGGCGCGGCCTTCGGCGTCGCGGTGCTGCTCGTGGTGCTGGGCGCGGCGCCGGCCGCGGCCGGCTGGGGCGCGCACATCGGCCTCACCGGCGCGGCCTTCGTGGGTGCCCTGGTGGCGGTGGCGGCGACCCTGGCCCTGGCGCGCGGCGTGCAGCAGACCGCGCGGCTGCTGCTGGCCGGCGTGATCGTGGGCATGGTGTTCGGCGCCTGCGCGGCGCTGGCGATGTTCCTGGCGCCGGAGCTGCTGCGCACCATGCAGGCCTTCCTGCTCGGGACCACCAGTTTCCTCGGCTGGCCGGGCACCGCGACGCTGGCGCTGGCGCTCGCCGTCACGCTGGTCACCGCGATGCTCGCCAGCCGCGCGCTCGACGCGCTGGCCCTGGGCGAGACCACGGCGGCCAGCCTGGGCATCGCGCTCGGCCCGGTGCGCCTGCTGCTGGTGGCGGCCATGGCGCTGGCCACCGGGGCGGCCGTGGCGCACGTCGGCCTGGTCGCCTTCATCGGCCTGATGGCGCCGCACCTGGCGCGCGCGCTGTGCAAGCCCACCCACCGCTGGCTGCTGCCTCTGTCGGCGCTCGCCGGCGGCGCGCTGCTGCTGGCGGCCGACGTGCTCGCGCGCGGCCTGCTCGCCCCGCGCGAGCTGCCGGTGGGGGCGCTGACGGCGGTGCTGGGCGGCGGCTACCTGCTCGCGCTGATGCAGCGGAGGCCGCGGTGAGCACCGCGGCCTTCGCCTGCGGCGGCCTGCGCGTGGCGCTGGGCGGGCGCGTCGTGCTGGATGGCGTCGACCTCACGCTGCCCGCCGGCCGCTGGACCGCGGTGGCCGGCCCCAACGGCGCCGGCAAGACCACGCTGCTCAAGGCGCTGGCGCAGCTGTTGCCGGCCGGCGGGCGCATCGAGCTGCTCGGCCGGCCCGCCTCCGCCTGGCCGGCGCGCGAGCGCGCCCGGGCCATCGCCTGGCTGGGCCAGGCCGAAGCCGGCGCCGAGGACCTGCTGGCCGAGGACGTGGTGATGCTGGGCCGGCTGCCGCACCAGGACTGGCTGGGCAACGCCGGCGCCGAGGACCGCGAGGCCGTGCGCGCCGCCATGGCGGAGACCCAGTGCCTGGACTGGCGCGACCGCCCGCTGGGCAGCCTGTCCGGCGGCGAGCGCCAGCGCGTGCTGCTCGCGCGTGCGCTGGCGGTGCGCGCACCCATCCTGTTGATGGACGAGCCGCTGTCGCACCTGGACCCGCCGCACCAGGCCGACTGGCTGGCCATCGTGCGCCGGCACGTGGCGCGCGGCGGCACCGCGGTGAGCGTGCTGCACGAGATCGGCCTGGCGCTGCAGGCGGACGACCTGCTGCTGGTGCGCGCCGGCCGCGTCGCCCACCACGGCGCCTGCGCCGACCCGGCCACGCACCGCGCGGTGGAAGAGGTGTTCGACCGGCGCGTGCAGGTGCACGCGGTCGCGGGCCGCTGGGTGGCGCTGCCGCGCGAGGAATCCAACGCATGACCGCCACCTGCGTCATGGTGCTCGGTACGCACAGCGGCGCCGGCAAGAGCTGGCTGGCGACGGCGCTGTGCCGCTGGTATGCGCGCCAGGGCTTGAAGGTGGTGCCGTTCAAGGCGCAGAACATGAGCAACAACGCGCGCGTCGTGCCGGCCGCGAACGGCGCCCTGGGCGAGATCGGCAGCGCGCAGTACTTCCAGGCCCTCGCCGCGCGCGCCGAGCCGGACGTTCGCATGAACCCGGTGCTGCTCAAGCCGGAGCGCGACACCCACAGCCAGGTGGTGGTGCTGGGCCGGGTGGATGCGGCGCTCACGGCCACCCCCTGGCGCGAGCGCAGCGCGCTCCTGTGGCCGCGGGTGCGCGAGTCCCTCGACGCGCTGCGGGAAGAGAACGACGTCGTCGTGATCGAGGGCGCCGGCTCGCCGGCCGAGATCAACCTGCGCGACAGCGACCACGTGAACCTGCGCGTGGCGCTGCACGGCGAGGCGCGCTGCCTGCTGGTGAGCGACATCGACCGCGGCGGCGCCTTCGCCCACCTCTATGGCACCTGGTCGCTGCTGGAACCGGCCGAGCGCGCGCTGCTGCGCGGCTTCGTGCTGAACAAGTTCCGCGGCGACCCGGCGCTGCTCGCGCCCGGGCCGCAGCAGCTGCGCGAGCTCACCGGCGTGCCCACCGTGGCGACGATCCCCATGGTGTGGCAGCACGGCCTGCCCGAGGAGGACGGCGTGTTCGAGGAGCGCGCCGCTGGAGGCGCGGCCCAGCCCGCGACCACCATCGCCGTCGTGGCGTACCCGCGCATCAGCAACCTGGACGAGTTCCAGCCCCTGGCCAACATCCCGGGCCTGCGCCTGCGCTGGGTGCGCACCCCGGCGGGGCTGGAGGGCGCCGACGGGGTGATCCTGCCCGGCTCCAAGAACACGGCGGAGGACCTGCAATGGCTGCGCGCGCAAGGCCTCGCCGCGGCGGTGACGCGCTTCGCGGGGCAGGGCGGGCGCGTGCTGGGCATCTGCGGCGGCCTGCAGATGCTGGGCGAGGCGCTGGTCGACCCCGAGGACCTCGCCGGCAACGCGCCCGGCCTGGGCCTGCTGCCGCTGGTCACGCAGTTCGCATCCACCAAGACGGTGCGGCGCACCAGCTCGGTGTTCGGCGCGCTGCACGGTGCCTGGGCACCTCTGGCGGGCGTGGCGGTGCACGGTTACGAGATCCACACGGGCCGCACCGCGCAGCATGCCGGCATGGCCCGGGGCCATGTCGCGCTGCCGGACGGCCTGGGCTGGCAGAACGCCGAGGGCAACGTGCTGGGCGTCTACCTGCACGGCCTGTTCGAGCAGGCCGAGGTGCTGCATGCGCTGTTCGGCGCGGCCGCGCCCACCCTGGACGGCGTGTTCGACCGCCTGGCCGACGTGGCGCAGCGCCATTTCGCGCCCGGCGTGCTGGCCGCGCTGGCCGAGCGCTAAGGGTTAGAACGTAGGCACGCGCATTGCCCAAGCCGCGGCTTGCGGTCCATACTGCGGCCAGCCGGGGCATGGGGCCGCGGCGCGTCATTGGGGGTCCCTGCCATGTACAAGAAGATCCTGCTGGCCTACGACGGCTCCGATGCCGGCCAGAAGGCCCTGCTCGACTGCCGCGACGTGGCGCAGTGGAGCCACTCGGAGCTGCACCTGGTGGCGGTGATGCCCTCCGCGATGAGCTTCGTCGGCCTGGAAGGCGGCGTGTACGACGTCGAACTCGAGGAGCGCGAGCGGCGCAAGTACCAGGGCGTGCTCGACGACGGTCTGCGCCGCCTGTCCGAGGGCGGCTCCTCCGCGCGCGGGGAAGTGGTGACCGGCGAGGCGATCGACGAGATCGTCAAGTACGCCAAGAAGGTCAGCGCCGACCTCATCGTGGTGGGCCACAAGCACCTGGACAGCTGGGCCGCGCGCTGGTGGCGCGGCTCCATCTCCGGCGCCCTGATCGAGCACGCGCCTTGCAGCGTGCTGGTCGTCATCACCCACTAGCGGACGATCGATGGCCTCCCCCTCCGGCCCGGGGCGGAGGCCCGATCCGTCCCTCGCGATCGCCCAGTACCGGCACCGCGCCGCGCACTACGACCTGGAGCTGCTGCCCTTCGAGCCGATCCGCGCGGAGGCCATCGCGCTGCTGGACCTGCGCCCGGGCGACACGGTGATCGACGTGGGCTGCGGCACGGGGCTGAGCTTCGGGCCGCTGGTTCGGCGCATCGGGGCGCAGGGCCGCATCGTGGGGATCGATCCCTCGCCGGAGATGCTGGCGCTGGCCCGCCAGCGGATCCTGCAGCAGGGATGGAGCGGCATCGCGCTGCTGCAGGCCACGGCGACCGACGCGCCGCTGCAGGGCCGCGCCGACGCGGCGCTGTTCCACTTCACCCACGACGTGCTGCGCGACCCCGCGGCGCTGGACCACCTGCTGGCGCACCTGAAGCCGGGCGCCCGCGTGGTGGCCGCCGGCCTGCAGTGGGCGCCGCCCTGGATGCTGCCGGCCAACCTGTTCGTGCTGGGCGCGGCGCTGTACTCGGTGACCTGCATGGAAGGCCTGGACCGGCCCTGGGCCCTGCTGGCACAGCGCCTGCGCGACGTGGAGGTGCGCACCCGCGGCTTCGGCGGGATCTACATCGCCAGCGGCCGGGTCCGCGCCTGAGTTAGGCTCGCGGTTCATGAAGACCGCATCGCTGCTGCGCGCCGCCCTGGCGATCGTCCTGGGCCTGGCGCTCGCCTCGTGCGCGGCGCTCGCGCCGGCGCCGCGGCCGAAGCTGGTGGTGCTGATCGTCATCGACGGCCTGCCGCAGCGCCAAGTGGTTGCCTACCGCGACCAGCTCGCGCCCGACGGCTTCGCCCGCTTCCTGGACCGCGGCGCGTCGTTCGAGCAGGCGTACTACGGCCATGCCTTCACCGTGACCGGCGCCGGCCATGCCACCGTGCTGACCGGCGCTTACCCGCACCGCACCGGCATCATCGGCAACGAATGGATCGACCGCGCCAGCGGCCGCGCGACCTATTGCACGGCCGACCCGCAGGCGCAATACATCGGCCACGCGACCCATGCCATGGACGGCACCAGCCCGCGCAACCTGAAGGTCGAGACCCTGGGCGACGTGCTCAGGCGGCTTCAGCCGCGCTCGAAGGTGATCGCGGTCTCGGGCAAGGACCGCGGCGCCATCCTGACGGCCGGCCATGCCGGCACGGCCTACATGTACCTGGGCGACAGCGGCCGGTTCGCGTCCACCACGTACTACCTGCGCGAGCACCCGGCCTGGGTCGAGGCCTTCAACGGCGCGCGGCCGGCCGACCGCTTCTTCCACGCCGAGTGGAAGCCGCTGCTGCCCGAGGCAGCCTATGGCCGCTCGCTGCCCGACGACCAGCCCTGGTACGGCCCGCGCGGCGGCCGCCTGCCGATGACGATGGGCGCGCCGGACGCCGCGAAGCCGGATGCGGCCTTCTACGCTGCGCTGCTGCCCAGCCCCTTCGCCGATGCGCTGACGCTGGACTTCGCCCGCGCCGCGATCGCGGGGGAGCACCTGGGCGCCGACGATGCGCCGGATCTCCTGGCCATCAGCCTGTCGGGCCACGACTACGTCAACCACCGCTGGAGCGCGGAGTCGCGCCTGTCGCAGGACCACTTCCTGCAGATCGATCGGATGCTGCAGTCCTTCTTCGAGGACCTGGACCGCAGGGTGGGCCGGGACGAATGGCTCGCGGTACTCACCGCGGACCACGGCTTCATGCCCGCGCCGGAGTGGAGACTGGCGCACGGCCTGCAGTCGGGGCGGATCGACGGCGGCCGGCTGCTGGCGGCGGTGAACGCGGATCTCGCGCAGCGCTTCCAGGCGCCCCGGCTGGTGTCCGGCCTGTCCGCCTCCGCCCTGGTGCTGGATGGGCGCGAGATCGCCGCGCGCGGCCTGGACTTCGACGCCGTGGCGGCCGCCGCCCGCGACGCGCTGCTGGCGCAGCCGGGGCTGGCCGCGGCCTATACGCGGCAGGAACTGCTGACCGGCAGCCGCGCCGGCGCGCCGTTCTTCGAGGCCATGCGCAACACCTGGCACCCCGACGTGTCGGGCGACGTGCAGTACGTGACCCGGCCCTACTGGATGTTCGGCAAGGCCGTGGCCACCCACGGTTCGCCCTACGACTACGACACCCACGTGCCGCTGCTGCTGTGGGGCCCGCGCTGGGTGCGGCCCGGCGCGTACGCGCAGCGGGTGGAGGCGGCCGATATCGCGCCGACCCTGGCGCAGATCCTGCGCGTGCCGGCGCCGGCCGCCTGCGAGGGCCGGCCGCTGCCGCTCGCCATGCCCTGAACCGGTCCCGCGCGGCATGCAACTTCACAGAAGAGCAACACAGCCCTCACGCCGCCGTTACGCGCCTGAGGCACTCTTGAGGGGCGGGCAGCCCGCCGGCGGCCGGCGCCGCGCCCCGCGATCCGTAGAAGAAGGAATCCGATGGCCACACCCACGCCGAATCCGCCGGTCCCGGCAGCCGATCCCGCCGTCCCCGCGCCGCGCGCCCGGCCCGGGCGGCGCGCCTTCTGGACGGGCACCGTGCTCGCGCTCGCGGTGGTCGCCGGACTGGGCTGGCTGGCCTGGCACCTGACCCGCGGCGACCCGGGCGGCGCGGGCAGCCCCGCGGGCCTGCGCCCG